>DASZCS010000019.1:0-58093 GCA_035942855.1 Pyrinomonadaceae bacterium | reverse complement strand
GTAATAGCTACGACGTGCGCTTCTTCGTTTGACGGCAACTCAAATTTTATTGCCTGACGAGGAAAACGTCCCACGCCCAGCGGCCGACTCTCGCCCCGCGCGCATCACGCACCTTCGCACGATAACGAAACTGATTGCCGTGCGCGTCCGTGCGTTTCGACTCCTTGTAATTCAACTGCAAGGCTGCCACATCTAATTCAGAGAGCAGGTGCAACTCCCACGCCTCCGACACTCCGTTGTGATTCACATCCTGCCACTAGCACGGCGCTATTTCGCCTGGTGCCATCCGTGCCAAGAATCTCCTCTCCCAATGCTTGCGGCCTCATACTGTCCGGCGCGTTCACTTGTAATCCGAAAGCAATGCCGGGGCGGTTCACAGCAGCATTGGGACTTCCCGATATATAGGGAGAAGTAAGGTCAACCACCGGGGTATTACCATACGAGACGCTGAAACGAACATTCGAGCCGTTTTCGCTGCCAGCTGCGTTGAAATTCTCGAAGACAGTTTTCATACAGTCATACTCGGCTGGAGTAAACTGCGAGGAGTTGATGCGTACAGTGACATCCGCATTTTGAGCCAAGCCGCTGCCACTTGCATAGAGCCGGGACGGGTGCATTCATCAGCACTTGCAGGGAATGAAGGCGGGTCAGGCTTGACGGGCAACGGGATGCATCTGTCGTAGGAATCCTGTTGGGCTGTGACATTAACAACTGTGGTGTTTGTCAGCAGAGATGAAGCGCACAAAAAGATGATGACGAAATTTAGACACAACTACTGACGTGAATTACTGTTGTTCGCGTGAGCTACCTTCCGCAGATGTGTTTCGCTGTTAGCGCGCGATGGCATCTTTGAGCTCCTTCAAGAAAGCCGCTTCATTCGCACCTTCATAACGATCATACTCACTGACCTGTGGGACTCTCGGCTCTCCTATCATTCGATTGCCATCCAGCGGAATAACTCGGCCATGATGTAGCTCGTAGCCTGTAATAATCGAATAGGTTTGCACCTCTTCGTTACTTTTGAGGAAAAAGATGTATCGTCGTCCGGCGAGCGGCATCGACTGATGCAGGAAGCCTCTCACGATAATCTTGCCTGACGGCAAGCGCACGCGTCCCCCATATCGCTCCACTGTAATGGCACAACCCGGTGTTAAGGAGCTAGAGGTAACGTTCTTGTAGACATCCTTTACACGAACGGTAAATTCGGAGAATACGTTTGTCTTATCATTAGAAATCTGCGCTTCGGCGTGAGTTACTTCCCCGATGGCGATAACATCGCTTTGCGCTGTCGGAAAAGCCGGTTCTGCCGGAGCGTGTGCTGAAGGCAGCCCTAAACTTATCGCCCCCGTACCTTCCTGAAACATGAACGCCTTAACAGCTTCAGCATCACGATCAGTATTGTCGTAACGTTTGTTTCTGGCTCGACGCCGTGCTCGTCCAACCGGATCGGAAGGTTCCGGGGCGTTCAAATCAACAATCGGAAACTCTTCAAAGAATTTCTTTAGGTTGGGTTTTATATCCTGCCTCTGTGGAGTAGTTTGACTTCGACTCTCAGGTGCGGTGCTCTTAATAATCATGCCCGCGACAACTAAACCGCAAAAGAGGATAGAAAGCTTTTTATAGATTTTCATAAGTAGCCCCTGAGAAGAAACATTTGTTGTTGATTATGAGATCGGCGGAAGTTGTGAGAGTTCGTCAACAGACTTCAGGGAGCAACTTGCTTATACGTCTACGAATAGTAGAAGTCAATGTATATTTCAGAGGCGCTATCGATTCATAAGCAAAGATAAATTACGCTGCTCTGTACAGCAGGCCAACCAAATCGCGCGCGGCGTGTCTATGTGTGCGACGCACTTTTTGAGGGCGGGGAGAGATTGTTGAGCGAACGGAGCGAGAGCGAATTGATCGTGCGTGCGCGCGAGGGCGATGCGGAGGCGTTCGCCGCGCTGGCACGGGCATACGAGCGGCGCGTGCTGCTGCTCGCGCTCCATTACGTGCGCGACCGACACGACGCGGAAGATCTCTCGCAGGAAGTTTGGCTCAAGGCTTTCCGCGCCATCAGGGGGTTTCGCGGCGAGTCGAGTTTCTACACGTGGCTCAGGCAGATCACGATCAACACCTTCCTCAACGAACGGCGCGCGCCCGCCGCTCTTTCTTCGGCGCGCATCGTCGAACTCGACGCGTGGGAAGCTTCGCGGCGCGAGGGCGCGAAGTCGCAGGCGGAACAGCAGGCCGCGCCGCTGACGACCGACGCGTCGCGGCCGTCGCGCGGAGTGGAAGAGAGTCTGGAGCAGCAGTTTTTGGTCGCGCGCGTGCTCGACGCGCTCGCGGATTTGACGCCGCAGCAACGACTGATCTTTCTGCTCAAGCATCAGGAAGGGATGACTTACGAAGAGATTTCGACGGCCATCGGCTGCTCCGCGGGCACGACGAAGAAGGCTCTGTTTCGCGCCGTCCTGAAATTGCGCGAGCGTCTGGGCGTCGCCCCCGGCTCGCCGGACGCGCAGGCGTGGCCGGTGCGGAAGAGTTGTTGAGCAGGAGTTTTAGGCGGAAACGCCGGGCGGAATCCGGAGACGGTTGACGTGCGCGAGTTGTAGCGCGAGAGAGTTGCCACAGCGGGAGTTGAAACGATGCACGATTGCAGGCAGACGCAAGATAGTTTGATCGATCTTCTCTTCGACGCGCACGGCGACGGCGGCGCGTCGCGTGCGCGTCTCGTTGCGGAAGTCGAGCGTTGCGCGGCGTGCGCCGCCGAATATCGTTCGCTCGTCGCCACGCTCGACGCCTGCGACGAAGCATCCGACGCGCTCGCTCCCGGCGAAAACTACCTGACCCAATATCACGCCGCGCTCACGCGCCGCCTGCTCGATGCGGCGGGCGACACGCGCACGCCTTCGTCCGCAGCACGCGCCACACATGAGCAGTCAACGCGCACGACAACGACGCCTTTCTGGAAGCGTCTGTTGAACGCCTCGATCCGCGTGCCTGTGCCGGTCGCGGCCGTGTGTGCGCTCTTGTTCGTCGGGGCGTGCGCCGTCGCCCTCGTGCTCGCGGCGCGTCCCGCGTCCGAACCCGTCGTGCTCGCCGCCCCGCACATGACCGAGCCGCAAACCGCGCCGCAGATCAAGTTCGTCGAAGTGCCCGTCGTGCAGGAGAAGACGGTCACGCAGATCGTCTACGTGCCGCGTCGCCCTGCGAACGACGGAGAGGAAGCGCGCCGTCAGAACGTGCGCGAGAACGTTGCCGGAGTCGGGCGACCGAAGAACGCGACTACCGCCGCCGTAACGAACATGGCCGCCGCGCCGATGCCTTCGCGCCCGAACCTGTCGGGCTTCAAGCCCGCGGGCGAAGTCAACCTGCGCATCATCAAGGGGAGCGAGGCACGTGAACAATAGACGGAAACTATCAAACTGTGCGCGCCGCGACGGGGCGAGAACGTCAAACTTCATGCGTGGTGAAGCGAGACTCTCAACTCTCGCCGTCGGCTCGCTGCTCTTGCTGCTTCTGTGTGTGTGCGGCGCGCCGGAGACGCGTGCGCAGAGCGGCGCGGCGTCGCGCCCCGCGCAGTTCGTCACGCCGCTGCACGGCGAGGGCTTCATCGCCTTCCGCGTCGAGGCCGCGCCCACGGGAAGCGCGCCGAAAGTCTCCGCCGAACTCGAAACGATCCAGGCGTCGCTCACGCCGCAAGTGCTGCTGGCAGACAACCACGTCGTTCATCGAGTGCTCGTCGATGCGCAGGGCAGTTTCGTCTTCGGTTACGACCTCGTGGTCGAACCCGTCGCGGCGACGAAGCAGTTCAAAGTCTCCGTCAGGCCGATGAGCGCGGAGTTTGAGGAACGCCTGCGCGCGCGCCGCCCGCCGCAGGCCACCGCGGCGCAACCGGCGGAGCAGACAGTCTCCACGCTGCCACGCTCGTCCGACGCGCAACTCATAGACGACGGCGACGCCTTCGCGCTCGACCTGCTTGTCAACCAGCAGACGGGCGTGAAGATCGTGGATGTCGTCAAAGTCTCTTTCGAACGCGCGCGTTTGTGGAGTGCGCCGCCGCGCCGCAGCATCCCGTTGCGCGACTTCACGCTCGGCAACGTCGAACTCGCCATGCGCGATTACAAGTTGCAGATCAACGGCGAACTCGTGGGCGGCGGTCGCAAGCCCACGCGCGGTTGCTCGGGCGCGCTCGTCTGGTTCTACGTCGAGGGGCGCGGCCGTTTCATCTTCTCGCTCATGCCGCACGAGGGTTATGACTTTCAGAAGGTCGGCCGTATTGAAAACAACAAAATTTCGTTCAACATCGACGGCGACACTTACGAGTGGACTTCGAGCGCGCCCGTCGTCGGCACAAGCGGCGGCGGCAACTGGAATCTGTGGGTGCTGCATGATGCCGCCTACGTCTCCGATTTCGATTCGACCGAGGGGATCATCGAGAGCGTGGAAGGCACGCCCACCGCGAACACCGGGCGCAATGCCGAAGCCGCGCCCGAATGGCTGCGCGATCCTCTGAAACGAATCCGGCGCGAGCGCCGCGTCGGGTTCGAGACGCGCGATGACGCGTCGAAGCGCGCAACGCGCCGCCCGCGCGTGCTCGTCGGCGGCGCGGATCGCATCGAGAACCTTTTGCCCAAACGTTAGAGACGTGTGAGGAAGACGATGTGTAAATCGCTGAAGTCAATCGTCGCCCTGTGCGCGCTCGTGCTTGCGTCTGCGTCGTCCGTCGCGGCCGACATCACTCTGCGGCTCAAGGTTACGGAAGACGCGCGCACGGGCGAGAGCCGCATCTACCTGAAAGGCCGACGCCAGCGCAACGAGTTCAAAAGCAGATTCCCCGACGGCACGCCGCGCGAAGTGGCTGTCATCTTCCAGTGCGACCTCGGGCGGCAGATCGTTCTCGACTCCTCGACGCGCATCCTCTACGACAATCCTTTCGTCGGGCGCGAGGAATTCTTCGCGCGCGCCGAAGCCGCCGCCGCGCAATCCGGCGCGCGCACGCCGAAGAAGCCGGACAAGCGCCCCACCGGGCGCATTCTGGAAACTTTCACCGTCGTCGATACGGGCGAGCGACGCGAGATGTTCGGCTACACCGCACGCCGCATCCGGACGACGCTCACTTGGGAGATCGACCCGCTCGATTGCCAGCAGACGCCCCTGCGCAAAGAGTCGGATGGCTGGTACGTCGATCTGCTCTACGGCACATTCTGCTCCTACGACATTTCCGGTTTCGACGAAAGCGAACTCGTCGCGCACGATCAGACCAAGTGTGTGGACTATTACCTCGGCGACGGCCGTCGCCGTTACATCGTCGAGCGCAGACAGACGGGGACGGCGCGCTTCGGTTTCCCACTTGCGCTCACCGTCAAATCCTACGCGGACGACGGACGCGCAACCGTCCGCACGAGCGAAGTGTTGGAGATCAGCCGCGAGGAACTCGACGCGTCTCTCTTCGAGCCGCCCGCCGGTTACACCAGATACAAACCGAAGAAGCGTTCGCTCGTCAGTCGCGCGCTCTCGCTGTTCGGCAAAGGATGAAACGTCTTTTGAGTCGGAGTTGCTACTGACAAAAGCGACCGGTTCTCCGGCCGGAGAGAGCGACACGACCGTTTAACTTACCCGAAGCCTTAAAGGAGACAAATTCATGAAGAGCAAAACAGGCTGCGCGGCAGCCCTCGTCCTTCTCTGTCTATTTTTCGCCTTCCGCGAAGCGCGTGCGCAAGCAAAGGATGCGCCGAAGTTGGAACTGGGCGTGCAATTTTCTTCGCTCACCATGAGCGAGAATAGCGGCTCGACCGAGGCGGGCTTTGGCGGCCGCATCACCTATAACCTGACGGACAACGTCGCCGTGGAAACGCAGTTCGACTTCTTCCCCGACAACGAACGCTTCCGTGGCTTTCGCAACGGCGGACGCATCGTGCAAGGTTTGTTCGGCGTCAAGGCCGGAAAGCGTTTCGAGAAGTTTGGTATCTACGGCAAGGCACGCCCCGGCTTCACCAGTTTCAGCGCGGGACGCGAAGACATCGTCATCCTGTCGCCGCCGCCGAACACCGTCTTCGGCTTCGAGCCGCACCGCGAGACGCACTTCTCAACAGACGTTGGCGCTGTGCTTGAGTTCTATCCCACGCGCCGCATCGTCACGCGCCTCGACGCGGGCGACACCATCATCCGCTACGGCCGCACCAACACCACCTTCTTCACAGACACCGGCACGCAAACCTTCGCCATCCCCGGCGAAATCAGGCACAACTTTCAATTCAGCGCCGGGATCGGCTTCCGCTTCTAACGACGACAGTTAACAAACACGAAGCCCCGTCAGTTAATCAACACGCCTTTCAGTGCGTGAGTATTAACCGACGGGGCTTCACTTTTTTTGATTGTCGCCTGCGCGCCTGTCGCCGCTCGCTGAACAAGTGATGCGAATTTTCAATAACCGCCGCTCGCCCCTGCGGCGACGCGCACGCCCGCGGCCTCCTGCGCGATCTTCACGCCGACGCTAGCGCCGAGCCTCGTTGCGCCCGCTTCGACCATCGCACGCGCATCGTCTATGCCGCGCACGCCGCCCGCGGCCTTCACGCCCATCTCTTCGCCCACCGTGCGCCGCATCAACGCCACGTCAGAAACGGTCGCCCCGCCCTTCGCAAAGCCCGTGGAAGTCTTGACGAAGTCCGCCCCCGCGCGCTTCGCCGCCAGACACGCGCGCACCTTCTCTTCGTCCGTCAACAAGGCCGCCTCGATGATCACCTTCACCAGCACGTCATACTCGTGCGCCGCTTCGACCACCTGCCTGATGTCATACTCCACGGCGCAATCGTCGCCGCTCTTGAGCGCGCCGACGTTGATCACCATGTCCACCTCGCGCGCGCCGTCGAAAACGGCACGCCTCGTCTCATAAGCCTTCACATCGGGAAGCGTCGCGCCGAGCGGAAATCCGATCACGGTGCAGACGGCCACGCCCGTCCCGCGCAAGTGGCACGCGGACGAACGCACCCACGTCGGGTTCACACACACGCTCGCAAAATGAAACTGCGCCGCTTCGCCGCACAGGCGCTCGATGTCCGCCTCGCTCGCCTCCGGCTTGAGCAGAGTGTGATCCACCAGACTGGCCCAGTCGCGCGCCGAAGCCGTCTCGCCGAGCACAAGACCGATGCGCGCCGCGCCCGCATCCACCACCCGCCGCATCCGCTCCGGGCAACGATTGAAACACGCCGACCCGCACCCGCACAGCGCCGCCTGCTCCTCCGCATCCCCATTCAGCCGCGCCACGATCACGTCCGTGATCTGCTCGACCAGATGCTCCAAATCTCCGTTGTTTGAATATGCCATTTTATCAATCGCCTCTAACGTTGCTTTTGGTTAGCCATTAGATTTCTTTTCATCTGCCCGTTGGACATCAACTATTTCTGCCCCAAATGCACGCAACACCTGTTGTACTGATGGATCATTTTCAGCAAATTCTCTTAAACGTCGGCGTTCCTCATCTACTTGTTGGCTTTCACTTTCATCACTATCAATATCACTATCATTAAAATCTCTGACCGAAATGCGCACGCCCATAGCGCGTCCCACTACTTCACTACATACCTCACGGAGCAATTTAATGCTTTCTGGTTTTGTTAGATTATCGCGTAGGTGTTTAGCCTCTGGTGCATATTCAACATATAACTCATCTCCTTCAATACTGACTTTGCGCGCCCCCTCAAGCGCAATTGCTAAGAAAGGTTTACGTCTATCTTCGAGACTAGATTTGATTTGTTCTACTAATGTCCTCGAAGATATTCTAAGAGAGTGCGTTTGGGAACGTGGTGGCGATTTCGGGATTGAGCGTGCAATAGTGCGAGCAAGTTGCAAAATTTCTTCTAACAGTTCTTGTTGATCGCGTTTTTCTTCTTTTCTTGGTTCCTCTTTTGTTGCATTTAATGCCTCATTAAAAAAATTTTCTAAATCAGGCCACCATTTATTAAATGATTTTTCTAGTTGCGACTCGGCTATAGGTGATTCGCAATAATTATTAATCGTTTTAACCAACTTATACATATCTACCTTTGTGATTGTTGTAGCTTGGAATTGAACTAAAGGGCCTTTCAAATCTGCTGGAGATAAATCTATTAATAAAGGAGTGACGCGAGATTGAGTAAGGCTCTTCGATAGTGCGCCCGATTCAAATAATATCCAAGGAGCATTGACGTTCTCTCGAGTTAAGCAAACTATCCCAAAATTAGCACTCTCTAATTCACTTCCGATCTCAGCAAACCAACGAGTTCCTTTATTAATATCCTCTGAGGAAACATATAATTCCACAGCTTGTATAACGCTGCGAAGCCACTCTTTGAGAAATAATGCAGTTATATGGCTTAGATTGCCAGACCAACTAGCAAAAATTTTCATTGAAGTTCCTTTAGTTATTATTTCTCGACTGGAATATTTTCCGCCATTACCAACATCACGCGGCCGTCGTGCCATGCAGCGACGGTGTTGCCGGCCTGTTTGTGTGTGAGGAGGGCATGGCGGACGGCGCGGCGCATGGCGTGTTCGATTGTTTTGGTCTGGTCAGACATCTTTAAAGGGCTGGTGTGTTTGTCTCTCATAAAGAACGCCTCTGAAATTCGTGCCACAGATCAGGTTGGAGCACTTTCGTGAATTCGTCTCGATGGCCGACGGCGACGGGGCACGGCGCGTCGAGGGTGGAATTATCGTACATTCCCCACGTATCGGCTAGTGGGCGATAGAGCCGCAGAAAGTTGCGCGCGCTACTCAGAAAACGTCTGTGGACTACGGCTGCGGGAACAGTGTGGCCGCCGAGACGCACGCGCGAGCGCACGCGCTCGACTGCCAGTTCAGGGCTGCGCAGGGTGAGATAGAGCAGTTGGAATTCGTAGCCCTCCTCACGTCGCAGCCGGGCGACGAAGGCGGCGTAGGAACGCGTGGCGAGCGTCGTCTCGAAGGCGAAACTCTGACGCGCGCGGGCGAGATCTGCGAGGCGCGCGAGCATGATGCGACCGGCCGCGAAGGTCACGCTTTCGGGGCTGAAGGCGGAGAGGCCGAGCGCGATGGTGTCGGCGTTGACGAATTCGCCCACGCCGAAGGCATCGCGCAGGAGATAGGGCGCGAGCGTCGATTTCCCCGCCCCGTTCGGCCCGGCGATGATGAAGACTTGCGGCGGCGGTGTCGGCGTTTTTGTTGGGGACGGCACATCCGGCATCTTCTGTTTTCACGCGCGATATTGACGCTCGACGGCGACGATCTTCGCTACGCGCTTGCGGTGGCGTTCCTCTTTGATCTCGGTCGAGAGCCAGGCCGAGACGATCTCGCGCATCTCCGCGGGCGTGATCGTGCCGCTGCCGAGCGTGAGCACGTTGGCGTCGTTGTGCTCGCGCGAGTTGACTGCGACTTTGACGGAGTAGCAGGCGGCGGCGCGCACGCCCGGCACTTTGTTGGCCGTCATGGCCGAGCCGACGCCCGCGCCGTCGATGATGATGCCGAGTTCGCATTCGCCGTCGGAGACGGCACGCGCGACCGCGTGCGCGAAGTCCGGATAATCGACCGCGTCTGTGGAGTTCGTGCCGAAGTCGCGGACGCGATGGCCGAGTTCCGCGAGGTAAGTTTTGAGTTCCTCTTTCAAAGGATAGCCGCCATGATCCGCGCCGACGGCGACGGACTTCGACGCCCGCGACCCTCTGCGCGGGACGCGCCGGACGAGTTCGATGCCCTGTTCGCGCACGATGTCTGCGGCGAGCGGCGTCAGCCGCGCCTCCTCCGCGACGCGCAGACGCGCCCCGCGTTCAAGGCCGCGCACGTCTGCCTCCGTAATCACCGTCTTCGAAGATTCATCGCGCGCGATGGGTTTCTCATCAACATCGCCCGCCGCGCTCTGCGACGCTTTGGTGACGGGACGCACGGGCGGCACGTTTGTCGCAGGCGGCGCAGGAGAAGCAGTAGCAACGGGCGCGCTCGTAGTTGAGATGGGCGCTATCTGAGATGCGTCGCCGCTCTCCTCTTCGGGCAAAGCGTTATTCAGCACCTCGCGGACGAGTGCGCGGACGCGGTCGCGTGTGGATTGTTCGTCAGGCATGGAAGCAGCGATTAGCTATTCGCTTTTAAAAACTCAATTGAGTGTCAAGTATCAACTTAAAGTTTTGCAGTCGGTCAGCGCCAATCGTCAACGCAGGTTGCACAGTGCCTTAAAGCTAATAGCTAACAGCTAACAGCTAATAGCTTGATTGGCACGACCGGCTACTTTAGTATGTCGCACCGAGAGGGGCGGGCGCAAACCGGAGGCCGCCGCTCGACAGCGCACTTTTAAGCTCCGCCATTTTCCCGCGTCCGTTGCAGTACGAGTTAAGGAGGCCGCACTTGTCAGCTTCAGCCGCTTCTGTCCCCAGCGAGTTTACCAACGACAACCTCGAACCGATGTTCAGCGCCGAACAGATTCAGGAGCGCATCAGCGTGCTCGGCGCGGAGATCGCGCGCGACTATGCGGGGCGCAATCCCCTGTTGCTCGGCGTCCTCAAAGGCGCGTTCATCTTCCTGAGCGATCTGATGCGCGCCATAGACATGCGCGTCGCCGTCGAGTTCATGGCGATTTCGAGTTACGGCGCATCCACGCGCTCGTCGGGCGAGGTCAAGATCGTGAAAGACCTGGACGTGCCCATCGAAGGGCGCGACATCCTGATCGTCGAAGACATCGTGGACACGGGCTTGACGCTCTCTTACCTGATGGCGAATTTGCATTCGCGCGGCGCGTCGAGCGTGAAGCTGGCCGCGCTCCTGAACAAACAGGAGCGGCGTCTGCGCGAAGTGAAGATCGACTATCTGGGCTTCACCATCCCCGATGCCTTCGTCGTCGGCTACGGGCTGGACTTCGCCGAACGCTATCGCAACCTGCCCTACATCGCCGTCATCAAAGATCCCTCGCGCGACTAGGGGGCTGCGATGACGCCTTAAGCGTCCGGTCTTAAATCAATCACCCAGGCTGCGCCGAGGCGCGTTTCGATCAACGTGCGGCCGACGTTCACCCAACGCGCCGCGCCGTCCAAAACGTTCGAGTCGGACGTGACAGCGACGTGCGCCGAATCCGCGATCTCGCGATCCGGATTGAAGACCAGTTCCACGCTCCACTGCAACCCACGCTCAGCGGCCAAACTCCTGATCCTCTGAGCGAGACGGCCGCTGTTAGAGATCGGCTTATCCAGCAGCCAGCGAACTGCCGCCGGGCGCAGGCTCGTCAATTCTTCTCCGAGCAAAACAAGCGCGCGTTCCGTCTCCGTCACGGCGCGATAAGAGCCGTGGACGCTCGACAGATCACGCACGCACTCGTCGCGGCAGAGCAACAGGACGCCGCCGCCAAGCGCCGCCTCCGTCGTGATGATGAGGTTGAAGCCATCGACGACAAGCTGCTCGTCTTGAGCCGCGTCGCGTGGCAAGAGACGCGCGGCGCGATGCGCGAGATTCTGGTCGGAGCAGGCGGCGCGTGCGACTGCGAGGCGTTGTCGTTCGGTCAAATCGTGGCGGTCGCCGACGATTTTAACGGCCGACTTCGAGGCGTAGCCGCGCGTCAAGAGCCATGACAACTCGGCCACGGCCGCGCGCAGAGACTCGACGCGCTCGGCGGCGAACAGTTGCCGGTCGGCCGGATGCGCCCCGCGATGTTGCCGCCTGTCAGGACTCACTTCGATTCCACACGGCCGCACGCCAATCTAGCTTGTTATCTCTCGGAGGAAACTCTCGCCCGCCCCCAACTTCAGATTGAAGTTTTCGGCGACGGTCTGCCCCATGTCTGAGAGCGAGCGGCGCGTGCCGAGATCGACGCCCGCGCGCGCGCTCCGTCCGTAGCAGACGAGCGGGACGTACTCGCGCGTGTGATCCGTGCCGCGATAGGTTGGATCGTTGCCGTGGTCGGCGGTGAGGATCAGGAGGTCGCCGTCGCGCATGGCGGCTTCGATTTCGGGCAGGCGCGCGTCGAAGTGTTCGAGCGCGCGCGCGTAGCCTTCCACGTCGCGTCGATGGCCGTAGAGCATGTCGAAGTCTACGAGGTTGGTGAAGACGAGGCCGCGCGTGTCTCGTCCGAGCGCGCGGATGGTCTGGTCAATCGACTGGTCGTTGTTCTTGGCTTTCAAATCTTCGGTCGCGCCGAGCGAATCGTAGATGGAAGCGATCTTGCCGATGCACACCACGTCGAGACCCGACTCGCTCAAGGCGACCAGCAAATTTTCGCGCGGCGGCGGGACGGCATAGTCGTGCCGGTTCTCTGTGCGCGTGAACGCGCCCTCAGTGCCGATGAAGGGACGCGCGATGACGCGCCCGACTTCGTGCTCGCCACGTAGGATGCGCCGCGCCGCCTCGCAAATTTCGTAGAGACGTTCGACCGGAATCACCTCTTCGTGCGCGGCGATCTGGAAGACTGAATCGGCCGACGTGTAGACGATGGGCTTGCCCGTGCGGACGTGCTCCGCGCCGAGTTCCTTGATGATCTCCGTGCCCGAAGCGGGATAGTTGCCGAGCACGCCGGGCACGCCCGTCTCTTTGACGAAGCGTTCGATCAAGTCCGAAGGGAAACCTTCCGGATAAGTCGGGAACGCCTCGTCCAGAATGATCCCGGCCATCTCCCAGTGGCCGGTCGTCGTGTCCTTGCCGTTGGAACGCAGAGCGCAACGGCCATAAGCGCCGCGCGGATTTTCGACGGGCGGCACATCTGCGAGCGGGCGCACGTTGCCGAGTCCGTAGGCTTGCAGATTGGGCAAGCGCACCGCGCGCGAGGCGCAGATGTGGCCGAGCGTGTCCGCGCCCGCGTCGCCCCACGCGGCCGCGTCCGGCATCTCGCCCATGCCGAGACTGTCGAGCACGACGAGGATAATTCTAGTAAAGTGGTGACTCATAATTATTGATTTCTCTTTTCGTCTGAGTAAAGTTTTATATGAGTAAAGATAATCCTTCGAGTCTCCGTTTTTCTTTCAGCTTTTCTATAATGCGATCCAGCACAGCTTCATAATCAATAAGTTGTTTGAGTGGCACATGCAAGTCATATGTTTTGGGTCTACGAATAAAACCACCAAATTCATCTCCAACTATACTATCTAGAATTCTCTTGTACTCCTTTAAGTCCTTAACTGGCACTTGCAAATCGCGTACACGAGCACTGCCAAACGGTGAGGATATTATTGTGCTAAACGAACCATATCCCGCAATTTGATCTAAGAGGCGTTGAAATTCCTTGAGTGCGTCAAGTGGAACTTCTTCACGAACTTTAAATAGCTCGCCATCTCGTGATTGCTCAATTTTTCTAATGAATGCAGTAATTATCCCAACATTTTCTTGCAAGAGTTCAATTTTTGCGTCCCGTGAAGCGATAAAAGCTAACTGTTCTTCCTTACTCATTTCAATGTCGAGAAACTCTAATCGAAGACCGTAGCATTGAGGTGAATCTAGCATTGAGGCGATGCGCTCAAGGTGGAATAACTCCGTTCGATATTTAGCTGCGAGTTTCTGTAATTGTTTACGTTCTGAAAGCTTTAATTCCTGATTAGTAACAAAGGCAATGCCATCAGCAGAATGAGTCTTGACACCTTCAATATCATGTCTGAATTTTTTGATGATTTCTTTTAAGGTTTGCTGCCCTCTTGGGAAATACGCCGCACCAATCCATTTAAGGCCATCTCGGACGCAGATAACATCTTTCAGTCCATCTTTACCTCCAAGAGGATGGCTTGGATCGATAGAAGTGAATCCCTCTAATCTAAGAATATGTGATGATAAACGCTCACCTGCTGCTTGGCCTTCTGTCCAATTACTTAGACGCAACCAAGTTTCGCTACCTCTTTTACGTCTATTTGTCATTGCTTATAAGAAAATACTTCCTTGCCTATAGCTTAAAGCATCAACTCTTCGGCGCTTGGTAGCCTTCGCGTGCGGCGGTGACTTGCGCGCCCTGGAGGCCGCGCAGTTCGACGCGTATCTGGCGGAAGCCGCCGTCGCGCGTCTTGTTGGTCGAATAGTAGCCGAGGCTGTATTGCTTGCCGATGTCCGAGGCGACCTGTGCGAAGGCGGCGCGCGCATCGCGCAGATCTGCGGCCGTGAAGGTCTTGCCGCCGGAATCGCGCGCGAGTTCCTGCATCTCGCGGCGCGCAAGCTGGTAGAGCGAACGGCTGATCTGCATGCGCTCGAACGGCCCCATGCGACAGAAGTTCGCGTAGTCGGCCGCTTCGGCGCGCGGGTCGAAGATTTTGCGGTAGCGTTGCAGTTGGACACGCGAGAGACTGAGGCGGCCGTCGTCCTGACAGTCTTTCATCAGGCGTTCTTCGACGAAATCTTCCGTGTTGACCTGTATGAAATAGGCGAGCGTGCCCGCCTGTCTCAGGCGTTCGCGCACTTCCGTATAGTCGGCCTCGCTCGTCGAATCCACGCCGTCGGTGAGGGCGACGAGGGCGCGTCGGCCGCGCAGTTCGGGGCGCGGCGGCTCGCGGAAGACTTCCTTGGCGACGCGTTCGAGCGCATCGTAGAAAGGCGTGCCGTTGCTCGCGCCGATGTTTTCGATGGCCTGTTGCAGGGCGTCGCGGTTGTCGGTCAGGTGCGTCATCAATTCGACGGTGGCGAGTTTCCTCCCGCCGTCTTCTTCCTGCGAGTTGAAGGCGAGTATGGCGATGCGGTCGCCGGGTCGCAGGGCGTCGATGAAGGCGTTGGCGGCGCGGCGGATGAGGCCGACTTCGGCGCGCGTCGAACCCGAAGTGTCGAGCAGGAGCGCGACTTCGAAGGGCGCGTCCGTCGCGATGAAGTTGGCGACGCGTTGCGGCCGTCCGTCTTCGTAGAGGGCGAAATTTTCGGCGCGTAGATTCGTGAGCGTCCGCCCCGTGCGATCCGTCACCGTCACGGGCACGGTGACGAGTTGCGTCTCGACGCGCACCACGTCGTCCTCGTCAACTTCTTCGACGGCAGGTGCGGGCGTGGGCGACGCGGTGCGCGGTGCGGGCGTCGCGCTCGAAGTCGGCGGAGTCGAATTGACGCGGCGTGGCCGTTGCTGCGGTGCGGGTTGCGGCGTCTGCGCTGCGGAGTTTGCGAGTAGTCCGGCCGACGATAGGACGAACAGGAGAAGCGAGACGACGGCCGCATGCCGCGTGCGTTTTTGCTTTGAGGGATGCTTGGACATAGACTTAACACTTCACACGAAAAAGTGGGTGCGCTAAATATAGCCGCAAACCCTTGATGACTGAAAGGAGTGACCGAGATGTCCGTTATCGGAAGACTCGACGATCAAGTCGAAGCCGTACTCATCAACCCGCTCAAGCGGCCGCGTGCACAGGGCGACGACGAGGCGCGCGACGAATCACAGTCCGCCGCGACAGTAGAACACGCCGTTCAGCCGTCGCCGGATCAACTTTCTCACGACTCGCCGGAAGAATCTCCGCGCGAGCGGCGCGACGCACAGTCAACTTCGCTTCCCGTCTGGATGCTGTGAACTTCTGCGGCGCGGCACGCGCGCCGGGGGCGGCTCTGCTTGACACTGCCGACGGGCATCTTTTAGGATGGGTCTCGCTTCGGAACAACGAATGTCTCAGTCGGTTTTCCAAACGAAGCGTCGATCTTTGAAGCGGGCGTGAGAAGAATTTGAAGAACGTCCTGTTGTCGGGCGCTTTCTTCACTAGAGGCACGTACTGTCAATGGTAGACGACCGCCCTTACAAGGCGGGGGTTGTGGGTTCGAGTCCCACCGTGCCTACCATTAGCGGCCCTGTGCCATTCAGAAGGCAAGGACGCCCGCCGTTAGTTTGAGTTTTGAAGTTTTCGCGGAGTCGTAGTTCAGTTGGTTAGAACGCCGGCCTGTCACGTCGGAGGTCGCGGGTTCGAGTCCCGTCGGCTCCGCCACTTCAAATCGAAAGCGGTTGTCTCTTAATAAACTTAAGAGGCAACCGCTTTTGCTTTTCGCGCGCGTGGAATTTTGTTAGCGTCTGTAGACCATGATTCCAGTCCCTGAAGCCATACGTATCGTCTCCGAGCACACGCCGCGCTTGCCCGCGGAACAGGTCGCGCTGCATGCGGCGCGGGGGCGCGTGCTGGCCGAAGACGTGATCGCAGACACCGATTTGCCGCCCTTCGACCGTGCGCTGATGGACGGTTACGCAGTGCGCGCCGCCGACACGGAAGCGGCTCGGCCGGGTGCGCCCGTGCGTCTCAGCGTGGTGGGCGAAGCGGCGGCGGGCGCAGGTTGGCGCGGCGAGATGCGCGCGGGCGAGGCCGTGCGGATCATGACGGGAGCGCCCGTGCCCGCCGGGGCGGACAGCGTGCAGCAGGTGGAAGTGACGCGCGAAACTGCGGACGGCGCGTTCGTCGAGATCGAGCGCGCGACTGCGCCCGCGCAGTTCATCACGAGACGCGCGACGGAGGTGACGCGCGGCGCTCGTGTCTTGCGCGCGGGAGAGACTTTAGGCGCGGCGTCCATGGCCGCGCTCGCCTCTTTCGGCTACGCGCGCGTGCTGTGCGGCGCGCGCCCGCGCGTCTCTGTCGTGGCGACCGGCTCGGAGTTGGTTGAAGTGGCGGCGCAGCCCGGCGCAGACAAAATCCGCGACTCGAACACCTACTCGCTCCTCGCCTACGCGGAAGCGGCCGGAGCAATAGTCGAACCTGCGCCCTTCGCCACGGACGACGCGGAACTTTTGCAACGACTGATCGCCGAACAGGCCGAACGCTCGGACGTGCTGGTGCTGTCGGGCGGCGTCTCGATGGGCGTCTACGATTTCACGAAGACGGCCATGCGTGCGCTCGGCGCGCAAGTGTTTTTCGAGCGCGTGAGTTTGCGGCCGGGCAAGCCGACCGTCTTCGCGCGCCTGGGGCGCACGCTCGTCTTCGGGCTGCCCGGCAATCCCGTCTCCGTCTCCGTCACCTTCAACCTGTTCGCGCGCACGGCCATTCGCGCCATGCAGGGCGCACACGAGGCGGCGCTTACGGAAGAACAGGCCGTGCTCGGCCGCGATCTCAAGGGAACAGCCGAACGCGCCAGTTATCTTCCCGCGAAACTTCAGACGGACGATGCCGGGCGACTCGTCGCGGAGCCTTTGCGCTGGGGCGGTTCGTCCGACTTCGTCGCCTTCACGCGCGCCGACGCGCTCGTCATCGTCGAGGCGGGCGTCAAGACGGTCGAAG
Organism: Pyrinomonadaceae bacterium; assembly: GCA_035942855.1. GTDB lineage: Bacteria > Acidobacteriota > Blastocatellia > Pyrinomonadales > Pyrinomonadaceae > JAIVJZ01. The sequence goes on along the minus strand of DASZCS010000019.1, from coordinate 40,979 downwards.
CGGGCGCAGTCGTCCGCATCGTCCGCCTGCCTGCCTGACCCGTGCGAGTTCGCGCGTGAGATTTGCCTGCCATTAATGACGAAAGGCGTCCTCGCCGTCGAAGCGAAGACGCCTTTGTCACTCTGCCAAAGGGGGAAGTTGGCGGAGCTTGGTTTACTTCGATTTACCTGGGCATCACAACCGTGTCGATGACGTGGATGACGCCGTTCGACTGGTACACGTCGGCGGTCGTCACCATCGCCGTGCCGCCTTTTTCGTCCGTCAGCATGACGGCGTCGCCGTGCATCATCGCCGTCAGCGTGCCGCCGCTGACGGTCTTGAGCGTTGCGCGGCCGCCGCCCTTTTTGATCGCTTGCGCGAGCTTCTTGGAATCCATCCGCCCTGCGACGACGTGGTAAGTCAAAATCCTCGTGAGCATCGCCTTGTTCTCAGGCTGGACGAGCGATTCGACAGTGCCCGCAGGCAGTTTGCCGAAAGCATCGTCGGTCGGGGCGAACACCGTGAAAGGGCCTTTGCCCGATAGGGTTTCGACCAGACCAGCGGCCTTGACGGCGGCCACGAGCGTCTTATGGATTGGCGACTCCATAGCGTTCTCGACGATTGTTTTGGTCTTGAACATCGCCGCGCCGCCGACGGTCGGGTTGTCGTTCTTCTTACCTTCACTCATCATCTGCGCCGAGGCCGTCGCTCCCGCGGCGGCCAAAGCAAACATGCAGAGCATTAACGTCAGAAAAGTCTTCTTCATTTTTTCTCCCTTTTGATTTTTCGAACAATTTGGAATTGCTTTCGTTGACACGCTTCGCCCGCCGGCACTCTCCCCGAAGCGCACGCGTGTGCGCCGCGTGAGTGCTGCGACGACTTGTCATCGAATGTAAAAATTCGACCGCGCAGAAAAATCGTTAAAGGTCGTTGGCGCGTCTCATGGCAATCTACGGGGGCGGATGGTGCAGTGGTTTTAAGTCGCGCCCGCAAAACGGCGCGCGTCTCTTGCTTAATGGTCACGTTTTGATGTTTAGTTTGTCCGCATGAAAAATTTCGGTGAGACCATCGCGCCCGAAGCCGCGCCGCCCGCCGCGAGCGCACACGCGGCCGGGGCACAGGCCGAGCGCGAAGCCGCGCCGCTCGCGCACGAAGCGATTCACGAGACGGTGGCCGCCGTGCTCTCTGCGCAAGCGGCGCGCGGCCTGCTGCTCGACGTTCCGGCGGGCGAGGGCGCGCTCGCGGCGAGACTCGTGCACGCGGGCTTCGAGGTTCGCTGCTGCGATCTCTACCCGCAGATTTTTCGCCTGCCCGGTGTCGAGATCAAAGGCGGCGATCTCTCCGCGACGCTTCCTTATGCGGACGAAAGTTTCGACTTCATCACCTGCGTCGAAGGTTTGGAGCACATCGAAAATCCGCAACAGGCCGTGCGCGAGTTTGCGCGCCTGCTGCGCGCGGGCGGCCAACTCGTCGTCACCGTCCCGAACATCCTCAACATCGAGGAGCGCCTCAAGTGGCTCGTCCACGGCTACACCTCGCACTTCAAACCCATCTCGCGCGAAGCCCTCGCGCGCGTGCGCGCACAGCTTGGCTCGATGGAAGAGATGGCCTTGCACATCAATCCGATCTCTTACGCCGAACTGCGCTACACGCTCGAAAAGTACAACTTCGAGATCGTCAAGCTTTACCGCGACAAACCCAAAGCGCACCTGTGGCTCTACTGGCCGCTCGTCGCGTTGATTCGTCTCGTCGCGCGTCTTGCGCCCGCAGACAAACGGCGCGAGCGTTGGACTGCTGAGTTGCAGTCGGATGAAATCCTGCTCGGCGGGAATACACTGATCCTGCACGCCATCAAACAAGCGAACTCATGAGCGAGAAACTTTCCCACATGGACGAAGAGGGGCGCGTGGCGATGGTAGACACGAGCGCGAAGGAGGCGACCACTCGCCGCGCCGTCGCCTCCGCCCGCGTGTTGATGTCGCCTGCGACCGTCGAAGCCGTCCGCGCGCACCGCACGCCGAAGGGCGACCCTCTGGAGACGGCGCGGCTCGCAGGCATCATGGCCGCCAAGCGCACGGCCGAACTCATCCCGCTCTGCCACACGCTCGCGCTCACGCGCGTCGAAGTGCGCGCCGAAATCACGGACGCGGGCGTCCTCATCGAAGCCGAAGCGGCCACGCGCGCCGGGACGGGCGTGGAGATGGAAGCCCTGACGGCCGCCTCCGTCGCCGCCCTGACCGTCTACGACATGTGCAAGGCTCTGGACAAAGCGATGACGATCACGGACGTGAGACTGGAACGCAAGACCGGCGGCAAGTCCGGCGATTACGAACGCGCGACGGGCGACGTTTGACTGTCGCTCCCGGCTTTCAAATTTGAAAGCCGAACTCTCGAACGTCTAATCAGGCCGACCCATTCGGCACAATATGCGCTCGGCGCTCGCTTATAAACGTGGAGACAGTATATGGGGAAGAAACTAAAAAGACCTGTGTTGATTATCGGGTGCTTGCTGTTAGCCACTGTCGCTTTCGTTAACGGACAACCGAGACCTCTTGGACAGTCCGATGAGCCGCAGTTTGAAACACGGTGCGGTTGGTTCGTCAATCCCACGCCCGCGAATATTTGGCTCTATGATAAGGATGGCGAATGGACAATCGGAGTTCAGGGCGGCTATCAATTAGAGGCTGAGCGGGGCTGGCCGACTTTCAAACCGCAGCAGTGGGTGAAGACAAACGGTAACTATGGCTACGGGTGCGCGTGCATGCGAATTCGAGTCAACAAGCAGACGCATAAGGTAATAGAGATAAAGAGTTCACGAGCAAGGCCATTGGCAGCATGTCGCCGGGATCGCTCGCTCAAGAAACGGGAGCGGATGCTCGATTGAATAAATATCGGAGGCCACGTCTAACAGCGGCATGCACCCGACGCCCCTTCAGCGTGCCTCTCATGTACGTTGAATTAGGGCGCGGGTGATGCATGGCGTACGGCTGCTTGGCTGTCGTAAGGAGGTGATGCGTTTGAGATACCTTTCCGCTCTAATCTTGCTGGCAATCCTGGCGACTTCTGTTCTATACCTGACCGGATGCAACCCGAGAAATACGCCCATCTTTAGAAAGATGGCTGAAGGGCAAGAAAAGAGATCGGCGGAGTACACTGAGGAGGCTCTCAAGAAGTCACCCAGCTTACAAGAATTAGACCGTCTCTGCACGAAGGAGATTCCGCTGTTCGAGGGATTCGTGCTCCTGTCAAAAAGTGCAAGTTCGCACAGAAGCACCTTCCTCAGTTACTTTTATGACTCAGGGGCTGATTACCGTAAGGTAAAGAGTTTTTACATAGACTACTTTGCAAAGAATGGGTGGCAGCTTACAGAGGAGAAAGATGGTGGCTGGGGCCAGCGAAAAGTTGAGTTTAGAAAGGGCAACTACAAAATAATCGTCTCTCACGGGGGCATGGAGAATGCGGAATACGCCTTCGATTGCGAAAAGTTGTCAGACTCGGGAGAGGCGCTGCCTAACAAAGCCATGCAGCCGGCCGCTAAATAGCATTGCTTTGATATGCAAGACGCCCGCAATTCAATTGCCCGTCACGGCGGCCGATGGCGTGCGTCATGCCGCTTCGGGTAGGTGTCGTGGACGATCATAGGTCAGCGCACATTTAGCGACGCTTTGGGAGGCTCTGATGGTCTTACTTAGTATCCTGATGACCTGTCTGTTATCCGGCAACTCTGCTACAGGGCAGCAGGTGTCCGCACAACAGAGGGGTATTATTACCGGGGCTTTGTCCTACCCTAGCGATTTCGACTTCCCCAGAATGATTGTGTGTGCAGAGGCGGTAGATTCCAGAAGAATTCATTGCACGGATAAACGCATTACGAATCGAAGGAGTGGTAAGGTTACGTATAAACTTAGAGTGCCCACAGGCGACTATTATGTCTTTGCCACTATCGTGAATGATGACGATCCGGCTGAAGACTACCGAGGTTACAAGGCTTACTATTCAGAGTTCGTTAAATGCGGCCTCTCGGTCGATTGCCCTTCCCACAAGCCCATTAAAGTAACAGTGCGCGCCGGACGGACTTTAACAGGTATCGACCCCGGCGATTGGTACGTCCAAGACTGACCCGGACATCCCATGTGCGGCAGAACAAAGGCTGCACCCGACCACGAGCGAATATGGCTGCCCTCATTCGTTAGTTTGGAATGCCTGTTTGGTTGAATGCGCGGCGGGTGACGGCGGGCGCTAGGCGCTTCCAATCACAATGCGAGGTTGCGCTTTGAAATATGACCGGTAATGCGCTGCTCGGAGAACTTTTGAGCGAACACAAGTTGGCTGGTGACGGGCGGGGCGGGTGGTTCACTTGCGGTTGTTTTTTGATCGTGCCTTTTATCTTCGGTCTGTGGGGGCTGTTTGCGTCTCTGACTTATGCGCGCCACACGGTCGATGCCGATGTGGGATTTTATTTTTCAATCGCACTCGTCGCCGTCTGCGTCGGATTATTCGGGCTGTTCGCTCTTGTGTCCCGCGTCTCGCCAGTTTGGTTGAAGAAATACAGGCTCGAAATTTACGAGCACGGCTTTGTCAAAAAAGACCTGTTCAAAACCCGAACTTGCTTGTGGAGCGAGATCAGGAAGGTCAATCCGATGCTGCTGGTTTACGACAAGGCGAGCCGCAGCACGCCGCCCGGCGAGTTTGGGAATCTCGGAGAAGACACCAAAGAGAGAGGCGTCTACGAAGTCTATAAAAACGACGGCAGCAAGATTACCATCAGCCGTAGGTACACTGACATCGAACGGCTCGACGAGCGACTGATTCCATTTTGCGTTGAGACGCCTGACTGGTGAATAGACGCTTGTGAGCGCGGCAAGGGTGGTCTCGACGTTTGAAATCGGGAGGAACATCGGGCGGCGGTCAGGCGTTTATAGTTTGTGCCTGCGGGAGTCGGAGCGTCGCACTTGTTCTTTCGGCTTTTTACTTTTTCGTTTTTCCGGCCTTCGTCGTAGAATGACTCTCGAATTGTTGGCGGAAAAAGTTTGGCAGTCGGTCGAGCGGAGAGTTTCGAGATGAAAATGATGAGAATGAAGATCGCACAGGACGCGCGCCCGCAGGCGCGGACGCTGCTCATCGCCACGTTGATCACGCTGGCGCTCTGGTTTCTTCCCTACGTGAGTTTCCTGACCTATCCGTTTCGCCTCTTCGTGACCTTCATCCACGAAGGCGGGCACGCGCTGGCCGCAGTTCTCGTGGGCAGTTCCGTCGCAAGCCTGAGCGTCTCCATCGACACGAGCGGGCTGACCGAGACGTTGTCGCCGCAGGGCGGATTCTTCTCGCGCTTCATGATTTCGAGCGCGGGCTATCTCGGCACAATCGCTTTCGGCGCGCTTCTTCTGTGGCTCGTGCGCCGTCAGGTGAAAGCGCGCGTGGTGCTCGTCGGTTCGGCTCTCATCATTCTCGGACTGACGGTTGTTTTCGGTTTCATCGCGCCGCTCACGAATTTGTCGCTGCAACCGTTCACGGTGCTGGCGGGCGCAGCAATCGCGGCCGGACTGTTGGCGGGAGCGAAATATCTGGGCTTGCGCGCGGCCAACTTCCTCGTCGGCTTCCTCGCCGTGCAGTGCGTCCTCAACGCCGTCTTCGATTTGAAGAACGTACTGTGGATGTCGGTCGCGTCAAACGAACGCACCGACGCGATGAACATGGCGGAGGCCACAGGCATCCCGGCCATCTTCTGGTCGCTCCTGTGGATCGGCATCGCCGTTTTGATTCTCTCGGCGGCGATGCGCGCCTACGCCGTCGGGCGCAAGAGTCCGAGTCAGCCCGACCTGCCCTTTGAAGATCCGCTCGAAGTGTAGAGACGACCCGCACGTGAGCACCACATTCGAGAGGCCGCCGGACGAAGCAGCAGACGCATTTGCACTGCTCGCTCCCGGCGGCCTCTCCGCGTCCGCCGCCGTAGCAGTCGAAACGCCGATTCAAGTCGCAGTTGAAACCGATCTGGAAACTGCGCCGACGCCCTCGACGCTCGGCGCGCTCCCGCTCGGCGCGCACCTCGTCCTGCGCTGTCGCAAAGACTGGCGCACGGCAACGGTCGTCCGCATCGAACTCGAAAAGATCACGCTCTCCGTCAGTTCACCCACAGGGCGCACCTATCGCCTGAGCCGCCCGCCCGACACCCCCCTGACGTTCGACGGCGACATCCCCCTGCTCGGCGACACGGCCGCGCACCAGTGGCGCGCGGGGCTCGCGCACTACGATGTGCGCTGGTAAAACTCGCGCTTCAAATCGCTTCAAACAGCGCCTTTCAAACCTCTGCTCCGCGCATTTCGTCTTCTCCGAAAATCGCGTTATCATGTGTGTTTCGCCGGACGACAAAATTGCTCTCTGTGTGTGCCCGGCGCGACTTAATGAAACATGACTGAAGAAGCGATCACAGTGCGCGGCGCGCGCGTCAACAATTTAAAGAACGTAGATTTCAGTATCCCCATCGAACGTCTGACGGTCGTGACGGGCGTTTCTGGTTCGGGCAAGTCTTCGCTCGCCTTCGACACGATCTACGCCGAAGGGCAACGCCGCTACGTCGAATCTCTCTCATCCTATGCGCGGCAGTTTCTCGAACGCATGGACAAGCCGGACGTGGACGAGGTGCGCGGCATCCCGCCCGCCATCGCCATCCGGCAGAAGAACTCCACGCGCAACCCGCGCTCCACCGTCGGCACGCAGACGGAAGTTTACGATTACCTGCGCCTCTTGTACGCGCGCGTCGGCACGACCATCTGCCGCGTCTGCGGGCGCGAGGTGCACAAGGACTCGCCCGACTCGGCCGCTGCCGAAACTCTCTCGACGCTCGCCGAGGGCACGCGCTTCTACGTCCTCTTCCCCGCAGAGGCCGGACTCGGTCGCACAGAAACGGAAGGCCAAAACGGCACGGGGAAAAAAGGCGGCACGAAAGGACGTGCGAAGAAAAGCAAAGCGGGCGGCGAGGGCGCGCACGCGCTCAGTCGCCAAGCGGTGACGGCGCACGTGATGAGCTTGATGCAGCGCGGTTTCACGCGTCTCTACGCTGCGGGCGAGACTATCGAACTGCGCTCGCCGGACGACTACGCGCGCGCCGATTTCGCGGACGTCTACGTGCTCGTAGATCGTCTCGTCGCGCGCGCGGACGTGCGCAGCCGCCTCACCGATTCGCTCCAGACCTGCTTCATCGAAGGACACGGTACGGCCATCGTTCGGACGGCCGAAGACGAACCGCGCGAACTGAAATTCTCCGAACGCTTCGAGTGTCGCTACGACGGCACGATCTACGCGCAGCCCGAACCGCGCCTGTTCAGTTTCAACAATCCGTTCGGCGCGTGCCCCACCTGTCAGGGCTTCGGCAACACCATCGGACTCGATCTCGACCTCGTCATCCCGAACCCTTTGCTCTCAATCGACGAGGGCGCAATCGAGCCCTGGACGAAGCCGCAGCACGAATGGGCGCGCACCGAATTGAGACGTTTCTGTCGCGCGGAAGGCATCCCCGTGGACGTGCCCTTCGCCGAACTGACGCGCGCGCAGCAACGCGCCATCGTGGAAGGCAAAGGTCACTGGGGCGGCGTCCACGGCTTCTTCGCGTGGCTGGAGACGAAGAAATACAAACTGCACGTGCGTGTCTTCCTCGCCAAGTATCGCGGCTACACGCGCTGCCCCGAATGCGGCGGTGGCCGTCTGAGACAAGAAGCGCGAGACGTGCTCGTCGGCGGGCGGACGCTGCCCGATGTCTGCGCGCTGCCCATCAAAGAGTCGGCCCGTTTCTTCGAGACGCTTCAACTTGCCGAAGAGCAAGCGGCCATCGCCGACAAGGTGCTTTTCGAAGTGCGCCGCCGCCTGCGCTTTCTCGTCGATGTCGGTCTGGACTATTTGACGCTCGACCGTCTCGCCTCCACGCTCTCAGGCGGCGAAGCGCAGCGCATCCAACTCGCCACCAATCTCGGCTCGGCTCTCGTCGGCGCGCTCTACGTTCTGGACGAACCTTCAATCGGCCTGCACCCGCGCGACAGCGAACGCCTCATACGTCTGCTGCACAATCTGCGCGACATCGGCAACACCGTCCTCGTCGTCGAACACGACCCGGAGATGATGCGCGCCGCCGATCATATACTCGACGTAGGCCCGGCCGCAGGCGAACTCGGCGGGCGCATCGTCTTCGAAGGCGACTTCGCGGGGCTGTTGAAAGATGCGACCACGCTGACCGGCAAATACCTGCGCGGCGAAGCCGAGATCAAAGAGCCGAAGCAGCGCCGCACGCAGAAGAAAAAGCGGCTCTCGGTGCGCGGCGCGACCGAGCATAATTTGAAGGGCGTCGATGTGGACATCCCTCTGGAGATGTTCGTCTGCATCACCGGCGTATCGGGTTCGGGCAAATCGACGCTCGTGCACGACGTGCTGTTCGCCGGTTTGAAAAAACAGCGCGGCGAATGGCAGGGGCGCGTCGGCGCGTTTCTCAAACTCGAAGGCGGGAGTGGCGTAGACGACGTGGTGCTCGTCGATCAGTCGCCCATCGGGCGCACGCCGCGTTCGAATCCCGTCACCTACATCAAAGTCTACGACGGCATCCGCGAAGTCTTCGCCGCGACGCGCGACTCGCAGGCCAAAGGCTTCGACGCCTCTTACTTCTCCTTCAACGTTCCGGGCGGGCGCTGCGACGTGTGCGAGGGCGACGGCACGGTCACGGTCGAGATGCAGTTCTTAGCTGACGTTGAACTGCAATGCGAAGAGTGCAAGGGCACGCGCTTCAAATCGAACGTCCTCGAAGTACGCTATCGCGGCAAGAACATCAACGACGTGCTCAACATGACGGTGCGCGAAGCGCTCGTCTTCTTCCGCGATGTGAATAAGATCGCCAACAAGCTGCGCGTGCTCGACGAAGTGGGCTTGGGCTACCTGCGCCTCGGTCAATCGGCCACCACTCTGTCGGGCGGCGAGGCGCAGCGCATCAAGCTCGCGGCCTTCCTCTCGAAACGCACGGGCGCGCGTACGCTCTACATCTTCGACGAGCCGACGACCGGCCTCCACTTCGACGACATCAACAAACTGCTTGCCGCCTTCCGCACCCTCGTCGAAGCGGGCGGCTCGCTCCTCGTCATCGAGCACAACCTCGACGTGATCAAGACGGCCGACTACATCATCGACCTCGGCCCCGAAGGCGGCGACGCGGGCGGCCAAGTCGTCGCTGCGGGGACGCCCGACGAGATCATGCAAGTCGCCCATTCCCACACCGGCCGCTTCCTCAAAGAACACCTCGCCCGCTCAAACGGGCATAACTGAAAGCTAAAAACGATGAGTTTGAAACAACGAATCATTGACGACATGACGGACGCGATGCGCGCGAAGGATGCGGCGCGGCTTTCGACGCTGCGAATGGTGAAGGCGGCGTTGATGAACCGGCAGATCGATAAGGGCGGCGAGTTGACGGACGAAGAGTTGACGAAGATGTTGCAGTCGCTCGTCAAACAGAGACGGGATTCGGTCGAACAGTACGAGCGCGGCGGGCGCGCGGAGTTGGCGGCGAAGGAACGCGCGGAGATCACTGTCATCGAAGAATATCTGCCGCAGGCCGCCACGCGCGAAGAGATCGAACAGGCCGTCGCCTCGGCCATCGCGGAGACGGGCGCATCTTCGATGAAGGAGATGGGCGCGGTGATGAAGGCCGTGCAGGCGCGTTTGAGCGGGCGCGCGGCCGACGGGCGCACCATCAGCGAGATCGTCAAAGCGAAATTGGGGTAAAGGGAAAGGGGGCAGGGTTCAAACCTTCAAAACCGCACTTTTCAGTCTGCGGTGCGTGCTTTCAGGCCGGGTTAGACGGCTTCTTCCTTTCCCCTGTGCCCCTTCCCCATTTCCCTTTTCTCCGGTTTTGCCCTTTTTCGCGTTTCCCCTTATAATCCATCTCTTGCTCGGAGCGCCGTGGCGTTGTCCAGTGGGTTCGCGCCCACTTTTTATTTTGGGCGGGAAGCGGTTTTTTCCGAAGATCAGGGGGAGGTGAGCGAGCATTGGAAGCGTCGGAAATCGAGGAGCGGATTCGTGAGATCACAGAGCGCGTGGCGAATGAACACGGGCTTGAACACGTCCACACCGAAGTCGGCGTGCTCGGTCGGAACGCGGCCGTGCGCATCTTCATAGACAAGCCGGGAGGCGTGACGCACGAAGATTGCGCCACGGTCAGTCATCACGTCGGGACTGTTCTGGACGTGGAAGAGTGGATCAATTCGGCTTATACGCTGGAAGTATCCTCGCCCGGTCTGGAACGCGGACTTTACAAACGCGCCGACTACGAACGCTTCGCGGGGCAACTCGCCAAGATGAAGTCGCGCGAGGCCATCAACGGCCAGCGCAACTTCAAAGGCCGCCTCGCCGGCATCGAAGGCGAGACGGTCTTGTTCGACGACAACACGAACGGGCGCGTCCGGGTGCCCTTCGGCAGTATCGTCAAGGCCAACCTTGAGATCGATGTGGAAGAAGAGTTTCGCATCGCGGCCGAGCGCGAGCGCGCCGCCAAGCAGGGCGGCCAGAGTTAGTACAACTGAATAACAGCAGAGGTCAGAGGTTAGTGGTCAGAGGTCAGTTAAAACAAAAGCTGTCTTCTCTGACCTCTGACCACTAACCTCTGACCTCTAAAAAAATTATGAGTGCATCCATCGCGCAAAGTATCGACGCCCTGTGCAAGGAAAAAGGCGTCGACCGTGAAATCGTCATCGAGGCGATGAAGGAAGCCGTGCGCGCCGCGGCGCGTAAGCAGTTCAAATCGGGCGAAGAGATTCAGGTCGAATGGTCTTCCGAAGCCGGCTTCGAGTTGTTCGCCTCGAAAGTTGTCGTCGATGAAGTGACGAACCCCGGCAAGGAACTGTCGCTCGAAGAGGCGCGGGAACTGGCGGGCGATGAAGTGGACGTGGGCGACGAACTGCAACTGCCTTTGCCGATGGAAGACATGGGGCGCATCGCCGCGCAGACCGCCAAGCAGATTCTCTTTCAGAAGGTGCGGGACGCCGAGCGGCAGAACATCTACGAGCAGTACATCGACAAGGTGGGCGATCTCGTCAACGGCTACGTCAAACGCTTTGAGCGCGGCGACATCATCGTCGATCTCGGCACGGTCGAAGCGATTCTGCCGCGCAAGGAACAGTCGCGCGGCGAGCAGTGGGGACAGGGCGAGCGCATCCGCGTCGTGATCAGCGACGTGGCGAAAGAGGCGAAGGGGCCGCAGGTCGAAGTTTCGCGCACCAGCCCCGAACTCCTGCGTCGCCTGTTCGAGATGGAAGTGCCGGAGATTTACGACGAGACGGTGATCATCAAGTCGGCCGTGCGCGAGCCGGGCGAACGCGCCAAAATTGCCGTCGCATCTAATGAACGCGACGTCGATCCGGTGGGTGCGTGCGTCGGCATGAAGGGTTCGCGCGTGCAGGCGATCATCAGAGAATTGCGCGGCGAGAAGATCGACATCATCGAGTGGTCGGATGAGCCGTCGGTCTTTGCGGCGAACGCTCTGTCGCCCGCCAAGGTCAATCAGGTTCGCATCACGGACATCGAGCGGCGACAGATGGAAGTGATCGTCAACGAAGATCAACTCTCTCTCGCCATCGGCAAGCGCGGGCAGAACGTCAGGCTGGCGACGAAGCTCGTCGGCTGGAACATAGACATCCGCAGCGAAGAGGAATTGAAACGCGAAGTGGCCGAGCAGATGGGCGCGCTCATCGCTTCGGGCGGCGCGGTTCCCCTGACCGCTCTCGAAGGCGTGACGGCGGCCACCACCGCTGCGCTCGCCGAGCACGGCATCGAAGACATAGACACTTTGGCCGCCACTTCGCTCGACGACCTGACCGAGTATCTCGACATCTCGCTCGACGAAGCGCAGGCCATTCTCGATTCGGCGCAGCGCGTCGTCGATGCGCGCGAGCGCAGCACGAGCAAACAAGCGACGGAAGCGGGCGACGAAGGAACAGAGCCGACGGCTGATGCTTCGGCGACGACTGGCGACGCGGAAGGCGGCGAACAAGCGGAGGGCGGCGCGCAAATGTCGGACGACACGACGGAAGAGGTAGGCGGCACGGACGAGAGCGCGGGCGACATCGTTCAGATCGAAGAGCAGCACGCGGCTTCTGTCGAACTCGACCCGACGATTGATGCGGGCGAGGTTGAACCGTCGGATGCGATGATCGCCGAAGGCTACGACGAGGCCGTGCGCGGCGGCACGCCGTTTCGCGCCGAGCCAGACATTCTCGCCGCAGACTCGGCCGATCCCGTGGCTGGAACGGAAGTCGAAGAGATGTCTGCGGACGAGTTGGTCTTGCAGGAGGCCGGACGCGACCTGCGTGCAGATACCATCACGCCCGCCGCCGACATGACTTCGACCGACGCGGCTCTCATCGCCGAAGAGGAAGAAGCGGATGAGGGCGAACCGCCCGTCGAAGACGATTCGCCGATCACGCCGAGCGTGTCGGCGACGGAAGTCTCCGCTCCCGAAGTTTTGGTGTCGTCTGCGCCCGCGCCCGAATACCGGGTCGAGACGAACGACGAAAAAGTCGCAGCCCTCGATGAGCAGCAAGATGCTTCGGGCAGCGCGGAATAACGCCGACGGGCGCGTCGCTTGTGCGGGCGGCGCGGCCTGTGGCAACTCGCCTTAGACGGCCTCACTTACGGCACGTGTCCCGGCGCTTTACGGAAAAAGCGTCGCGCGCCGCAAGGAAAGGTTGATGCCGGGCGAGAGTCCTTCAACCTTAAAAGCGCGCGACGCCGTTTCACCCAAGCGTCGAGAAGGAAGTGCATGACCGTTCAGTCCAAAGTTCGTATTTACGATCTCGCCAAAGAACTAAAGCTCGAATCGAAACGTCTCATCGAAGAGGTGCGCCGCGAGGGCGTTGACGTGAGCGTGCCGTCGAATACCGTCTCGAAAGAGCTGGCGGAGAAGATTCGCAACAAGTATTTCCCGAAGAAAGAGACTGTCGCGCCGCGCGCCATTCGCGTCGTCAAAAAAGCCCACCCTGCGCCGACGACCGACGCCGCCCCGGCCACAGAGGCCGAAGAGATTCACGCATCGAGCGCCCCGCACGCATCGGCCGCCACGGAACAGACCACGACCGCCACGACGCCTCCACCGCAGACGCTCGGCCAGAGCAGCGGCATGGACGCCACAACGCAGGCGACCACGGATCAAGGTGCGGCGGCGAAACCGGCCATCGCGCGTCTCGTCAAAAAACCGCTCGCTCCGGCCGCGCGTGTCGAACAGCCTTCGCAGGCACAAGGCGGCACGAGCAGCGCGCCCGCTACGATGCCCGTCACCGAACCCGACACCCCCGCCGTCGAGCAAACGATCACGGGTGCACCCGTTGTCGAGACAAACGCGCCGCAGGAGCAGATGGAAGCGCCCGGCCCCGTGGCTCTCGCAGGTGCGGAAGCGCAGGCCGCCGCGCCCGTTGTGGAACAGACGGGCGAAGCGCCGCTCTCTACGCTCGCGCCGGGCACGCCCGCCGAAGTCGCGCCGCCGCCCGCTCCGGTCACGACGACGCCTCCGCCGCCTTCGAAACAGATCAAAGTTTTGCGCCTGAGCGCCGAAGCGCTCAATCAGGGTGTGAAACCCGGTGAGCGTGTGAATGCGCCCGCGCTGCCTCCCACGGCGCAGCCCACTCCGCGCGAGCGCGACCGGCGCGGACGCGAATCCGAACGCGCGCGCGGCGGCGACCGCAACGCCATGCAGCGCGCCAACGGCACGCCGGGCGAGAGCGCGAACCCGCAGACCGTCTACACGCCGCCCGCCGATGCGCGTCGCCCGCGTTCGCGTTCGGGCGGGGCGCGTGGACGCGGCGGCGCGCCGGTCGGCGACGCGCGCGGCGGCTTCAAAGGTCGCGGCGGTCGCTTCGACCGCGATTTCGTCGTGCCGCCGAAAGCCCTGACGCTCGAAGAACGCATCGCCGGTTCGCTGAACGTCGGCGGCGGCGGCAATGCGGTCGGCACGCTCAAGTCCGTGCGACTCGTCGAAGGCTCGACCGTCAAAGAGTTCGCCGAAAAGCTCGGCATCAAGCCGAAGGACGTGGTGACTCTGTTGCTCCAGCGCGGCGTCTTCGCCACGATTAACCAGCCGCTCGACAACAAAGTGGCCGTCGATCTCGGGCAGCGTTTCGGCTACGAAGTGACGTTTGTGCCCTTCGAAGAGATGCAGATTGAAGAGGAGTTCGAAGAGTTGATCGAGACGGGCGCGGACGACGTTGAACTGGCGCGCGCTCCCGTCGTCACCGTCATGGGACACGTCGATCACGGCAAGACATCTCTGCTCGACGCCATCCGCGCCACGGACGTGGCGGCGGGCGAAGCGGGCGGCATCACGCAGCACATCGGGGCGTACAGCGTGCAAGTGCCGAACCCCGACTCTCCCGAAGAGAAGCGCCGCGTGGTCTTCCTTGACACGCCCGGCCACGAAGCCTTCACCATGATGCGTGCGCGCGGCGCGCGTGCGACGGACGTGGTCGTGCTCGTCGTCGCGGCCGACGACGGCGTGATGCCGCAGACCATCGAAGCCATCGAGCACTCGCGCGCGGCGGGCGTGCCCATCATCGTCGCCATCAACAAGATCGACCGGCCGGACGCCAACCCGCAGCGCGTCCGACAGGAGTTGGCCGGTCACGGCTTGCAAGCCGTCGAATGGGGCGGCGACATAGAGATGGTCGAAGTCTCCGCCAAGCAGCGCCAGAACCTCGACACGTTGCTTGAAACCATCCTGCTCACGACCGACATCTTGAATTTGCGCGCCAGCCCGACCCGACGCGCTTCGGGCGTCGTGCTCGAAGCGAAACTCGACCGCGGGCGCGGTTCGGTCGCCACCGTCCTCGTCCAGCAGGGGACGCTGCGCGTGCACGATCCGTTCATCGCCGGACAGGTCTTCGGCAAGGTGCGCGCCATGTTCGACGACAAGGGCGCGAGCATCAACGAAGCAGGCCCGGCCACGCCCGTGGAAGTGCTCGGCCTGCAAGGCGTGCCGCAGGCGGGCGAATCGTTCCAGGTGGTTGACGACATCACGCGTGCTCAAAGCATCTCGGAGCATCGCCAGATGGTGACGCGCCAGAACACTCTGCTCCAGACCACCAAGCGCGGCATCGAAGCGCTCGGCGAAAAGGAAGTCAAAGAGTTGCGCGTGATCCTGAAGGCGGACGTGCAGGGTTCGGTCGAAGTGTTGAAGAGCACTTTGACGAAGCTCTCAACCGAGACGGTCAAAGTCACCGTCATACGCTCGGGCGTCGGCGCGATCACGGAATCTGACGTGTTGCTCGGCTCGGCCACGCAGGCGGGCGCATCGAATTCGGCGGTCGTCATCATCGGCTTCAACGTCCGACCGGAAGTGCGCGCGGCGGAACTGGCGAAACTCGAACACGTAGACATACGCCTCCACTCGATCATCTACAAGGTCGAAGAGGAGATTCGCGCGGCCATGATCGGCATGCTCGAAGCCATCGAATCGGAGCGCATTCTGGGTAAAGCCGAAGTGCGCGACGTGTTCAAAGTGCCGCGCGCGGGCACGGTGGCAGGTTGCATGGTCATCGACGGCACGATTCGACGTAACGCGCGTGCGCGTCTCATCCGCGACGGCGTCGTCTCGTGGGAGGGCGGCATCGCCAGCCTTCGCCGCTTCAAAGACGACGTAGGCGAAGTCCGCGAAGGCTTCGAATGCGGCATCTCGCTCGAAAACTTCAACGACGTGAAGGTCGGCGACCAGATCGAGGCGTACATCGTCGAGAAGGTGGCAGCAACAGAGCTTTAGAAAGGGATGAAGGATGAGGGATAAGGGATGAATAAAAACGGGATGAAAGATAGTTTCTTTTTCATCCCTCATCCCTCCGCCCTCATCCCTGTCTTATGCGACGGCCGGAGAAAGTTGCCGAGCATGTGCGCGAGGAGATCGCGCAGATCGTCGGCTATGAGTTGGATGATCCGCGTGTGGCGATTGTCACGGTGACGGACGTGCGCATGTCTGACAACCTGCGCGAAGCGCGCGTCTTCGTCACCCTGACCGGCACGGAGGACGAAGCGGCGAACGCGCTCAAGGCTCTGCGCAAAGCCGCGCCTTACGTGCGCCGCCAACTCGCCATCAACCTGAATCTGCGGCACGCGCCCGAAATACATTTCATCCGCGACACCGTCGAAGAAAAGGCCGCGCGCGTGGACGAACTCCTCCGAGGACTCGCCCACGACGACGCCGACCCGAACGGCAACCCCCAAGCCGACGATGCGGAAACCGGAGAGGAGAGAACGAGGGATGAGGGATGAGGGATGACGGATGAATCAGAAAAGCACTCAAGCGAATGAATGCTTTCGGTCATCCCTCATCCCTCCGCCCTCATCCCTTCTTGAAAACCATGCTTGTTCAAGTCGTCGAATTGATTGAGGCGAAGCGACGCTTTGCCATCACCTCGCACATTCGTCCGGACGGCGACGGTCTGGGATCGTCACTCGGTCTCTACTGGCTCTTGAAGGCGCTCGGCAAAGAACCGGAAGTGATCATGCGCGACCCCGTGCCGCACTCTTACGGCAAACTGCCGGGCGCGGAAACCATCCGGGTCACACCCACGGTGGATCGCGAATACGATGCCGTCTTCGTCATCGAATGTTCCGACATCACGCGCCCCGGCCTTGCCAATCTCGACAAGCAATTCGTCGTCAACATAGATCACCACGCGACCACTTCCCTCTTCGGTACGATCAACTGGATCGACTCGACCGCTTCGGCCGTCGGCGAGATGATCTACAACCTGTGCAAGGCCATCGGCGTGCGCCCCTCGAAAGAGATCGCCGAGTGCGTCTACACGGCGCTCGTCACAGACACGGGTTCGTTCCACTACTCGAACACGACGGAGCGCACCTTCAAAGTCGCCTCGGAACTGCTGCGCGCGGGCGTCAAACCGGCGAAGGTGTCGCAGGCCGTCTTCAACAATTACCCCTGGAGCAAGCTCCAACTCTTGAGTCAGGTGTTGCCCACCGCGCGCCACGACGAGACGGGGCGAGTGGCCTGCCTGCGTCAGACGCTTGAGATGCAGGAGCGCGCCGGGGCTTCGGACGAGGATTCGGACGGCTTCGTCAATTACCCGATGAGCGTGGGCGAAGTGGAAGCGTGCGCCTTTTTGAAGGAGACTGCGCCGGGCGTCTATCGCACGAGTCTGCGCTCGAAGGGCGACGTGAACGTGGCGCGCATCGCTGAGCGTTTCGGCGGCGGCGGCCATCGCAACGCCGCAGGCTGCACGCTGACTGGCGATCTGGACGAGGCCGAACGTAACATCGTCGCGCTCCTCGTCGAAGCGGTCGAGCATAGACCGAACGGCAACAGCAGCGGCGGGGCAGCAAAGGATGAACAGCAATCCGCCACGCTCGGCGGCGGCAACACGCCCACAGGCCAACTGCCGCCCAGCCTTATCCGCGGCACGCTCAACGCGGAAAGGTGAAGAAGCTAATAGCTGTCAGCTGTTAGCTATTAGCTGTTAGCTTTCCGCGATAGACACAAGTTGCTAAAGATTGATGCGAACGACCGACCACCATCAAAGAACAATTCTTAGCTAACAGCTAATAGCTAACAGCTAACAGCTATCTTCGTTTATACTCTGCGCTTATGACATGGTTCCGTAAAAAGGGACAGAAGCTCGAAATGGTTCCGGCCGACGAGCGCGTCGTCAAGACCGAAGGCGTCTTCCGCAAGTGCCCGGAATGCGACGAGGCACTTTTCAAGAAAGACCTCGAAGAATCGCTGCAAGTCTGTCCGCCGTGCGGCTATCACTTTCGCATCGGCGCGCGCGAACGCCTCGCCATCCTCTACGACAACGCCGACTACGAAGAACTCGACGGCGAAGTCATCTCACACGACCCGCTCAACTTCGTAGACACCAAGCCCTACCCGCAACGACTCGAACAGGCCAAACGTTCGACGGGGTTGCCCGAAGCGATCATCAACGCGCGCGGGCGCATCAACGGCCATCTCGTCTATGCGGGGGCGATGGATTTCAGTTTCCTCGGCGGCTCGATGGGTTCGGCCGTGGGCGAGAAGGTGACGCGCCTCGTCGAGCGCGCGATCAAAGACCGCGCAGCCGTCATCACCATCACCTCTTCGGGCGGCGCGCGCATGCAGGAGGGCACGCTCTCGCTCTTGCAGATGGCGAAAGTCTCCGCCGCGCTCGCGCAACTCGACAAGTCGCGCCTACCCTTCATCTCGGTTCTGACTGACCCGACGACCGGCGGCGTCACCGCCAGTTTCGCCATGCTCGGCGACGTGATCATCGCCGAGCCGAAAGCCCTGATCGGTTTCGCCGGGCCGCGCGTCATCGAACAGACCATCCGCCAGAAGTTGCCGAAAGATTTCCAGCGCTCCGAGTTCCTGCTCGAACACGGCATGCTCGACGCCGTAGTTGACCGGCGCGAGATGCGCGCCCTCATCATCAAGCTGCTCGACTTCATGGTGAACCCCGAAATCAACGCGCCCGCGCTCGACGTGGACATCAACTTCAACGCTCGCCAGAACGGCCACAATCCCAAGTCCGCCAAGTCTCTGCTTCAGGAACAATCCGTCGATACGCCTCTTCCCACCACCGCAAAATCGCCGTCGGAAAATTAACGCCCCCTCGCCTTCAGGACTCGGCGTATGCGCTTTGACGAAGCGGTCAAATATCTACTGAGCCTCGGCCACGAAACCGTCGCCATCAAACTCGGCCTCGACAACATCGAACGCCTGCTCGCCGCGCTCGGCCATCCTGAACGCGCGTACCCTGCCGTGCAGATCGCGGGCACGAACGGCAAAGGCTCAACCGCCGCGATGCTCGATAGCATCTGCCGCGAGGCGGGCGTCCGCACGGGTCTCTACACCTCTCCGCACCTCATCTCGATCAAGGAACGCATACGCATCGACGGGCACGACATCACGCCCCGCAAGTTCGCGCACCTCGCCACACGCGTGCGCGCCGCTGCGACCGAATTGCAAACGCGGACGGGCGTGCTTCCAACCTTCTTCGAGCAGGTGACGGCCATCGCCCTGCTCGCCTTCCGTGAAGGGGGTGTCGAACTAGCCATCCTCGAAACCGGACTCGGCGGCAGACTCGACGCGACCACGGCCGCGCGCGCATCGGTCGTCGCCATCACGCCCATCGCGTTCGACCATCAGGAATATCTCGGCAACACGCTCGAAGAGATCGCCGCAGAGAAAGCCGCCATCATTCACGCGGGCGCGTCGGCGGTCGTCGTCGCGCCGCAAGACCCGTCTGCGCTCTCCGTCATCACGTCGCGCTGCCGCGAACATCAGCTCACACCGCGCTTCACGACCGAAGACGTGTCCGTGAACGGCGCGCAGGGGATGGGGCAGTTGCGCGTCACGTTCAAGACGCATGCGGACGCCTACGAGAACGTGCAATTGTCGCTGTACGGTCGTCATCAAGCGACGAACGCAAGCACAGCCATCGCGCTGGCGGAAGTTTTGCGCGAACGCGGCTTTCCCATCACGCGCGAGGCGATCATCAAAGGACTCGAAGTCACGCGCCACGCCGGACGCCTCGAACACCGCATCGGCCGTCCTCACATGATCTTTGACGGCGCGCACAATCTGGCGGGCGCGCGCGCCCTGCGCGACTATCTGGACGAGTTTCTGCGCGGCTTCCGCATCATGCTTCTGTTCGGCGCGATGCGCGACAAAGATTTGGACGAGATAGCCGCCACGCTCTTTCCCGTCGCCGACCAGTTGATCCTCACGCGCCCCACGAACCCGCGCGCGGCCACTCTCGGGACGCTCAAAAAACTTGCCGCAGCGTATCGGAGCAAAGGCGACAGTCCGGCGGTTGCAATCGAGTCGCCCACGAGAGCGCTGCGCGTAGCTCAAGGGTGTGCGCCGCGCGACAACATCCTGTGCGTGACGGGATCGCTCTATCTCGTCGGCGAAATCCAGAGTTTTTTGGAGCGTAGCGAGCGTCGAATCTACAGGTGACGGTTGAGCGCGGGTTGAATCGCAAGGCGCAAAGTTTTAGTCTGCTCGGCGGAAGCAGTTCATTCAAGCAGTTTATTCAAACGCGCGGATTTTAGACGCGGCGGGAAGGAATCTGATGGACACATCCGGCAAGGAAGCGCCTGAAGTAGTGGCGAGCGAAGACGTGTATCGCGGTCGCATCTTCACGATCACGGTCGATACGGTGCGCGAGCACGGACGCGAACACAAGCGCGAGGTCGTGCGTCATCCGGGCAGCGCCTGCATCGTCGCTCTGCACGACGACCAGACCGTCTCGCTCGTCAGGCAGTATCGACACCCGACGGTGAAATATCTGTTGGAGATTCCGGCCGGAAGCCGCGACGATTTCGAACCGCCGGAAGAGTGCGCGGCGCGCGAGTTGGAAGAAGAGTTGGGGCTGGTGGCCGGGGCTTGGGAGAAGTTGTCGGAGTTCTTCGTCTCGCCCGGCTTCTGCGGTGAAAAGATGTGGGTCTATCTCGCCACGGATTTGACGGAGACGAAAGCCAGCCCCGAAGACGACGAGAATTTAGAGATCGTCCGCCTGCCTCTCGTGCGCGCTCTGGAGATGATCGAAGCGGGCGAGATCGAAGACGCCAAGACCATTATCGGCCTGACGCTCGCCGCCACACGATTAAGACAAGAGTAGTTGACGCTCTCGCGCGCGTCTCTTACACTCGAAGTTATCGTGAACACACCGTTTGAAACTCCGCGCGGGCAGGCTTCCGAGACAGAGACGAACGCGCACGGCAACACAGCAACCCGCACGCACGGTCTGGACGGCGCGACGGAAACTTCGACGACGTTCGGCGCTGCCACCGCTCCGGTCTCGTCGGCAGGCGGGCGCGCGGACGATCCGGCGTGGGGCTTGACGGCGGCTTTCGGCGTCTGGGTGGCAAGCGTGGGACTGCTTCTGGCGGGCGGCCTCGTGGCGCTCGTCGCTTACGCACTCATCCGCATCCCCTCGTTCAACATGGTGGACTTGCAGCGCGCGGTGGAATCCGACCCGCTCGTCATACTGCTTTCGATAGCGGCGATGATTCCGGTGCACCTGCTGACCTTCGCCGTTGCGTGGGCGGTGGTGACGGGTTTCAACCGGCGGCCGTTTCGCGAAACCGTCGGGTGGAGTTGGGGCGAACGTTTCGGTTTGTTGACCTGCATCGGAATGGCGATCGGTCTGTGGCTGCTCGGCATCGCGCTGGCGACTCTGTTTGGCGGGCAGGAGACGGACATCGACCGCATCATCGCCAGTTCCAACGCCGCGCGATTCAGCGTCGCTTTTCTGGCCGTCGTCACCGCGCCCATCGTCGAAGAGACGGTCTATCGCGGCGTCCTTTTCCCGCCGCTCAGGCGCGCGGCCGGAAACACCTGGGCGATCATCATCGTCACCTTGATGTTTGCCAGCGTCCACTTCTTCCAGTACTGGAACAACCTCGGCGTGATCGCTGCCGTCACGCTCCTGAGCCTCGTCCTGACCTGGGTGCGCGCACACACCGGCCGACTGCTTCCCTGCTTCGTCATCCATGCCGCGTTCAACGGCATACAGGCCATCATCATCATCGCCCAGCCTTACCTGAAAACGCTCGTGCCCACCGGGCCGAACGCGCCGCCGCAGCAAAGCGCGTTGATCTGCGACGCAATCGTCGGCGCACTCGCACGCGTCTGTTTATAGAAGCATGACACATGAAGTGGTTGTCGTCGGCGCGGGGATAGGCGGCTTGACGACGGCCGCGCTTCTCGCCGCGCGCGGCGCGGACGTGTGCGTGCTTGAGAAAGAAACGGAGGGCGGCGGCTGCGCTGTGGCGACGTTCGAGCGCTTCGGCTATCGCTTCGAGACGAGCGCCGGACTCTACGCCGGGTGGGGCGCGGACGACATACACGCGCGCGTCTTCTCCGAGTTACACGCCCCCGCGCCGGAAGCACGCCGCCTCGCGCCCGCTTACGTTGTGCGTCTGCCGGATGCGACAGAGGTACGCACGGGAGCGAGCAGCGTCGAAGCAAGCGACGCGGAAAGCGCGGAAGAGTTTGAGACGGAACTCGCGCGCGCGTTTCCTGAATGCGCCGGGGCGGCGATCCGTTTCTACCGCGAACTCGCGCCTGTCGCCGAAACTTTGCAACGCGCTGCGCGCCGCGCGCCCGCACTCGCCACGCTCTCGAAGTTTCAGCGGATGAAACTTCTCGCCGCCGAACCGCGCCACGCCGCGCGCATTCTCGCACTGCAAACGCAGACGACCGCACAGCATCTCGCGGACACGTCCACGCGTTTCCGCCGCTTCATCGACGCGCAACTGCAAATCTACGCCGCTTGCACGAGCGACGAATGCGCCTATCTCTACGCAGCCATGGCGCTCGACCTGCCGCGACGCGGCCTCTACAGTCTGCGCGGTGGCGCAAGGGCACTCACACGCGCGCTCACCGATTCCATCAGACAAAGCGGCGGCCGCGTTCGCTTCGACACGACCGCGTTGCGCCTCGCGTTCGACTCAAGCGGGCGCATCATGGGAGTCGATCTGTTGAGCGGCGAGACAGTCCGCGCCACGCGCGCCGTCGTCAGCAATCTCACGGTCTGGGACACCTACGGAAAATTTGTCGGCGCGTCGCGCACGCCAGCCCCTGTGCGAGAGCGTCTGAAAGGTGCGCGCGGCTGGGGCGCGTACCTGCTCTACCTCGGCGCAGACGAAGACGCAATCGCGCGTCTCCCTTCGGAACGCATCCTCGCGCTCGACGATTGGCAAGAGGGCACTGCTTACGACGCGACGCGCGCGCAGTTCATGTTCAGCGCCACGCCAGCCTGGGACGAGGAACGCGCGCCCGCGAGGAAGCGCGCCGCGACCGTCTCGTTCTACACGCACGCGGCCGACTGGTTCACCTATCACACGGACGAGACGGAGCATGAAGCGCAGGATCAAGAGATGCTGGAAGCGTGTTGGGCACGCCTGCACGCGGCGCTGCCCGAACTGGGCGAGGGCGCGGAGGTCATCGAGACGGCGACGCCGCGCACCTTCTACGAAACGACGCGCCGCAGACTCGGCATGGTCGGCGGCATCCCGCAAACGCTCGCCAACTCCGGCGCGAACGCCTTCACGCACCTCACGCCCTTCCCGAATTTATACACCGTCGGCGACACGACCTTTCCCGGCCACGGACTCGCCGCCGTCACACACTCCGCCCTCATCGTCGCCGACGAAATCACGAAGAAACGATGAAGGGAAGATGGTAAATAGTAAATGGTAAATGGTGAATGGAGCAGAAGCCGTCTTCCTCCATTCACCATTTACCATTTACTATTCACTTATTTTTACTTACGGGTAAGTTCGAGCGCAGCGCGTGCGTCCGCTTCCGTGCCGCGGATGATGATGACTTGATCTGTGTCGAGACGGACGAGGGTGAGGCGTGCGCTGTTGTCGCGCCAGATGAATTGCGCGGGGTCGCTCACAGCGGCGTCGCGTTGTTCGCCGAGTTTGCCGCGCATGGCGTTGTAGGCGCGGAAGAATTCAGCCGCCTCTTCGGGTTTGTCCCAGAGAGTCTTCCAGACGAAAAGCGGCGTCGTGCTGCCTTCGCGTTCGAAGAGGTAGGCGCGGTCGCCGCCCCAGCCTGCCGCGGCGCGCGCCGCCTCCGTCGCCGGAAGAGTTTTCAAGAGCAGGCCGCGTACGCCGAGTTCTCCGAGCGGCGTGCTGGCCGCGACCTTCCAGTTGTTCGCGTCGAAGCGCGCTTCGTCCAGAGCCGTTTCGCGTGGCCGCTCGCCCGCGAAGTATTTTTCCGTGTGCAGAACTTGCTCGCTCGAAGCAGGCGGGCGGCGGAAGAGTTCGTCTATGCCGCGCGCGCCCGATTTGCGTCGCACCGCTTCGACGAAGCGCGTGCCGTCGCGGTAGCGGAAGATAAATGTTTCGGTCAGAAGCGGCGGGAAGAACGCGCCGATCTCGCGCCGGTATTCGCCGAAGCGTGCGTCCTCGCCGCGCGCGATCTCTTCGAGCGTGCGGCGCGACCAGACGGCGTCCGATTGCTCTCTACGCCGCTGCACGTTCATCGCGTCGCCTTCGACGACGGCGAAAGCAGCCTCGGCGCGGTCGAAGTTGTAAGGACGCACGGCCAAGAGTTTCAGCAGGTCGAAGTGCTGGTCTTGCAGCGCGTGGACGTACTCGTGCGTGATGAGCGATTCGTCGCGCGCCGGAGCGGAAGGGTTGTCGGCGCTCTGTCCGCCGAGAACGAGCACGCGTTTGTCGAGGGGCGAGTAGGTCGCGCCGGCGGAAGCGGCGGTGAAACTCGCGGCGAGCGTGGCGAGGTCTGTGCCTTCGGGCAGCATGCCGCCCGCGACGGCGAGGCGTCCGAGCGCGCGCAGTTCGTCGCCTCCGAGTTCGTCGGCCAACTCTTTCGTGCGCGTGCCGTATTCCCAACCGGACAACTCGCTCATCTGCGCGTCGCTACGCCACGGGAGTTCGCGCGTCGCGGCGACGGCGGGCAGGACGCGGCGGCGCATGCCGTCGAGCGCGGGCGACAGAGGCCGCACCGGCAAAGGCGTCAACTCGCGCTTCGCGGGCGCGATTGTCGCCGTCGCCGGAATGCCTTTCCGCCCCGCGCGTTTGTTGCCGCACGAAGCGGCAGAGAGCGCCGCGCACACAGCCGCGATGATGACGAAGACAGAAACAGTACGCCCTTTAAACCTCGTTCGCATACGAACTTTAGACGCGCCAACCGCGCGACGCGATGCCGGACGGAAGACAAAGAAAGGGGAAAAGAGGAAAGGGAGAGGTTAAAAACAAGCGGCGCACATCAAACGCACCGTCTCGTCTTTAACCTCTCCCCTTTCCCCTTTTCCCCGCTTTATCTATTCCAGCATGTCGAGCATGGAGTTGCCGGTGCTGCGCGTGGGCGGTGCGGCGGCGCTGGAGGGTTTCGTCGGGGGAGCGTCGTCGAGGTCTGTGAGCTTGAGGCGCAGGTTGCCCTGATTCGAGGCGTAGGAGAGGGCTTCGTCTTTGTTAAGCGTGCCGTTGCGGATCAGTTTTTCGAGCACCGTGTCGAAGGTCTGCATGCCTTCCAGTTCGCCCTGCTCCATCGCGTCGATGAGCGAGCGGCCTTCGGATTCGCCGCGCTCCATGTATTCGCGCGTGCGCGCCGTGGACTTGAGAATCTCGATGGCCGCGAGCCGCCCCTGCCCGTCGGCGCGCGGCACGAGGCGTTGCGAGACGATGAAGCGGAACGTTTGCGACAGGCGGCCGCGAATGGCGGCCTCCTCGTTTTTCGGGAAGACGCCGATAATGCGGTCGACGGTTTTCGACGCGTCGATGGTGTGCAGCGTGGAGAGGACGAGGTGGCCTGTCTCAGCCGCTTCGAGCGCGACTTCGATGGTCTCGCGGTCGCGCATCTCGCCGACGAGGATCACCTTGGGCGCTTGCCGCAAGGCCGCGCGCAGGGCGCGCGCGAAATCGGGCGTGTCGGAGT
This sequence comes from Pyrinomonadaceae bacterium, assembly GCA_035942855.1. GTDB lineage: Bacteria > Acidobacteriota > Blastocatellia > Pyrinomonadales > Pyrinomonadaceae > JAIVJZ01. The sequence goes on along the minus strand of DASZCS010000019.1, from coordinate 15,580 downwards.
GGAGTTCGCGCTGGTGGATAGTCGAATTCTTGTGGCGATGCAGGAATTCGATGGGGTCTTCGATGGTGACGATGTGGTAGTACTTTTGTTCGTTGATGAGGTCGATGATGGCCGCGAGCGTGGAGGATTTGCCGGAGCCGGTCGGGCCTGTGACGAGGACGAGGCCGTTCTTGAGGTCGGCGATGTCTTTGAGTTGCGGCGGCAGATTGAGTTCCTTCCAGCCGGGCGGGTCAGGCGGGATGACGCGCATGACGATGGCGTGCGTGCCGCGCTGCATGAAGATGTTGACGCGGAAACGCGAGACGCCGGGCGCGCTGAAAGACACGTCGGCCGAGCCGAACTTTTCGAGGCTCTCAATCGCCGCCGGACTTTTGCCCATGATGATCTTGGAAATGCCTAGGGTGTGCGCGGGCGTCAGTTTTTCCAGACCGGGATAAGCGACGCCCTGCAACTTGCCGAGCAGTTCGACCTGCGGCGGACGCCCCGGGGAGAAGATCAGGTCGCTAACCTTGCCGGAGACGGAAAGCATCGTCTGTAGGACGTGAACGAAATTCAGCGGCGCGTGGGTGGCCGCGCCTCCATCGGTCGCGTGCGTGCCGCCCGACGGTGCGGCGTGCGTAGGTTGAGTCAACATAAAATTCGTTGTGTGGTTTCCAGGAATATGGATTCGGACAGTGAACGTGTGAAGCGTTTGGCTGCTTGTGAGTTGTCGGAGAGCCGTCGGCGAAGTGGCCGACGAGGACTTTACTACTGTACCGCTGCGAGCAAACTTTCGTAAAGCCTGTAACGAAAAAAATACGTGGCGGGCAAACAACTGCGCCCTTTCCGGCGTACATCAAATTGTAGGCAAGGCACGGGATGTGCTCAACAGTTTTACGAACGTATCCCGAATCGACCGGAAGGAGGCGCTTGACGATTTATGGCAACATACAGAGACCCTGTGCGAGTTTTTGCTCCGCTGGAGGTGATTGAGCGCCTGCTGGAGATTCGTGAAGAAGCGGGTTACTCTCCCGAAATCTTTCTCCGCTCGTCCGATGACTTGGCAGCTTACTTCGACGCTTACGGCTTTGACGTTTACGCGTTCACCGAGACGGAAACAGAGTTTCATTACGGCCGCTACCGTGCCGCGCTCGCCCCGGGCGGCGACCACGCGCACAGTTCGGCGACCGCACACTGATCCATCAACTGCACATTTAACCGAAACGGGGGCGATCTTGAAAAAGGTCGCCCCCGTTTCACTTCACACTCTCACACTTTAACTTGAGATCAGAGAGACTTGACGACGACGAAAGTTACGTCGTCGCTCGCGCCGCGCCCGCCCGTCCATTCGAGCACGTCCGCGTGGAGGAAGTCGATCAACTTGCGCGCGCTCAAATCGCGTCCCTCTTTGACCTTGAGTTGGAGTCGTTCGCGTCCGTATTCAGTGCCGAACTCGTTGGTGGCTTCGGTGATGCCGTCCGTGTAGAGCAGGATGATCTGGCCGGGCAGGATGGGCAGGTAGTATTCGTAGTAGCGCGTGTCACGAAACATGCCGAGGGGCAGGCCGCCGCGTTCGATGAAGCGCGCGTTTCCCTCGGCGTCCATCAGAAGCGGCGGGTTGTGCCCGGCGTTGGCATAGGCGAGCGTGCGGTTCGTGGAGTCGAGCGCGCCGTAGAAGGCCGTCACGTACTGGTTGTTCTCGATGGACTCCCAGAGCAGATAGTTGACCTTCGACATGGAGATGTTCGGCGCGTAGCCGATGTGTATGGCGGCGCGAAGACTGGCGCGGAGGAAGGCCATCAGGAGCGCGGCGGGTACACCCTTGCCCGACACGTCGGCGATGACGATGCCGAGGTGGTCTTCGTAGAGACTGACGAAATCATAGTAGTCGCCCGACACTTCTTCGGTCGAGAAATTGTAGGCGCTGATGTCGAACCCTTCGAGTTGCGGGTCGTGTGCGGGAAGTAGTTCGAGTTGGACGTGGCGTGCGACTTCGAGTTGCGCCTGCAAGCGTTTCTTCTCGACCGCCTGCCTGTGCAGCATCGCTTTCTCGATGATGATGGCGACCTGCGAGGCGAGCAGCATCAGGATTTCCAGATCGTCCTGCGTGTAGGCGTTCTTGCAGTCGCTCTCCAGATCGAACGCGCCGATCACTTCTTCGTTCGAGATGATCGGCGCGACCATCTCGGAACAGGTCGAACGTCTGGCGTTGACGTAACGCGAATCCTGGCTTACGTCATGGACGATGAGAGGCTCGCCCGTCTGCGCCGCGTAGCCGAGCAAGCCTTCGCCCACTTTCAGGTGCAGCCCGGTCAACTCGTTGATGTCGTAGCCACGCACGGCCGTCGTGCTGAAACCTTTGAGCGCGCCGAGTTGGCCTGCGTCCTTCGTGCCGTCCTCCCGTTCGTTCCGCTCGATGATGTAGATGCCCGCGGCATCATAAGGAAGGAGCGAGCCGAGCGTGTCCATCACGAGTTCGAGCACCTCGTCCACGTCGAGCGAACGACTGATCTTCTTCGTGATGTCGAGCAGCATGCGCAACTTATCAACGACGGTGAGGTGCGTCCCCCCCGTCGTCTTCTCCGCCGCATCTGTGATCTGTTCCGCCATAGAATGCTCGCCTGACTCCCAGCGCCCGCTCGCTAAACCTCTCCACAAGCGCAGATGATTATAGAGTATGACGTGGGAAGCACGAAGAATCGAGCGCAGAACCTTAAGAGCGCGTATCGTAGAGGCGTCGCCCCACAAGAGACTTTTTCGGACTGCTTCAAGATGTTTCGAGCGCGCTCTCGGCTAATAAGGCCAACTCCAGTGCGGCGGTCGCGTGTTGGCGAAAGAAATCGTTTACGTCCGAAGGCAGATGTATGCGCGCGAGTTTGAGGCCGCGCGAGGCGAATAGTTCTTCGTAGCGTTCGGCGGCACGACGCCCGGCCGCGTCCGGGTCGAGCGCGGCGACGGTGCGGAAACGCCCCAGGGGCGCGAGCCATTCTTCTTTCAAACCGCCCGCGCCCACCAGTCCCACGGCCGCAAATCCGTGCGCCAAAAGCGTCAGCGTATCGGTGAAGCCTTCGACGAGATAGACGATGCTTCCGCTCGGTAGTTCACAGAGGCAGTCCGCGTTGTACAGCGCGGGCACGACGCCGCGCATGTTGTGCCAGCGCGGCTCGACCCCGGCGGCGGTCGTGCGCGCCTGCAAATAGACGGCGCGCCCTTCGACGCGGAAGGGAAACAGCAGGCGATGACGGTAAAACGTCAGGTGTGCGCGCGCGTTGAAGAGGCCGCCGCGCCGCAACTCTTCGAGCGAAAAGGCCGCCAGCATTTTTCGCATCACGCGGCGGTAAGCGCGTCGCGGAAAATAGACGACGCCTGCGCCGACGGCCGTCGCCGGGTCGATGCCGCGACGCCCCAGATAGTTCAGTCCCTCTCTCTGATCTTCCGTGCGACAGGCCGCGAGCAAAGCTTCGCACATCTCCGTCAGACGCTCCGCGCCGAGCGGTTCCAGTTCCGTCTCCGTCGCCGCCGCTTCGTCGGGCGCGGCGCGCTGCGCGAGCGTCGGAGCGCCGCTGCTGCTCGTCGTGCGCCGACGCCCCGCGAGTCCGAGTTCGCGCGCCAGTTCGCGCACGGCGCGGCCGAACTTGACGCCGTGCATCAACTCGTAGAAGCGTATAAAGTCGCCTCCCTCGTCGCGCGAGAAACAATGGAAGAGGCCGCGCGCGAAGTCTACGGATAAACTCGGATGACCTGTGCCGCTGTGCGCGTGTGCGGGGATGGGGCAGAGCGTTTGCAGCCGATTGGCGGCCGGAGCGTGTACGTGCGGAAGGTAGCGGAGGTAGAAAGTGCGATAGTCGATGACGCGCTTGATCTCGTCGCGGAGTGAGAGCAGGCGTTCGCGCCCGGCGTGAGACTCAACGGGCATGACCGCCGTTATTGTTGTTGTTCGCGTAAGCCTGACGCGCAGCCCAACGCGCCTCGACCTCTTCGGCATGACGCGCGCGATACTCGCCCCACAGGCGCGACACCTTCATGCGGTATTCGACCAACTCGCGGCTCACGTTGAAACGCCGCGCGATCTCGGTCGAAGTGCGCCCGGCGCTCACGTAGCGCTTGAGCGCCGCGAAAGGGACGAGCGCAGCCGCGCCTACCGCATAAGCCGCCTCTTCGTCCGCCTCGTTGTAATCGCGCGCCACGGTCTTGCCCTGTTTGTTCTGCGCCACGATGGACAGGCGGTTCGCCTTGTGACCGAGGAAGACGTGACAGACTTCCTCCATCAACGTCGCGTTGTTGCGCGCCTGACCGTGACGCGGGTTGAGTATGACGAGCCGCCAACCGTTCGGCAGCGGGCGCGAACACGTCCCGCCCGACCACGCGTCAGAACCGACGCCGAGCAGGTGCTCGCGCGCCTCTTCCGATAAACCCTGAATCTGTTCGAAGTCGATCACCATCAACTTCGCAAAGTGTGCCAGCGCGAACGGGTCGAGCGGTTCGTCGTCGCGGCGCAAGCCCGCGAAGTCGCGCAACCCAAGCGCGCGCACCTCATACTGGCGTCCCTTGAAAGTCGGCGGCAGTTGCGTCTCGTCCACTTTACTCAACCGTTCCTAAGTCGCAGTCGGCAGTTTCAGGCGAAACACGATTATTTCCCTGACGCTCCGGCCGCGTAAGTTTCGCCGCTAATTATACCCGCTCGCACATCGTTTTTCAGAACTTCTCCGCTCGCGCACGGACAATCCATCCGTTCAATAAGGCCACTTCCAATCGCGTATCTCCGGCATGTCGTCGCCGTGTTCGCGTATGTAGTGTCGATGCTCGATCAATTTGTCGCGCATCTCCTCTTTCGTGTGCGCGCCGATGCCGGCGAGTTGCGGCACGCGTTCGATCACGTCCATCACGAGATGAAAACGGTCGAGGTCGTTTAAGACCACCATGTCGAAGGGCGTCGTGGTCGTGCCCTCTTCCTTGTAGCCGCGCACGTGTATGTTCGGATGATTGGTGCGTCGATAAGTCAGACGGTGAATCAGCCATGGATAACCGTGGAAGGCGAAGATGACGGGGCGGTTGGTCGTAAAGAGCGAATCGAAATCCTTGTCCGACAGGCCGTGCGGGTGTTCGCTCGCGGGCTGCAAGGTCATCAAATCGACCACGTTCACGACGCGCACTTTCAACGCCGGGAAACGCTCGCGCAAAATACTGACGGCGGCCAGAGTCTCCAAAGTCGGCACGTCGCCCGCGCAGGCCAGAACTACGTCCGGCTCGTGCCCCTCGTCGTTGCTCGCCCAACTCCAAATCCCTAAACCCTTCGTGCAATGTTTGACCGCCGCATCCATGTCGAGAAACTGCAAGGCCGGTTGTTTGCCCGCGACGACGACGTTGACGTAATTGCGGCTGCGCAAACAGTGGTCTGTGACGGAGAGCAGGGTGTTCGCGTCCGGCGGCAAATAGACGCGCACGACTTCGGCTTTTTTGTTGACGACATGATCGATGAAGCCGGGGTCTTGATGGCTGAAGCCGTTGTGATCCTGTCGCCAGACGTGCGAGGACAGAAGGTAGTTGAGCGAAGCGATGGGGCGTCGCCAGGGGATGCCGCGCGTTGTCTTCAACCACTTGGCGTGCTGGTTGAACATCGAGTCGATGATGTGTATGAACGCCTCGTAGCAGTTGAAAAAGCCGTGGCGGCCGGTCAGGAGATAACCTTCGAGCCACCCCTGGCAGAGATGTTCGCTTAAGACTTCCATCACGCGGCCATCCGGCGAGAGGTGTTCGTCGGTCGGCAAGACGGGGTCGATGAAGACGCGGTCGGTTGCGTCGAGCACGGCGTTCAGACGATTGGAAGCCGTCTCGTCCGGCCCCATCACGCGAAAGTTGCGCTGCTCGGCGTTGAGTTTCATCACGTCGCGCAAAAATTTGCCCATCACGCGCGTCGCTTCCGCTTCGGTCGTTCCCGGCTTTTTGACTTCGACGGCGTAGGCGCGGAAATCCGGCAGCCGCAAATCCTTCAAGAGCAGGCCGCCGTTGGCGTGCGGGTTGGCTCCCATGCGGCGCTCGCCCTGCGGCGCGAGTTCGGCCAACTCCGGGAGCAACTTTCCCCCCTCATCGAACAACTCTTCCGGCTTGTAACTGAGCATCCACTCTGCGAGCAGACGCAGGTGTTCGGGCTTCGCGGCCAACTCAGAGAACGGAACCTGATGCGAACGGAAAGAGTTTTCCGTCGGCCTTCCGTCCACGGACTTCGGCCCCGTCCAACCCTTCGGTGAGCGCAAGACGATCATCGGCCAACGCGGTCGCGCGTTGAATCCTTCGAGACGTGCGCGTCGCTGAATCTCCGCAATCTCGGCGCGGACGGTATCGAGCGTGGCGGCCATCAGTTGGTGCATCGTTTCCGGGTCGTCGCCTTCGACGAAATAAGGCCGGTGGCCGTAGCCGACGAAAAGACTCGTCAGTTCTTCGTCCGACATGCGCGCCAGCACGGTCGGGTTGGCGATCTTGTAGCCGTTCAGATGAAGGATGGGCAGCACCGCGCCGTCGCGCGCAGGGTTCAGGAATTTGTTGGAATGCCAACTGGCGGCGAGCGGCCCCGTCTCGGCCTCGCCGTCGCCGATGACGCAGGCGGCGATCAAATCCGGGTTGTCGAAGACCGCGCCATAGGCGTGGACGAGCGCGTAGCCGAGTTCGCCGCCCTCGTGAATCGAGCCGGGCGTCTCCGGCGCGACGTGGCTCGGGATGCCGCCGGGAAAAGAGAACTGCTTGAAGAGTCGCTGCATGCCCGCTTCGTCCTGCGAAATGTCCGGGTAAAACTCGCTGTACGTCCCTTCCAGATAGGTGTTGGCGACGAGGCCGGGGCCGCCGTGTCCCGGCCCGGCAATGTAGATGACGTTCAGGTCGTGCTGTTTGATCAGACGGTTGAGATGAACGTAGATGAAGTTGAGGCCGGGCGTCGTGCCCCAGTGGCCGAGCAGGCGCGGCTTGACGTGCTCCAAGGTCAAAGGCTCGCGCAGCAATGGATTGTCGTACAGGTAGATTTGGCCGACGGACAGATAGTTGGCCGCGCGCCAGTAAGCGTTCAGCCGCCGCACCTCTTCCGCGTTCAAGGGCAGCGTCTCTTTCAGGACAGGACTAGACATCGCGCAACTTCACCTTTCTGGTTAAGAAACCGGGACTGAAAATTATTTCATGAAGCCCCAACTCTAAAAGGAACCGGCTTCATCTGCAACCACTGTGCCTTGTTCGGTGGCGACAGCGCACACGCGGCTGTTGCCGCAGCACAAAACCGGGCGCGACGAAAAATATTTTCAGGCGTGATTTAAGTCACAGCCACGCGCACCTGCGCGCCGCATACTGCTTCGCGGAAGGAGAACATATTGTTATGAACATCAGCACTGAAAAGACCGTCCGCGAATACGCTTTGGAGATGCCGCAGGCCACGCGCATCTTCGAGAAACTGAAGATCGATTATTGCTGCGGCGGCGGGCGCTCCATCGGCGCGGCCTGCGACGCGGCGGGCGTCCAACTCGACGAACTGGCGAGACTGTTGGAAAACGCCGGGACGACTTACATGCCGGAAGGTGTGGCTGCGCGCGTCCACACGGGCACGCTCGCCGAACTCATCGACTACATCATCGACAAGCATCACGTCTTCACGCGCGAAGAGATGGAGAGAATCGACGCGCTGCTCGACAAAGTCTGCTTCAAGCACGGCGAAAGCCACCCGGAAGTCGTCCACGCGCGCACACTCTTCCGACGCCTCTGCGACGATTTGAAGCCGCACATGTTCAAAGAGGAAGCGGTGCTTTTCCCCTACATCAAGGCGCTCGAAGAAGCCGCGCGGCGCGGAACGGCGATGCCCTTCGCTCCGTTCGGGACGGTAAACAATCCCGTCCGCATGGTGATGTTCGAGCACGACACGGCGGGCGACATCCTGCGCGAACTGCGCGCCGCAACCAAAGACTACGCCTTGCCCGCGGACGCCTGCCTCAGCTTCCGCACGCTCTACGACGCGCTCGAAAATTTCGAGCAGGATTTGCACCAGCACATCCACCTCGAAAACAACGTGCTCTTCCCACGCGCCGTGAAACTGGAAGGTGAAACCGGGAAACGATGAAGGGAAAGTTGGTGGATAGTAAATGGTAAATGGTGACTGGAAGAAAACGGGTTCTTACCATTCACCATTTACCAGCCTCTAGTCCACTCCTGCGAAAGCGGCGAGTGATTTTTCGTCGGGGATGATGAGGGTGCGGCCTTCGTGTCGGATGAGGCCGTCGAGTTGCAGGCGTGTGAGGGCGCGCGAGACGACTTCGCGCACGGAGCCGACGCGCGCCGCGATCTGCTGGTTGGTGTGCGACAGTTCGACGCGCAAGCCTTCCTTCGTCCGCGTCCCCTTCGTGCGAGCTTCCGTGAGCAGGAAGCGTGCGAGGCGTTGGCCGACTTCGCGCAGCGAAAGCGTCTCGACCAGTTCGGCGCAGCGGCGCAGACGCCCGGCCAGCACCTTCAACGCGGCTAGAGCGATCTCCGGGTGTTCGAGCGACAGGCGGCGCACGTCCGGTTTGGCGATAAAGAGCACTTGCGTCTCTTCTTCGGCCGCGACCGTCGAAGGGAAAGGCCCGTCGTCGAACACTGGAAGCTCGGCCACGGTCGCCCCGGCGCGTTCGACGTGGATGATCTGTTCGCGTCCGTCAACGCTCTCGCGAAAGGCGCGCACCGAACCCGTGATGATCACGTAGAGGCCGTGCGCCTCTTCGCCCGCGATGAAAAGTATCTCGTCGCGCGCGTAGCGTCTCTCGACGGCGCGCGCGGCCAACGCGCTCAGAGTTTTTTCGTCAAGTTCTGCGAAAAGCGGTGTGCGTTTCAGGGCGGCGATCTTGTCCGTCTGCATGCGTCTATCTTGTCCCTTCGGCGCGTCCCCTGACAAGCGCACGTGCGGGTGTGACTTAAGTCATATCCGCGCCCACGCGCGCCATGTGAAGATGCGCGACGTACAGGAAAGCGCGTTTCGTGCGGGCAGACGCGCCCCGAAGCGCGCACCTCGATTTCGTTTTATGTCACCTCAGGTTTGAGGAGGATTTATGTTCAGCGAATATAAACGTTTGTGGATAGCTCTGGCGGTGGTCATCATCGGGTCGTTCGCAGTGCTCGGCGGTTTCGGTCATCACGCGATCAAGAACGCGCCGCCCATCCCGCGCGAAGTGGCGACGACGGATGGCCGCGTCCTGCTCGACGGCGAGACGATCCAGACGGGTCAGAATGTGTGGCAATCGCTCGGCGGTCAGGAGATCGGTTCGATCTTCGGCCACGGCGCATACGTCGCACCCGATTGGACAGCCGACTGGCTGCACCGCGAAGCCACACTGGTGCTCGACCTGTGGGCGCGCGATGCGGGCGCGAGCGATCTCGCTTCGCTCTCAGTCGAACAGCAGGCGGCTCTGCGTGCGCGCCTCGTGCGCGAGATGCGCACGAACACTTACGATGCGGGGACGGGGCGCGTCACAGTCTCCCCCGCGCGCGCCGAAGCCTTCGAACGCATCGCCGCGCACTACGCAGACGTGTTCGCCAACGGGCGCGACGCTTACGCCATCCCGCGCGGCGCGCTCACCGATGCGACGAAGGCGCGACAGATGGCCGCCTTCTTCTGGTGGACTTCGTGGGCGGCTTCGACGAATCGTCCCGGCTCGAACGTCTCCTACACGCAGAACTGGCCGCACGAACCGCTCGTCCAGAACGTGCCGACCGGCGGCGCGGTCGTCTGGAGCGTGATCAGCTTTATCCTCCTGCTCGCAGGCATCGGCGGCATGGTCTGGTACTTCGCCTCAAGGCAGGAGCACGAACACGCGCATCAGGAGTTGCCGGAGCGCGACCCCTTGCTGGCCTTGCGCCCGACGCCCTCGCAGCGCGCGACGTTCAAATACTTCTTTGTCGTCGCCGCGCTCATCGTCGTGCAGGTCGGACTCGGCGCAATCGCCGCGCACTACGGCGTGGAAGGCTCCGGCTTCTACGGCATCCCGCTCGACCAATGGCTGCCCTATTCGGTCGCGCGCACATGGCACACGCAACTCGGACTCTTCTGGATCGCTACTTCGTGGCTCGCCACCGGACTGTTCATCGCCCCGGCCGTCAGCGGCTACGAACCGAAACACCAGCGACTTCTCGTCAACGTCCTGTTCGGCGCGGTGCTTTTGGTCGTCGTCGGTTCGCTCTCGGGCGAATGGCTCGGCGTCCACCAGTATCTCGGCGAGTATTGGTTCTGGTTCGGTCATCAGGGCTACGAGTACGTTGACCTCGGACGTTTCTGGCAGATACTTCTCTTTGGCGGACTCTGCTTCTGGCTCTGGTTGATGTGGCGCGCGCTCCGTCCGGCGCTCGCGCAAAAGGGCGAAAGCCGTTCGCTCCTCCTGCTCTTTCTGATCGCTTCCATCGCCATCCCGCTCTTTTACGCGGCCGGGTTGATGTACGGCCAAAAGAGCCACATCGTCACGGCCGAATACTGGCGGTGGTGGGTCGTGCATCTCTGGGTCGAAGGCTTCTTCGAAGTCTTCGCCACGGTCGTCATCGCCTTTTTGTTCACGCGCATGAAACTGCTCGCCGTCGGGACGGCGACGAAAGCGGTGCTCTTTTCGACGGTCATCTTTTTGTCGGGCGGCATCGTCGGCACGTTCCATCATCTCTACTTCACGGGGATGCCCGCGAGCGTGCTTGCGCTCGGCGCGACGTTCAGCGCGCTCGAAGTCGTGCCACTGGTTTTGATCGGCTTCGAGGCGTGGGAGAACATACGCCTCGTACGCGCGGGCGAATGGCTCGCAGCCTACAAGTGGCCGATCTACTTCTTCGTCGCCGTCGCCTTCTGGAACTTCGTCGGCGCGGGGTTGTTCGGCTTTCTCATCAACCCGCCGATTGCGCTCTACTACATGCAGGGCTTGAACACGACGCCCGTGCACGGCCACACCGCTCTGTTCGGCGTCTACGGCATGCTCGGCATCGGCCTGATGCTCTTCTGCCTGCGCGCGCTGCAACCGGGTAAGACTTGGAAGGAGTGGCCGCTGAAGACCGCCTTCTGGGCGATCAACGGCGGGCTGATGGCGATGGTCTTGCTCAGCTTACTGCCCATCGGCTTGATGCAGACGTGGGCTTCGGTCGAATACGGAACGTGGTACGCGCGTTCGGCCGAATTTTTGCAGACCGGCTTGATGGACAAACTGCGCTGGATGCGAGTCTTCGGCGACACGGCGTTCGCCGCCGGAGCGGTCGTCCTCGGCTACTTCGTGCTCGGCCTCATCACCGGCCGCTCGTTCGACAAGCGCGGCCCCGTCAAGACGGGCGAAGCGAAGCTCAAACTGACCAAAGACGTGATGCCCGCGCACGGCGACTGACGCGCCACGCTTCACACACACGAACGAAAGAGGCGGCGAGTTGATTCGCCGCCTCTTTCGTTTTCAGAGCGCTTAACAAGACCGTTTCTTTAACCGTCACGCGTTGTGAAATTTCACCGGAGAGCGCGCGTAAAATTCCCCGTCTCTCTCGTGCCGTGCGTCTTCCGTCTCTGCCGAAGCGCGCGAATATGCGCCAAACTCCACACGTCTCGTTCCTTCGACGGTCGGCACAACGATTGCGGTATCGAAGGTTGACCGGACGGTTCGACGTTCGGGCGTCGGCAAAGAACCTGGAGACACCAGCCTTTCGCCGGCGCAGGGCTTACGAATCCGGGGGAAGTCATGTCCGCATCTCACAGGTTGAATGAGCTTGAAACCAGAGACGACTGCGTGGCGCGCGCCACGGCGAATTTCTGCGACGCGAGCGTGCCCGCCTTCTGCGGTGTGTGCCGCACAAGGTTCGCCACCGTGTATCCCAAAGGCACGCCCATCTTCGTCGAGGGACAGGACGCCTGCGGCGTCTACATGCTCTGCGCCGGGCGCGTCAAGCTCTCGACCTCTTCGGGCCGCGCGCGCGTGCTGATCACACACATCGCCGAAGCGGGCGAGATTCTCGGACTTGGCGCGGCGCTCTCCGGCGACCCTTACGAAGTGACGGCCGAAGCGCTCGAACCCTGCCGCCTCACTTTCATCGAACGCGAACAATTCCTGCGCCTGCTGGGCGAAGACGGCGAAGCAGCCCTGCGCGCCGCGCGCCAGTTGAACATTAATTATCGCGCCGCGTTCGAGCAGTCGCGGCTGCTCGGCCTGTCGCAATCGGCCGCGGGCAAGCTCGCGCGCTTCCTGCTCGAATCCTGCGCGCGCGAACCGCGTGCAAACGGCGCGTCCGCCTCTCGTCTCATCCTCGCGCTCACCCACGAAGAGATCGGGCAGCGCATCGGCGCTTCACGCGAAACCGTCACGCGCCTTTTCAGCGAATTCAAACAGTCTCGCATCATCCGGATCAACGGCGCGACCCTTCACATACGCAACAGCTCCGCCCTCGAAACTCTCGCGAAATATTGAAGAGTGGTGGGTGCAATCGATGAGCGAAAGAGGAAACGATGAAGTATGAACAACGAACGATGAAATGAAGAATGGTGAATGGTGAATGGTAAATGGTGAATGGAGAAGAACCGTCTTCTTCCATTCACCATTCACCATTTACCATTCACCATTCTTCCGCCCACCCTTCATCGTTCCTTTTCACTTGGTCGCGCACAGTCTTTCAACGTCCGCTACGTGCGCGGCGTTGCTGGCGTGGCGGACAGCAGTGGCAGGCTTCAAGGGGCGCGCGACGAGCACCGGACAGGGCGCTTGCCTGAGCACTCGATCCACGTTCGAACCGAACAGCGTGCTCATGCCGTATTCCGCGCCGTGCGCGCCCATGCAAACGAGGTCGAACTCCTGCTCCGTCGCGTAGGCAAGTATCTCTCGGTAAGGTTTGCCCCAACGCACGGCACACTTGACGACTTGAGACGGCGCGAGGTCGAACCCGGCCGAGACGGCCGCTTGCAAGCGGCGCGCGGCCTTCTGGTAGATGCCGGCCATTCCTGCGGGCAGCCATGTCACTTCGGGCGCGTCGTCCGCGGGCTTCGCCAAAACGTGCAGCAGGTGTAACTCAGCGCCGAACTCCTTCGCCAGCGACAGCCCCCGGCGCAAGGCCAGTTCCGAATCGCCCGAGAAGTCGTAAGCGACGAGCACCTTGCGTAAGTTAATCTCGCGCGCCTCCTCCCCGATCCATTCGCGCTCCTGCGGGTGTGTGACGAGAACTGGACAAGGGGCTGTGCGACAGAGCGCCTCGGCCGTCGAGCCGAGCAGCATGGAGGCGCGCGGACGCCGCCGCGAGCGTATGACGATGAGGTCGATGCCGTTCTCGGCCGCCACTTTCGTAATCGCTTCCGAAGGGTGTTCGCTGCCTTCGACGACGATCACGTGCGACGCAATTTCGCTGCTGTCGCCTGCGCCGCCTCGATGCGCCGCGAGCATATCTGAAAGCGCGGCGCGCGCGTGCGCCGCCGCCTGTCGCGAACGCGACGCCGTGACTTCGACAGAGTGGCAGAGGAAAAGTTCGGCGTTGTAAGCGCGTGCGAGCGCCAGAGTGTAGCGCAGAGACTCGGCCGAGCCGTGCGACATATCGACGGGACAAAGAATTCGTTTGACGTTAGAGATCATGACTACCAGCGCCTCAGAGGGTGTGGCGTCCGTAGATCGCTTCGGGGCGGACGCGATAGACAGCCATATTGCTCGAACGTTTCCACGCGCCGATCTCCGTCTTGTTGAGGGCGGGCGTCAGCGTCGGATTGCGCTCCGTGATCAGTTGCATGGCGTGCTCCATCTCGGCGTTGTCCTTGATGCGTTCGGCGCGTCCTATGACCATGACGCTGCGCCAGCGGCGCGCGTCCGTCACCTCTTCGACCTGAAAGCAGACCTCGCGGTTGGCCGCCATAAACTCGGTCTTCGTCCCGTCGGTCGTGAAGAAATAGAGAGACTGCGCATCAAAAGCGTAGTTCATCGGAACGACGTAAGGGTGGTTGTCGCGCGCACAGCCCAGATGCCCGTAGCCGCCGCGCAGCAGGAGCGCCAGCATCTCGCCCTGCGACATCTCTTTCACTTCCAACATGCACACTTTCCTCCGGCCTTTTGCCCCGACGAATAATCCTGAAAGGAGAGCGATGCTTTAAGTTCAGCGCCCGGCGACCTCAACACCTGTCCGATGTCTATTGGCCGCCGGGCACTTTCGGCAACGCTCGCACAGAACAAATGCACGAGCCGTGCCAACTCGATTGACCTGTTTTTCCGGGTGATTAATGCGCGCCGCACGCACGTGCGCTGGGTGTTTTTACGCGGCGCGCACGGCCGCGCGCGGACAATTCCCCAAGTGTCGCGCGCTTACTGACTTTCGGTGCGGCGCAAAAGCTCTGCGAGAGTTTTCAAGAGAGTTTCGGCCGTGTAGGGTTTCGGCAGGAAGATGTGGACGCCGACGCCCGCCGCCTCGGCCGCTTTGTCGCTCCCGCCGAGCCCGCTCGCGGCGATGATCTTAACCTGCGGGTTCATCTTGCGCAGCGCGCGGATGGTGGCGGGGCCGTCCATGAAGGGCATCATCATGTCCGTGATGACGGCGGCTATTTCGTCGCGGTGCTGAGCGTAGAGCGCGACCGCCTCCGTCCCGTCGCTCGCAGTGACGACGCGATAGTTGAAGGTTTCGAGCGTGCCGCGCGTGATCTGCCGGATCGACTCTTCGTCGTCCACGATGAGTATGAGTTCGCCGTGCCCTGCCGGCAGGTCGAGCCGCTTCCGGTTTTCCGTCTGCTCCGACACTTCGGATTCGATGGCCGGGAGATAGACGGTGAACTGCGACCCCTTGCCCAGCTCGCTGTAGACGTTCAGGAAGCCGCCATGACTGCGGACGATGGTCAAGGCAGTCGAGAGGCCAAGCCCCGTTCCCTTGCCGATCTCTTTGGTCGTGAAGAACGGTTCGAAGATGCGCCCCACAACTTCCGGCGACATACCCTCGCCCGTGTCCGCCACCGAGACTTGGACGAAGCGCCCGGGTTTGGCTTCGATATGAATGCGCGCGAAGTTGTCGTCGAGCGTGACGTTCCCGGCGCGCACGTATAGCTCTCCACCTCCGGGCATCGCGTCGCGCGCGTTGACACAGAGGTTCATCAACACCTGATGAATCTGCGTGGCGTCGGCCGAGATCGTCCATAGGTCTGCCGCCACGTCGAACTTGATCTCGATGGATTTCGGCAGCGTGTCCTTGAGAATCTTGACCACCTCTTTGACGAGATGCTTCGGTTGAAGCGTAACGCGCTCGCCTTCCACGCCGCGCGCGAACGAGAGCACCTGCCGCACCATGTCCGCACCGCGCTCGGCGTTCGTCTGGAGTATTTCGAGCCACTGGTGCGTCGTCTCGTCTTCCACCTTGTATTGAAGCATCTGCACGGCCATCAGGATGGGCGAGAGAATGTTGTTGAGGTCGTGCGCGATGCCTCCGGCGAGCGTGCCGATGGATTCCATGCGCTGCGCGCGCAGCAGTTGTGCTTCCACCTTCTTGCGCTCCGTGACATCCGTGTTGATGACGAGAATCGAACGCGGCCGTCCGTCGTCGTTAACCAGAGTCCAGCGGCTCTCGACCGTGATCTCTTCGCCGTCCTTCGTCCGCTGGCGCAACTCGCCCGTCCATTCGCCCCGTTCGAGCGTGGCCG
>DASZCS010000018.1:0-17424 GCA_035942855.1 Pyrinomonadaceae bacterium | reverse complement strand
CCTTGAGGGGCGGCGTATTCAAATTTTAATACGCCGCCCCTCAAGGCTTTTAACTGTTGTCGCCTCGTATACTGCTCGTCTCGGCGACTCTCAGAACGCGTCGATCAGAGCGGCCACGTCAACCTGCGCGAGTTGGAGCGTGATGAGCACGTCGTTGCCTTCCGCGCCGACCTTCGTGTTATCGACGAGGCTTTGCAGCGGGCGTGCGCGCGGCGCGGGCATCTGTCCGATGGCGAAAGGCGCGATGGACTTCAAACTCGTGAGCGTCGAACTCAACGTTCTGGCTGCGCTCGCGTTCTCCGTGCGGAGGGCTGTGATGAAGTTGAAACCGTTCGTCGTCGTCGCGAGCGTGCTGTAGAACTGTCGCACGGCGGCGATGCTTTGCGAGAGATTGCCGCCGCCGATGTCCAGCCCTTGCGTGAGCCACGCGGGGATGTTGCCGCCCGCGCCGACGAGCGCGTTCGGGTCGCGCGTGGCGAGCGCCGTGATGTCGGGCGAGACGCGGCCGCGCCCGGCGTGTGCGTCGATGGCGGCGCGCACGCGTTCGAGTTTGCCGAAGGCCAAAGTGTTCGCGTCGAGCGCGACGGCGGCCACGTCCGTCAGACGCGCGTTGAAGAGGCCGAGCAACCTGATGCGCTCGTCCACCGTGAAGACGTGTATGGTCTTGCCCGCATGCTTTTCTTCACGCACGGGATTCTTGACGGACGTGCGCGCGGCGCTCAGCACGCCTGCGGCGTTGAACTTTCCGTGCGCGACGGCGACCGTCTCCACGAGCGTCTTCCCGCCCGGCGCCTGCGTGTAACTGACGCCGACGACGACGCGGTCGAACGTGCGCGCGTCGAGTCCCGTCCGAGCCTTGAACTGATCGATCTCGGAATTGACGCGCGCCAGTTCCGCGGCGTTGTTGTTGTAAGCGCGCGGCAACCCTTCGCTGAGCAGTCGGCGCACGTCAACGGTCAACACGGTGTCCGAAGTCGGGAGCGACGCGAGCGCGGCCGTCGCTGCCTGCGCGCCGTTCGTAGCGCGGCGAGCCGTCTGCGCGTTCGCGTTCGTCGCCGTCGAGAAAGCCATGGCAGCGGCGAGCGCAAAAGTCAAAACGTAAAAATATTTCCTCATAAACACAACAAGCCTTTCCGTCCCGTTTGAACACAGGCGACGCGCGGGCGTCGCCCGTCAAAATTTTAAACGCGAGAGAGCGCCTTTCGCAGCGCACGCTCCGAATTTTTAACCAGCGGAGAGAGTGTGACCCCACTCCGATGCCATGCGCGCCCCGGCCGTTGGCCTCGAAGCTCGCTAGGAGCGCACACCCCGGCGCACAATTTAAGGACGCGCACGCACGGGAAAACGCTACACGCACGACGTAATTTTTATGCGTCGCCGTCGCGTGTGAGTTCTTTATACCAGAGCAGTTGAATCTCGTGCGGCAGTTCTGTGTAAGCGAGATGTTTGACGGCGCGCAGCGCACAGCCTTGCCGCGCGTAGAACTTGCAGGCCGGGACGTTGATGTTCTGGGTCTCGATTTTGAGTTGGAGACAACCGCGCCGCGCGGCATGCGCTTCAGCCGCGCGAAAGAGACCCCGCCCGACGCCTTGCCCGCGCGCCTCCGGCGCGACGCGTATGTCCCATAGGACGGCCAGGTCAGCGCGTCCCTCCAACATCTCTAATCCTGCGGTGTCGAACGCGACCGCCGCGCCGCCGACGCGACGGCCTTCGTAGTAAGCTGCAAGAAACACCCAGTTCGACAAGTCGAAGTGTTCAGGCCAGTGCACGGGACTCTCCGCTCCGATGGCGTCGTAGTCCTTGACGTATGGAACGTCGAGCGTGCGCTCTGTCAGGACGAAGCAGTCGCCGCCCGTCGCCACGTCGAAAATCTCACGCACCTCGAAGGCGATGGGAATGCGCGCGTATTCGGCCAAAGTTGCCGCCGACTCGTCTCTGATTTCGATCATCATCCGAAGACCTGCCGGGTCATGTGCGACATGCCCTTTTCGTCTCCCCTTCGTGCCTTCGTGGTTGATGTCTGTCAACAGTATTCACCACGAAGACACGAAGGAGAGGAAAGGGAAGTTGAATCCGAGAGTCTACTGTTGCTGCTGCGCGCGGCCGGACTGGATGAGTCTCTGCCGCGCGGTGTTGCCGGGGACGGCGACGTGCGCGGCCGGGTCATACTCTTTGCCGACCGCGGGGCTGCCCTGCGGCAACCAGATCTCCACGCGCGTCGAACTGTAGCCGCTCGGCAGGTAACGCACGTAATAGCCGTCGGGGTGAAGCGACCAGCGACCGCTCGGCACGTCGCGGCTGCCCTCGCCGAGCGGAGCGTTGCCGGAGAGCACGGCCACGCGTTCCATTTCAGCGAACGAAGCGCCCGGCGTCGTCAACATCTGGCGCAGTTGCGCCTCCGCCTGCGCGATCTGGCGGAGCGGTTCGGGAACGCCGCCGAGCGCGTTGGTCAGCGCATTGCCGGAGAGCACGTCGAGCGCGCTGCGATTGAGCGAAGCGAGTTGGCGCGGCGTCAACAGACGCGAGGCCGTCGCCTTCAAGTTCCCATGGAGGTCTTCAAACTTGGCGCGCGCGATGATCGCCCAGAGCAACTGCTGTATGTCCTGCTGCGGGATTTCCGGGTGCTGAACGGAGTTGCGCACGATGGTCATGACGGCGTCTTCGGCCGGGCCGAGCGGAGGCGCGTAGAGATAGCCGTCGCCGCCGCCGGGGCCGTGCGTTCCGGCCTTGAGACAGTAACTCTGCGTCTGCATCTCGTAGTAACCGGGCTGGAGAACGAAGCCGCCGTTCGGCGTGCGCTGGAGCGTCAGGAGCGAACGCTTCGCTTCGCGCGGGGTGAAATTGTCTTTCGACGCGTCGCCCCACTTGGCGTCGGGCAAGCTTGTCGTGATGGGCGGTTTGCCTTCGAGCAAAGAGATGCCGGGCGTCTTCTTCTTGAGTTTGTCGCCGAGGCCGCCGAGTCCGCCAAGCTGCGCGTGCGCCGTCTCGAACGTCCCGCCAAAAAGGAGCAAAGTAAAGACCGCCAGCGCGGCCACGAATTTATTGCGAGGTATCTTCAACTGAAAATTTCTCCCTTGAAAATTAAGAACGTATCTTGCGACCGGCGCGCGCCGTCCTGCGAAAAAACTCGTCTGCGATGTGCTGCTCAAAACGGGCGCGGGCGCAAGAAGACTAGACGCTTGAGAGAGGCTGTCAGTTGTCCTGATTGAGAGGTGTTGTAGGAAACAACTAAAACGATGAAACCACGAACGGACACGAAACAACACGAACCTCTTCTTCGTGTTGTTTCGTGTCCGTTCGTGGTTTTCTGCTTTTGCTGGTCGCCCTCGCGCGTGGAGCGAACGAGTTGTTAAGTTGCGCAGACCTTGCTCAAAGTGTCAGCCCACTTGCTGACGACGACTTTGCCGTACATCTCCAACTCTTTCTGCCGCCGGATCGCGCACGCCCTGCGAAAAGCGCCCGCCTCGCCGTGCTTCCTGATCGAGACGCACGTTTGCCCCTTCTTCTCCCGCCCCGCGTGCCACGACACCTGATAGACTTCGTTCAGGTAAATCTTGCCGTCCTTGCCCTTATACTTTTTGACCGCGCGGCGCACGCCCACCACGCCGCTGTTGTTGCGCGGGTTGTTGCCCACCACGACCCAATCCGTGCGCGGCTTGCCCAACTCTTTTTCCAGTTGATTACGACACTCCACGGCCTTCAAGAGCGCCGCGTCCTTCCCGCCGTGCGCCTTGTCGCTGATGAATTTCGACTTGGTGACATTCCCCAATCTGACTCTGACATACCACCCGACAGTCTTTCGCTCAGGGCAATCAATACGACTGACGCCCTTATGACCACTCTTCGCCATAAGTTCCTCAAACCCTTCTTTACAGGAATCAATTTTCGGTGAGTCGAGAAAATCTATCGTCTCGTCGCTCGAATGTCAAAGACGACGGATAGAATGAGTGGTTAGAGACAAACAGCGGCAAATTTTCAAGTCCTGCAAAGGACGACCTGTCGTCCGGCGCGTTCATGGATGATATTCATCCGGCAAACGGCAGAGGCGGCAAGTCTAGCGCGCGCACAGCCCAAGGCAACGCGGTTTCCAGCTGTCTCCGCTGCACGGTGCGGACGCGCGGGGCGTCCGTAATCCGTGGCAACCCGACGCGGGCGGCGAAATAACCGGAGACCCATGCCGCCACTTCCGGTGCATCCGGCAAAATCCGTTCAGGTTCGACACCGCTTTCATAAGCCAGACTCGGCAGCCAAAATCCCAGATCGAGTCTGGAGTTGCACAGACAGGCTCCGTTCCAATCGACGAAGATAGCTCGCTCGTTCGTGAGGCAGATATTATCGCTGCGCAAGTCAAAGTGCGACAGGCTCTCGCCCTCTGTCGGACAACTCTCTTCATACTCGATGAGTAGCGGAAGCGCCCGCTCAAGCCATCCGGCATCCGCTAGCCCAAGCGACAGGAACGGCGCGGGGTCGGCGGCGACCATCTGCCAGTTCTCACTCTTCATGTCGTGAATCTGTGCAAAGGTTTCCAACGAAGCCTTCGTGCGATGCAGCGCATTGATCTGCGCCAGAGTCAGTTCAATCTGCCGCTCGTCCCAGGGCGGCGGCCAATGCTCGGCGGACAAGTCTTCGATGATGAGAATAGGTTCCGACTCGCTCTCTTCCGCCGCCAACAAGCGCGGCATGAAGTCGCCGCTCAAAGAATTGTAGATCCGAATCTCACGCCGCAAATTCCAACACGTCGCCGGCGTCGTCCCAATCTTGGCGAAGAAACTGCCCCCGGTCGTTCGGCACAGCAGCCGCAGCGCCGGAGTATAACCACCTTCGACACGTTGATATGATTCGACCCGCGCGCCGACCAGTCTCTCGATATGAGAAATCAGTTCCCGGCGAAACATGTCTTCTTCCAAACGCACACTCACATTTCAGACGCGCTCGATAAGGAGCGCGAGGCCGAGGCCGCCGCTGACGCAGAGGGTGGCGAGGCCGAGGCGCGCCTGGCGTTTGTGTAGTTCGTGCAGGAGCGTGGTGGTGATGCGGACGCCGGTGCAGCCGATGGGGTGGCCGAGGGCGATTGCGCCGCCGTTGACGTTGAGACGCGCGGCGTCGAAATTCAGTTCGCGGTCGCAGGCGATGACCTGCGCGGCGAAGGCTTCGTTGAGTTCGACGAGGTCGATGTCTGCGAGCGTCAGGTTTTGGCGCGCGAGCAGTGTGCGGACGGCGGGCACGGGGCCGATGCCCATTACTTCGGGCGCGACTCCGGCGATCTCGTAATCGACGATGCGCGCCAATGGTTCGTCGCCCTCACGTGTCGCAGACGCTTTCAAAGTCTCTTCGTCCAACACGACGATGGCGGCCGCGCCGTCCGTGATGCCGGAGGAATTACCGGCGGTGATCGTGCCGGTCTGCCGGTCGAAGACGGGCGGGAGTTTGCGCAGGGATTCGATGGTCGTGCCGGCGCGCGGATGCTCGTCGCGCGCGAAGGTGATCGTTTCGCCGCGTCGGCCTTTCGTCTCGACGGGCGTGAGTTCGGCATCGAAGCGGCCGGAGTCGATGGCCGACGCGGCGCGTTGCTGCGAACGCAACGCGTATTCGTCCTGCTCCGCACGCGTGATCTCATACTGGCGCGCAAGATTCTCGGCCGTCTCGCCCATGATGAGGCCGGAGAGGGGATCGAGGAAGCCGTCGCGGTACATGCCGTCCACGAGTTCCATGTTGCCCATCTTCGCGCCCCAACGTGCGCCCTCCGCGAAGTAGGGCACGCGCGACATGTTCTCCACGCCGCCCGCGAGCACTGCGCGCGCGCCCCCCAGCATGATCTGCTGCGCCGCGAGAATGATCGCTTGCAAGCCCGACCCGCACGCCTGATTGACTGTGAAGGCGGGCACTGTGACGGGCGCGCCCGCGCGATAAGCGATCTGGCGCGCGAGGTTCGGCCCCGTGCCCGCCTGGCGTGCCGCACCCCAGACGACTTCCTGAATCGCGCCTGTCTCAAGACCCGCACGACGCAATGCCTCTTTCGCAGCCGTCGCGCCCAGTTCGGCCGCCGGAACGTCTGCGAGCGCGCCGCCGAAGCGGCCGATGGGCGTCCGCACCGCCCCGGTCAGATAAATCTCTTTCATTGCTTTACTCACTGGCTTAGAATCCTTACCTGAGCGACAGCCGACGATAAGAAGTGACAGGGACGGGAGAAAACTTTTCGCAAAATTTCGCCCGTCGCCTGTCACTCATCATGGCCTGTTACGCTGCGTGCGATCTTAGCACACGCTTACAAACGACCGCGAACCCGCGCCTCTCTTAAAGCGTCCCCACAACGCGCACGGCGCTTTCCGCGCGTCAGATCGTCCATGAAACGCCTCACTACTTTAGATGATCGTGCGGAAGCCTCGCGTCGCCTCGCGGAGATACTCGATGCGCGCGTCGAATGGTTCTGCGGCGGCACGCACAATGAAGAGAGCGTGCCGCTCGGACGCGACGACTGGCAGTTGGAAACCGCGACCGGCGCGCTCTACTTCTCCTACCATACGAAGCGCGGCCATGCGCGCGTGTGGCGCGTAGCGGGTTGGGAGTGGACGGGAGATCGTCTGCGTCTGGAAGCGACGCGCCGTGCTGGTGCTGAACGCGCCTTGTTGGAACTCGTGCCGCGCGCCACTGTACGCGAGGGAGCGGAAGCACTCGCGGCTGCGAGACGCGCGGCGTGCGCCCGCCTGGCCTCGCTCGTCTGCGAGACGGCGGGTCACGCGCAGATCGAGCGCGCGAGTTTGAGCGCGGGCGTGCGACGCAACGTGCCGGGGCGCTACGCGCGCATCACCATGCGCGTCGGGCGTGAGCGCGTCGCTGCGACGGGCGCGGTCGTCGCGCTCGGCGCGCATGAAGTGGACGCCTTTCTGGCGTCGGCTCTGCTCTGGTGGACGCGTGCAGGCGACGCGAGCAAGTCGAATCGTGCGGGCGCGCGTTCGTTGTGGCTTGTCGTCTCGGATGAACTGAAAGAGGCCGCGGCCGAGCGCCTAGCCTTGTTGCGCGAAGGCGTGCGCCGCGAGATCAAGTTGTGGGTGACGGACGAGACGTGGCAAACCTTGTCTCGACACGCGACGCCGACGCTTGCCGAGACGTTGGCAGACGCGCCGCGTTTTCGTCGCCCGCCGCCCGCGCCCCTGAGCGAGACGGCCGCGCGCATCGTCGCGCTCGCGCCCGAAGCAATCGACGCCGTGCGCGCACGTCAAGGCGAAACCCTGCGCTTCCACGGCCTCAGTTTCGCGCGCGTGCGCAACTTGATGGGGCGTGAACACGTCTGGTTCGGAGCGGGGCGCGCGCCGCGTCTCCTGCTCGACGAAGACAACCTGCCGCAACTCTCCAAACTCATAGACGACCTCGGCGAACAACGCCGCGCAGCAACCGTCAATCGTCGCCACGCGCTCTACACGGCTGCGCCCGAAGCGTGGCTCGAATCTCTGCTCCGGCGCGACATCACACGCCTCGACCCCGGCCTGCGCCTCGCGCCGCTCCACGCGCAGTTTCGCACTCTCACACGCGGCGCGAGGAACGCCATCGCGCGTCCCGTCGATCTGCTCGCGCTCCGGCGCGATGGCCGACTCGTCGTCATCGAACTGAAAATCGCGGAAGACGCCGCTCTCCCCTTGCAAGGCGCGGACTACTGGCGTCGCGTCGAAGCGTACCGGCAGCGCGGCGACATCACGCGCTCGCGCCTCTTCGGCGACGCGCCCATCGCAGACGAGCCTCCGCTCCTCTACCTCGTCGCCCCCTTCCTACGCTTCCATCGCCACTTCGACACCCTCGCACGCATGCTCTCGCCCGAAATCGAACTCTACCGCTTCGACCTCAACGAAGACTGGCGCGCGGGCGTGAAGGCGGTGCGCCGGGAGCGGGTCGAATAGCGACTCGGCGGCGTGGTAGTTATCCCCCTCGCTCGTACTTTTGCAGGACGGCTTGCAACTTATCCAGAGCCTTGCGGTCGTGCCTGGAGAGTGTGTTCCCGGCTTCGAGCCGAAGGAGGATGTCGGAGGCGCGCTGGTAGTTCTGCCTCGCCATCTGCCTGCGCGACTGCCTCTCGACGCCCGCAGCCCGCGCGGCCAGTCCCTCGTGCGCCTTCGCCATCGATTCGGCGGCGTTGGCGAGGTTTCTGAGAGATGCGTTGTCGGTCGCGTCGGCGTCGGACAATTCGGTCAGCACGGCGGCGGCGCGTCCCAGCGCGTCGAGCGAGTCGTGGAAGTTGCGCTGCCTGTATTCGGCGTCGCCGAGCCGTATGTATGCGGTTGCGAGGTCGTATCTGAGCCGACGGTTTTTCGCTTCGCCATCCGCCAGCCCACGCAAAATCCGGACGGCCTTGCCGAGGTAGAGGACGGATTCCCAGCCCCTCCCCGTGTTGTCGAGCGTCACGCCGAGCCGCGAGTAAGCCTTCGCCAGTTGCTGCCCGGCGCGCACGTCGGCCGGGTCTCGCTCGACCGCCTCCGAGATGATCTTCAACGCCTTGAAGGCGTACTCGTTCGAGAGCGGGTCGTTGACCTCTTCGTACACGCTGCTCGTCATCATGTAGGTCTGGTAGAGCGCCGTGCGCAGCCTGTTGTCGTGAGGGTTCGCGGCGAAGAGCGACTCCGACAGCGCCACTGCCCGCGCCATCTCGGCCTCGGCCTCCGGCTGCCGCCCGTCCCACGAGAGGGAGTTGCCTAACTGCTTGTGCGCCTCGGCGAGCAGCAACGCGTGTTCGACCTCGCCGCGCCTCCCGTCGGGCGCGTCCGACAGCAGCGCAATCGCCCGCCGGAAAGAGGAGATCGCTTCCCGGTATTGCTCGTTCGTCGCGCGCACCTGCCCCGCGTCGAGCAGAGACCTCACCAGCCCCCGGCGCGCCTCGACCGAGTGCGGTCGTTCAGAGAGCAATTCGCCGTAGAGACTGATGGCCGCTTCCGCATTTCGGAGCGACTCGGTCGGCTCGTTCGTCTGCCAGCGGATGTCGCCCAGAGCGCGGTGGTTGTTTGCCAGCAGCAGCCGCCGCTCGAAATCGCGCGGGCTTTGTCCGAGCAACGCGCGCCGCATCGCCTGTGCCTTCTCGTAGCTGGCGAGCGCGTCGGTCAGGGCGACGAGGTTCGGGTTGTTCGGGTTGCCTTGCAGGTCGCCGACCTTCTCATAAGCCGTGGCGAGTTCGCCCTGAAGCTCGAAGTCGCCCGCCGCCTCCCGCGCGAGCGAGTCGAGGTACTTGAGCGACTGCGTGAGCACGGCCTGCCGCGCCTCGGTCGCGCCCGGCAGGCGCTCTATCCTAGGGGCGATGTCCGAGAGGAGCGCGTTCGAGAGTTGGCGCACATCGGCGAAGCGCCGCTCGGCGCGGTCGCGTTCCCGCGCGGCGACCCTCGCCTGTTGTGTTGCGCGCCTCGCCTGCCAGATGGTGGCGGCCACGCCGCCCAGAAGCGTCAGCAAGACGATTGCTGCCGCCGCCACGCCGACCCGGTTGCGCCGGACGAACTTCGCCGCGCGGTAAGTGAAAGAGTCCCTCTGCGCACGGACGGGCAAACCGTCCAGATACCTCTGCACGTCCTCGGCCAACTGCGACGCCGAAGCGTAACGGCGCGCGGGGTCTTCGTGCCGCGCCATGGCGACGATGTTCTCCAACTCGCCGCCGCCGTTGAAGCCCCGCGAACGCGTGCGCCCTTTTCTGTTCGTCCCTTCCTCATCGGTCGGCAGGTTGGCCGCAACCGTCTTCCGGTCAGACGGCGTCGGCGAGCGCCAGCCGCCGGGCCCCCGTCTCGCTTCCGGCGGAAGATTCGTCCCCCGCAGCAGGTCTCGGAGTAGCACGCCGAGGGAGTAGACGTCGGAGGCGGTCGTGATCTGCCCGCCCGCGATCTGTTCCGGCGAGGCGTAGTCCGGGGTGAAGGCGCGCAGTTCGGTGCGAGTCTGCTCGCCGCCGAACTCCGGGTCGAGCAGCTTGGCGATGCCGAAGTCAAGGAGCTTCGGCACGCCGCCGCCGTTGACGAGGATGTTCGACGGCTTGATGTCGCGGTGGACGACGAGGCGCTGGTGCGCGTAGGAGACGGCCGAGCAGACTTCGATGAACAGTCTGAGCCGCGCGCGTCTGGCGAGAGAGCGCCCGTCGCAGTAGTCGTCAATGCGCGCGCCCTCGACATATTCCATCACGAGGTACGGCTCGCCGTCCTCCGAGACGCCGCCGTCCAGGAGTCGCGCGATGTTCGGGTGGTTGAGAGAGGCCAATATCTGTCGCTCGCGGCGGAAGCGGCGGTCGAGTTCCGGATCGGCGAAGCCGCGCCGGACGACCTTGAGCGCCACTTCCTGTGTGAACTCGCCGTCGGCGCGCTCGGCCAGAAAGACCGCTCCCATGCCGCCGCGCCCGATCTCGCGGATTATTTTGTATGGGCCGGCGCGTCGGTTCGTAAACTTGTCATCCGCGCCGTCGTCCGCCAGCAGCAGTTCGGGGGCGAAGGCGTACGCGGGCGACTCGATGAAGCTTTCGGACGGAGCGTGATGCGCGAGCAGCGATTCGACTTCGGCGCGGAGGTCTGTGTCGCCCGCGCAGGCGCGGTCGAGAAGGCGCGCGCGCTCGGCCGGCTCCGGCACGTCGAGCGCGGAGTCTAAAATTTCCTCAACCTGCCGCCACCGTTCTATGTCCATCGCTCTCACAACTCCGGATCAGATTCTCCGCCGCCCATCTCACGGTGCAGCCACATCTTGGCGATGCGCCAATCGCGCATCACCGTCTTGTCGGAGACGCCGAGCGCACGTGCCGTCTCCTCCACGCTCAGGCCGCCGAAGAAGCGCATCTCCACGACACGGCTCTTACGCGGGTCGATCTCGGCCAGACTCTTTAAGGCCTCGTCGAGCGCGACCAACTCCGCCGCGCGCTCTTCCACCGCCACTCTCGCTTCGTCCAGCGAGAGCACGTGCTGTGAACCGCCCCGCTTGCCGGCGGCGCGCGCCCGCGCGTGATCCACGAGGATGTGCCGCATCAAGGTCGCGGCCAGCCCGAAGAACTGCGCCCGGTTCTCTATGCTCACGCGCCGCTGGTCGATGATCCGCAGGTACGCCTCGTTGACCAGTGCCGTGGGCTGCAAGGTGTGGCCGGTGCGCTCGTCGCGCAGGTAAGCGCGGGCGAGTCGCCGCAGTTCGTCATAGACGAGCGGCATCAGTCTGGCGGGCGCTTCCGGGTCGCCCGCGCTCCAGTCCAGCAGGAGTGCGGTCACATCCTGCCTCGGTGAATCTTTCACGCTGCCTTCCATAAGAGCGGATTTTACACGCGGAAGAGGACACGAAAACTTTTTTTTACCGGGTGGGAGTTTTCAGGTCTGTTTTCCGCTCTGGTGACTGACAGGAAAAATCAGAACACTGGTTAGTAACTGTACCGCCCGCCGTCAGACGGCTAAAGAAAGAAGGAGAATCGCCATGAGCCGCCCCGCGAACACTTCCGCATCGTCCGCCGCCCCCCGCCTGCCTCAGATTTTAAGGCGGCACCCGCGCCGGATTGCGCTGTTCACATTGTCTGTCGCCGCCCTTGCTTCTTTCTGTCTCGTCGCGTGGAGAGTCAGCGCGGCGGGCGGGGGGCTTGACCCGACTTTCAACGGCGACGGCACGGCGACGGTTAATTTCGGTAGGGTGGACATCGCTCACGCCACGGCGATTCAACCGGACGGTAAAATCGTCATCGTCGGGCAAACCAACACCAACTCGGCTAATAACAGAGACACTGCGGTAACGCGGCTTAACGCGGATGGCAGCCTCGACGCCGGTTTCGCCGCGGGCGGGAAATACATTAACGCTCAGGATGCGACATTCGACTTGGCTACCGGCGTGGCGATCCAATCGGATGGTAAAATTGTTGTCGCCGGCATTACCGGCGGTGGCCTCAGTCGCCTCGTTTTCCGCCTGAACACGAACGGCACGCTCGACACCTCATTCGGCGCGGACGGCATCTTTACCACCCCGATCAGCCCCAGCGCAGCGGCAGGTACTAATGACAATGATACCGGGATCAGGCTCCAGCCGGACGGCAAGATCGTCGTCGTGGGCAGTGCCGTCGCCGAGGGCGGTTCGAACAACGTGTTCAGCGTAATTCGTTTGAATACAAACGGCACGCTCGATGCCTCATTCGATGGCGACGGGAAAGTCGAAACAGCTTTCGCTAATGCCAAACGGGTCTTCGTCAAAGATGTTGCTTTGCAACCGGACGGCAAAATCATCGCCGCCGGCGAGGTATGGGTTGACACCTCGCCCGCCGTCACATTTTTCTTCGCCGCCACACGCTACAACAATGACGGGTCGCTCGACACCTCTTTTGACGGCGACGGGAAGGTGACCCCCTCTTTCTCCTCATGCGGTTATCGCGGCGGCTCTGCCGAGGCCGTGGCGCTCCAACCGGACGGCAAAATAATACTGGCGGGCTTCGCCTTCGCGGATTTTTCCGACGCCGCCCTTGTCAGACTGAATGCGGACGGAGCGGTTGACACTTCGTTCGGCTGCGGGGGGTTGGCGATGATCCGCGTCGATCCGACGTGCCAGACAGTTACCATTATCGGGGACGTTCACGTCAGGAACGGGAAGATCATTGCGACCGGCACTAAGGGGCCTGGAACTTTTGACAATTTCGCGTCCTCCGATCACCAGTTTATCGTCATGCAGTTCGGCACGAACGGCTCGCCCGACCTTTCTTTCGGGACGAACGGCGTGGTGGAGACTGATATATTTGGCGGTTCAAATGATCTTTCCAACGAATCCGCCTTTCAAGCCGACGGCAAGCTCATCGTCGTCGGGCAATCTGACAATGATTTCGCCGCCGTCCGCTACCTCGGCGTCGGGACGACCGACCCCGCCACGACCAACCCGACGGACTGCTCGGCTTGCCCCACCTCCTGCTCTGGTGGATCGACTCCGACACCCACGCCGACGCCAACACCGACGCCGGGTAGCTGCGTCGCGCCGCCCGCCAACATGACGGCGTGGTATCCGGGCGACGGCGACGCCAACGACATTCAGGGCGGCAACCACGGCACGCCGCGCAGCGGCGCGACGTTCGCGGCGGGGAAGGTCGCGCAGGCGTTCAGTCTCGATGGCGTGGATGATTA
Source organism: Pyrinomonadaceae bacterium (assembly GCA_035942855.1). Taxonomy (GTDB): domain Bacteria; phylum Acidobacteriota; class Blastocatellia; order Pyrinomonadales; family Pyrinomonadaceae; genus JAIVJZ01. The sequence goes on along the minus strand of DASZCS010000018.1, from coordinate 4,348 downwards.
TGTCGAAATCGCCAATAGCCCTAACGTGAACCCGACTGCCGCGATCACGGTTGACGCTTGGATCAATCCCGACACGATCAAGAACGGCTCCAAAATCATCAGCAAAGACTTCAGCGCCACGTCGTGTAGCGGCAACCCGAACGTCGTTTACCAGTTAGAGGCGCGAGGCTTGCGCGGCAACAGAGCGACCTTCTTCTTCACCACCGCCGACGGTATGCAACGCGAGTTAGTCGGCACGTCCGTGCTCCAGACAGGCGTGTTCACTCACGTCGCCGCCACCTACGACGGCACGATGGCGCGGATTTACGTCAACGGCGTGCTGGAGAACAGTCTCGCCGCCTCCGGCGCGTTAACGATGAGCACCACGCCGGCGGTCATCGGCAACAGCGGGGCTGCATGTCGCGCCGCCTTCGGCGGACAGGTTGAGTTCGACGGGCTGATCGATGAAGTGGAAATCTTCGACCGCGCGCTCTCGCAACCGGAGATTCAGGCAATCGTCAACGCCGGCAGCGCCGGCAAGTGCAAGCCGGGCGCGACGCCGACGCCGACCCCCACGCCGACGCCGACTCCGACCGCAACGCCGACTCCTTCGCCGACCGCAACGCCGACTCCAACCCCGAGCCCCTCGGCGGCCGGGCGCATCGTCTTCGTCAGCCGGCGCGACGGCAACTCGGAAATCTACGTGATGAACGCCGACGGCTCCGGCCAGACGCGCCTCACCAACACCCCGGAGGCCGAGGCCGACCCGTCCTTCTCGGCCGACGGCTCAAGGATCGTGTTCGAGCGCGACTGCCAAATCTGGGTGATGAACGCCGACGGCTCGGAGCAGACGCGGCTCACCAACAACCCGGCCTGCGACTTCGACGCCGACTTTTCGCCCGACGGCGAGCGCATCGCCTTCGCCAGCACCCGCGACGGCAACGACCGCGAAATCTACGTGATGGACTCGGACGGCTCCGGCCAGACGCGCCTCACCAGCAGCGCGGGCTCCGACGTGGAGCCGAGTTTTTCGCCCGGCGGCGCGCAGATCGTGTTCCGCAGCGAGCGCGACGGCAACGCGGAAATCTACCTGGTGGACGCTAACGGCTCGAACCCGACGCGCCTCACCAACAACCCGGCCAACGACTTCGAGCCGGACTTCTCGCTCGCCACCGCGAGGATCGCTTTCACCAGCACGCGCGACGGCAATTTTGAAGTTTACGCGATGAACCCCGACGGCTCGGGCCAGACGCGCCTGACCAACCACGCGGCGTCTGACGGCAGCCCGAGCTTCTCGCCCGACGGCGCGCGCATCGCTTTCGACAGCAGCCGCGACGGCGACGCGGAAATCTACGTGATGGAGGACAACGGCGCCAACCCGGCGCCGCTGACCGCCAACACAGTCAGCGACAGCGCGCCCGACTGGGCCAACCTCAGCTACCGCATCAGCGGGCGCGTGGCCGACGCAAACAACACGACCACCATCAGCATAGGCGTCTCGCTGAGCGGCTCCGACGGCAGTTCGCGAACGACCTTCACCAACCAGGACGGGAGGTACTCGTTCGTCGGCCTGACGCCGGGCGTCACCTACACCGTCACCCCCTTCTCGCCGGGCGTGACCTTCACCCCGCCGAGCCGCACCTTCGAAAACCTGAGCGCCGATCAGACGGCGGCTGACTTCACGTCGGCCGTTCCGACGCCGACCCCGACGCCCACACCCACGCCCTGCCGGACGCCCGACGAGGCGTGCCTCGACGCCACCTTCGGCGGCGGCGACGGCAAAGCCTTCGGCACGGCGGAGACTGCCAACGACGCCGCCCTCCAGCCGGACGGTAAGATCGTCGTGGCCGGCGTTGTTGATATCGCTGGTAATCCGCAAATGGAGGATATCAGAGACTTCGTGTTGCAGCGGTTCAACCCGGACGGCTCACGCGATACGAGCTTCGACTCCGACGGGAGGGCGGCGACGAATTTCTTCCCCGGCAACACCAATCAAGCGGGCAGTTCCGACAGCGCCGCGGCCCTCGTCATCCAGCCGGACGGCAAGATCGTCGCCGTCGGCAGCTCCTCGAAAGCCCCGGCCACGAGGGGCCCGGAATTCCTGGCCGCCGACTTCGCCCTCGCGCGCTACAACCCCGACGGCTCGCTCGACACGACCTTCGGCGCGGGCGGCGAGGACGGCGACGGTAAGGTGACGACCGACTTCCTCGGCGGCAGCATGGACTTTGCTTTCGACGTCGCACTCCAGCCGGACGGCAAGATCGTCGTCGTCGGGAGCGCCGGGAACAGAAATTCCTCCGGCCTCTTCACGGGCGACTTCGCGCTCGCCCGCTACAACCCGGACGGCTCGCTCGACGCCACGTTCGGCGCGGGCGGGGTCGACGGCGACGGCAAGGTGACGACCGACTTCCTTGCTAGACACGACCAGGCGGCGGCGATGGTCATTCAGCCGGACGGACGCATCGTCGCCGCCGGGTATGCGCAGACCGGCACGAACTACTTCAACGACCGCGACTTCGCGCTGGCGCGTTACAACACGAACGGTACGCTCGACACCTCCTTCGACTCGGACGGCAAGGCGACGACCGACTTCGGCGGGGCCGACGCGGCGACGGACATCGTCCTCCAGCCCGACGGGCGGGTGGTCGCCGTCGGGAGCACAGGCCCCAAACTGGCGCGCTACAACCCGGACGGCAGCCTCGATTCCGACTTCGGCGCGGGCGGCAAGGTCATCAGCGACTTCGGCGCCGATGCCAACTCGGTCGCCCTCCAGCCGGACGGCAAGCTCGTCCTGGCCGGGTTCGTCACGACCTGTAAATCCGGCGCCTATGCGCTCATGCGCTACAACCCCGCGGGCGCGCCCGACGCCACGTTCGGCGGGGGCGGGCTGACCGCGGTTAACTTTACCCGCACCGACGGCAGAAACTTTTTCGACACCGCGGCTGCCGTCCTCATCCAGACGGACGGCAAAATAGTGGCCGTCGGCAACAGCTTGTTCAGTAACATCGCCGGCGACAATTCCGTCTCGCTGGCGCGCTACTCCGACGGCGTCTGCCCCGTGGCTACCCCGACGCCCACCCCGACCCCAAGTCCGACGCCGACTCCGACGCCCACACCTACGCCGACACCTTCGCCCACGCCGACCCCGGCTGCGACGCCGGCCGTGGTGCAGTTCGCCACGGCGGCCGTGACGGTCGCCGAAGGCTTAGGCAACCTGCTGCCGCCCTCGTCGGACTTGGAAAACAACTACGGCATCAGCGCCCGCAGCGTGATGATCAAGGTCACGCGCACCGGCGACACTTCCGTCCCCGTCACGGTGCGTCACGCGCCCGTCGCGCCCGGCGGCGCGGCCTGCGCCAGCGTGACGGGCGAGGCGCAGCAGCGTTGCGACTACGTTGGCGGCCACGGCGTCGTCCACTTCCGCGCGGGCGAGACTGAGAAGCAACTCACCGTCTTCATCACCGACGACGTGTACGTCGAAGGTAACGAGACCTTCCAACTTCGCCTCAACTCGGCGCAGGGCGGGCAGCCCGGTGCGTCCGACACCGTCAACGTCACCATCGAGGACGACGACACGCAAACGGGCGCGGCCAACCCCATCGACAACTTCCCCTACTTCATCCGCGAGCAGTACGTAGACTTCCTGCGCCGCGAGCCGGAGATGCAGGGTATGCAGGCGTGGCTGTCGGTCTTGCAGAGGTGTCCGAACCCTTTCAACACGGACGAGAACTCACCGTCGGTCGCCTGCGACCGCGTGACGGTCGCCTCCGGCTTCTTCCGCTCGCCGGAGAATTTCATTAAGGGCTACTACGTCTTCCGCTTCTACCGCGCCGCCTTCGGTCGTCGCCCCACCTTCGAGGAGTTCTCCTACGACCTCTCACGCGTGACGGGCACGACGGCCGAGGAGGTGATTACGGCGCGCGCCGAGTTCCCGGCGGAGTTCGCCGCCCGCGACGAGTTCGGGCAAAAGTACGGCTCGCTGGCGGACGACGCCTTCGTGGACGCGCTCGCCGTCGCCTCCGGCCTCTCGCTGCCAGATGCGCGGCGGCAGGGCTGGAAGGACGCGCTCGCTGCGGGGACGACGACACGCGCCGCGGTCTTGCGCGAGCTGGCCGAGGGCGAGGAGGCGCAGGCGCGCTACTACAACGAGGCGTTCGTCTTCTCGCTCTACACCGGCTTCCTCGGCCGCGACCCGGAGCAGCAGGGGTTCGATGCCTGGCTCGACTACCTCAATGCAAACCCGGCCGACTTCCGCAAGATGGTCAACGGGTTCGTCAACTCAACCGAGTACCGGCTCAGATTCGGTCAACCTTAATTCTCACCATGCCTGATCGCGCGCGGGGGCTTCGGTTCAATAATTGAACCGAAG
>DASZCS010000017.1:0-54205 GCA_035942855.1 Pyrinomonadaceae bacterium | reverse complement strand
GTTAATAACTCTGCCCTGACAGGTAAAGCTATTAACTACCGCCGCCGCTCGCCCGGTTTCTGGTTCGTCAGGCAGTCGCTTCGCGCATAAATTCGTGGCCGAGGATTCGCCCTTCTCCAACGTCGGCACGAAGCCGTTATTTACGACGTTAGGAAGTCCATGCTCAGATGCCAATGGACTCGCCGATTTCGTTAATGGTTGCGATCTCGCTCCCGCTGATTTGCTCACCGCCGAACCCGAAAAGTCCCCCTTCTTTAGCCGCCGCCGCGACTTTCTCGGCCACGACTAAGACCCATCTCTTGTATTCATACGCCTCTTCCGCGCTGACCTTTCCTTGCAGCAATCCGGCCACCGCTCGACAGGTTTCCAGCGCCCGTCCTCTGACTTCGTCGAGCGAGAGTTTCTCTGTCTGGCCGCGCGTCTCGTCATCGGCGTTGGCATAGATGTCAGTGATGACGGCTTCGAGTACGGAACCTTTCGCCGCCCGCGCTTCGCCCTCGAAGATGCCTTCGGCGACCGCGCCTATCTCTCGCACGAAGTCCTCCTGCTTGCTCGGAGCAGCCCCGGCGACGGCGTAGGCAGACAGCAACGGCGCTCGAAGCAGGCTGTTCCATTCCTCGGGCGTAAATTTGTCTTTAACACTCATGTGCAGATTTCCCTTCTGATATAGTCATGACCGGCCTTTAGATATTGACAGCGGAATGCGCCAATCCTAACACGACCCGCAACCGGCCGGGAGTAAGGAAGCCGCGCTGGCACGCAGCCTGCCTGAATTCTCTACGTTAATCATCTTTCGTATCGAAAACGCGCACGATCAGGCTCCGTAGCGAGTCGTTGTGCAATAAGAACGGTCATCGAACCAGGGGGATTTGTGTTTATATCCAGCGGCATATTCATCCTGCTTGCACTCATCTTTCTCACGATAATCGGGTTCTTGATATTTTCCCGCAGGAGACTCACTTGGTTCGGGCGACTGCCGGGAGACATCCGCTATGAGGGGCGACGCACACGTGTCTATGCCCCGCTGGCGTCGATGCTCCTGCTGTCTCTGGTCTTGAGTTTGGTGTTGTACCTGCTCGGCGCGATTTTCTAGGCGGTTCTCGATCATCGACAGGCCGAAGCGAGTCAATCATTATGCGGCGAGTATCATTTGTGACCTGATCGGAGCATGATCACAACCTGTGCGCCGTATGGTGGGCGAGTACGGCAGCGGCGGGCGTTAAAAAAGAAAAGGAGCCAGTTTTATGCTTGCAATGAATTTCCGCGGGCCTCTGCGAGTCCGCATCGATCATAAACCTATGCCGGAGGTTCTGCATCCGCAGGACGCCATCGTCCGGGTCACGCGATCTTGTATCTGTGGCTCAGATTTACATTTATACAATGGCTCCGTGCCGGATACGCGGGTGGGGATGACGTTCGGCCACGAAGTGACCGGCGTGGTGGAGGAACTCGGCACGGAGGTGGAAAAGCTGAAAATCGGCGACCACGTCCTCGTGCCTTTCAACATCGCCTGCGGAAAGTGTGTGTTCTGCCAGCAGGAACTTTACGGGAATTGCCATGAGTCCAATTCTCAAGCCACCGCAGTAGGCGGCATTTACGGTTATTCGCACACCGGGGGCGGCTACGACGGAGGGCAGGCGGAATATGTCCGCGTCCCTTATGCGGATGTCGGGCCGACGGTCATTCCGGAAGGCATGGATCCGGACGACGCGGTGATGCTCACCGATGTGGTGCCAACCGGCTATCAGGCCGCCGAGATGGCCGGGATTCAGCGTGGCGACACCGTAGTGGTCTTCGGAGCAGGCCCGGTCGGCATCATGGCAGCCCGCTGCGCCTGGCTCTTCGGGGCGGGGCGGGTCATCGTGATCGACCACATAGACTACCGCCTGGAGTTCGTAAAGAATTACGCCCCCTGCGAGGCCTATAACTTCAACGAACTGGGAGACGTGGTGGTCTTCCTCAAACGGACGACCGACTGGCTCGGGGCAGACGTCGTGATCGACGCTGTGGGCGCGGAGGCCGCAGGCCGTGCGATGCAGACACTGCTCGGCAGAAAATTGCTGATGCAGGGAGGATCGGCCACCGCGCTGCACTGGGCGATCAACGGCGTGAAAAAGGGCGGGATCGTCTCCATCGTCGGCGTCTATGGGCCGATTGACACGCTCGTCCCCATAGGGAACGTGGTGAATAAGGGACTGACCATCCGTGGGAACCAGGCGTCCGTGAAGCGTCTGTTGCCGCGACTGATCGAACATGTGCAGAACGGCATCCTCGATCCGAAAGCACTGATCACGCACCGCATTCCTCTGGAAGAAGTGTCGGATGCTTACAGGATTTTTTCAGCCAAGCTGGACAACTGCATCAAGCCGGTGCTGATTCCGCCGTCGGCCAGAAGCTAGGGAGGACACGTCATGGAAAATACGGTTAAAGATATGGAGAAGACAGTTAAAGACCCGTCGCAAATCAAGGGCTGGGGCGTGGATGCCGATGCGAATAACGACCCGACCTACCCGATGAAGAATCGCAACAATGGGGAACACGAGGGCTACAGTTGGGAGCGTCCGCCGCAGCAACCGAGGAGCGTCGAGATTCTGCATTCCAACGAACGGCCGAACGTCTCGGCCGTGTTCGGGACATCGACTCCGCCTGCGGGACTGAGCGGCATGATTCGGCGCGCCGCTTTCAAATATAGCGAAAACAGCTACGGACACTGGCTGCCTCTGATGCTGGCAGACCGGGTGGGCGTGGTGGAAGGCTACCTGGAAGACCTCTCGCGCGGCCATGTCCCGAACATCTTCGCGGAACGGGGCTGGAAGGCGGAGTGGAAACACAACCGGAAAAGTTTGGTGACGCGAGTTGTCGTCGGTGCGGTCATTGCCTCCGCTGCCGTGGCCTATCTGCGCAGCGGGAGCAATGATTCCAAGCCGAAGAAAGGGCGACGCCGTCGCTAGTTAATGCGTTCGTAATCAATTGTGCGCGTGAGGCTGAGGCCAGTGCCGTTTCGATCTCACATTATCGCCCCCGCCCGGCGTAACTCAAGCCGGGCGGGGGCGAAATCGTTACCTAGTTCCTCGTAGTGCGCAATGGCGAACGTCCTGTGCCGTTCGCGCATCGCATACCACACGGCGGCGCTTGAACCCGCGCCCGCGTATCGTCATACTCTTCCCGGTGCAAAATTTATTTAAGTCCCAAACTTGGAGACACCGCATGAGAAAAAGTTTTTTCCGGCACGCCCTTGCGTCCGTCGCACTTCTGTTGACACTCTCGGCCACGGTCGTCTTCGCGCAGTCGGGCGCAACTCGCCCGCGCCGCGTTGACCCCTCGGCCAATCAGACGCCGCCCGCCACGACCGCGCAGCCGACGCCAGCGCGTACTGCGGCGAACACGCCCGCCTCCACGTCGTCCGCCGGGACGGGCGACACGGCGCGCGCCTACGCGCGCCTGCAACAGAAACAGTACGAGGCGGCGGCCAGAGAAGCGCGCGCCGCGGCCGCGGCCGACCCGAAGAACAGCGAGGCTTGGAAGATCGCTGGCTTCGCGGAGTTTTATCTGAATCAATTCAAGGAGGCCGCCGCAGACCTCCAGCGCGCGCTTGATCTCCAACGCGCCGCCAAAGAAGAGGACGCGCCGACCGTCGATGCGCTCGCGCAGTCGCTCGTCCGTTCAGACGAATTCGAGCGCGCGCTGCCTCTGCTCGTCACAGCCACTTCGCGCACAGGTGCGACGCCCGACGCGACGTTGCTCTACTATCGCGGGCTTGCCGAATACCGCACGGGCAAACAGGCAGACGCCGAGCGTTCGTTCAACGCGGCCGTCAAGGCCGACCCGAAAAATTCCGCCTCGCTCTTTTATCTCGGACGCCTCGCCTACGAGCGCAACCAGACGGACGCAGCCATCGCCGCACTCAATCGCGCCACCACGGCCGACCCGCGCTTTTCCGAAGCATGGACGCTTTTGACTTACGCTTACCTGCGCCGCGCCGCCGCGAACGCCGGCGTCCCGGCCAAAGCTGATGCAGACTACCTGAGCGCCGTGCGCGCGAGCGACGCGCTCGTGCGCGTGCGCCCCGCAGACGAACCGGCGGCGGCCTTGAACGGCCAGGCCTTGATCGGCGCGAAGCAGTTTGCGCGCGCCGTCACGGTGCTCGAACGCGCGGGCGCGAACCCGAACGCGCAGGCGCAGACGCTCTACCTGCTCGGCGTCGCCTATTCGCGCGCCAAAAACTTCCCCAAAGCCATCGCTACCTTCGAGCGCGCCGCCGCGAAGACGGCGGACGACCCGAACATCTACCGCGAACTCGGCTACGCCTACGAAGTCTCCAAGCAATACGCCAAGGCACTCGCCGCTTACGAGAAAGGCGCGGGGATTCTCCCCGACGACGAAGACTTCCAACAGTCAATCGAACGCGTCCGCCCCTTCGCCAAGTGAAGTGATGAGTGATGGGTGATGAGTTAGAGACAAGGCTTTAGTTTTTACTCGCTACCCATCACTATTCTTACTTGAAACCTTTCTCCGCAAGCGGTAGCATCCAGCCATGAACACACCACACTTTTCTCGCTATCGCCGAATGGTTATGTCACGCGGGGTAACGTTCGTCGCTGTCGTCGCTTGCTTGCTCGCAGGCGTGGAGACGACGCCTGCGGCCGAATGGCACGGCCTGACGCCTTTGAAGTCGCGCCGCGTGGACGTGGAACGGGAACTCGGTAAGCCCCTCTCGTCCGACACCGCGAGCGGTGCGCTCAACTTCAAAGTCGCGGGTGGCATCGTGACCGTGACGTTCGTCACGGCTAAGTTCGCCCAGACGAAAAAACTCTCGCCCGAGGCGGAAGGCACGGTGCTGCTCATCGTCTTGCAGCACGAGAATTCGTCGGACACGCCGGAGTCCGTCGGTCTGGTGAACAAGAGCGGGTTCACGCGCGAAGAAAAGGGGCCGATGGTCGTCTACACCAACCAGAAGGACGGCATCACCTACACCTTCTTCAACGGGCGACTCAAGACTACGCGCTACGCGCCCTCCACCGATCAACTTGGCGGCACGCAAGGGTTGAAATCGGTTCTGTGACGGCAGCAGACGATTAAGTCGTTTGAAAGCCGTAACTCGTGAATCTTAAATAGGCGAAGACGCGTTTTATCCAGATACGATTCACGGTTTACGATTCCTTAATGTTGTACCGCCCACACTTGAATGCGGAGTTGAGAAGACAGCGCGAGGCGTTCGTGCGTTTCGAGGCGGCGTGGGGCGAAGCGTTCGGAATTTACGCGCGCCGTTTGCGTGAACTTGGTGGGCGCACGTCTGTTGAGATCAGGGAAGAGGCGGCGCGTGCGATTGCGGTGGGCGCGGCGCGTGCGGCGGGCGCGTTGCCGACGGATGAACTCGAACGCGTGGGGGCGTTCGTCGTTCCGTTTGCGGAGCGTTGGCGTTCGCACGAAGAGGCGCGGCGTTGGGCGCTCAAAGTGTTGGAAGGACGCGTGACGTGCGCGGCCGACGGCAGCCAGATTTTGCCGGGGCGCGAGATCAGCCTGCCGGTTGCGGCCGTGCAGGCCGCATGGTTCGAGAATCCGCACACGGCCAACGGGCAGGACACTTATCGCAAAGAGTCGAGCTTCGCCCTCATCACGCCGGAAGAGTTGTTGCAGGCAGAGGGCGGCGCGGCCACGGCCGCAGACCTCGTGGGCTTGCGCCGCTTCGAGTTGGAGTTGGCCGCGCTCTCCGAGTTCATCGAACGGCGTCGCGGCTGGCGCGCACGCGGCGAGCGCGCGCCCGTAGCCTTCTTCGACGGCACGCTCCTGCTCTCGACGACGCGCACGCGCACGCAGACCATCGCGCCCGTCTTCTCGCAAGGGTACATCAAAGCGCTCGCCGCAGCCGTCGCGCTCTCGCGCGAAGCGAAAGTGCCCCTCGTCGGCTACATCGATCAATCCTACGCGCGCGACATCGTGCGCCTGCTCGACTTGCTCTTTGACGACCGCGCCGGGGGCAGCGCGAACCTCTTCGACGCACGCCTCTTCTCGACGACGAGCGCGCAAGACACAGAGCCGCTGTTCAACGCGTGGGGCGACCGCACGATCTTCTGCCATTGCGTACGCGAGGGGCTGACAGAGGAGTTTCAAGACGAGCGGGGCAATCCGCTCGTCGGCTTCGTCTATTTGCAGACGACGGGCGAGGGCGTGCCCGCGCGTCTGGACATTCCCGCGTGGGTTTACGACGAAGAATTGCTCGAAGAGGTATTGGACACGGTGCGCGCCGAATGCGTCGTGGGCAACGGTTATCCTTACGCTTTGGAGACGGCTGACGCGGCGGCCGTCATCACAGGGCACGACCGCGAACAGTTCCTGCGCGCGATGCAGGAGTTTGCCGCCGAAGAAAATCTTGACTTTCAAGTCTCGCGCAAACCCGTCAGCAAGGCGCGTCGCCGTTAGCCGTTCTGATTTTATGACGGACTGAGATTTTATGAACCGCACGAACGCTGGAGAGATGCCGAGAGAGACGCACGGCGGTTTCGACCCGCCCGCGCTGAACTGCCCCGCGTGCGGCGCGGCGGCGCGGCGCACCGACGCGCACTACTGCGCGACGTGCGGCAGGGCCTTGCGCGAACGCGCCTACGCCCCGGCCGATTCGCTCCTCGCCTCCTACCATCAACAACGCAACCGCCCGGCGATGTTGTTTGAAACAACTGCCGCAAGCGTCTCCGTGCAGAGCGCGGCGCGTGTGAGCGTGTTCGACAACGGCGGCAACGTCTCGGCGGCCATCGCGTTCGTCCTCATCTGCTCGGCGCTCGTGCCTTTCGTCGGCATCCTCTTCTGCCCGCTCGCGATCTTCGCGGGCGGCGTCGGACTCTTCGAGGCGTGGCTCGTGCCGCGCGTCGGCGGCGCACGCCTCGCCGCCTGCTGCATCGGCTCGGGCTTTCTCATCGCGGGCTTTCAGGTCTTACTTTTTCAACTAATATAAAACCGTCCGTTGTTCCCTGTCTGGCGTCGAGTTGCACCCACTACCCGCGCGAACGTCTTAAGTTCGATTTGAACAATGCGCAGAACAACTGACAACTGATAACGGACTACCAGCTACTGACAAACTTCTACATGACCAAGATCGCCAAAATCGTCAAATCGAATTCTCACGTCGATTACATCGGGCGTGTGATTGACCGCTTGGACGCGGACGCCGCGCCGTCTGCGGACGATTATGGATTCGCGCAATTCGTGTCGCTGCCGCTGGCGGACGACTTGGAAGTTGTCGGCATCATCTACGACACGCAGTTGGTCAACCCTGAGTATGGGCAGTTCGGGCCGCGCCTGTCGCCCGCCGCCGAACTCGCCATCCTCAGTCCCGATTATCTGAACGAACAGGGCGTGCTCGTCGGCATCCTCCTGCTCGGCTGGCGCGCCGGACGGGAGCGGCGCATGGGCGTTCCGCGCCGCGTCATTCCGGTCGGACAGGACGTGTACCGGCTCGACGAGCGGCAGACGGAAGCGTTTCACCGCGACGCGGAAGGGCGCGTCGGGCTGCATTACTATTCGCAGGTCGTGGCGCACGCCGGGGCGTTCGCCGTGCCGCTCATCGAAGCCGTCCTCGAACAGCTCGAAACCATCTGCACGCCCGAGGAGCGACAGCGTTTTTGCGTGCTCAAAAGATCGCTCGCCTGGCAACGCACGCTCGGCGGCGTGCGTCTCTAATAGAGATCACACGGGGAAGAAATTCTCACCTGGAAGGAAAATTGAAGGGAACCACCTTTATGAAAATAAAATATCGAACTCTGCCCATCGTCGCCCTGCTCTTGACGACAACGCTCGTCTCCGGCTCCGTCGCGCAGCGCGCGCGCTCCGTCAGCGATCCTTCGGACACGAAGAAGCCCGCGCCCACTGCTAAAGCGCCCGCGCCGCAGACCGTGAAAGCCAAGTACGAGGGCGGCATCTTCGGCTACAACAAAAAACAGACGGGTACGCTCACTTTCGACGACGAGAGCAGCCGCCTCGTCTTCCGCGATAAGGCGCAGAAGGAATACATCTCGATTCCTTACAAGGCCATCGCCGCCGCCTACGCCGACACGCAATCGCGTCGCCCGACGGCCGCCACCGTCATCGGCAGCGCCAGCCTCTATACTCTGCCCGCGCTCCTCTTCAAAAAGAAGTACCGGTATCTGACGATGCAGTTCAGCGACCCGGACACGCAGGTGCAGGGCGTCACCAGCTTCAAAATGGACGACAAAGAGGTGATCGCCTCCGTCCTCGAAGCCATCGCACGCAAAGCCGAACTCACGCAGCGCGGCGAAGCCTACGTCCGCCTCCAAAAGCCCAAGGACGCAGATCAGAACAAGTAGAAACGACAAGAAACGAAGAGAACCCTTCGCTCGCGTCGAAGAAGATGCTGCCCGCCACCACGCAACCCGCCGCACCGCAAGCGATGGCCGAGCAGAGGAAGAGACAGTAAACTTCAACACACGGACGCTAGACGCGGACGAAAGATAAAGGGTGCGGCAGAAAACTAACCTGCCGCACCCTTTATCTTTTTCCTTCGCATGTAAACGGCGTTTCAGCGTTCCGGCTTCTCGCCCTGCGGTGACTTGGCCTTCTTGCAGCCGGCAAAAGGAAATCTCAGTTCCAACTCTTTGAGGTCGCGTTCGGATTGAATTTTGAGCAGCTCGGTCTTAATCGTCGCAAACGTGCCGCTCGATTGTTTGATGATGGCTTCGAGTTTGGGGCAATTCTCAAACTCGCCTGCATACGTCCACATCTCGCCGGATAATTCGCCCTCCAAACCTTTCAGGACTCTGAGCGAGAAGTTGCCCTTCGCGTCAGTGCGCTCGCTCACATCGCCCTTGATATTGTCTTTAGTCTTCCCGGCGGAGAACTTTACACTTTCATCGACGACAGGCTTGCCGTCCGAATAAAGTAGACGCCCCTGAATCATGACCGTCTCTTCCAACCGCGGAACGTAGATGTTGAAACCGTCCAGATGATCGCCCGCGCCGATCTCCACGACCGTCGCCTTTTCAAGCGCGAATACGTTCGGGTAATAGAACGTCTTGAACGGCTCGCTGCTGCTGATTTTCCCGTCGTCGTTGACGGCCAGAACATAACTTCCGGGCGGGATTCTGGTGATGGCGAAAGCGCCGTTTTCGTCCGTGCAATCGACGTTATATCCGTGTGGTTGGCCGTCCGGTTGCACCGCCTTGATGCAGACGCCTTTCATCGGTTTTCCATCGGGGTCGTAAAGTTTGCCGCGAATGGTAGTGTCTATCTCGAAATGAAAGTCGAGCGCGGCGTGCTTTTTCTCTTCGAGCATGATAGGAACCTGCTTTAACACCTCGCCCTCTTTGGTCTGCTCGTCGGGCAGGAAACTGCTCGAATCTCTGAGGTAGTATTGATTCAGTTGCCAGCCGGTGGGCACTTCAGGCTCGATCAAATATTTCCCGGCGGGCAGATCGTAAATTTCATAGACGCCGTGCTTGTCCGTCTTCACCTCGTAGGTTTTCTTCGCGCCGATGATTCGAATTCGCCTGCCCTCGATGCTCCAATCGCCGTCTCCATAGTTAACAACTGTGCCCGAAATTCGAGTCTTACCACTGACTTTGTCGAGCTTGTTTAGATAGAGCAGATCGTCTGTGGCGTGTTCCAAACCTCTCGACCTGCCGCAGCCGAAGCCATACCACAACTTCGGATTCTTCTCCTTTGAGTGGAGATAAAAGAGAAACTGTCGGCCGATGCTCTTTTCGTTGAAAGTCCAGACGCAGTCTGCGCCGCCGCCCTGCCCGAAAGTTATCTCGTCGCCCGCCTTCAAAGTCCCTTTATAAACTTTCTCGACGAGCATTTTGGTTGACTTCACACCGTCCACGTAATGCTCGTCGTCGGCTATCTGTCCATCGGGCGCGGCCTTCTCCGTTTTTTCGACGGAGATGGCTCTGAGGATGACGATGTTGCTTGCCGCCTCGTAAGACTCAAGCACGGTGGGACTCGGGCCGCAGGAGCAGGCGTGCGCCGCGCGCGCGCCGAACAGCAGAACCGCGCCGACGAGCAGCAGAAACGAAAAGTAGTTTTTGTAATTCATCTTCATCCTTTCGATCCCAAGCGCACCGGCGCGAGCCAGTTGCTGATTCGTCAACGCCCGTCAGTGGTCTTGATGCGCGCCTGCCGGACGTTCGCCCTGATAAATCTCCGCGCCCGTGGCGACGAACTCTGCGGCCTTCTCGCGCATCCCTGTGGCGAGCGCGTCGGTCTCTGCCAACTCTTTTTTCGCGGCGAAGTCGCGCACCTCTTGCGTGATCTTCATGGAGCAGAAATGCGGCCCGCACATCGAGCAGAAGTGCGCGAGCTTAGCGCCCTCCTGCGGCAGCGTCTCGTCGTGGTATTCGCGCGCCACTTCGGGGTCGAGCGAGAGGTTGAACTGATCTTCCCAGCGAAACTCGAAACGCGCTTTCGAGAGAGCGTTGTCCCTGAGTTGCGCGCCGGGATGCCCTTTCGCCAGATCGGCCGCGTGCGCGGCGAGCTTGTAAGCGATGACGCCCTCTTTCACGTCCTTCTTGTCGGGCAAGCCCAGATGTTCTTTCGGCGTGACGTAGCAGAGCATGGCCGTGCCGTACCAGCCGATCATGGCCGCGCCGATGGCTGATGTGATGTGATCGTAGCCGGGAGCGATGTCAGTCGTGAGCGGCCCCAAAGTGTAGAAGGGCGCTTCGCCGCAGGTCTCAAGTTGCTTGTCCATGTTCTCTTTGATGAGGTGCATGGGGACGTGGCCGGGGCCTTCGATCATCGTCTGGCAGTCGTACTCCCATGCGATGCGCGTGAGTTCGCCGAGCGTTTCGAGTTCGGCAAACTGCGCTTCGTCGTTAGCGTCTGCGATGCAGCCGGGGCGCAGTCCGTCGCCCAGAGAGAAGGCCACGTCGTAGGCCGCCATGATCTCGCAGATTTCGCGAAAGCGCGTGTAGAGAAAACTCTCCTCGTGATGCGCGAGGCACCACTTCGCCATGATCGAGCCGCCGCGCGAGACGATCCCTGTCGTGCGTTTGGCCGTCAGCGGAATGTAAGGCAAGCGCACGCCCGCGTGGATGGTGAAATAGTCAACGCCCTGTTCGGCCTGTTCGACGAGAGTGTCGCGGTAAATCTCCCACGTCAACTCTTCGGCACGCCCGCCGACCTTTTCGAGCGCCTGATAGATCGGCACAGTGCCGATGGGCACGGGCGAGTTGCGCAGAATCCATTCGCGCGTGGCGTGTATGTTTTTGCCGGTGGACAAATCCATCACCGTGTCCGCGCCCCACTTCGTAGACCAGCGCATCTTCTCGACCTCTTCTTCGATTGAAGAGGCGACGGCAGAGTTACCGATGTTGGCGTTGATCTTGACGAGGAAGTTGCGCCCGATGATCATCGGCTCGCTTTCGGGATGGTTGACGTTGGCGGGGATGATCGCGCGACCGCGCGCCACTTCGTCGCGCACGAATTCGGGCGTCACGAATTCGGGAATGGACGCACCGAAAGATTCGCCCCCGTGTTGGTGAAAGAGGGAACTGCGATCTTCTCGCGTGTGTTCGCGCATCGCGTGCAAGGCCGACTCGCGCCCCATGTTCTCGCGCAGGGCGACGAACTCCATTTCGGGCGTCACGATGCCGCGACGCGCGTAGTGCAACTGCGTGACGCGTCTGCCTGCGCGTGCGCGCAAGGGCGCGCGTCTGAGGCCGGGGAAATATTCGAGCCGCCCCTTCGTCTTCTGCTGCGCATACTCGGCCGCGCCCGCCGTCAGGTAGCCGTCATCCTCCGGTTTCACTTCGCGCCCCGCGTACTCTTCCACGTCGCCGCGCGCGATGATCCATTCGCGGCGTAGCGGCGCGAGTCCTTCGCGCTCGTCGCACTTGACTGTGGGGTCGCCCCACGCGCCGCTCGTGTCGTAGACGCGCACGGGCGGATTTTGTTCGAGCGTGCCGTCGGGGTTGCGCGTCGCGTTCAGCGTGACTTCGCGGAAGGGAACGCGCACGCCCGCGCTCCGGCCTTCGACGTAGACGCGTTCGGAGTTCGGCAGTTGCACTTCGTCGCTTCGGCGTCGGTCTGCTGCACGCCCGGTCGTTTCTTTAGTTGTGCTCATATGATCTTCCATTCGGCCGCTTCCGGCCTGAAAAGAAAGACCGCTTGCGATCACTGTGAAGGGTTCGCAAGCGGTCTTTCGGCGTTTCTCCCTTCGGCGGTACTAACCGCATCAGGTTCTAGGGGTCTCACACATTTGTGACTCTCAGCCGCGCCCCGCGTGTGGGTCGAAGCTCCCCCGAAAACTTTTCTCAGACTGTCAAAAAAGAGAACGGCGAATTATGGACTAGCGGCGCATCATTCGACAAACAGATCGTTCACGGCCATCGTCCAACCGGGCACGGCCGGTTCGGCTTCGGCCGTCTCGCCGCGACGGTAGACGCGCGGCGTAGCGGGAGCCTCCGCCGTGTAAACGCGCACCACCTCTTCGCTCAACAGATCAACGTCCCATACCACTTGCGTCCCGGCCGCGAAATAGTCGGCGCGCTTTCGCGCCATCTCGCGCTCGGCACGCGCCCCGTAGTCGCCCTCGCTGCGGACTTCGACGGCGAAGATCGGCGCACCCTCGAAAAACTTCATCGTGATCTCGCCAATGTAAAAGGCCGCGTCAGGACTGAAAGATTTGCGATTCGGCAGATTCACCACAAAGGCTGCGTTGTCGCTTACTGCGTAACCCGCCTTAGTGCGTTTCGCATATTGCCGCAGAGATACAAAAATTTCACTCGCTGCATAATTAGGTGTACCGCCAGTTGGTGACATATGCACGATCTCTCCGTTGACGAGTTCCGCCTTGCCTTCGACTTTGTAGAGGTCTTCGATGGTGGCTTCGGTTTTGGTACTCATGTCGTGGGTCTCGTTCGTGCTTAGCCGCCGATGAAACTCATCGTGCGGGCGGGCTGTAGGAAGTCGGGATCGTTGATGTGGTGGCGCGGCTCTTTTTTCAGGACGACTGATTCGATGTATTCGGCGATTTCAAGGCGCGTTGCGCCGCGGCGGATCACGTCGCGCAGAGAGTGTTCGACGGTGGAGAAAAGGCACGTCCTGATCTGTCCGTCGGCGGTGAGGCGGATGCGCGAGCACGCGCCGCAGAAGGGCTCCGTGACGGGCGCGATGATGCCTATTTCACCGGGCGCACCATCGGCGAAGGCGTAGCGCGCCGAAGTCTCCGCGCCGCGACGGACGGGCAGCGGCGCGAGCGGAAAACGTTCCTCGACGCGAGCGCGAATTTCGCGTCCTGAAACCACTTGGGCGCGCGACCATTCGTGGCCGGAATCCAAAGGCATGAACTCGATGAAGCGCATCGAGATCGAATGCTCGCGCGCGAAGGCGGCGAAGTCCGCGATCTCGGCTTCGTTGTGGCCGCGCACGATGACGGCGTTGATCTTGATGGGCGCGAGTCCGGCGTCGCGCGCCGCCGCGATGCCTTCGAGCACGCGCGGGAGCACGTCAACGCCGGTCATGCGGCGGAAAGTTTCGGGGCGCAGGCTGTCGAGGCTGATGGTGATGCGGTCAAGTCCTGCCTCTCTGAGCACGCGCGCGCGGCCGGGCAGGAAATAGCCGTTAGTCGTGAGCGCCAGATCGTGGAGCGCGGGTTTCAGCGCAGAGAGTTTGCGGATGAGCGTTTCGATGTCGCGACGCATCAGAGGCTCGCCGCCGGTGAGTCGTATTTTTTCGATGCCGAGCGAGACGAAGATGTCCGAGACGTATTCGATCTCTTCATAGGTGAGCATCTGCTCTTTGGGCGCGATGGGCGGTTCGCCGTGCGGCAGGCAGTAGAAGCAACGAAAGTTGCACCTGTCCGTCAGCGACACGCGCAGGTCGCGGATCGCACGCCCATATGAATCTTTGAGTACAGCAGTCACTTCTAATCTTAAACGGGAAAATACCGACAGCTTTTGGCAGCAGAGTTCAACCAACATGATACGCCGCACGCCACGACGCACCAAGCCGCCACGCGAAGCCTCGGCGGGTGAGGCGGACGCGGGGAAGAGAAGCCGCGCGCGCCCGGCCGGTGAGGACGGAGAGGCTTAAGGCTTTTGCGGGTGCTCTGCGAGGACGAGGAAGTGGCGCAGTTTGCCGCTGCGTTGAAAGAGAGCTTCGGCGGCGGCAGTTTTCAGTTTCTCAATTTCTTCCTTGAACGCCCGCCGCTCCTCCGGGGTCGAGTGTGTTTGTTCGGCGTAAGAGTCGTCCAGCAGGGACGCGGCGTCAATGTCGTTGTAGTCGGCGGTCTTGCGGTAATTGACTACGAACTTGATGAGCGTCTGGTCGCCGAGCATATGCGCGACGAGCCGCATCATGGCTTCGGCCTCATAGGGCGCTTTGTCGGCCATCAGGCCGAGATGCTTGAGCAGGAAAGGCACGAGCCGCTCGTCCTTCCAACTGCCGACGACATACATCAACTGTTCTTCGCCTTCCTCAAACTCTTCGGCGTTCAGCAGCGCCAGAGTCAGACGTTCTTTCTGCGCGGGCGTCAGCAACGCGATGTAGTTAATATCAACCACCACGCGCGCTATGTTCGAACTCTCGATCACAACGTCGTCGCTCGATCCGGGCGCGGCCGGATCACTCGCGCTCTGTTCTTTGGCGGAAGTGCTTTCTTCTTCCGCTTCGCCGCCGTCTGCGGGGGCCGCGCCCGTTTCACTTTCGGCTTCCGCCTCTTCCGAGTCAGCTTCTTCAGGCTCATCCGGCGGGTCTTCGGGCAGCGAGACATTGAAGGAGAGTTCGTATGCGCCTTCCCATCGCGTGGCGGGTTCTTCGGCACAGCGCACGAGCCATTCGGCAAGCGCGGCCTTGTCCGGCTTTTCTTCACGCATGATCGCGCCGAGTTCTTCAATGCGGCTGACATAGACTTTCAAATCATCGGCGGGCAACTTCTGCGCGCCGCGTTGCCCGTCGGTAAGTTCGTAACCCTCGCCTTTCTCGGCGCGCTTGAGAAAGACGAGCAACACGTCGTCCTTCTCGTATGTGGCGGGAGGAGAGGCATGCGAAAGCGTCACCGCGAAGTGTTGCAGATTGATAACCTTCTTCTTCGTTTCGCCTTTCAGAAGCGAGGAGATGCGCAACTCGGTGTTCAGCAGCACCATATTATTTTCATGTCTTTCGGCCACGAACGTCTCTCCGACGCGGACGACCGCGACGAATTCGCTGCCCGCGTAACGCATGCGCAGAGAGAGCGGCATGGAGATAGAGCAGGCGGAAGACTCACGCGCTTCGATGCAGACGAGCGCAGCGACCGAAGCACAGAGTAATGCGCAGGCGATGAACAGCGGGCGAGCGGACGGGTGAGCGGACGAGCGGACTTTTGGCATAGACGTACCCCTTTCGGCATTAACATGCGAGGTGAAAATTGCCTACCGAAGTCCAACAAAAATAGTTGTCTGAAACTGGCGAACCTTTAGACGCGGCGCGCGCCGAAAGTTCCCAACGGAGCATTACACAGACGGTTGGTCTGGTCGTGAGAAGAGATTTGGGGTGAAGAGAGTTGTCCGGTCGTCGGAAAAAAGTTTCATAACTTCGTAAGACCCGGCGGGCGAGAGGAAGTTGAAGCGCGGGCGCGCGGAGGCGTTCGTGAATCGCCGTCTTTAGCGGAGAGGTTCAACCGGCCTGATTTTTTTGAGGGCACGGGCGTTGCGTTGAAGGCCGGTGAGCTTGGCGCGTTTGATGGCGGTGCGGCGAAAGCGCGCGGCGTATGCGTCGGGTGTGAGTTCAAGTATAGCTTCGAGGTCAGCCGCCGTCTGACCTTCGCGCGGCTCAAAGCGCGTCTCCTCGGTCGGCTGCTCGAAGCGATTCCAGGGGCACACGTCCTGGCAGATGTCGCAGCCGTAGAGCCAGCCTTCGAGTTTGTCGGCGACCGTCGGGGGAAGCTCCGGCGCGCGCAGTTCGATAGTGGCGTATGAGATGCAGCGGTTCGAATCGACGACATAGGCATCGGTGATCGCACTCGTGGGGCACGACTCGATGCAGAGCGTACAAGTGCCGCAGTGATCCTCAGAGACTTCTGTGTCGTAATCGAGTTCGAGGTTAAGAAGTAGTTCGCCGATGAAGACCCACGAGCCGTATTCGCGCGTGATCAAATTCGTGTGCTTGCCGATCCAGCCAAGCCCCGCGCGCACAGCCCAGGCCTTATCCATCATCGGTTGAATGTCCACGCACGCCTTGCCCGATGCCCCCGGACACTCGACCTCGATCCATGCGAGCAGTTCTTTGAGTTTGCCGCCGACGACATCGTGATAATCGTCGCCCCAGGCATAGCGGGAGATTTTGCCGACAGTGGAAGCGTCTTCCTGCGGGTGCTCGTGCGGCGTGAAGTAGTTGAGCGCGACGACGACGACCGAGCGCGCATCGGGCAACAGGAGGCGCGGGTCTGTACGCCGCTCCGTGTCGCGCGCCATCCAGTTCATCTCGCCGTGGTAGCCGCGTCGCAGCCACTCTTCCAGACGCTCACGTTCCGCTTCGAGCGGCGCGGCGGGCACGATGCCGACCTTGTGGAAGCCCAGTTCCAGCGCGCGCTCCCTGATGCGCGCCGTGAGCGTCGCCGTAGAGACGTGCGGCGGCGCAAGTTGTGAAAGCTCCGAGGCGACCATGCCTGGAGTATAACAAAGTGAGTGCCCTGATTCCCGCCTACCGCGTGCCGCCGCTGCTAGCTCTCTCCGGCGGAATAGTCGTCTGATTCGGACTTTATTTAGCTCCACTTCGCCTTCGGCGCGGGCGGCCTTGCGCGTTCGCGCATCGAACCTTTAAGCTTGAGCGAAAGGAAATTTACCCGAACAATGCCCGAAACTGCGACGCCCGACGGGGCGACCACGACCGAAGAGATCAGGCGCAAGGCCGGACGACTTTTGTTCGTCGGTTTGCCGGGGACGCGTCTGGACAAACGCCTGCGCGAGATGTTGCGCGAGATACGTCCGGGCGGCGTCATCCTCTTTGGCCGCAACATCGAATCGGCCGAGCAGGTCGCGCTCCTGAACGCGCAGATACGCGACGCCATCGGCGGCCGCGTCATCATCGGCGTGGATCAAGAGGGCGGACTCGTGGATCGTTTTCGCAATATTTGCGAGCCGATGCCCTCGGCCAAGTCCGTGCGACTCGCCGGACGCTCAGAACTCGCGCGCAAGTTCGGCGAACTCTCCGCGCGCACACTGCGCCTGCTCGGCTTCAACATGAACTTCGCGCCCGTCCTCGATCTGAAGGGCGGTAACGAAGAGAACGGTCTGCGCGGACGCACCTTCGGCGAGAAGCCGGAAGAGGTGGCGCGGCTCGCGGGCGCGTACCTCGACGGCTTACAGGCGCACCGCATCGTCGGCTGCGGCAAACATTTTCCCGGCCTCGGCGGTTCACAGGTCGATTCGCACCGTCGGCTTCCCGTCGTCACGCATACGTGGCCGGAGATACTGGAACACGACCTTGTGCCCTTCCTCGATCTGATGTTCCACCGGCGCGGCGAGCGGCTTCATTCCGTGATGGTGAGCCACGCGGCGTTTCCCGAAGTGTCTGAATTTTTGCAGGCGTGGTTTCGCCGCACGGCCGAGTTGCCGTCGCTCGAAGACTTCTCGCAAGTGCCGGCGACCATCAGCAACAACGTCGTGATGCGTATGCTGCGCACGGCCTTCAAGTACGAAGGACTCGTCATCACGGACGACATGGAGATGGGCGCGGTCGTGCAGACGCTCTCGGTAGCAGAGGCCAGCTTGCGCGCCATCGAAGCAGGCTCAGACATGATCCTCATCTGCGAGCAGGAGGCCAACTTCAAGGCCGCGCGCGATCTCATATGCGGCGCGGTCGCCGAAGGACGCATCGCTCCCGCAGTCCTGGACAAAGCCAACCGGCGCATCGACCGCGTGCTCGACCTCGCGGGCGACTACGAACACTTCGACGCCGACGAGTTTCGAGCACTCTCGCTCCAACTGGCCGAACTCAAACGTGCCCTCCAAGCCGCCGAGAACGAAGAGGAATACACGCCCCTCTACGGCACATCCGAAGACCTCGAACGCCGCTCGTCGAATTTCTAAAAGCGGTGAATGGTCAATGGTCAATGGATAAAATCTCTTCTTCTTCCATTCACCATTGACCATTCACCGCCTTTTTCCTGTTGACTCCGCACGCGAATTAGCATAGAAGCACGCTACTACTCCCGAAACCTCGCCTTAGCTCTACACATTCGCTAGCTAGGAGGAGTCTATCTCATGAAACGATTTCTGACGGTGATGGGGTTGGCCGCCCTCGCGTCCGTATTCGTCGTCGGTGCGTCGAGTTGTACGGTCGCGCCCAACAGCAACAACACGGCGGTGTCTAACGGCAACGCGAGCACGCCCGCTAACGCGAACGCCAACCTGTCAAATACGAGCGCACCGAGCGCCGCCGAGTTGACGGCCAAAGAGAAACAGCTCTGGGACGCGCTGAAGAATAGAGACTACGATGCGTTCGGAAAGATGATGGCGAGCGATGCCATCTACGTCTCGACCGACGGCGTCTATGCCAAGGCCGAGACGATTGACGGCGTGAGACAATTTGCCCCGACCGAAGTTACTCTCTCCGACTGGAAGACCGTCACCCTCGACGAAGACGCGATGGTCGTAACTTACACGGTTGACGCCAAGGGCACGTCCCACGGTCAACCCATTCCACAGGGCGCTCTGCGCGCCAGCACCGCCTGGGTCAAACGCGGCACAGAGTGGGTAGCGGTCTATCATCAGGATTCGCCCGTCAGAGAAGCCGCGGCCAACGCGCCGACGCCTGCGGCGGAAACGTCTAAGCCGTCGGGCAGCACGGCAAACGCCAACACTGCGACGAGCGAAGCGAAACATGCCGAGATGGTCGCCTCCGATGACCCGGTCGCGATAGAAAAACATCTCTGGGAAGCGCTCCGGCGGAAGGATTGGGACACCTTTGCTGCGCATCTGGCCCCGGAGCAGATAGAGGTCGAACCGGGCGGCGTCTTTGATCGTGCGGGAACGCTGGCGTCACTGAGAGGATTCGATTTCTCGAAAACCACGACGAGCGATTTTAAGGCCGTGAAGTTTGACGACGACGCAACGCTCGTGACTTACATGGTTAGAGGAACGCGTCCTGACGGCAAGCCTTTCGAACACCGCGCCAGCACGATCTGGGTTAAACGCGACGGCAAGTGGTTAGCGTATTTCCACCATGGCACTCCCGCCGTGCAAACGCCTGCGAGGTAAGGGATGAAGGATGAGGGATGAGTAAGACGAAGCACTCACTTGGTTGAGTGCTTCGTCTTACTCATCCCTCATCCCTTGCTTTCAAGACCAGACGCCCGGAATCGCTGCGGCGCAGGCAGGGCACTTGCCGTCCTGCGTCACTTTCATGCGCTTGATGATGTAGCCGTAGCGCTCGATCAGCAGTTCGTCGCACGAGGGACAGTAAGTGTTCTCGTAGCGGCCGACGCGGCCGGGCAAGTTTCCGGCGTAGACGAAGCGCAAGCCCGCCGCGCGCCCCGTTTCGCAGGCGCGTATGAGTTGTTCGGCCGTCGTGTTGGCGTTCGACTGCATGCGGTAGTCCTGATGAAAGGCCGTCACGTGCCAGGGGATGTCGGGCGAGACGGAGGCGATGAAGTCGGCCGCGCGTTTAACTTCGTCTTCCGAATCGTTGAAGCCGGGTATCAGGAGCGTCACGATCTCAGACCAGAAGCCGCGCTCTTTGACCATGCGCACCGTGTCCAGGATGTTGTCCACCACGCCGCCGAGCTGTCGATAGTTGCGGTCGCTCATCGACTTCAAATCGATCTTGTAGCAATCCGTCCAGGGGCGCAGGTAGTCCAAGACCTGCGGCGTCGCGTTGCCGTTCGAGATGAAGGCGGTCTTGAATCCTTCGGGCTTCGCGCGCCTGAACACGTCCACCGCCCACTCTGCCGTAATCAACGGCTCGTTGTAACTCGATCCGACCATCGAAGCGCCGTAAGCTTTGGCGAGCGCGACCAGACGATCCGCCGAGACGACTTGCGGACGCGTCCCGGCCGCTTCGTCTCGGAGCGCCTGGCTCGTCAACCAGTTCTGGCAGTAGCCGCAATGCAGGTCGCAGCCGAGCATGCCGAAAGTGAGCGTGTCCGAGCCGGGCAGAGCGTGGAAGAAAGGCTTCTTCTCCGTAGGGTCGCAGGCGAGCGCGGCGACGTAGTTCGCAGGCACGAGCAGCCGCCCCGCTTCGTTGAAACGTACTTTGCAGATGCCGCGCTTACCCGCGCGGATCAGGCAGCGATGGCCGCAGGCGTAGCAGCGCAGATCGTTGTTCTGTAAATGTTCGGTCAACTCCGGCGCGGCCTCGGCCGTCAGTTCGTCCAGCACTCCGGCGAGCGAAGTCGATTTCTTACCCAGTGGCATGAGTCTTAAAACCTCTTGTCGAAAACTGTTCTGTTAGTGGATTCCTGAAGGGGCGTTTTATACTTTCGTTAGATGCAATTTCGGCTTTAATTTATGTCCCGGAGGGTTCTCTGAGGAAGATGATCCTGGAAACTATCACGGTAACGGCGTTTCAACAGCAGACGCGTGTGGCGGCCTGCGCGGAAACGCGACGCGCCATCTGCATCGACCCGGGCGACGATGCAGACGCCATTGACGGCGCACTTCGCCAACACAACTTAGAGTTGCAGGCCATCACGTTGACGCACGCGCACATGGATCACGTCGGCGGTGTGGCGGCCTTGAAGCGTCTGCACCCGCACGCAGAGGTTGTTCTGCACGCGGCGGACGAACCGCTTTACCAACAGTTGCCCGAACAGCCCGCGTGGATCGGCATCCCGCGCGGGCAGTGGCGCGCGCTCGGCTTCGACTACGAAGCGCCGCCCGCCATTGATCGATACTGGACGGACGGGGAGACTTACCCGGTCGGCACGCTCTCGTTTCGAGTGCTGCATTGTCCGGGGCACACGCCCGGCCACGTCGTCCTGTTCGAGCCGCGCGAGCGCAAGGTGTTTGTGGGCGATTGTCTGTTCGCGGGTTCGATCGGGCGGACGGATTTGCCGGGCGGCTCTTACGAACAGTTGATGGATTCGCTCCTGAACAAGATCATCCCGCTCGGCGACGACGTGACGGTCTATTCCGGCCACGGCCCCGACACAACCATCGAACGCGAACGCCGCACCAACCCCTTCCTCACAGGCATGTACACGCCGGGCAGACACTTTTAAAAGGATGAGGGCGGAGGGATGAGGGATGAAAGAAAGCATTCAAGAGACTGAGTGCTTTTCTTGTTCATCCCTCATCCCTCCGCCCTCCGCCCTTATTTCAGCTTGCTGTCCTTGAGTTCGTTCCACTTGTCGCGGATGTCTCCGGTGAGGTCGCTGGGGAGGGTTTCGACGGGTACGTCGTTTTCGGCGCAGAAGGTGCGCCAGAGAAGAAAGCGCGCGTCGAATTGTCCGGTCTCGTCTGAGATCGTGTTCATCACGGCGTCGTTGTCGGAGCGTTTCTTGTTGTCAGCCACTTTCGGTCGTTCCTTCTCATCCTTGAAATTCGCGCGCCGCCCGGCGCAAGCGGGAAATACTATAGCAAGTTTTTTGCGCGGAGTTGATTTGACGGGGCTGGTGGTCTGCGCGGCAGCCGGAGGGTTGAAACTTCAGGAGGCGGAACTTTTCAGATACATCTCTCCGGTGGGCGCGCTCACGCCGCCAGCCGGTTCGAGCGTGACGGCGAAGACCGAGGCGTTGCGTCCTTCGGGCGGGATAGTCTCGTGCATTTCGGCGTGTCCGTTGGCGTCCGGGCGGAAGACGCTGCCGGGCATCGGCGGTTTGCCTTCGGCGATAAACCAGAGTTGATAGGCTTTGCCTGCGGGCGCGGGCGGGAGGTCTGCGGCCATGAGCATGGCGCGTCCTGTCTGTGCGTCGAAGGTGAGACGCGCGCGCGCACGCTCGGCCGCTTTCGTCCCGGCGAGCGTGGCCGTGTGTGCGCCGGGCGCGGCCAGTAGTTCGCGGTCGGCGCGCGTGCGTGCCAGTTCCTCTTGCGTCCGGTTGACTGTTTCGGACAGGCGCGTTAGTTCAGTCCGCAACTGATTATTGCGCTGCCAGAGCACCGCGAGCGCGACGAGCAGCGCGGCGACGGCGATCGAGGCGGCCACCGAGCCGAACATCAAGAGCCGACGCCCGACGCGGACTTCGCGCGCCTCACGCCGCCGCTCGAATTCTTCAGGCGAACTGACACCGGACGATAGCGAACTCGAAACGCCCGACGCGCCGCCGCTGTTACCGTCCTTTGTGTGCCTGCCGTGTGGTGTGTCTTGCGGGTGCGATTTGACGGCCGCGAGGATGCGTGCGCGCAGTTCGGGCGCGGGGGCTTCTGGCGTTGAAGCAACATAGGCGAGAGAGGCCGCCGCCTCGCTGAGCGCTCTCAGTTCCGCACGGCAGTCGGCGCACGAGGCTAGATGCGCTTCGAGGGCACGCTGCTCGTCCGCGCCCCGTTCGAGGGCGTCGAGCGCTTCGAGCGCGATCAACTCTTTGTACTCTTCGTGCTTCATCGAAAACCGATGTGCTTCGTCTAAAACTTCGGATGCGCGTGTGCGTCTAAAGTTTCGCAGCGCGTCTTGTCCGCTAAATTTTCAAGCCTGTCCCTGCTCCCAGACGCTCGTCCAACAGATCGCGCAGCTTGCCGAGACCGCTGCGCATGCGTGTCTTCACCGTGCCGAGCGGTTGACCGAGCCGCGCGGCGATCTCTGATTGTGTCAGCCCTTCGAAGTAGGCCAGCAGCAACGCGCGGCGCTGTTCCTCCGGAATCTCCGCGAGCGCGGCGCGCACGATTTCGCGCTGTTCGGCGTGGTAGGCGTCGTCGCTGGCGTCGCCCACCTGCTCGGGCGCGTCGCGCAAGGCCGCGTCGTCTGCGCGCTGGCGCGATTGCAAAGAGCGTAGACGGTCGATGGCGCGTGAGCGCGCAAGCGTCACCATCCACGTAAAAGCGCGCCCGCGCGTTTCGTCGAAATTCGCGGCGCGCTGCCAGATTTGGAGAAAGACTTCCTGCAAAACGTCTTCCGCCTCGACCCGGCTGTGCAATATACGGAGCAGAAGACCTAAGAGGATGGAGTTGTAGCGGTCGTAAAGCGCGGCGAGCGCCGATTCATCTCCGCGCGCGATGGCGTGCAGGAGTTCCGTGTCCGTAGACGTTTGCGTGACGGCTTGGCTCATCGGGGAAGGAATAACGATGAAGTAAAAGTGGTGAATGGTAAATAGTGAATGGTAAATGGAAGAACGGATTTCCTCCATTCACCATTTACCATTCACCATTTACCTGTCTCCACTTCATCATTTTTAGGCGACTGTGATCTCTTCGGAGAGATACACGTCCTGGATGGCTCTCAGGAGCGCCGCGCCTTCTTCGATGGGGCGTTGGAAGGCTTTGCGGCCGGAGATGAGTCCCATGCCGCCGCCGCGTTTGTTGATGACGGCGGTGCGGACGGCCTCTTGCAAGTCGGTTTGACCCTTCGACTCGCCGCCCGAATTGATCAGGCCGCAGCGTCCCATGTAGCAGTTGGCGACTTGATAACGCACGAGGTCAATCGGGTTGTCCGTCGTCAGTTCGGTGTAAATCTTCGGGTTGGTCTTGCCGTAAGACGACTCTGTGTTCAGCATGTTGTAGCCGCCGTTACGTTCGGGCAACTTCTGCTTGATGATGTCGGCCTGAATGGTGACGCCGAGATGGTTGGCCTGACCCGTCAGGTCGGCCGCCGTGTGCATGTCGCCGTCCTTGCCTTTGAACTTCGGGTTGCGCAGGTAGCACCAAAGGATCGTCGCCATACCGAGTTGATGCGCGTAGGCGAAGGCTTCGCTCACTTCAGTCAACTGTCGTGTGGACTGTTCGGAGCCGAAATAGATCGTCGCGCCGACGGCGACCGCGCCCATGTCGTGCGCCTGATCGATCGTGCCGAACATGACCTGATCGAATGCGTTCGGGTAGGTCAGCAGTTCGTTGTGGTTGATCTTGACGACGAAGGGAATCTTGTGCGCGTAGCGACGCGCGACCACGCCGAGCACGCCGTAGGTCGAAGCGACGGCGTTGCAACCGCCTTCGATGGCGAGGCGCACGATGTTTTCCGGGTCGAAGTAGATCGGGTTCGGGGCGAAACTGGCTCCGGCGGAATGTTCGATGCCCTGATCGACCGGGAGAATGGAGAGATAGCCCGTGCCCGCCAGTCGCCCCGTGTCGAAGAGGGTCTGGAGCGAACGCAGAACGCGTGGGCTTCGGTCAGACGCCGACCAGACGCGATCCACGAAATCGGGGCCGGGCAGTTGCAGTTGATCTTTGGGGATGGTCTTCGAGGTGTATTCGAGCAGCGTGCGTGCGTCGGCTCCGAGCAGTTCTTCGATCTTGCTACCGGACGCCTCTCCGCGTTTGAGTTCGGTCGCCATAAACTCCAATCCTCCTAGGGGAAATATGAACGGCTAGTTTCTGCCGGATAGTGCTGCGGGCAAAGAGACGCGAATTATAGCACAGACGCGAACACTCGCCGCTTTCCTCTACGGCGCGCGAAATCTGCGCGCGCGCGTGCGGCAAAGCAGTTGGTGTGGCGCGGCCGGCGGGTTTCAGTCGCGGTGAAAATTTTCACCGGATCGTGTTCCGAAAACTCGGATTTTGGCTTGTCATCAAGTTAACACTTGCGATACTATCCGGTGCGCTGTCCCGAACGGCTTCAACTTAGCCTCTCACTTCCTGAGCAGGTACGTCCACAAATTTTCGTCCGTAAATTCGTCCGTAAATTTCGCCCGCTCTGGCAGGGCAACATCCACTTAACAAGCGAAAGGCTCTCTTGTCATGTTCAAACGCCCGCGTCTGCTCGCCTCCGTGTGTTTCTCGCTCGCCCTGTTTTTCGCCGCCGTCTCGCCCGCGCCCGTCAATGCCTTCGGTGATCAGGATTGGAAGCCGGTTGATCCAGCGCACCTCGCGCTGAAAGCGCCCGTCGTCGAAAAGGACGCCGACGCCGAAGCCATCTTCTGGGAAGTGCGCATGGACGATGCCGAGATGGATTTGGTCTTCACCAACTACATCCGCATCAAAATCTTCACCGAACGCGGGCGCGAATCGCAGAGCAAGATCGACATCGTCCCCTTTCGCTTCAACGGACGCATCAAGGACGTTTCGGGTCGCACCATCAAGCCCGACGGCCAGATCGTCGAACTGAAGAAGGACGATGTGTTCGAGAAGGTCATCGCCAAGGCGGGCGACCTGAAACTGCGCGCCAAGACCTTCGCCATGCCGAGCGTCGAGCCGGGCGCGATCATCGAATATCGCTGGCGCGAAGTTTATCCGGAGAGTTCGGCCAATCGCGCGCGTCTCTATTTCCAGCGCGACATCCCCATTCAGAACGTGACCTATTATCTCAAGCCCGCGTCGAACATGTTGGGCGTAGAGGCGCTGCGCTACCTGCCGTTCCATATGGCTTTGCCGAAGTTCGAGAAGGAGAAGAACGGCTTCTACAGGACGACGCTGACGAACGTGCCCGCCTATCACGAAGAACCGCGCATGCCGCCCGAGGACGAGGTGCGCAAGTGGATGCTGCTCTATTACTCGGGCGAGAAGACCATCATCCCGCAGTTGTTCTGGAAACAGTTCGGCAAGGCCGTCTATGAAGTGTTCAAATCCGACATGAAGGCCGACGACGACGTGCGCAGGAAGGCGGCCGAAATCGTCGCCGACGCCGCGACGCCCGAACAGAAACTCGAACGCCTCTACGAATTCTGCCGCACCAAGATCAAGAACCTCGACGACGACGCACTGAATCTGCCCGTCGAAGTGCGCCGCAAACTCAAAGACGAGTCGCCTTCGAACACGCTCAAAAAGATGGAGGGGCGCAGCAAAGACATCGCCGGCCTCTTCGCCGCGCTCGCCATCGCTGCGGGCTTCGAAGCGCGTCCGGCGCTCATGGCCGACCGCAGCGACATCTTCTTCGATCCCAGTTTCGCCGATCCTTATTTCATGCGTCTGATCGTTGTCGCCGTGAAGGTAGGCGACACATGGCGTTTCTTTGACCCGTCGGAGATGTACATGCCATACGGCATGCTCGCGTGGCAATCTGAGTCGCAGGACGCGCTCGTCAGCGATCCGAAAGACCCCGTCTTCGTCCAGACGCCGCTCTCAGTGCCCGACAAGTCTCTGGAGAAACGCACGGCACGCTTCAAACTCGACGCCGAAGGCACGCTCGAAGGCAACGTGACCATCGAATACACGGGGCATCTCGGCAAGGACAAGAAGGAATACAACGACGACGACACGCCCGCGCAACGTGAAGAGACTCTGCGCAGCTTGATCAAAGCCAAGCTGAGCACGGCCGAAGTGTCCGACATCAAAATCGAGAACGTGACCGACCCGTTCAAGCCCTTCACCTACTCTTACCACATCCGCGTGCCCGGCTACGCGCAGCGCACCGGCAAGCGCCTGTTCCTGCAACCGGCCTTTTTCCAGCGCGGCGCAAACCCGCTCTTCCCGACGACCGAACGGTACAACAGCGTCTATTTCAGCTACCCCTGGTCTGAACAGGACGACGTGACGATCGCTCTGCCAGCCGGTTACGCGCTCGACAACGCCGATGCGCCCATGAATATTGACGCGGGCGACACCAGCAAGTACCAGGTGAAGATCGCGGTCACGAAAGACGGCAGCACGCTCATCTATAATCGCAAATTCTTCTTCGGCAACGCCAAGGGCGGAATGCTCTACCCGGTCGCCTCTTACGGCCAACTCAAGATGCTGTTCGACGAACTGCACAAGCGCGACAATCACACCATCACGCTCAAACAGGCTGCGACGACCGCATCGGCCGCGCCCGCGCCGTCGAACTAAAACCGACGCCGCGAAACTGACAAGGGAAATCGAGGTTTAAAAGAAATGTCCACACGAACTTTAGGACTCTGTTGCGCGCTCGTCCTCTTCTGTTGTGCGCCCGCCTTCGCCGTCGGAGGCGTGGGCGACGAAGCCCCCGCGTGGCTGACGCAGGCCGCCGCCGCATCCGTCCCCGCTTATCAGAAAGACGTGCCGGCCGTCGTCCTTCACGACGAAGGGCAGATGACGATTAACAGCGACGGCAAGATCGTCACCACCACCACCTTCGCCGTGCGTATCCTGACGCGCGCCGGGCGCGGTTCGGCCGAGGCCGTGGCCGGTTATGCCACCGATACGGGCAAGGTGCGCGAGATACGCGCGTGGCTCATACGCCCCGACGGTCAGGTGAAACGCTACGGTAAGGACGAAACCGTAGACCTCGCGGGCGACCTCAACGACGTTTACAACCAGTATCGCAGCAAGCGCATTGACGCGACTCGCGAGGCCGACGCCGGGATGGTCTTCGGCTACCAGATCATCACGGAGGAGCGCGCTCTCTTTCCACATTCAGTCTGGTATTTTCAGGGCCGCCTGCCCGTCCTTATGTCGCGCTGCACGCTCACGCTTCCTTCGGGATGGGCGGCGACGGGCGTGACGTTCAATCACGCGAAGATCGAACCCGTCGTCAACGGCACGAGCTACACTTGGGAGCTACGCAACCTGCCGCCCATCGAACCCGAAGTCGCCAGCCCCGAAGTGACGAGCCTCGCGCCGCGCCTCGCCATCAGCTACACGCCCGCGCAGGGCGCGAGCGGCGGCACCACGATCATGGGAGCACGCAGTTTCTCTTCGTGGACGGACGTGTCGCGCTGGTATAGCGAACTGTCTGACCCGCAATCCGCGCCCGACGACGCCATCGCGCTGAAGGCGCGCGAACTGACGGCCGACGCCAAGACCGAACTCGACAAGATTCGCGCCATCGGTCGCTACGTGCAGGACATCCAGTACATCTCGATCCAGATCGGCGTCGGACGTTTCCGCCCGCACTCGGCGGCCGAGGTTTTCGCCAAACGCTACGGCGACTGCAAAGACAAAGCCAACCTCATGCGCGCCATGCTGCGCACGCTCAAGATCGAGGCTTACCCCGTCTTGATCTTTTCGGGCGACTCGACCTACGTGCGTGAAGAGTGGGCTTCGCCGAGCCAGTTCAACCACTGCATCATCGCCATCCGCGTCGCCGACGAAACGAAAGCGCCAACCGTCATCCAGCATCCGACCTTGGGGCGCCTCTTGATCTTCGACGCCACGGACGAGAACACGCCCGTCGGCGATCTGCCAGACCACGAACAGAACAGCTTCGCCCTCATCGCCGCCGGAAGCGAAGGCGCGCTCCTGCGCATGCCCGTCACGCCGCCCGAAGCCAACCAACTCGAACGCGAAGCCGAAGTCAGCCTCGCGGCCGACGGCTCGATCACGGCGAACGTCAAAGAGCGTTCGGTCGGCCAGTCGGCCGTCGATGAGCGTCGCATGTTCCGTCGCCTAGCGCGTCCCGAATACACGAAGGCCGTCGAGAAATGGATCACGCAGGGCGCAACGGGCGCGAAAGTCGTCAAGGTCGAACCCACCGACAACCACGCGGACGGCCGCTTCGCCCTCGACGTTAATTTCACCGCCGCGAACTACGCCCAACTGATGCAGGAGCGTTTGCTCGTCTTCAAGCCCGCCATCCTCTCGCGCACCCGCACGGCCTTCCCGACGAGCGCTGCGCGCAAGCATGCCGTCGTGCTCGAATCCGAAGCCTATACCGAATCCGTCAACATCAAACTCCCCGCCGGCTTCGACGTTGACGAACTGCCCGACCCCGTCAAACTCGACACGGCCTTCGGCAGTTACTCAACTTCTTACGCCGTCAAAGACGGTCAACTCCAATTCAAACGCACCTTCACCCAACGCGCCGCGACCATCCCCCCGACCGGATACCCGGCCGTGCGCAACTTCTTCGAACGCATCCGCGCCGCCGAGCAATCGCCCGTCGTGCTGGCGAAGAAGTAACAAGCCTTCAAGCGTTGGAAACGCACGAAAGGGCGCGTCGAAGTTCCGCAACTTTGACGCGCCCTTTCGCGTGTCTTCACAGAAAAATTTCTCCGTCCTACATCTACTCTTCTTCGGCGTGCAGCGTGAGTTGGCGAAACGCTTCGCGCAGGCGGAGGGCGACGCTTCCGGCAGCGACCGTGTAGCGGTGGAAGTCGTAGGTGGTAACGATGCCGACGCCGTGCGCGGCCGAGGTGAGGAAGATTTCGTCGGCGTCGCCGAGGTCTGAGGTGTCATACGCGCCTTCGACGAGCGGGAAGGCCAGTTCTTCCGCCAGCTGCATGACGCGTGCACGCGTCGTCCCGGCAAGCGCGCCGGTCGCGAGCGCGGGCGTATGAATCGTGCCGCGCGTCACCCAGAAGATGTTCGCCATCGTCGCCCCTGCGATCTCGCCGCGTTCGTTCAGAGCCACGGCCTCGTGAAAGTCGCGCGCGTGTGCTTCCTCCCAGGCGATAACGTGTTCGAGATAGTTGACGCTCTTGACGCCCGCGAGCGGCGACAGCGTGTTCTGACGATAAGGCGAGAGCGTCAGCGCCAGGCCTTCTTCCGGCACAGGGCGCGCGTCGCCCGTCACGATCAGCAGGTCTGTCTCCGGCCCGCCCGTGCCGCCCGTCTTCCACACGCCGCGCACCGCGCGCACGAGCAGCGTGACGCGCGCGCGTCCCTCCGTCACCTTGTTCTCCCTGATCAACCTTTCGAGCGCCTGCCCGACCGACTCTTCATCGAAATGACCCAGACGTACGCCGCAGCGCTCCGCGTGCAAGACGAGACGCAGCCAGTGTTCAGGCCAGAGGAACGGACGACCACGATGCACGGCGAGCGTGGTGAAGACGCCGCGCCCGTAGAGCGTCGCGGAACTGAGCGCAGGCAGCCGCGCTTTTCCGAGTTCCAACAGGCGCTCGTTATGAATGATTCGTCCGTGCATATTTGATGGTGAATAGTAAATGGTGAATGGTGAATGGTAGAAGACGATTCCTTCCATTCACCATTTACCGCTCCATTTACCGCTAAGGAGCGCGCCGATCAGGAAACGCGCCTCGCTGCCGTCGCCCCGCGCGCCGCCGCTATCGAGAATCTGCACACGCCGCTCGGGCGGTTCTTTAAGAGTTTTCGTTTTTCACTCAGCCGCCGCGGCCAGTGCTTCGACGCGGAGTTTGTTGCCGAGCGCGTTGCGCCAGTGTTGTTCGAGCGTGTTGACGTTTTGCATGATGGCTGGTTGGCCGTCAATCTCGATGCGGAGGTCTGCGCCGCCGACGCGCCCGATGATGGAGAGCGGACAGCCAAGTTCCGCTGCGATCTCTTCGACGCGCGCGCGTGCCGTCTCATCGAAGCTGACGATGATGCGTGAGGGCGTTTCGGCGAAGAGGTGTGCGGAAGCCGTGAGCGTGCCTGCGAGGTCTATCAGAGCGCCGACGGCAGGGCGGTTGAGCGTGGAGAAACAGCTTTCGGCGAGAGCGACGGCGAGGCCGCCGTCCGCACAATCGTGTGCGGAGCGAAGCAAGCCTTCTTCCGCTGCGCGCAAGGCCGTGGACTGCACGGCCTGTTCGAGTTTGAGATCGATGCGAGCAAGGCGTCCGGTCCTCAGCATCGCTTCGGTGCTCTGCCCCTCAATGGTCGCTGCATACTCGCTGACGGAGAGGTCGTCGTGCGTCTCGCCGAGGAGCGCAACGATGTCGCCCGCCCGTTTGAAGCCGGGCTGGATGATGCGTCGCACGTCTTCGACGAGGCCGACCATGCCGATGACGGGCGTGGGCAGAATGCCGCGCCCTTCCGTCTCGTTGTAGAAAGAGACGTTGCCGGAGATGACGGGCGTGTCGAAGGCGCGGCACGCCTCGGCCATGCCGTCAATCGTCTCTGAGAAAGCCCACATCACTTCGGGGCGTTCGGGCGAAGGGAAGTTCAGACAGTTGGTGACGGCGAGAGGACGCGCGCCGACGCACACGACGTTGCGCGCCGATTCGGCGACGATCTGCCGCGCCCCTTCGCGCGGGTCGAAGGCCGAATAGCGACCGTTGCCGTCGAGACACATGGCGAGCGCACGCCGCGTCTCCTTAATACGCACGATGGCCGCGTCCGCACCGGGCAGCACGGCCGTGTTCGTCCGCACCATATGATCGTACTGGCGATAGACCCACTCCTTCGAAGCGATGTTCGGCGCGGCAAGCAGACGCAATAGAGATTCGTTGTGATCGGCGTCGAACGCACCGACGGCAGACTTGGACGCGGAGATGATCGTGTCCAGTTCCTCCGAACTTTCAACCGTATCGTTCAACGTAGGAGACCCAGGCACAGGCGAAAAGCCGCCGGTTTCATTGCCCGAGCCAGCCTCATTGGTTGGAGCGGCTATTTCATCCCTCATCCCTCCGCCCTCATCCCTTGTTTCAGCCGCGCGCATCGGTCGTTCGTAGACGGGCGCTTCATCCGTCAAATAGCCGACGGGGATGTCCGCCACAGTGCCTTCGTGGTGCATGATCTGGACGTGGCCTGTGTCGGTGACACGGCCGATGACGACGGCGTCGAGTTCCCAGTGTTTGAAGATGTCGATTACCTGCCGCTCGCGTCCCTTGTGCGCTACGATCAGCATGCGCTCCTGCGATTCCGACAGCATGATCTCGTAGGCCGACATGCCTTCTTCGCGTTGCGGCACGAGCGTGAGATCAATTTCGAGTCCCGTCCCGGCGCGCGCCGCCATCTCGCACGAAGACGAAGTGAGACCGGCCGCGCCCATGTCCTGAATCCCCGCGACCGCGCCCGAACGCATCGCTTCGAGGCAGGCTTCGAGCAGCAGTTTTTCGAGGAACGGATCGCCCACCTGCACGGTCGGGCGTTTCTCCAGAGCCTCTTCGTCAAACTCGGCCGACGCCATCGTCGCGCCGTGAATGCCGTCGCGCCCGGTCTTCGCGCCGACATAGAGAACCGGATTGCCGATGCCGGTCGCGCGGCCGTAGAAGATTTGATCGTGACGGACGAGGCCGAGCGCGAAAGCGTTGACAAGCGGGTTCAAAGCGTATGCGTCGTCGAAGGCGACTTCGCCGCCGATGGTCGGCACGCCGAAGGCGTTCCCGTAGTGCGCGATGCCTGCGACCACGCCGGCCAGCAAAGCGCGGTTGCGTCGTCCGTGCCGCTCCTGTTCGAGCGTGCCGAAGCGCAGAGAGTTCATCGCCGCAATCGGGCGCGCGCCCATCGTGAAGATGTCGCGCAATATTCCGCCCACGCCCGTCGCGGCGCCCTGAAACGGCTCGATGAACGAAGGATGATTATGCGATTCGACTTTGAAGGCGGCGCACCAACCGTCGCCCACATCGACGACGCCCGCGTTCTCGCCCGGCGGGACGACGACGCGCTCATTCCGCGTCGGCAAACGCCGCAGATGCACGCGCGAAGATTTATAAGAACAGTGCTCCGACCACATCACCGAGAAAATTCCGAGTTCCACGAACGTCGGCTCGCGTCCCATCAACTCAAGGATGCGCGCATACTCTTCCGCCGTCAGATTGTGTGCCGCGATAACTTCAGGTGTGATCTGGTTCATAAGCAGTAGTGACGAGTGACAAGTGACGAGTGACGAGTTAAAGGCAAGTTTTTCGTTTTCGACTTGTCACTCGTCACTTGTCACTCGTCACTTTATCGATCTCTAAACGGAGTTCCGCCGGGTTGATGATGCCGAAGTGTCTGTAGGCGATTTTGCCCTGCCGGTCGAAGAGGAACGTTGCGGGGAGTTGGCCGCCCCACGCCGGGTCAACCTGTGCGATGGCCGCTTCCGTATCCTCGGCGTTCAGCAAATAGGCAGGCATCGCCGTGGCGCGCATCTCGCGCAGGAATTTCGGCACGGCGGTCTTCAACTCCGTCACGTCATCAGCGGAGACGAGCGCAAATTCAAGTCCGCTCGCGCGATAGTCGGCCTCGATCTTCACGAGGTCTGGAAATTCCTTGCGACAAGGGACACACCACGTCGCCCAGAAGTTGACAAGGAGCGGACGCGCCGCTTCAGCTTCGCCGCGCTGCAAAAGTTTCTTGAGGCCCTCGCCGTCGATTTCCGTCACGGCCACGAGCGGCGTATCGCTTACGCCGTCGCGGCGCGCCTTCGTTGCCGGTGCGCGCCGCTTCACGCTGCGCGCCTTGCGCTGCGCTGCGCTCACGTTGCGACGATTGAAGCCGTCGTGCGAAAACCGATGCGCCGAAATCACGTGCGCGAGCGCGCCCGCGTCCGAGAGCGCGAGCAGAAAGAGTGCTAAAGCGAGTTTCTTCATCATCATGTCGGTTAGAAGAGAGAGGCAAGATTAACAGCGGCCGAAGAACAGTGACAAGTGAAGAGGGGAAACGATGAAGTAGGAACGATGAAGGATGAATGGAAAGACAGTTGCTTTTACTTCATCATTCATCGTTCATCATTCATACTTTTTCCAGGGTGAAGCGCCAGAGCATGCGGTCTTCGTGCGGGTCGTACTGGTGCACGGCGGCGGTGACGCGCCAGTAGCCCATGTGTTGCCAGCGGCCGACCGAGAGTTTGTTGAAGAGTGGAACGGCGTGGCCGCTTTCGATTGCCGAGAGGAGCGCACGATTGGCGGGCGTTAAGTGTTGGTCGCCGCGTCGCCCCGCGCCCGTGTAGCTGATGCGCCGCCCTGTCTCGTCTATGTGCGCGTCCGGGTAACAGGGATTGATGCGGCCGAAGTCTGTGAGCAAAGAGACGAGGCGTCCCTGTCGTTGATAGACGCCGCTCTGGATGCGATGCACCCGCTGCACTTCCGCCCAACTGAGAATCTCACCCGCCGCCTCGGAATCATTCATGGCAAAGCTCAAAAGTGGTGAATGGTAAATGGTCAATGGTGAATGGAAAGAACTGTCTTTCTCCATTCACCATTGACCATTTACCATTCACCAGGCTTCCTCAATTTCCCCCTTGCATCAGCGCGACGGCGCGGTGCAACTCTTCGGGCGTGGCGACGGGGCCGTGGACGCCGACGATGCGTTCGACGGCGAGGCCGGATTTTTTGATCCATTCGGCGAAGTGCGCGGTCGTGGCGTTGCCGGGCAGGGGGCGTCGGTCGTCAGGCATGTTCAAGAGGTCGCCTTGAAAGATGATCTTCTCTTTCGGCAGGTAGGCGACGATCATCTCGTCCATGTGCGGGCCTGAACCGATGTCGTGGAGTTCAACGGTTTGCGTGCCGTCGGTGAAGACGCGTTTGCCGTTCTGCAAAGTCTCGATGAGGAGCGGGCGGGGTGTGCGCGTGAGCGTGTCGGGTGCGAACGTGAAGTTGCGCGCGGCGGCGACGCGCTCGAAGAACGAACGCAGAGCGGGCGTCGTCACGACGGTTGCGCCCTCTGCGATGTAGGTGCGGATGCCGCCCGCGTGGTCGTCGTGATGATGCGTGACGGCCGCGTACTTGATGGGCTTGCCCGGCATCAACTCTTTCACGCGCGCGATCACTTCGCGCGAGGTCTGATCGCCGCCGGGCGTCTCGACAATCATGACGTGATCTTTGAAGCCGACGGCGAGCACGTTGTAGCCGCCCGCGCGAATCGAGTAGACGTTCTCGGCCAGTTTATTGACGGGCGGCGTTTCGGGTGCGGGCGCGGTTGCAGGCGCGGCGAAGCCTTCCGGCGCTTTGAACTGCTCGTCGCCATAAGTCTTGTTGAAAGTCACTTCCGCGTAAGGAATCTCTTCCACCACTTCTCCCATCAGCCGCGTAACGCGCGCGGTCGGCACTTTGAACTGGCCGACGGCGCGATGTGCCGGAAAGATGATCTCCTGTACCGAGTCGCCGAAGTAAGGGTCGCCCGTGAGCAGTTCGAACTTGGAGACGAGATGCGTCTGCGCGTCGAGATAGAGAGTCAACTGGACGCCGTCTTCGGTGGCGTAGGTCAGGACATCGTGCGGGCGCTTATCGAAGTTTGCGCGCCCCAGAGAGCGCACCTGCACGGAGCGTTCGAGCGCGCTGATGAGCAGGTTGTGCGGCAGCCAGCGCAGGCGTCCGCGCAGGGCTTGCGGCGGCAGCGCCTGCGTGGAGTTGATGCGCCGTTCGAGAAAGGAGATGCGCGCAGAGTCTTTGCCGTTCGTCATCAAGCCCCAGTGCCAGTTGAAGCCGCCGGGATAGCTGCCTTTGTTGTCGTGATACCAGCGCCCGCGACGCGGTTCGATGATGAGCGTGCCGCTCAAGGGCGTGCGCTCGTAGGGCGGCGCGGTGCGGCGGCTCTGGTTGCGATGGACTGTGTAGCCTTCGTGCCGGATGGTGAAATTTTCAATCGTGCGCAGGGCGTCGAGTCCGCCGTAGGCCGCGAGCCCCGCGTCGAGCACACGCCGCGCTTCCCTGTAAGATTGTTCCGAGGCCGTTAACTCCTTCGTCTGAGCGTGCGCTGCGGAGACGGCGAGCGCGACGAAGAGACCGAGGCGAAATGCGATGTTCGAGGTACGCATAAACGAATTTCTCCTTATGGATTGACTTGTCCGGCGGGAGACTAAAACTGCCTTGCCGTATTGACTATTCAATACTGGCAAGGCAGCGCACAAGTTCCTGAAAAGTTCCGAGAGGCGTTTTTTCAGGCGGCCGACAGGGACGCGAGCGTGGCGGCGAGCGAGTGGAAGATGCCGCGCCCGTCCGCCGAGCCGAGCAAATCTTCGCAGGCGCGCTCAGGGTGCGGCATCAACCCGACGACGTTGCGTTCGCGGTTGCAGATGCCCGCGATGTTGTCGCGCGCGCCGTTCGGGTTAGCCTCCGGCGTGATGCGCCCTTCGGCGTCGCAGTAGCGGAAGATGATACGGTCTTCCCGTTGGAGTTCGGCGAACGTCTCGTCGTCGCAGGTGTAGTTGCCTTCAGCGTGCGCAACGGGCATGCTCAAGACCTGACCGCGCCTGAGTTCGTTCGTGAAAGGTGTCGCGGCCGACTCCACGCGCACGTTGACGTGCTGGCAGACGAAGTGCAGGTCTTGGTTGCGCAGGAGCGCGCCGGGCAGAAGTCCCGCCTCGCACAGAATTTGAAAGCCGTTGCAGATGCCGAGCACGAGGCCACCGCGCGCCGCAAAATCACGCACACTCGACATGACGGGCGAAAAGCTGGCGAGCGCCCCGGCGCGCAGGTAGTCGCCGTAAGAGAAGCCGCCGGGAATGATCAGCGCGTCGTAATCCGAAAGATCGGTTTCCCGATGCCAGATGAAGGAGACGGGCTGCCCGACGTGTTTCGAGATGACGTGATAAGCGTCGTGGTCGCAATTCGAGCCGGGAAAAACTATGACGCCGAATTTCATGCTGCTAACTCCTACTCAATCTCCACGCGATAATCTTCGATGACCGGATTCGACAACACCTCGCGCGCCATGCGCTCGGCCGTCTCGCGCGCTCGCTCCGCGTCGAGCGACGCGTCCAGAGCGATCTCGAAATACTTGCCCTGCCGCACGTCCGCGATGCCGCCGTAGCCTAAGAGCCCCACCGAGTTTTGAATCGCCTTCCCCTGCGGATCGAGCACGCCCGATTTCAACGTTACATAAACTTTTGCTTTTGCCATCTCGCTTCCCTTCACAACACGATCTTACTTTTTCTTCATAAAAGCTTCCATCGTCGAGACGTATTTGATCGTGCCGTCAACTTCTACTTTATAAACATATTTTCGCGTCCCGATCCACTCCGGCACGGCCGGTCGTCTGGCGAGGACGTAAAACACGTCCGTGTCTTCCGGGATGTCGTCAACGACGGCGGTGTGAAAGCCCGCCGCCAACTCGTCGTTATTCTGTTCCGTCACAAACTCAAGGATCGAGTTGTGCATGCGACGCTTCTCCAGAAACTTCGTGCCGTCTTGAGAGATTAAATAACGAGCGTCGCCGCCATGCGGGTAGATGCCATGCTTCGTCTGCGCCGGCATCACGTAGACGTACAACTGTTCAGACTTCGCGGGCAGCACGGCAACGTTATAAGGTCTCTGCTCGCCCCTGAAATCCTTGAGCGCCGTATCGACCGCTTTGGCCGCGTAGAAGAAAAAGTCGGTCGTCTCTTTCGGCGGTTCGTGCTTGTTCACCTTGAACTTGGTGGGGCTGCCATCCTGCGTCGCCTCGTAAGCGATAAGAAACTTGTCGCGCTTTTCGTTGAAACGGCCAAAGACGACGACCCATCCGGCGTCCGTCTTCCGCGCGAGGTAACGCGCCACGCTGCCTTCGGGCGGCGACAGAGCGACCACGGCATCCGTCGCGTGCCAGGCGGCCACGTCGTATTCCGCAAGTTGCCGCCCGCGCGCCGTGATCTCGGCCAACTCGGCCGGAGTGCCCGGCGCATTTCGTTGCGCCAACACGGCCGATGGCAAAAGCAGCGCGACGAAAATCAAAATAGCGAGGCGATTCATTCTTGCCCTCCAAAAAACTCTTTTTAAAACAGACGCGATAACTCGCTGCGAAGCACTTGCGAGAAGTTGCCCTCACGCTTCTCTCTCCCCTTACTTCTTCCCGCCGAACACGCGCGCGAAAACCTGTTCGACGTTGCGCAGGTAGGTGTCGAGCGCGAAGGCGCGTTCGACGCGGTCGCGTGAGAGACGCGCGGCGATGTCCGCATCTTCGAGGACGCGTGTGCGGAAGTCGCCGCCTTCGTCCCACGTTCGCATGGCGTTGCGCTGCGTCCATTCGTAAGCCTGTTCGCGTGAGACGCCCGCCTGCGTCAAGGCGAGCAGGAGTTGGCCGCTGAAGACGAGGCCGCGCGTGGCGTTTAAGTTTTCGAGCATGCGCTCCGGGTAGACGACGAGCGTGTCGATGAGCGACGTGGCTTTGGCGAGCATGTAGTCGAGCGCGATTGAAGCATCGGGCAGGACGACGCGCTCGGCGGACGAGTGGGAGATGTCGCGTTCGTGCCAGAGGGCGACGGATTCCAGCCCCGCGACCGCGTAGCCGCGCACCACGCGCGCCATGCCGCAGATGCGTTCCGAAAGAATCGGGTTGCGCTTGTGCGGCATCGCGGACGATCCCTTCTGGCCGCGCTTGAAACGCTCCTCGGCTTCGCGCACTTCGGTGCGTTGCCAGTGGCGAACCTGCAAAGCGAACTTGTCGAGCGACGAAGCGATGACGGCGAGCGTGCAGAGATACTCGGCGTAGTTGTCGCGCTGGATGACCTGCGTGGAGACGGGCGCGGGGCGCAAATTGAGATGCGCGCAGACGCGTTCTTCGACTTCCGGATCGAGATGCGCGAACGCGCCGACCGCGCCGCTGATCTTGCCGACGGCGACCGTCTCGCGCGCGCGTTCGAGTCGCACACGATTGCGTCGCATCTCGTCGAACCAGAGCGCGAAGGTGAGGCCGAAGGAAGTCGGCTCGGCGTGGACGCCATGCGTGCGCCCGATCTGCGGCGTATCTTTGAATTCGTAAGCGCGTCGCCGGAGCACTTCGAGCAGAGCGTCGATTTTTTGGAGCAGCAGGTCGCAGGCGTCGCGCAAAAGCAGGGCGTTCGCCGTGTCAACCACGTCGGAAGACGTGAGGCCGTAATGCACGAAGCGCGCGGCCTCGCCGATTGATTCGGCGAGCGCGGTCGTAAAGGCGATTACGTCGTGGTCGGTCGTCCGCTCGATCTCGTGGATGCGTTCGACGGTGAATTGTGCGCGCGCCTTGATCTCGGCGAGCGCCCCCTGCGGGATCGTGCCCATCTCGGCGTGAACTTCACAGACGGCCAACTCCACTTCGAGCCACTTCTGAAACTTCGTCGCCTCCGACCAGAGCGCGCCCATTTCGGGCAATGTGTAGCGTGGGATCATGTCTCAAGTCTCGAAGTCTCAAGTCTCAAAGCCGTTCTGACTTGAGACTTGGGACTTCATTTCAACGCGTTTGCGACGTAACCGGCGAGCCGCCAGCGGCCTTCGCGCCGGATGAGCGTGAAGGTTTCCATCGCATCGCCG
Organism: Pyrinomonadaceae bacterium; assembly: GCA_035942855.1. Taxonomy (GTDB): domain Bacteria; phylum Acidobacteriota; class Blastocatellia; order Pyrinomonadales; family Pyrinomonadaceae; genus JAIVJZ01. Next base: position 15,495 of record DASZCS010000017.1, on the reverse strand, counting down.
CGCTCGAATTTCGTGTTGTAGTTGACCACGAGTTTATCGCCTTCAGGGCGTTCGCTCAGCAGAGCGCGCACCTGTTGCCGGCTCAGCGTTCGGCCGAGTCCCGCGCGCATGGATTCGAGATTCGCGCGGCTCTCTTCCTGACTGAAACGTCGCCACTCGTCGGCCGCTTCCGTATAAATCTTATCGTAATCGCCACGCGACATGTCGAAAGTGACGCCGTCGATCAAGGCTTGCGCTTCGGACGGCAAGCCGCTCCGTTTCTGTTCGATGCCGCAGCCGAAAGCGAAGGCCAGAGACAGAAACAACAGCGCGACGGGCGCAAACGTCTTGTGCGCACGCTTGACTCGATTCACAAAGCGCCCGCTCATAATTCGATCCACGGCGTCGGCTCTTTGGGGAACGAGAGCGTGATCTTGGTGTCGGTCGAAAAGAGCGAGCCGCGTTCCTGCAAGGCGACTTCGGCCGAGAGCTTGGCGACGTAAGGATTGTTGGCGCGCTGCGACAGATGGGCAAGCACGATATGTTCCGCGCCGCCATCGTAATCGTCGCGCAGCCACAGGGCGACATCTTCATTCGAGAGATGACCGTTGCGCGACATGATGCGCTGCTTCAATTCCCACGGGTAGACGCTGCACGCCTTGAGCATGTCGCGGCTGTGATTCGATTCGATGATGATGGCGGCGCAACCGCGCAGTCGCTCGTTGATGAGCGTGGTGATGTGGCCGAAGTCCATCAAAGTGGCGACGCACACTCCGTCGTGGCGCGCGGTGAAGCCGAAGTTGTCGGCCGCGTCGTGGGGGATGGTGAAGGGATGAAAGTCGATCTCGCCGATGCGGAAATCCTGACTGGAAGAGATCTCTTCGGTGCGGTCGCGCAACACGTCGGCACGCTTGCGCGGCTCGTCGCGCCCCGTCGCTTCGCGTTCGCCGATGTAGGCCTCGCGCGTCTCGCCGGAAATGTAGACGGGACAGGAGAGCGTCTTCAAGAGCACGCGCAGTCCGCCCGCGTGGTCGCCGTGCTCGTGCGTGATGATCACGCCGTCGAGCGTGGCGGCGTCGCAGCCCATGAGCGCGAGACGGCGCACGATCTCTTTGGCGCTCATCCCCGCATCCACGAGCACGTTCGTCCGCCCCGCGCTCAACAGCACGGCGTTTCCCGACGAACCACTTCCCAGAACGGTGAATCTCATTTTGGTAAATGGTAAATGGTAAATGGTAAATGGTGGAAGAAGGTTTTTATCCATTCACCATTTGCCATTCACCATTTACCTTCTTCTCATATTTCGAGTCGTGAGCGTGCCACTTTGAAGCCGTTGAGATTGCCGAGCGCGGCGAGGGCAAGCGTGGGGGAAGTGAAGCGCGCGCGTGCGACCTGTTGCATGTCTTCGGGCGTGACGGCTTCGAGGCGCGCGATGATCTCGTCGGGCGAGATGCGTCGGCCGTGCGTGATCTCCTGGCGCGCGAGCGAACCGGCGCGTGCGCTCGTCGATTCCAGGCCGAGCAGGATCGAGGCGATTGATTGATCCTTCGCCAGTTGCAGTTCTTCCGCCCCGACGGGTTCGCGCACGACGCGGCGCAGTTCGGCCAGAGCGAGGTCGAGCACTTCGTCGAGTTGCGCGGGCGACGTGCCCGCATAGATTTGAAAGATGCCCGTGTCCGTAAAGCCCGTGGCCGCCGCGCCGACCGAATAGGCGAGGCCGCGTTCCTCGCGCACGCGTTGCCAGAGTCGGCTCGAAGTGCCGCCGCCGATGACCGAGCCGAGCAGGCTCGCGGCGTAGCGATCTTCATCGCGTGCGGAAGGCCAGGGGGTTGCGAGAATCAGGTGCGCCTGTTCGAGTTCGCGCTTGCGCTTGAGCAGGATAGGCGCGGCCGGGCGCGGCGCGCGTGCGCCCTGTTCTGTTTGATTTGGCCGCTCGTCAGACGTGAGGCCGCGCGCGGCGAAGGCGCGTTCGGCCAGTTCGACGAGTTCCGTGTGGGAGACTTGTCCGGCGGCGGCGATAACGAAGTTGCGCGGGTGATAAGCCGCGCGGTGAAACTCTGAGGTGCGCGCGTGGTCGAAGGAGGAGACGGTTTCGGGCGTGCCCTCGATGGGGCGGCCGAGGGCGTGGTCTGGAAAGTAAGCGGCTTGGAAAAGTTCGCCCAGGAATTCTTCGGGCGAGTCTTCCACCATCTTCATCTCTTCGATGATCACTTTCTGCTCGCGCGCGAGTTCCTGTTCGTCGAAGCGCGGGCTGAGCAGCATGTCCGAGAGCAGATCGAAGGCTTGCGGCAGGGCGCGGTCTACGACCTTGAGGGCGAAGCCGGTCATCTCGTGCGAGGTGTAGGCGTCGAAGTTTCCACCGAGACGGTCGGACTCGACGGCGATGTCCATGACGCTGCGGCGCTCAGTGCCTTTGAAGACGGCGTGTTCGATGAAGTGGCAGATGCCGTTGAAATCGGGCGTTTCGTGGCGCGAGCCGCGCTTGATCCAGATGCCGACGGTGGCCGAGCGTAGGCCGGGCATGTGCTCGGTCAAGACGGTCGCGCCGCACGTTAATTTGGTTGAAAGTATTGCTTCGTTCATTAACAACTGAACTTTGATGCGAAAAAATTTGTCGGCGTGGTGATCACTTTTGCAGAAAAGAGCATCGTAGCATGCGAAAAGAAACGGGGCAAACATCTGCCGGAGACGCGCCCGCGAACGATAAAACGCTCGCTTGACAGGGTTTGGCAGTTGACGGAAAATAGCCACCTTCGCGCTCAAGCGGGTTTACGGCCTGTTTTAGGCAGACAGGCTCGTGCGGCGTTTACGGCTTACTTTCAATTTTACTTAAGCCGCTTTTATTTCAGTCTCCCGTGCCGCCGTCCAGTGGACAAGAGAATAGACGCTTGAGGGCGCGCACCTGCACTTGGCCGTGCAGGATGCGCCCGGAGGTTTTGGTGCGATGAGAAAAACTTACCGGCGTGTGAGTTTGACGCTCCTGTTCGCGCTGTTCCTGATTTCGGCGGGCGTGCCCGCCAGCGCAGCCGCAGCAGCGACGGGCGGCAGTCGTAAACTCGGCATGGTCAGCGGCGTTGTGCGCGACCATCGCGGGCAGCCGCTCGCGGGCGCGCTCGTGCAACTCCTGCGCGACGGCGCAAACCACGTCACCAAACAGACGCGCACCGCCGCCGACGGCACGTTCAGCGCGCGGATCATGCCCGGTCGTTATCTACTGACCGCGCTCGCCGAAGGCTTTAACGCCACCACCTTCAACGCCGTCCAGGTCAATCCGTCCGACGAACTCGTCTATCGCTTCAACCTCGAACCCGTCGGCCAGGGGCGCACGATGCCCGAACGCCGCAACGACCGCAACGACACGAAATGGCGTCTGCGCTCGTCGCAAAATCGCCGCTCGATCTTCCAGAACAATCAAGGCCGCGACGAGACCGTTGCCGCCGTGGAAGAAGCGACCGAGGCGAGTGAAGACGGCGAAGAAGCCGCGACCGAAGGCGACGACGCGAACTGGATGGGCGACCGGCGCGAAGCGCACGGCGTCATTGAATCTTACACGGCCACTTCGTCCGACCCGCAGACGCCCGCTTACGCGGGCACGAACTTCGCCGTCTCCGTCCCGGCGGGCGATCAACTCAACTTGATCTTTGCCGGTCAACTCGCCACAAACCAACTGGCGCGATTCGAAACCACGGGGCGGTTGCGCGTGGGCACGCGCCACCTGCTGAGCGCCACGGTGGGCAGCGCGAATCTGCCGCTCACGTTCAGTTCTACGGCGGCCGATACGTCGCGCCCGCAATCGCTCAAACAAATCTCCGCGCGCGCCACAGACGAGTGGGTCGTGCGCGAGGGCGTGATCGTCGTCCTCGGTCTGGACTATTCGCGCTTCATCGGCACCGAAGGGTCGGGGACGTTCAGCCCGCGCATCGGATTTCAGTTCGAGACGGACGCGCGCACGCGCCTGCGCTTCGGCTACGCACCCGGCGGCGTCAACTCGCAGCCGCAGTCTGTGGCGCGATTCGAGGACGGCGCGATAGTGTTTCCGGAGATGGCCGCGCGCCCCGTCGCTTTCGTGGATGGACGCGCCGTCGTCGAACGCAGCCGTCGTCTGGAATTCGGCGTCGAGCGCGTGCTGGACAACAATTCGAGCATCGAGGCGACGGCCTTCTTCGACACCACGGACGGACGCGGCGTCGGGTTGATGAATATCTCGCTCGGCGCGTTTGCGGGCGATGCGAGCACGGAACTGTTGAGCGTCGCCAATCAGCAGGGCGCGGCGCGGGGCTTACGCGTCGTCTACGCGCGCCGCCTGAACCAATTCCTGAAAACTTCCGCCGGTTACTCGTTCGGGCGCGGTCAGCAACTCGCGCCGAACTTCTCGGCCGCCACAGGCTCACCCGGCGACCTGTTCCGCAGCGGCTTCTTCCAGACAGTCGCCGCGCAGGTTGAATCGAGTTTCGACACGGGCACGGACGTGCGCACCGTGTTGCGTTTTTCGCCGCGCGCAGCCGTCTTCGCCATCGATCCTTTCGCGGGTCGCGTCGCGGTCTTCGACCCGAGTTTGAGCATCCTCGTCACGCAGGACTTGCCGACCTTCGGCTTGCCCCTGCAAGCCGAGGCCGTTTTGGATGCCCGCAACTTGCTCGACGCGCAAACGAGCGTCGAGGACGGCGACACGCTGACCGTCCTGAACGCCAACCGTCGCTCCGTGCGCGGAGGTATCTCAGTCCGCTTCTAACTTCTAAGATTAGGCCGACGAAGTATGTAGGCAAAAGCGCAAGAGGCGTGAATTTCTTCGCCGCTCGCTTTTGCCTTTTCTTTTGCACACGCCGCGCCGGGGCGGCGAGTTAGGCTTCGGGCACAAGACTCGAATCGCCTCGCCTTTTGTCTCCGGTTCCACGGCCGACTCGCAGTAAAAGCCAGTAAAGTCCGCTTTTTTCCGAAAACTTGGATAAATGCAAAAAGTTGGATTTAAGTTCGTGAGGGTTTCAGCCGACACGCCGACGCCGCATTTAGCGACGGGCGTGTGCGGCGTTTAGCCTCGCGGCAGAAGGTGCGGCGGAAACTATCTCCTGTGTGAGCGATGCGCGGTGTCGCCGACGCGCGCTGTGTGCGACATCGCCGTCTGCTCGTTTCGTCCGTCCACTGGAACATCAATTGCCTCCGTTTTATCAGTTTGGGAAGTGAAAGGAGGCGGGAGAAGCGCGAGATGAAATCGGTGCTGACAACGCGTGCGTGGGTGCTGCTGATTGCGGCCTCGCTCCTTGTCGCCGCCGGGACGCTCAATTTCGCGCAACGCCTGACGCGCACGCCGCCGCCCACAGACGGCGTCGCCTGGGAACAGACGGACAAGGGCATCTTCGCGCGCGCCGTCGCGCCCAACTCGGCCGCGAGCCGCGCGGGCATCCTCGGCATCCTGCCCGGCGACCGTCTCATCGCCATCAGCATCGACGACGAAGAACACAACGAACCCATCGTCGCCACCGAAGACATTCCCAAGTATCTTGAGGACGCCGCCAACTTCGGCCAGCGCCTCCGCTACCTCATTCAACGTCCCACGCCCGAAGGCACGACGCACGAATACTACGTCTACATAGACGACCTGCAACCCATCCCCAATCGCACGACGCGCGATTACTATCTCAACTTCATCGGCATCGTCTATCTGCTCGTCGGCCTCTTCGTCCTGTTCAAACAGGGCGGCCGTGCTCCGTTCGTCCTGCACTTCACGACGCTCTGCCTCGCAGCCTTCGTCCTGCACTTCTACAAGCCTATCGGCTTTTACGAAGACTTAGATCTCGCCGTCGCATTTCTGGACGATGCGGCCTACGTTCTCTTCGCGCCGCTCTTTCTGCACTTCTGCGCCATCTATCCGGTGCGCCGCCAAATCTCCGAGAGCAAACGCTGGCTCGCGCCCCTGCTCTACGCGCCCGCCGCCGTGCTCCTGCTGCTGACGACGCTCATAGACTTTGTGCCGCCCTCGCGTCTCAACTTCTCCGACGCCTTCATCGGCAACCTCTACAAGACTGAGTTCGCGCACTTCTGGATCGCGCTCGTCGCCGGGGCGACTCTGCTCGTGCGCCGTTTCTGGACGAGCAAGGTGGCGGTCGTCCGCCAGCAGTTGAAATGGGTCGTGTGGGGATCGGTCTTGGCCGTCGCACCGTTCAGTCTGCTCTATGCCGCCGGTTATCTCTTCGGCGACGTGCCCGCGTCGACGACCGACGTTGGCGGCGAGCCTTGGCTGATCGACGCGGCCGTTCTGCCGCTCATCCTGATCCCGCTCACCTTCGGCAATTCCGTCGTGCGTTATCGCCTGATGGACGTTGACGTGGTGGTGCGCCGCGCAGCCGTCTACGCTTTGACGACGCTCGCCATCGCCTTGATGATCGGCGTGGTCGTCTACGTCGCCGGTCTCTACGCGTTCGGCGGCGAAGTGGTCGCGCCCGGCATCATCACGCTCAGAGTTGTCATCGCCGTCCTGGCGATGACCGTCATCGTGATGACGGCCGCGCCAATCAAAAACTTTCTGCAAGAGCAGACCGACCGAATCTTCTACGGCGAACGCTACGACCTGAGAAACGGTCTCCTTGATTTCGGCCGCACGCTTTCGGCGACGACGACGCTCGAACCTTTGCTCGACGCCCTCGTCAGCCGCCTCGAACAAGTTCTGGGCGTGGCGCGCATCGCCATCTTCATCGAAGACGAACGCGCCGCTTCGGGCTATCGCATGGCGCGCGCCGTCGGGCTGTCTTCGGAAGTGATCGTGCCGCAGGATTTCCGCGAGATGATTCGCGTGCGCTCGGCCGAGAGCGGCATCGTGCGCGCCGACGACATAGACCTCCAGCCGGAGACGACCGGCTTCGTGCGCCGCGCGCTTCATTACTACGTGCCGTGCGTCGTGCGTGGCCGCATGGTGTCCGTCATCGGCTTGGGGCGTTCGACGGGCGGCGCGCTCCTCTCTTCCGAAGACCTCGAAATCCTACGCACCATCTCCGGCTACGTCGCCGTCGCCATCGAAAACAGCCTGCTCTATCAAGAGCAGACCGAGCGCGCCGCCGAACTCGAACTGCTCAAAGAGTTCAACGAGTCGATTGTCGAATCGATCAACGTCGGACTTCTGGCTGTCGATTCCACCGGGTACATCACCGGCTGCAACACCGCGCTCGAAGAACTGCTCGGCGTGCGCCGCGACGAGGCCGTCGGCGCGCGCGTCGAAGATTTGTTCGCGGAAGATTTCGCGGAGACGCTGCAACAGGCACTCGGCTCAAGCGGTTGGGAACTGACGAACCTGCGCCACATCTACAAACTTCACACGGCCACGCGCGACGGCCGCTCGCTCATTCTCAACATCGCCTTCGCCCCCCTGCGTCGCGCCGACCGTGGCGCGCACACGGGCGCGCTCGTCGTGCTCGAAGACGTGACGGCGCGCGTGCGTCTGGAAGAACAGTTGCAGCAGCGCGAAAAACTCTCAAGCATCGGCCTCCTGGCCGCGGGCGTCGCGCACGAGATCAACACGCCGCTCACGGGCGTCTCAAGCTACACGCAGATGCTTCTCGGCATGCTGGCGTCGGGCGATCCGAAGCACAAACTGCTTGAGAAGATTCACCGACAGACCGAGCGCGCCACCGGAATCGTCAACAACCTGCTCAACTTCTCGCGCACCGGCAACGTCACAGAGTTTGACGAAGTTGACATCAACCGTGTGCTCGACGACACGCTGCAACTCCTTGAGCCGCAACTGCGCCAGAGCCAGATCGAGATCGTCCGCGACTACGACGCAGACTTGCCGCACGCTTACGGCAACGCCGGAAAACTCCAACAGGTCTTCACCAATCTCCTGCTGAACGCGCGCGACGCCATCCCCGATGGCGGCCGCATCACGCTTTCGACGGCCACCGTAGACAGCGATTCCGTCATCATCCACGTGGCAGACACAGGCATCGGCATCGCGGCCGAAAACGTCGCGCGCATCTACGATCCGTTCTTCACGACGAAGGGCGTCGGGCGCGGCACGGGTCTCGGCCTCGCCGTCTCTTACGGCATCGTGCAGGAACATTCAGGCCACATCGCCGTCAACAGCGCCCCGGGCCGTGGCACGACCTTCCGCATCACGCTCCCCACCACGCAGGGACGCGCACACCTTCAAGCCGCAAGCGACTGAGAAGATGGTCAATGGTGAATGGTAAATGGTGAATGGCGAGAAAATGTTTTCCTCCATTCACCATTTACCATTCACCATTTACAGTTCTTGGTGTAATCTCGCAGCCGTTCGATCCCACAAACAGAAGTCCATAGGTCTTTGCTTCATGGCACACAAGAGAAGTCTCATGTTGCGAGCGTTGAGGGCGTGCGTGCGCGGGTCTACAGTGTGGCTCGGCGTGTTTGCGTTGGTGTCGCTGCTCTGTATCGCGCCGAGCATTTCGCGTGCGAGCGCCGGGGCAGTCGTGCTCGACACAATTTCAGACGCGCTCGACGCCAATTCAGGTGCGGCGTTTGACGGCCGGACGCTCGTGGTGCGCCTGCGCTCTTTTGCGCCGCGCGCGAGCGGGCGTCTGGAAGTTGAGCCGACAAGCGGGGGCGGGCGCGTGCGGCTGACGGCCTTGAATCTGCCGACGCCGCAGAGCCTCGCGCCGAGGGCGCGCACCTACGTCGCATGGGCGAGCGGCGGCCGCATCCTGCGTCTCGGCGAACTCAGGCGCGGCGCATCGGGGCGCGCCTCGCTCATCTTCCCGCATCCGGCCGAGTTCGCGCGCTACAGTCTGATCGTGACGGCCGAACCTGACGCGCGCGCCGAACACCCGACGGGCGCGCCCGTCTTCTCCACGCGCGCCAACGAAGTGGCCGCGCTCTTCCCCGAACCCGCGCCCACGCGCGACACACGCGCCGACGCCGCCACGGCAGCCACATCGACGCGACGCGAAAGACGCGCCAACACGCGACGCACCGACGCGCCCGCGCCGACCACCGGCAACACGACGAACACCACGCCGCGCGACGCCGCGAACGCGCCCGCGCGCAATCCGACTGCCGGAGGCACAACAGCGGCGGCGACCACGTTGCGCACCGGAGGCGGCGCGCGTGCGGGCAGCGCTACTGCGGCCGGGTTTTTCGAGAGCGTTGACGAGGCGCTCAAACGCAATGCAGGGGCGCGCACGCTCACGCTCGTCGGCGACCGCGGTGCGCGGCGTGCGCGCGGCACTGCGCGCGTCGCCTCTGAAGACGGCACAGCCTACGTACGCGTGCGCTTCCGCCGCGTCCCGTCGCCCACACGCTTCGGTCGCGGCCGCCGCTACGCCATGTGGGCTTTGAACCCCGACGACTTCGGCACGACCTACATGGGCACGCTCCCCACGCGCAACCTCAACCGCCGCCCACACTACGCACGCACCGCAGGCGTCAACTCAGACAAGTTTCGCCTTCTCGTCACGGCCGAACGCCGCGCCGCGCCCGCCCCCCGCCCCAGAGGCCGCCGCGTCCTCATGACCTTCAAAGGACGGAGAAGAAGGTAAATAGTGAATGGTAAATAGTAAATGGTGAATGGAAGAAGGCGGCTTCTGCTCCATTCACCATTTACTATTTACCATTCACCATCTCGTCACTTGTCACTTGTCACTCGTCACTGCTTTAATTGTCTTATGGCAAAGAAGGGTTCAGTGCTCGTCGTGGACGACGAGGAGATCATGCGCGACGTGTTGGAGACGCTGTTGTCGAGCGAAGGTTATCGCGTTGATCTGGCGAAGACGGGCGAAGAGGGTTTGGAGCAGTACGGGCGGCGCGCTTACGACGTGGTGCTCTTAGACGTTTCCATGCCCGGCATGGGCGGCCTGCGCGCGCTCGAAGAGATTTTGAAGGCCGATGCGGAGGCCGTCGTCGTGATGATCACGGCTTACGCCACCTTCGACACGGCCGTCGCCGCGTGGGAACGCGGGGCGTTCGGCTGCATCCGCAAGCCTTTCAAGAACGAACAGGTCACATCGACGATTGCGGCGGGCGTCAAGCGCCGTCGCAAGGAAGAGGAACGGCAGACGCTTCGTCGCGCGATGGTGCGCAGCGTCAATCGCGGCATCATCGGTCGCTCCGAAAAGATGCAGGCCATCTTTCAACTCGTCGATCAAGTCGCGCCCGCGCGTTCGACCGTGCTGATCACGGGCGAGTCGGGCACGGGCAAAGAAGTCTTAGCGCGCGCCATCCACGTACAGAGCCAGCGCGCCGCGAAAGCCTTCATGCCGGTCAACTCTTCAAACATCCCTTCGGAACTACTCGAATCCGAACTCTTCGGCCACACGCGCGGCGCGTTCACCGGCGCGTTCGCGGCGAAGAAGGGCTTGTTCGAAGTTGCCGACGGCGGCTCGATCTTCCTCGACGAGATCGGCAACATCCCGCCCGAAACGCAGGCCAAACTTCTGCGCGTCATACAGGAACGCGAGTTCACGCCGCTCGGCGACACGACCGCGCGGCGCGTCGATGTGCGCATCATCGCCGCCACCAACATCGATCTCAAAGAGGCCGTCCGTCAGGGCACGTTCCGCGAAGACCTGTACTATCGTCTCGCCGTCGTGCCGATAGAGCTTCCCCCTCTGCGCGAACGCCGCGAAGACATCCTGCCGCTCGCGCAGCATTTCATACGCAAGTACAACGAAGAGAACGCGCGCCACATCTCCGACCAACTCGCGCCCGATGTGCTCGCCTTGATGGAAGCCTACACCTGGCCGGGCAACGTCCGCGAGTTGGAGAACGTGATGGAGCGCGCCGTCGTCATCGCGCCGACCGACGAAGTGACTTGCCAGTGCCTGCCCACGGAGATTTGCGAACCGCAGAAGTCGCTCGGCGCAAGCACGAGCGCGGGCGCAACGGGCGTCGATGTCGGGCGCGGCATAGATTTCTACGACGAAGTGCGCCGCTTCGAAGTCGATCTCATCCGCCGCGCCCTCGAACAGACCGGCGGCCACCAATCTCGCGCCGCACGCCTGCTCGGCATGAACGCCACCACGCTCAACTCCAAAATCAAAACCTACAACATCCAACTGCGCTCTTAACCAACACTCGATGACAGCAAGTTTTCGCGCCGTGTCGTGAACGCCTTGACCTACCGCGCGGCGCAAACTCTAAATCAACTATGACCAGAACTCTCGACGCTCCGGAACGAATCACGGAAGGTGAGGCGCGTTTCGAGCGTGTGCGGCGCGTGGTCGGGTTGGTGCTCGCGCCCGCGTTGTTCGTCACGTTGCTCTTGCTGCCGATGCCCGCGTTGAAGCCGGAGGCACATAGGCTCGCGGCGGTAATGGCGGCGGTCGTGGTGTTGTGGGTGACGGAGGCGTTGCCGTTGCCGGTGACGGCGCTTCTGGGCGCGGCCGCCTGTGTGGTGATGCGCGTCGCTCCGGCGCGCGACGTGTTCGCGCCTTTCGCTGATCCGTTGATGTTTCTCTTTATCGGGTCGTTCATCATCGCGCGTGCGATCTTTTTGCATCGACTGGATCGGCGTCTCGCTTTCGGCGTGCTCTCGATCAAGTGGGTGGGCGCCAGGCCGGGGCGCATACTCGTGGCCTTCGGCGCGGTGACGGCCTTCATCTCGGCGTGGATTTCCAACACGGCGACGACCGCCATGATGTTCGCCATCGGGATGGCGATACTGGCCTTCCTCTTCGACAACGAGCGCGAGGGCGGCAGCCCCATCAACCGGCGCTATGCGACGGGGCTGATGTTGATGACATCATTCGCCGCGTCCATCGGCGGACTCGCCACGCCCATCGGCACGCCGCCCAACGTCATCGGCCTCGGCTTCATCCGTCAACTGACGGGCGTCGAGTTTCCCTTCTTCAAGTGGGCGATGATTGGGACGCCGGTCGTCGTCGCGCTCTTTCTCTGGCTCTCCTTCTACCTCAACTCGCTCTGTCGCGCGGGCGTCCGCGAGATAGAAGGCAGCGCCGAGATGCTCACGCGCGAACGCGAACGACTCGGCGCATGGACGCGCGGACAACGTTCGACGCTCATCGCCTTCCTCGTGACGGTCGCGCTGTGGGTCATCCCCGGCATCGTCGCGCTCGTCGCAGGCGACCAGAGCGCCGCATACAAGTCGCTCAATCAGAGCGTGCCGGAAGCGGTCGCGGCCGTCGTCGGCGCGGGGTTGCTGTTTCTGTTGCCGGGTGATGCAGGGCAGCGTGCGATTAACTGGGAGGAGGCCGTCAAGATTGACTGGGGCGTCGTGCTGCTCTACGGCGGAGGCTTCGCGCTCGGCGTCCTCTCTTTTCAGACGGGGCTGGCCGAAGCGGTCGGACGCGGTCTGACAGGCATGCTCCCCGTCAGCGGAGGGCTTGGATTAGTTTTCGCGTCGGCGCTCGTCGCAGTCGTCGTCTCGGAAGCGACTTCAAACACGGCCTCTGCCAACATGGTCGTCCCCGTCGTCATCGCCATTGCGAAGGCGCAGGGCGCAGACCCTTTAGAGCCTGCGCTGGCAGCGACGATGGCCGCCAGTCTCGGCTTCATGCTGCCGGTTTCGACGCCCTGCAACGCCATCGTCTACGGTTCGGGCTACGTGCCGCTCGGTCGCATGATTCGCTACGGCATACTGCTCGACGTGGTCGGGGTTATTGTCGTCGTCGCGCTCGTGCGCCTGCTCGTGCCGCTGCTGCGTTAACTTTAATCGAGAGGACTGAGGATGAGTCTGGCCGTCAAAATCAGTCTTGCCGCTTCGGGCATCTACCTGCTCACGGGGATGCTTCTCGGCATCGTCAAGTACAGGCGCATCATGAGCAGCACGGAGCACCGCGCGCCCGTCTATGTTGACATCGCACATCGCGCCGCGTTCATGTATAGCTTCGCCGCGCTCGTCATGGCCGAACTGCTGCGCTACAGCCCTTACAGCGAGCGCGTCCAACTCGGCGCGACGGGACTCGTCCTGCTCTTCTTCACGCTGACCATCGCGGGCTACATCACGCACGGCCTCAGAGACGACACGGACAACATCTTCGCCGAGCGCAACCTGACGACGACGTGGTTCATGTACCTGCTCATCGCGGCTGAGGTCGGCGGCCTCTCTGTCATCCTCTGGGGCTTTCTCTCGACGCAGTTTTAGAGACAGGGACGGAGAGCGAACGATGGAGCGAATCGTCTTCTTAGACCGCGACACGCTGCGCGCAGAGGTGCGTCGCCCCGCGTTCGCGCACGTGTGGACGGAGTACGGCGAAACGTCGGAGAGCGAGGCCGTCGAGCGACTCGCAGAGGCGACGATTGCCATCACCAACAAAGTCCCTCTGCGCGCGAGCGCCCTTGCACAACTGCCGCGCCTCAAACTCATCGCCGTCGCGGCGACCGGCACGGACATCGTTGACTTAAAGGACGCAGGCGAGCGCGGCGTGGCCGTCTCGAACGTGCGCGGCTACGCGCAGAAGGCTGTCGCCGAACACGTCTTCGCGCTGGCGCTCGCCTTGAGTCGGAGCCTCGTCGGCTTCCGCGAAGACCTCGCGCGCGGACTCTGGCAGCGCGCTCCGCACTTCTGCCTGCACACGCGCCCGGTGCGCGACCTCGGCGGGCGCACGCTCGGCATCGTCGGCTACGGCTCGCTCGGCCGCGCCGTCGCCACGCTCGGCCGCGCCTTCGGCATGAAGGTCTTAATCGCGGAGCGCAAAGGTGCGGAGCGCGTGCGCGAGGGGCGCGCGAGCTTCGCAGAGGTTTTGAGCGGAAGCGATGTGTTGACGCTACATGCGCCTCTGACTGAGGAGACGCGCGGGATGATTGGCGCGGAGGAACTCGGACGGATGCGACGCGACGCCTTCCTGATTAACTGCGGGCGCGGTGGGCTGGTGGACGAGCGCGCTCTGGTCGAGGCTTTGGAGGCGGGCGTGATTGCGGGCGCGGGCGTCGATGTCTTGAGCCGGGAGCCGCCGCGCGACGACAACCCGCTGCTTGAAGTGCAACTGCCGAACCTGCTCGTCACACCGCACATCGCCTGGGCGAGCAGCGAAGCCATGCAGGCGCTCGCAGACCAACTCATCGACAATCTCGAAGCCTTCGTGCGCGGCCAGCCGACGAATCTAGTGACAGGTGATAGAAACAGAGTGATAAGTGATAGGTGATAGGTGATAAGACAAAACAGGTCTTCTCTTATCACCTATCACCTATCACCTATCACCTATCACCCATCACCTATCACCTATCACTTATCACCTATTACTGCTGCTCGTGTTCGGCTGTGTAGAGGCGGAGGATTTCCTGACCCTGACGTGAGCGCGGGTCGATGGTGCGCAGGTGTTTGCGTCCCTGCATCTCCCAGATGGCCGTCACCTGTCCGTCCTTCTCGACGGCGTGATAAGTAATCTCTTCGGTGCTCGCGGCGGCGGCTGTCGTGTCCGGCTGCTCGGCGGCGCTGCCGTCCGTCTGTTCGGCGTCTCCCGTCTCCGTCCCCGTCGCGGCCGACGCGTTCGCGTTCTCTTCCATTGACACTTCCTCTCCGAAACTCTTTCGCGTGATTTAAGACTGATTAGTGAAGCGTCGAAATTGTGGCACACGCCCGCCGCGCATGTCTAGGTGCGATAGATTGCCCGCCGCGATTCGGATGTGATTGCGCGAAGCTCTTTCAGCGCAGGTCAGTATGCGGAGGTTGACGCGCTTCTCCGTCTGAGGCCGTTCCCTGCTCGTCGAGTCCGGCGCGCGTGCGGCCTGCGGCCGGAGTCTCTGTCGAGAGAATCGAGACGAACTGCGAGCCGCCGTCCGTTCGCTTGCTGTCGAGATGTCTTTTGCCGAACCAGAGACCGGAAGCGACCACCAGCCCGCCCGCCGCCAGAAGCAGCACGCCGCCGTTGCCGACCGGGGCAGACGCGCCGCTCGTCGGGTTCTCGCCGCCAGTCGGGGTCGGAGTGGTTGCCGCGTTCGCCATCGCCATCCGTCGCGCGGCTTGATAGGCGGTCGGATTGAGAATCGTGACCGAGCCGATGCGCTCCGCTCTTCGGCTGCGCCCGCCCGCGCCGCGCTCTTCGTAGACGTTGAGCGCCATCCGATTGCGCGCCCCGCCGAGCACGGAGTTGTCCAAGACCATGAAGATGTCATCGCCCGCGAGGCGGTCGAAGAAGTTCATGTAGTTGTCGGCGCGCATCGCTTTGTTGAAGCGGTTGATGGCATCGACCGTGTTGAATTTGTTGATGACGCCGCTCGCATCGGTCGAGGACGCCGAATGACAGCCGAGGGCGAAGATGCTGATGTCGTGTTTGTGCGCCATCGCTTCCAAGTCCGCAATGGGGATGCGAAACACGGCCTGATTGCCCGCGTCCTTCACGACGAAGGAGTTCGATTCGACGTGTCCGAGCACGAAGACGGTCGTGCCCCTGTGAGGCGCGAGGCTCGCATCCAGCGCGGCGGCCGAAGAGAGGTCGAAGGCGACCTGATTGGCCGCCGGTATCTTCTCCTTGAAGGCGTTCACCGTCATCGAGTCAACGCTGAGCGGCAGCAGGCGCACGTCTTCACGTCGAAATTCCAGCGAGCGATATAACTCTGTCAGGTTCTGCGTGCCCGGTTCGTTGAGCCGCGAAT
>DASZCS010000016.1:0-164892 GCA_035942855.1 Pyrinomonadaceae bacterium | reverse complement strand
CAGCCTACGAGAGCGGCCTGACTCTTTATTTTCCACGCTTGCCGGTTTCCGCTCTCCCTTCGCCCGGCAGTTCCTCTCGCGTCTCGGTCGCTCCGGCGGGGAGCACGGGAACGTTTTCCGTGCCGGGCGTGCGCTGGCGCGTCTCGCCGAGGTTCGTGTCGGGATTCTGAAACATCTCCTGCTGATCCTGGTTGAAGGTTTCGGCCTGTTCTTCTTCCTGCATCTTCATCTCTCCTGTTTGTTTCGACGGATGGAAAAACTTATTCGAGTTTCGCTTGCGCGCGTGCGGCGACGAGACGGCGGTAGGCTTCGTCGCGATTCAGACCGAGTTCGCGCGCGGCGCGTTTGAGAGCGGCGCGCTGGTCGAGTCCTTCGCCTTCGAGCGCCGCGACGCGCGAGGCCAAGTCCGGCGTCTCGTCCGCGCCCGTCGAAGCCTCCGCGATAACGTGGCGGTCTACGACGACGACCATCTCGCCGCGCGCCGCAGACTGTGCGGAGAAGCGCGCGGCTAGCTCCGAGAGACGCCCGCGCGCGATCTCTTCGTGGAGCTTCGTGAGTTCGCGCGCGACGGCCGCTTCGCGTTCGCCGAGAATTTCGCGTGCGTCTTTGAGCGCATCGGCGATGCGATGCGGGGTTTCGTAGAAGACGAGCGTGGCGGTCGTGTCGCGCAAGGCCGCGAGTCGCAGGCGGCGCGCGTGTTCGCGCGGAGGAAGAAAGCCCGCGAAGTAAAACTCGTCGGTCGGCAGTCCCGATGCGACAAGCGCGGAGACGAAGGCCGTCGCGCCGGGAATGGGGACGACGCGTATGCGCCGTTCGATGCAGGCACGCACGAGACGGAAACCGGGGTCGTTGATGCCGGGCGTGCCCGCGTCCGAGACGAGGGCGACGCTTTCGCCGGCGGCGAGACGTGCGGCGAGTTCCGGGGCGCGTTCGCGTTCGTTGTGCTCGTGGTAGCTGACGGTTTTGGTCTGGATGGAGAAGTGTGTGAGGAGCGTGCGCGTGTGACGCGTGTCTTCGCAGGCGATCAGGTCAACCTCGCCGAGCACGCGCAGTGCGCGCGCGGTGATGTCTTCGAGGTTGCCGATGGGCGTGGCGACGAGATAGAGCGTGCCGCTATCAGTCTCCGTCGCCGCCACCGCAGTGTGTTCAGACATGCGGCGTATTGTAAGACAAAAGACGGAGGCGAAGCGTTAAAAGTGAAGGCCGGTTATAGGAAGAAGAGATAAAAAGTGAAGTGCGGTCTGACATCTTCGTCAGATCGCACTTCACTTTTGTTTCCCCCCGTGCTCGTCTATCTCATCTCCTGGTTACGGGCGACCGTTGATGATCCCCGGCAGGCGACGCCACCAGTTGTCGTCGCGGTCGCGCGGATAGTCGCGGTCGCGGCGATTGCCCGGGTAGCGCGGGTCGTAGCCACCGTTGCCGCCGCGATAGTAGCCGTCGTCGTAGCCGTCATAGCGCAGACCGTAGGCGTTGGCAATGGTGCGCAAGTCCTGTTTGATCTGTCGCCAGTCGGAATAGGTGCGCGAATCGACGCGCAGGCGCGAGAGCATGCGCTCCACTTGATTGGCGTTCTGCAAGAGATATTGCGCTTCCTGATAGCCACGGTTGCGGTCGCGGCCGTTGTCGCCGACGCGGCTGCGGAAGCGGTCGGCGGCCTGACGAAACTCTTTCACTTCGTTGTTGATGCGGTCTTCGCGGCGCGTGCCGTCGACGCGGCTGTTGTCGAGGAAACGATCCACGTCGCGTTCGAGTTGGCGCGCGTTGTCTCTGATGCGCTCAGCGGCGACGCGCAGGTAGCGCGTGTCGTAGTTGCCGTTGCGGTCGTTGCGCCAGTCGTCGTTGCGGCGGTCGCGTCTGTAATCGCGGTCGCGATCCCACTGCGCGGAGGCGACCGTCGGCAAGCAGAAGGCGAAGAGGATGGCGGCTGCGAAGGTCAAAACGGTTGTGCGTCGATTATTCATGTACTAACTCCTTCAAGGTCAAACTTGGGGGCGGCGTCCTCGCGTAGTGCCGTTCACGGGGCGAGTGAGTTGGCGTTGGCGGCGGACTCGTTTGGTGACAGCCGCGTGCTCCCGTTCGCTCATCACGAATGATGGGACGAGACACACGAAGGCTTGGCAAGCATCATGCCAGCGCGCGCCGGAGAGGTTGAAGGATTTTTAAGTCGGTGAAATTTGACGAATTAGGCGGGATGTGAAAGAGGACGGGCGCGTGCGTGCCTCGTATTGTTCCAAAACGTGCAGGCGGCGACGCATATCGTTTGCCATCGTCGGCGCGCGCGTCTCGGCTTAAAAACTCCCGGCGCGCTCGAATTCAACTCAGCAACTTCTCGACGTGCCAACGCACGCGCGCCTCTTCGAGCGCGGGGCGCGCGCCGCTCTCTTCGAGAACGAGCCAGCGCGGCGCGGCGTCGTTCGACGCTTGCACGAGCAGTAGTTCGTTGCCCGAGCGGCGGTCGCCGAAATGCGAGATGCGCCCGGCGGCAAGCCCGCCGCCGCGCACGATGCCATCGCCCGGCGTGCGCGGCCAACCGGCCTCCACATTCAAGACGCGCACGCCCGACGTGAGCGACAGGCGGCGTCCGACCATCGTTGAATTGCCGACGCGGAAACGGTGTGCGTCCGTGTTCGCGATGACGAGGGAAGCGCACGCGCGATTGGCTTCGCCCGCGTGCGCGGCAAAGGTGGCGAGCAGCCATTCGACGCCGGTGTTGCGCGCCATGTCGTTCAGAGCGCGCAGGGCCAGATAGTCTGCCACGTCGCTGCGACCGCTCGCACGTGCACGCTCCCGGGCTTCGGCCAGACGCCGCGCCCATTCCGCCTCAAGTTCGCTCAACGCTTAAATCGCTCCCACCCGCTCGACGCTCATACACTAAATTGCTTTATCCTCCGTGCATCTCCGTGTCCTCCGCGGTTGAATGTTTGATTAACCATCATTAACCACAGAGGACACGGAGATGCACGGAGGAAGTAAAACCTGGACGCGAGCGTTCGTCGCCTGCCTTCGCCCGGCTCGCGGCGTGATGGTATCATGGCCGCACGCTCGTCGTTAATTTACGCCACAGACCAGAGACTCGCGGCTCGTCAGCCGACTTCGCCACAGAGCCTTCTTGTCTGCGCATTGGCAACAGAGGCTTTCTACGGATGACACACACACGCGCCGCAGCCCTACGCCCCGGCCTGAGTCTTATTCTTTCGACGCTTCTCGCGTTCGTCTCGCTGACGGGAAGCGCTGGCGCGCAGCAGCAGCCCTCGCGCGGCGCGAGACGCACGACTCAAACGAACGCCGGTTCGACAGGCGCAGCACAGACGCCCGCGCGTCAAGCGCAGCCAGCAGCGGCGCGTCCGCGTCTCGTGCTCGTGATCGTCGTCGATCAATTCCGCGCCGACTACTTCGAACGCTTCGGCGATCTCTTCGCCGCGAACGGCGGCCTGCGGCGTCTCGCGCGCGACGGCGCGCAGTGGACGAACGCCAACTACGATCACATGCCGACTTACACCGCGCCCGGCCACGCCACCGTGATGACCGGCGCGTGGCCTGCGGAAACCGGCATCATCGCCAACGATTGGTACGACCGCGAAGTGGGCTGCATCGTCTCGAACGCCTCCGACCCTGAAGACAAGTACACCGAGAACTGTCGCCCCGACCCGCAACGCGCGCGCTGGAAACTCTTCGGCGGCGGCACGGGCGAACGCGCTTCCAGCCCGCGCCGTCTGATCGCCTCGACGCTCGGCGACGAGATACGACTTGTGAATGCGCGCTCGAAAGTGATCGGCATCTCAGTGAAAGATCGCGGCGCGACGTTGCCCGCCGGTCGTCACGCGAACGCGGCCTACTGGTTCAGCCCGTTCACGGGCAACATGGTCACGAGCAACTACTACTTCAACGAACTGCCCGCGTGGGTCGGGCGCTACAACGCCGCGCGCCCGGCCGATAAGTTTTGCGGCGCTGAGTGGACGCGCTTACTTAAAGACACCACAGAGTACGAACGCCGCGCAGGCGCGGACGCGCCGCCCTGGGAGAATATCGGCACAACTTCCGACACCAACACCTTCCCGCACAGGGTCGCGGGCAGCCCGACGAACGCGTCGAGCGCCTGTTGGAGTGTGCTCGACTACACGCCTTTCTCGAACGACCTGTTGTTGCAGTTTACGCAGACGGCCATCGAACAGGAGAACCTTGGGCGCGACGCCGACACGGACGTGCTGACCGTCAGCTTCTCCGCCAACGATTACGTCGGCCATCGCTTCGGCCCCTACAGCCACGAAGCGATGGACATCACTCTGCGTACAGACTTGCAGATCGGCGCGCTCCTCGATTTCGTCAACGCGCGTGTCGGCTTGCAGCACACGCTCGTGGCCTTCACGGCCGACCACGGCGTTGCGCCCATCCCCGAACACGCTTCGGCGCTCAACTTAACGGGCGGGCGCATCAGCAACTCGGACATCATGAACGCCGCGCGCAACGCCGTGCGCGCACGCTTCGGTCGTCGCGGCGAGGAACGCGATTCGACGGCCGACTACATCTCCGAGACGTTCTACAACGCCAACATCTTCTTCAACACCGTCGCCTTGAAACGCGACGGCATCAACCGCGAAGAGATCGAGCGCGTCGTGGCCGAAGCCGTCCTGACCGTGCCGGGCATCAACCGCGCCTTCACGCGCACGCAACTCGAAACGGGCAGCATCTCGGCCGGAGACGTGATCGCGCGGCGCGTGCTGCACGGCTTCCACCCGCGTCGCAGCGGCGACGTGATCCTCGTGCAAGAGCCGTTCAAATATTTCAGCGAGGGCACGTTCACGATCCCCGCGACGCACGGCTCGCCTTATTCATACGACACGCACGTTCCGCTCATCATCATGGGACAGGGCGTTGTGCCGGGTCGTTACACGCAACCGGCCACACCCGCCGACCTTGCGCCGACGCTCGCC
Organism: Pyrinomonadaceae bacterium; assembly: GCA_035942855.1. Lineage (GTDB taxonomy): Bacteria > Acidobacteriota > Blastocatellia > Pyrinomonadales > Pyrinomonadaceae > JAIVJZ01. The sequence continues at coordinate 159,958 of DASZCS010000016.1, read as the reverse complement.
ACGATTCTGCGCATTCAAGCGCCGAGCAATTCAGTCGGCCGCGTCCTTTTGGAAGGACTCGGTAAGTAAAACTTTTCTCTCGCCGCGCTGGCGGCGCTCTGCGGCGCGTTGGAAGTTTTTGGAAGAGAGAGCTAAGAGTTTGTTATGAAGATTTGTAAAACGCTTTCGAACGTCTGTCTATCGATCCTGTTCGTGTGTCTTGCGTGGGGCGCGTCCGTCGCGCAGCAGAAGCCGCAGCCCAAAGGTAAAGGGGCGCGCAAGCCCACTGCGGCGGCACAACCGGCGAAGGCGCGAACGGCGAAGGCGCGCGGGGCGCGAAGCGAAGAAGAGTTGCGTGCGGAATTCGAAGCTTTGATCAAACTGCCCGTGTCTGAGCGCATCGCGGGCTTGCGCGCTTTTCTCGAAGCCAACCCGCGCACGCCTCTGCGCACTCGCGCCACGGAGCATCTCGTCAGCGCGCACGCCGCGCTCGGCGATGAACGCTTGCAGGCGCAGGACGCAGACGCAGGCGTCGAACTCTTCAAACAGGCCGTCGCGCTTGCGCCCGCGGAGATGTCCGACAAGTTGTACTACGAAGTCGTCTCGCAGTTGCCCGCGAACCTCTTCCTGCGCGGGCAGGCGGCCGCTGCGATTGAACTCGCCCGCACGCTCGAAGCGAAGGCGGGCGCGGACGCGAAACGCCTGCTGGCCGTCGCAGCCTTTTACGTGAGCGTGGAACAGGCGGACGAGGCGGCGCGCGTGGCTAAGTCTGCGATCACGCTCGCGCCCGAACTGGCCGCCGCGCATCAGGCGCTCGGCGCGGCGCATCGCCTCGCGCTCCGTCTGGAAGAAGCGACGGCCGCATACGCGCGCGCCGTCGAACTCGACCCGCGCTCCGCGGCCGCGCGGCACAGTCTCGCGGACTTGCGTCGCGCGACCGGCAAACCCGAAGAAGCCCTGCCGCTCTACCGCGAGTTGTTGGCCGCAAACGCCAATGATCGAGGGGCGCGCAACGGGTTAGTGCTCGCGCTGTTCGACGCGGGCAAACGCGAAGAGGCCGAGCGCGAACTGGAAGCGACGCTCACGTCCGAGCCGCGCAATTTGCTGCTCCTGACCGGCGCGGCCTACTGGTACGCGGCGCACGGCGAGAAGACGCGGGCGCTTGAGTTGGCCGGACAGGCCGTGCGCATCGAACCGCGTTTCACCTGGGCGCAAGTGGCGCTCGCACGCGCCTTCATCGCCAACAAGTCGCCGCTCGATGCCGAACGTTCGCTGCGCTTCGCGCGCCAGCATGGACGCTTCCCCACGCTCGATTACGAACTCGCCAACGCGCTCGCCGCCGCAGGCTTCTACCAGGAAGCGTTCGACGAACTCGTGCGCAGTTTCACGCTCAAAGACGGCCAACTCGAAACGCAACTCGCCGGGCGAACACCTGCCCGCGCCGCGAGCTTTATCGAACTGCTCGCGCCCGAACGCCGCGCCAGCATCTTTCAGGCGACGCCCGCAGATACGGTAGAGAACGCGCGCATGCTCAAAGCGCTGCTCGCGCTCAACCTCGCGCTCGAAGCGACGGGCGAAGGCAGCACGATTGCTCAAACAGAAATTTCCGCTGCCGCCAACGATTTCACGTCGGGCACGGACGAGATGCGCGCTTTTCGTCAACTCTACGCGGCCGGTCGGCTGCTGCGTCGCGGCGTCGCCTTCGACACCGTGCTCGACTTGATGGCGGCGGCGCGTCTGAACGTAGAGGCCGCCACAGACGCGCCGGAAGCGACCGCCGCGACGACCGCCGAAGAATTACGCGACGTGCGCGCCGCAGCCATCGCGCAGGGCGGCACACCCGACATTCCGGTGCTGCCGCGCAACGCGATCTCGAACATCCTGCGCGGGCGCATAGAGGAATTAACGGGCATGGCCTTGCTCGGACAGGGCAAGCCGGCCGAAGCCGTCGCCGCCCTTCGCCGCGCCGTCAGCGTCTTGCCCGAACGCAGTCTCTACTGGCGCACCGCGCAATGGCGACTCGGCACAGCGCTCGCCAGCGGCGGCCAGGAACGCGACGCGCTCGCCGCCTACATCAAAAGCTACAACCCCGACCAGCCCGACCCCGCACGCCGCGCCGTCATCGAATCTCTCTACACCAAAGTCAATGGCTCGACCGCCGGACTCGAAGCGCAAATCGGCGCCGCACCCGCACGCCTCGCCACCATCGAAGCCGTGAGTGCCACCACGTCCGCCACACCGACCAAGACGCCTGCGGCAGACGCGACGCCAATGACCGCAACACCGACGGAGACGCCCGCCGCGACAGTCGGCAACACGCCAGTCGCCAATCCGACGCCCGATACAAGCGCGACGCCCGAACCGACGCCTTCGAGCACTCCCGACGCTTCGCCCGTTACGACCACGCCGACGCCCGAAGCCTCTCCGTCTGCAACGCCCGAAGCGTCTTCGACGGCCACGCCCCAACCGACGCCTTCGTCAACATCCGAAGCGACAGCTTCTCCATCCCCGACGCCCGCGACGTCCGCGCCGAGTCCCACGCCCGAGCCGCAAAGCGTCAACACGACGCCTTCGACTAAGAATGAGACTGAGGCGACACCGACCGCTGAGCCGACGCCCGCGCCGTCTCAATCAAACGCGCCCGCCGCTGCCGAAGCGAGCACCGAGGGAGCAAGTGCGCCCCGCGCCCGACAGAAGAGAGCGAGCGAGCGTGCAAACGCTTGCACGCTCGCCTTGAGCGCGCGGGAGTTGGAGTTGAAGAACAGCGGCGGAGCGGCCAGCGTCGTCGTCAGCCTCGAAGGCAGCGACAAACTCGCCAGCATCAACGCGACGACCGCCAGTTGGTCTGACATCATCATCCTGCGCGAACCCCAAGGCAGCGCCGACACGAACTCGCTCAAATTCACCGTCACCTCGATCAGCAAAACCACCGGCAACTTCAACGTCACCTTCAAGTCGGTCTGCGGCACTCAAGAGTTGACCGTCACGGTCAGGTAAGAGGGAAAAGGTCGAAGCAAAAGCCAAAGACAAGAGCAGTGCGGAAAGTCGAAGACAAAAATCGGAGCGTGGCTGTTGAAAGCCACGCTCCGATTTTCTTTTCCCTTATCCTTTACCCCTTGCCCCTTACCCTTCTTTCACGCGTGCGCGGCGAGGCGCGCGGCGATTGTCTGTTTGGGCTGCACGCCGACGATGCGTTCGACGAGTTGGCCGTGTTTGAAGATGAGCAGCGTGGGGATACCGCGCACGCCGAAGCGCGCGGCGGTCTGCGGGTTTTCGTCAACATTCAATTTGGCGATCACGTAGCGGCCTTGCGATTCGGCGGCGAGTTCGTCGAGAGCGGGCGCGATCCTGTGACACGGCCCGCACCATTCAGCCCAACAGTCGAGCAGCACGGGCACGTCGCCGCTCCCGAGCACGTCACGCGCGAAACTCGCGTCCGTCACCTTAAGCGGCTTCGCGCTTGCCGTCCGCGTCTCTTCCGCGCTCACCGTCAACTTCGCGCCGCAACGCCCGCACACCGCTTGCAAACTCTGCTGTGCCGCGCCCTCTTGCACGCGATTCTTCGCGCCGCAATTCACACACGTCACGACCGCCATCGCCAACTCCTCTCAAAACGATGAATGATGAACGATGAATGAAAAGCAGTTGCTTTCCGTTCATCATTCATCATTCATCCTTCATCGTTTCCTCTCACGCGTTGCTGCGCTTCGGTTGATAGTTCTTGATGATGCTGCGGCGGCGCGGCTTGGCGGGCGTGCGCGCGCCGAGCAGATTCTTGTTTCTGTTTTTGAGACGCCAGTTGAGCGATTCGTGATGTTTGAAGCCGAGCAGGCGCGCGGCGTTCGATACCTTGCCCTGTGCGTCGCGCAGAGCCTTCTCGATCAGGCGTTCCTCGAAACGCTGCACCTCTTCCTTGAGCGAGAAGTTCGCCCAGGGGTCTGCGAAATCCGCCTTGCCCGTCGGGCGCAGCGCGACCGTCTCGACCGCATCGGCTTCGATGATGCTGCCATCCGGGGCGGCCAGCATCGTCCGCTCTATGAGCGAACGAAGCTCGCGCGCGTTTCCTTGCAGCGGCAGGCGACACATCGCTTCAAACGCTTCCGGAGTGAAGCGCACGCGCTTGTTCTGTCGCATCATGGCTTCGCGTATGAAGTGCTCGGCGACGACCGGAATGTCTTCCACGCGCGAGCGCAGCGGCGACAGTTCGAGGTGGAAAGTTTGCAGGCGGTAGAACAGGTCGCGACGGAAACGCCCGGCGGCGATCTCGTCTTCGATGACACGATTCGTCGCCGCTATGACGCGCACGTCGATGCGTTCGGGTGCGCCCGCGCCGATGGGCTGAATCTCGCTATGCTCGATGAAGCGCAGCAGCTTGCTTTGATTCACGGGACTCAGTTCGGCGATCTCATCCAGAAAGAGCGTGCCGCCCGACGCGCGCCGCGCCGCGCCACGTTCGTCCTCCGAAGTGCTCGCGCTGCTACTGCCCTGCGCGTGACCGAACAATTGCAACTCGACGAGCGTGTCGCACAGCGTCGCGCAGTTGACGGCGACGAACTGACCGGAGCGTCCGCTCCACTCGTGCATCAAGCGCGCCAGCAACTCTTTTCCCGTTCCGGTCTCTCCGGTCAGGAGCACCGCCCCCTGCGCGCGCGAGACGTAATGCGCCTGTTTGAGTAGTTCGGCCGTCTGCTCCGAGCCGTAGGCGAAGCCCGCGGTATCGAACTCGATGTTGTGCGTCCGCTCGGCCGCGATCACGCGCCGCGCACACGCGCGCAGACGCTTGAGGATGCTCGGCTGCTGCGTCTCGGCCAACAGGTAATCGGCCAACTCGTAAATCGCGCGCAAGTCCGCAATCGACAGGTGCTCGCCCAACTCTTCGATCATCGTCAGTTCGGCCGTCCCGGCCTCTTCGAGCGCGCCCGCCTGCTCCGCCACTTCAAAGGCGTTCTGCAACACCTTGCGTGCCTCTGCGCGCCTGCCCAGACGCGCGAGCGCCGTCCCCTGTGTCGTCAGCGCACCGGCCAGGAGCGCATGTTGCCCGCCTGTCTGCAATCTCTGCACGGCCGCGCTCGCAATGCGCTCGGCCTCCGCGCTTCTCCCTTGCGCCAGAAAGACGCGCGCACGCGTCTCGTCTACTTGAGCGATGTGTAAGCTGTCTTTGAGGCTGACGAACAGGCGGCGGGCGCAATCGAGATGGCCGTGCGCTTCTTCGTAGCGGCCCCGCATAAAGAGGAAGAAGCCGAAGTTGTTCTCCACCCCGGCTTGATAGGCCGTGTGGCCTGCCTGTTCGAGATGGAAACTCGCGGCCGTATAAGCTATCAGTGCGCTGTCCGCGTAGTCTTCGCGCTGCTCGCCCGCGCTTAAGGCTTCCAGAACGATGGCGAGCTCCATGTAGTAGAAACCCTTTTGGGCGTGGCTGTCTCTCTGCTCGAATAAGGGGGCGGCTTCGTTGAGAAAGCGCAGGGCGTCGCTGTAGCGCGTCGCGCAGGCTTCGACCATCGCGCTGCGCAAGAGGGTCGTGGCTCTCTGCTCGAAGTTCTCTGTAGATATTTGCGTGAGGGCTTGGCCGAGGATGACGCGCGCTTCGTCGTAGGCTCCGGCTCTCCAGTAACAGTGGCCGAGTTCGGTCTGCGCTTCCGCGATCTTTTCCGTCGCTTCTATCGATTCGTAAAGTCTGATACTTTCGCTGATTAAATCCTTGGCCGCTTCCTGCGCGCCCGCGATCTGTTTGGAACTACCGACAAACCCCGTCAAAACGCCCGCGCGCAACAACAATTCGGCCGCGCTCTCCGTCTCCAATCCATCGACTCGCGGACGCTCGCCCACGCCCCGCCACCACTCGGCCAAGGATTCGCATGCCGACTCGTAATCTCCTACTTCTTCAAAATGTTTGGCCTCGGTACAACGAAGACCGACGAGTTGTTGGAGCGAGAGGGAGACGGAAATCGGCTGCTGGGGAGCTTGGTTTGTTAAACCCATGTATTCGTTACCTTTCTTGTACCTTGCTAATTAACTTGCATGCGATGAAGCCTTTGCCTATGATGCCTGCGAACTTATTTTGACAGTTCATTACCCGCAAATAGCTTCGGACGCTACCGCCGAACGCAACTTTATCTTCAGGAGAAACAATGAAAGTCTTTAGACAACTTTGCGCTATCACTGTTTTAACTCTCGCATTTGCACAAGCGGCAATGGCGGAGAACGAGGGAGTAATCCATCCGGGAATTATTCCGCCGCCGCCCCCACCCCCGCCCGTGAGCCAGCCCGCTCCCCAGTGTCTGATCGAACCCTGCAAAGAACTTGTTAACGAAGACGGGACGGCTGATCTGTTGACGGAGACGACACTAATTCTCGTCCAGAATTTACTGGCATTGTTCTAAAGGAAATTCCCGACAATCTTAGTTTCCGCCTCGCTGCTGCGATTTATCTCAGGCGGCGCGGTCTTCGTGTGGCTATGAAGACTTGGCTTGCGCGGGCACGGCAGATGTCCGGGAGAGGAGATATCCGCAGCAACGCGAAGATTAACTGCTAGGGCACGGTAAATGCAATTGTTTTCTTCGTTTGGGAGATGTAAAAAGTTTCGCCGCGCGGTGTTGGTCGCCGCCTCTGCTTTCGTAGTAAGATGCGGGCTTGAGAAGGCTTCTCCCGTACATCCGGCATAAGTAAAGGAAAGTTGCATACGATGCTTTTACGTCGCGCGTCTCTGTTGTCGTTCGTCTGGGTTCTGGTATTGGCGGCCGCTTCGGGCGCGGGGGCGCAGCAGAGAAATACACGCCCGCCCACCTCCGGCACAGCGCCCGAAATCTCCTACACCGTCTCGATGCCCGAACCGCACACACACCTGTTGCAAGTGGAGATGCGCGTGCGCGGCGCTGCCGGAGCAAATCTTCCGGCTGCGGTCGATCTGGTGATGCCGGTCTGGACGCCCGGCTCTTATCTCGTGCGCGAGTACGCGCGCCACGTGCAGGATTTCGCGGCGACCGAGGGCGGCGGCGCATCGCGTCCGCTCGCGTGGCGCAAGACAAACAAGAACACCTGGCGCGTGGAGACGGGCGGCGCAGCGCGCGAGCTGCGTGCTACCTATAGCGTCTACTCCAACGAACTCACAGTGCGGACGAACGAGTTGCACGACCGTCATGCTTTCTGGAACAACTCGGCGCTCCTGATGTACCCGGACGGGCAACTCAGTGCGCCCTCGACCGTGCGCGTCGTTCCGTTCGGCGATTGGAAAGTGGCGACGGGCTTGCCGGCCGTCAGCGGTCAGCGTCACACTTTTCGCGCCGAGAACTTCGACATACTTTACGACTCGCCGTTTCTCGCAAGCGACTTCAAGACCATCTCGTTCGAGGTGCGCGGCGTGCCGCATCGCATCGTCATCGACGGCGAGGGCAACTACGACCCCGAACGCCTGCGGCGCGAGGTGCAGCAGATCGTCGAAGCGTCCGTGCAGTTGATGGGCGACGTGCCCTACCGCGATTACACTTTCATGTTGATGCTGCATCCTTCGGCGGGTGGCGGACTCGAACACCTCAACTCGACGGCGATCATCTGGCGGCGCTATGCCTTTCGCCCCGAAGCGTCTTGGGACGATTTCCTCTCGCTCGTCGCGCACGAATATTTCCATCTCTGGAACGTCAAACGCATCCGCCCTGACGTGCTCGGCCCCTTCGATTACACGGGCGAGAATTACACACGGCTCTTGTGGGTGGCTGAAGGCGTCACGAGTTATTACGAAAACATCCTGTCGCGCCGCGCCGGAGTCATCGGCGACAAGGAATATTTGACGACCATCGCCAACGCCATACGCAGTTTGCAGAACACGCCCGGCCGCCTCGAACAGAGCATCGAAGAGGCCAGCTTCGACGCGTGGATCAAGTATTACCGCCCCGACGAAAACACGCTCAACTCGGCCATCTCTTATTACGACAAAGGCGCAATCGTCGGATTGTTGCTCGACCTCGAAATACGGCGTCGCTCCGCGGGCGCGCGTTCGCTCGACGACGTGATGCGCACGCTCTACAACGACTACGCCAAACAGAACCGCAACTACACGCCCGAAGATTTTCAGCGCGCGGCCGAGCAGGCGGCGGGCGCGAGCCTCGAAGATTTCTTCCGGCGCTTCGTGCGCGGCCGCGAGGAACTCGATTACAACACGGCCTTCAACGCCGTCGGCTTGCGACTTGAGACGACTGCTGCTTCCGCAGCCGACCCGTCGAAGCCTGCCGCGCCGCGAGCCTACTTCGGCGCGAACCTCAGGCAAGACGCTGACCGCCTCGTCGTCTCAAGCGTCCCGGCGGGCACGCCCGCCTACAATCAGGGAATCACTTTCGGCGATCAGATCGTCGCGCTTGACGGTCAGCGTGTGACCCTGACCACCTTCAACGCGCGTCTCGAAGAACGTAAGCCCGGCGACGAAATTCGCCTCTCGGTTTTTCGTCTCGACGAACTGCGCACCTTCACGATCAAACTCGGCGGTCGCGCCGAAGAGAACTACCGCCTCGTGCCTCTCGCGCAGCAGACGCCCGAACAGAAACGGCTCTACGAGGGCTGGCTCTACACGATGCAACCGCAACGCGGCGGCACGCGCGAGTAACGCGGCAGCGCTGAAGAGTAAATGCGTTGATGACATTCGACGGTCAGGTCGCCATCATCACGGGCGCGGCTTCGGGGATCGGCCGCGCGTGCGCGCTTGAACTGGCGCGCGGCGGGGCGAGCATCTGTATCGTCGATCTGGCGGGCGAGGATTTGATGACGGAGGCCGCGCGCATGATCAGAGACGCGGGCGCGCGCGTCGTCAGTTTTCACGCCAACGTGGCCGACTACGGCAAGGCCGAGCGCATCGTGGCCGAGACGCGCGTGCGGCTCGGCGGCGTCCACCTTCTCGTCAACGCCGCAGGCACAATTGAAGACGCGCCCATCTGGAAGATGACCGAAACGCAGTGGGAGCGCGTCCTCGGCGTCAATCTCAAAGGCACGTTCAACTACATACGTGCCGTCGCGCCCGCCCTGCGCGCGCAAGGGGCGGGGAAGATCGTCAACGTCGCTTCCATCGAAGCACTGCGCGGGCGTTTCGGCATCAGTAACTACGCTGCGTCGAAGGCCGGAGTCGTCGCGCTGACGCGCGCGGCGGCGGCCGATCTCGGACGTGACCGCATCAACGTCAACGCCGTCGCGCCCGGCTTCATACGCACGCCTCTGGTCGAGCGCCTGCCCGCGGAAGTTTTGGAAGAGGCCGCGCGCGAGACGGTCTTCGGGCGCATCGGCGAACCGGAAGAAGTCGCCTCGGTCGTCGCCTTCCTCTGCTCCGAAGCCGCGCGCCACATCACAGGCGAAGTCATACGAGTTGACGGCGGACAAATGCTTTGACGAGTGACGAGTGACGAGTGACAAGTGACAAGTTAAAATGCTTGTCTTTGTCTCGTCACTTGTCACTCGTCACTTATCACTTATGAGTAGCTACCAGCACATCAAGTTTACGGTCGAAGATCGTGTGGGGCGCATCAGTCTCGCGCGTGCGCCGTTGAATGTTTTGAACATTGCGATGATGCGCGAGGTCGGGTCGGCGCTCGAAGAGTGTTCGCGCGCGCGCGACATGGTGGCGATCGTGTTCGAGGCCGCGCCGCCGTCGCGCGCTTTCAGCGCGGGCGTGGCGATTGAGGAGCACGTCTCCGAGACGATCTACCAGATGCTCGAATCGTTTCATAACATCTTTCGCGCGCTGGAAGTGATGGCGAAGCCGACGTTGGCGCTCGTGGACGGGGCGGCGCTCGGCGGCGGGTGCGAACTCGTGGCGGCGTGCGACATCGTCCTGGCGACGGAGCGCGCGCGCTTCGGCCAGCCGGAGATCAAGTTGGGCGTCTTTCCGCCCGTGGCGGCCATCATGCTCCCGCGCATCATCGGCGAACGGCGCGCACGCGAACTGATACTGACGGGCGAATTGATCGACGCGCCCGAAGCCCTCCGGCTCGGTCTGGTCAACTACGTCGTCGCGCCTGCGGAACTGGAAGCGAAGGCGCAGGAGATACTCGGACGTTTGCGCGAATTGTCCGCGCCCGCTCTGGAGTTGACGCGCCGCGCGCTCGACATCTCGCGCGAGGAACGTCTGGAGGATGCGCTGGCGCGCGTCGAGAGTTTTTACCTGAACGAGTTGATGAAGACCGAAGACGCCAACGAAGGCATCAAGGCGTTCATGGAGAAACGCAAGCCCGTGTGGCGCAATCGTTGACGAGAAGAAGCGACGGCGAAAACTTTTTTATGCGACAACGCACACCGCAACACGTTAGACGAAACGAACAGCGCCGCCGGTTGGGCGCGTGGCTGTGGTGCGTCGCGCTTGTGTGCGGGTTGGTGTCAGTCGCGCCTCCTCCTGCGGCGCGTGCGCAGTCGCAAAGGCAGACGCGGCGCGCGACGGGACATGTGGAGGCGCGGCGCGATGTGTACGAACTCGTGCGGCGCGCGATGGAGGCCACGTGCGCCGAGCGCGAGTTAGACCCCTTGGGGAGCGCGCCGATTGACGAGATGCAGGCGCGGCCGTCTTTGCCCTTGCGCCACACGGAAGTTCTGGCCGGGACGGAACGCGCGGAGCGTCTGCTCCCGGTAGCGAAGACTTTGGCGGCCGAATCGCTCAGGCGTCTCTTGCGCGAGTACGGCATCAGGGAGACGACGACTGTGCGCGCGGCCTTCGTGCGGCTTGCGCGCGTAACGACGATCCGGCCGGACATGGAACTGCGCGACAACGCTTCCGTGCTCTACAAAGAGCCGCGCACGATCCGCTTCGGCACGATCTTTCTGGCGGGCTTGCGCTCGGACGAAGGGATGCTCGGCGTGCTCGCGCACGAGTTGACGCACGTGGCCGACGGAGCGGACGCGAGCCTCCAGGCGTTGTTTCGCCGCGTGGCCGTGAGGGCGGGGCGCGCGGCGGGCTTGCGGATCAGCGTGCGACGCGGTGAAGAGTTGACGTGCGATCTGGTGGGCGCGCTCGCCGTGCGCGCTTACATCGCGCGGACGCCCGGCGTCGAAACGCTTGCGCGGCGCACGGCGCGTGCGCTCGCGCACAACTGCGTGGAGCGCGACCACACGGATCGCGCACACCTGTCGCCGCGCACGACGATGCGCGTCCTGCTCGCGCTCGACCCCGCGCTCGCGCGCGAACTCACGGGCGCAGCGGTCGAGCCGGAAGCCCCGCCTACGACTCCGATGCCACGCCGCACGCCGCGCCGCGCCGCGCATCCGGTCTCGCCACGCACGCCGCGCCCTTGAGCGAATAGGCGCTCCGTGTCGTTCAGCGAAGGGTCGTCTTCTAAGTTCAACTTTTCTCTTTACTTCCTTTCAAGCCGGGCGGCACGTTGACACAGCCCGATGCGCTTCCTATCATTTCCCGTTCAAGATGAGAGAAAAATTCAAGCAGGGAAATCGTGTGTGCGCACCCGTGCGCTTCGCTCAAGTGCGCGGGGCGTCGAAGTCGTCTGTGAGATCGTTCGCGGCGTGTGCGCTCTTGTTGTTTACTTTGTTGGGCACAGGCGGTTGCCGCAGCGTCGGAGAGCGTCTGGGGATCAGCGCGGTGCGCCCGCGCGCTCTGCGCGACGTGCCCGCCTCGCGGCTTGCCTTTCGTCTGGAGACGGACATCAGCGAGGACGTGCTGCCCACAAACCTGAAACTCGAAACGCCGGAAGAACTGCTCGACACCGTCAAGACGCAGTTTGAGACGAACCGGAAGGACGAAGCGCTCCTGCGCACCGTGCTGTCGCCCGACGGCCAACGCGCTCTCGCGCTCTACGATCCGGGCGGCGGCCAGCCCGTCGATAACACTTTTCGCATAGATCTCTACGGCGCGGACGGCATGTTCGTGCGCAACATCCTGCCGCAGAACTTGGAGGGCATCACGCTCGCGGCCGTCGCCTGGTCGCCCGACGCGCAGTGGTTCGCCTTCATCGGACGCGAGCGCGCGAACGCGACACCCACGCCGACGCCCGACGACGTGCCCGACACGACAACGCCGCCCGTCTTCGACCCGAACGCGCCGTCCACGCCCACGCCTTCAATCGCGCCGCTGATCGCGCCCGTGCAAGTCTTCAAAACCGATCAGATTTACGTGGCCGACCGCAACGGCGAAAACCTGCGACCGCTCACCACGCGCGACGGCCTCATCTACCTGAATCTCGCCTGGTCGCCCGACAGCCGCGCCATCGCCTCGCTCGCCTGTCGTCAGGACGAACTCGACGCGCGCATGAACGAGGGCAAGGAGTTTGCCGGTCGCCCGCGCATCATCGAGCGTGCGGACGGCAAAGAGCGCCTGCTCGACGATCAATTGATGGACGTTGCGCCCGTCTGGTCGCCCGACGCGTCGAAGGTCGCCACGGCGTTTGAGACGGACGTGGCGATCTACGATGCGACCGGCAACGCGCCGACGGGCGCGCGCCTGCCCCTGCGCGAAACGCTGCTCACAGCCTCGACCGCTTACGACGCCGAAAAACTGAAACGCGCCAACGCGCCGACGGCCGACGGCAAAACCGCTCAAACGGGTGACGCGGCCACATCTTCCGGGGGCGGCGCGACGCCCATCTCTTTCAACCCGGTCATCCGCCTCGAATGGTTGCAGCCCGAACTGCTGCTCGTGCGTACGGGGTTTGTCCGCTATTATCAAAACAGCCCCGACCCGACGCGCGGCTATCTGCGCTGGCACATCCTACATCTCAGCCCGCAGGCCGTCGTGCTCAGTTGACAGAGAGCGCGGCGGGCTTCCGGCTTTTAACAGCAAAGGAGTCAATCCCCCTTGATCTACCAAAGCATCGCGGACATCTACGCCGCCAACGACACGGTGCGCCGGAAACTCACCGAGCGCGTCGAAAATTTAAGCGAAGCGCAACAACATTTCCGCCCCGCCGACAACGCCTGGTCAATCGCAGAGATCATCGAGCACCTTGCGATGCTCGAACAACAGATGGTGCAACTGATCGGCATGCTGCTCAAAAAGAGCGAGAGCGCATCCGCCGCTACAGCGACGGCGGGAGAGGGCGCGGCCGGTGGCACGAGTGCCTCCGGCTTTCAACCCTTCTCGCTCGACTCTTTCATTGACCAGGTGCGTGATGAAAAGCTGACCGCGCCCGAACAGGTGCGGCCGAGCGGAGGCGTCTCGCTCGCGGAAGGACTCACCAACTTGCGACGCACGCGCGCGGAGCTCGAAGGTTTACGCCCGCGTCTCGAAGCCGCAAGCAACCTCAATGCTGCTACCTTCCCGCATCCGGCCTTCGGCGCATTCAACTCCGCGCAGTGGCTCGCCTTCATCGGCCTGCACGAAGGCCGCCACCTGCAACAGATCGAAAATCTCATGGCCGCCCCCGGCTTCAAACAAGGTGAAGGTTAATTTAAAGGGCGTCCGCTTGCGGCCTTCGCCTGCGCGAACCTATAATCGCGTTCGCACTACTAAAGTTATGCCCCTGTAGCTCAATGGTTAGAGCAGCGGACTCAAGTTCTTTGACAGGTCTAAGTGGAAACATACGACCTTCAAAGTTGGGTTGCAGGCGTATCACATTCAAGTTCGAGTTTGACGAGGACTTGTTTCAGGTGCGCTCGTAGAATCTGTCAAATTCGGGGAAGCCTAAGGCCGCGAAAGCGAGACGGTAATCCCGAGCCAAGCCCCGCGCGGCGACGTGTGGGGAAGGTGTAGAGACTTGATGGCAGACGCGTAAAGCGAAGAGAAAGTCCAGACCACAAACTCCGTCTGCTGCCGCACGCGGAGCGCGGCGAAAGCCGTAGGGGTAGGCATAATCCGTTGGTTCCAAGTTCGAGTCTTGGCGGGGGCACATCACAGAATAAGGCGACTTAAACGGTCGCCTTATTTTGTTTCAATCAAACGAGAGCAAACTTAAGTTGCGTGAGCGGTAAAAACTCTATCGGCATCGGCATCATCGGTTCGGGCTTTGCGCGTTCGACGCAGATCCCGGGCTTTCGCGCTTGCGGTGCGGGCGCGCGTGTCGTGGCGATTGCGAGCGCGCGGCGTGAGCGCGCTGCGGCCGTGGCGCGCGAGTTTGAGATTCCGTTCGTCGGACGAGACTGGCGCGAGGTGGTCGAATGCGCGGATGTCGATCTCGTCAGCATCGTCACGCCGCCCGCCACGCATCTTGAGATGACGCTCTACGCACTGGCGCGCGGCAAGGCCGTGCTCTGCGAAAAGCCTCTGGCGATGGATGCATCGGAGACAGGTGAGATGCAACGCGCGGCGGAAGCGGCGGGCGTGCTCGCACTGGTCGATCACGAACTGCGTTTCCTCGAAGGGCGACGCCGTGCGCGCGAGTTGCTGCGTGCGGGCGAGATCGGGCGCGTGCGCCACACGTCGGTCGTCTATCGCGCCGATACGCGTGCTTCGCATGAGCGCGCCTGGGATTGGTGGGCTGACGCACAGATGGGCGGCGGCGCGCTCGGCGCAATCGGTTCACACGTCGTTGACGGCTTCCACTGGTTGTTCGCGGGCGCAGAGGTCACGCGCGTCTTCTGCCAACTTTCAACACACGTCGCCGCGCGCCCCGAAGGCGAAAGCCGCACGATGCGTACCGTCACTTCCGACGACGCGGCCAACTTGCTGCTCAACTTTTCGGGCGGCGAACTGATAGCCGAAGCGGGCGCGACCGGTTCGGTGTCCATCTCCTTCGTCGAAGCAGGAGAGCCTTTGCATCGTCTGGAAATTTTCGGCGAGCGCGGCGCGCTCAGCATCGAAGCGGACGGCACGCTCCGGCACGCGGCGCTTGGGGCGGGCGCGTGGCAACAAATCGAGACGGAGAGCGGCAGCCTCGCCCCCGGCATGCACGACACGGGTTGGGCGCGCGGCTTCACGCGGTTCGCGCAAGAGATCGTGCGCGCCCTCGGCGAAGGCCGCACGACAATCGAAGACGCGGCCACCTTCGCAGACGGCCACCGCACCCAACTCGTTCTCGACGCCGCGCGCCGCTCGCACGCCGCGGGCAGTTGGGCGACGCCCGAAAGTGTTTAGACTGAGGACGGCAAACAAAACCTTGAAACCACGAAACCACACGAAGCCACACGAAACGAAAAAGCACTAAACTTCTTCTTCGTGTCGTGCGCGTGCCTCTTCGTGGTTCCGCTCTTTGTTTTGTCGGTCGCTCTAAAAACATGCGACCTTCCACTACATTCATCAGTGCCTTCTTCTAACTCAAAACAACGAAATGCGCGGCGCGTGCGCGTCGGCGTGGACACGGGCGGGACGTTCACGGATTTCGTCTACGCGGGACGCGCCGCAGGGCGTCCGAGCATCTTCAAACTCGCTTCGACGCCCGACGATCCGGCGCGCGCCATCGAAGCGGGTTTGCGTCGCATCGCGGCCGAGATGAATACGAGCGTCGCGGAGTTGGAGATCGTGCACGGCACGACCGTCGGGACGAACGCGCTCTTGCAGCGACGCGGCGCGCGTGCCGCACTCGTCACGACCGCCGGGTTCGAAGACGTGCTCGCTATCGGCAGACAAGCGCGCCCCGCGCTCTACGACCTGAACGCCGAGCGCCCCGAAGCGATCATCCCGCGCTCTCTGCGCTTCGGCGTCCGCGAACGCGTCGCGGCGACGGGCGAGGTGTTGGAATCGCCCGACCGACGCGCGCTCGACGCGTTGGTTGCGCGTCTGCGGCGTGCACGGGTCGAAGCGGTGGCCGTCTGCCTGTTGTTCTCGTTCGTGCGTCCAGAACACGAGCAGTTAATCGCACGCGCGCTCGAAAGTTTGAACGTGCCGCTTTCCGTCTCGCACGAAATCCTGCCGGAGTATCGAGAGTTCGAACGCACTTCGACGGTCGCCATCAACGCCTACCTGCAACCCTTAATGGGCGCGTATCTGAAGAAACTGCGCGCGCCGCGCCTGCGCGTGATGCAGTCTTCGGGCGGAAGCATCTCGGCCACTGTGGCCGCGCGCGAGCCTGTGCGGACGATCCTTTCGGGGCCTGCGGGCGGCGTCGTCGGCGCGCTCGGCGCTACGCTCGCGCCAGACATCATCACTTTCGACATGGGCGGCACTTCGACCGACGTGGCGCTCTGCACAGGCGGACGGATGCGCACGACGAACGAGGCGACGGTGGCAGGCTTGCCCGTCGCCGTCCCTGTCCTTGACATACACACGGTCGGCGCGGGCGGCGGCTCGATTGCGCGTGTGGACGCGGGCGGGAGCTTGCGCGTCGGGCCTGAGTCGGCGGGCGCTGATCCCGGCCCGGCGGCCTACGGGCGCGGCACGCTCCCCACCGTGACTGACGCTAACCTCGTGCTCGGTCGCTTCGGCGGCGCGGGACTGCTCGGCGGCGACTTCCAGTTGGACGCACACCGCGCGCACGAAGCGCTCTCGCAACTCGCGCGCGAGATGAGCGCGGCGTCGGGCAGGAAGATAGATGCGTACGAGGCGGCGCTCGGCGTCGTCCGCGTGGTGAATGCGGGGATGGAGCGTGCTCTGCGCACGGTGTCGGTCGAGCGCGGTTTCGATTCGCGCGCGTTCACGCTCGTCTCGTTTGGCGGCGCGGGCGGTCTGCACGCCGTCGCGCTCGCCGCAGGGTTGCGCATCCCGCGCGTCCTCGTGCCGCAGAGACCCGGCGCACTCTCAGCCCTCGGCGCGCTTGTCTCGGATGTCGTCATCGATTCGAGCCGCACCGTCATGCTCGATGTTGTCGAAGACACAAGGCGTCCAGACCAACTCGAACGCGCGTTTCGAGAGATGGAGCGCGCCGCACGCGCGGCGCTCAAGCGCGAAGGTTTCAGAGACGAGCGGCGCGAGCAGAGACACGCGCGCAGCGTGGCCGCGCGTTACAAAGGGCAGTCGTTCGAGTTGGAGATCGAATGGAAGCCGACGGCGCGTGCGCTTGCCGCCTCGTTTCATCGCGCGCATCTGGCGCGCTATGGTTACGCGCAGGAAGAGAGCGCGGTCGAGATCGTGAGCGCGCGCCTGCGTTCGCGCGGGCTGGTCGAAAAACTCAAGCACGAACGCGCCGCTCAAATCGAACGCGCTTCGACAGTCGCGCCGCACGCAAGTGCGCTCGTCTATTTCAAGACGAAGCCGGAGCGAGTCGGCGTCTACCGGCGCGACGATCTGCGCGCGGGCGCGCGACTGCGAACGCCCTGCATCGTCACGGAGTATTCTTCGACGACGCTCGTGCCTTCGGGCGTGCGTCGTGCGCGCATAGATACAGAAGGCAACTTGGTCGTCGAGTTATGAACCCGAGTTCTCAACTTGATCGTTGAGCTATGAATTGAGTTCGAGTTTCAAACGCATCGGACATCGCCGAACTATGAGACGCCGCACAGACTTCGATCCGGTCACGCTGGAAATTTATCGCGCGCTCTACACCTCTGTCGCCGAAGAGATGGGCATCGCGCTCCGGCGCACGGCTCACTCGCCGAACATCAAGGAGCGGCGCGACTATTCGTGCGCCGTCTTCGACGCTACGGGGCGCGTCGTCGCGCAGGGCGAGCATATGCCCGTCCATCTCGGCAGCATGCCCATGGCCGTCGCCGCCGCGCTTCAACAGACGCGCATCGAACCGGGCGACGTGATCGCACTCAACGATCCCTTCGCGGGCGGCACGCACCTGCCGGACGTAACGCTCGTCGCGGGCGTCTTTGAGAGCAGGGAAAAGGGAAAGGGGGAAAGGGGAAGAGGAAAGACTGAAAGCCGCACCGCGAGTTTAGACCAACGCGCTGCGAGTTTGGATCAAGAAGCGACGGCCGGTTTCGGTCTTAACCTTTCGCCTTTCGCTTTTTCTCCTTCACCCATTTTCTACGTCGCCAATCGCGCGCACCACGCGGACATCGGCGGCGGCTCGCCCGGTTCGATGGGCATGTCGACGGACGTGTATGGCGAGGGCTTGCGCATCCCGCCCGTGCATCTGGTGCGCGGCGGTCGCTTGAATGAAGACGTGATGCGACTGCTCCTGGCGAACGTGCGCGGGGCGGACGAGCGGCGCGCGGATTTCGCGGCGCAGACGGGCGCGCTCAAGACCGGCGCGACGCGTCTGCTTGAGATCGTCGCGCGTGCGGGAGCGCGTGAGGCCACGGCTTATGCCGGGCACTTGATCGACTATTCCGCGCGTTTGATGCGTGCTGCCATCTTAGAAATCCCCGACGGAGTTTACGAAGCCGAGGACGCGCTCGACGACGACGGCACGAGCGATGCGCCGTGCCGCCTGCGCGTGCATGTCTCTATCAAAGGGGCGCGTGCGCGCGTCGATTTCGAGGGCAGCGCGGCGCAGGTGTTGGGGCCGGTCAACGCCGTCGAGGCGATCACCGTGTCGGCGGTCGCATACGTCTTTCGCTGCCTGCTCGGCGCGACAGAGACGCCTGCGAGCGCGGGGCTGATGCAGCCGATTGAAGTCGTCGCGCCGCCCGGAACAATCGTGAACGCACACGCGCCCGCGGCCGTCGCGGGCGGTAACGTCGAAACGTCGCAGCGCATCGTTGACGTGTTGTTCAAAGCGCTCGCGCGTGCTTTGCCGGAACGTATCCCGGCGGCGAGTCAGGGCACAATGAACAACCTGACCATCGGCGGCACGGACATGCGTACGGGGCGCGAGTTCGCTTACTACGAAACGATTGCGGGCGGCATGGGCGCACGCCCGGCGCGTGATGGTCTGAGCGCCGTCCACACGCACATGACGAACAGTCTCAACACGCCCGTCGAAGCTCTCGAATATGCGTACCCTCTGCGCGTGCGCGAGTATGCGATTCGCGCCGGTTCGGGCGGACGCGGGAAGCAGAGGGGCGGCGACGGCGTCGTCCGCGAGATCGAGACGCTGGTAGACGCGCGCATGTCTCTCCTGGCAGACAGGCGACGGCGCGCGCCTTACGGTCTCGCGGGCGGAGCAGACGGGCGGGCGGGGCGCGACGCCGTGCTCTCTGTGGACGAGACGGGACGCAAACGCGTGCGGCGGATCGACGCAAAAGGTTCTTGGGAACTGAAGGCGGGCGAGCGCGTGCGCATCGAGACGCCGGGCGGCGGCGGCCACGGCCGCGTCGTGCGTTCGCGTCAGAAGAGTAAAGATAAATAAGAGTCGTGCGAAATTTCGTGTGCGGCCGTTCATTTTGCCGTAGCTCAAAGGCTCTTTGTTTCCCTCGTGCTTCGATTTAGAATGTGGGAGATCGAAACATGAGATTGACGCCTCAGTAATTTGTTTGCGCAGGCCGTCGCCGTGCGCGCCCACATGAGTCTCGACGCGGGGACACGTATCGGACGTTATGAAATCCAGTCGCTCATCGGCGTGGGCGGCATGGGCGAAGTCTATCGCGCGCTCGACACGGAGTTGAATCGTCCGGTCGCGCTCAAGTTTTTGCATTCGGACGTGGCGGCCGATCAAGACCGCATGAGCCGCTTCATACAGGAAGCGCGCGCCGCCTCTGCACTCAATCATCCGAACATCCTGACCGTCTTCGACATCGGACAGACCGAGGCGGGCGCGCGTTTCTTCGCCACCGAGTTTGTGCAGGGCACGACCCTGCGCGAACACATCGCGGCGCGTCGTCTGAAACTTGGCGACGCGCTCGACATCGCCGCGCAGATCGCGAGCGCACTCGCCGCCGCACACGCCGAAGGCATCGTCCACCGCGACATCAAACCCGAAAACGTGATGGTACGCGCAGACGGTTACGTGAAGGTGCTCGATTTCGGTCTCGCCAAAGTGACGAGCCGCAACTCGAACGTCGATACGGAAGCGGCCACGCGAGCGCTCGTCAACACGAACCCCGGCGCGATCATGGGCACGGTCGCCTACATGTCGCCCGAACAGGCGCGCGGCGAAGCGGTGGATGCGCGCACAGACATCTGGAGCCTCGGCTGCGTCTTCTACGAGATGCTCACGGGGCACGTGCCTTTCGAGGGACGTTCGGCCAGCCACGTCATCGTCCACATCTTAGACGTAGAGCCGCCGCCGCTCGCGCAGTATCTGGCGGATGCGCCGGAGGCTTTGCAGGAAGTCGTCACCGATGCGTTGACGAAAGACCGTGACGCGCGCTTTCAGACGGCGAAGCAGATGCTCGTCAAACTGCAACGCCTGCGCCAGCGGCTCGACGCGGGGCTATCGCTCGAACATTCCGTCGTGCCCGGCTTCTCCGCTTCGACCGCCGGGGGCACGCTCGGCGCTGGAACGCTCACGGGACAAGTGGCCGGGCGCATGGTCGCGCCCACTGCGGCCGGAGCAGGGCGCACGACCGCGGGCGACATCGCGCCGCAAGACACTGTGCACCGCTCGGGCGCGGAGAGCGTCGCCGGAAGCGTCGCCGTCCAGCCGCGCCGCAAGTTCAACCTCGCCGCCGTCGCCCTCGTCGCCTTCGTCGTGCTCGGCGCTCTCGCGTTCGGCGTCTATCACTTCACGCGCGGCCCGGGTTCGCGCGCGGGTGCGCCCTTCGCTTCGTTGCAGAACATGAAGTTCACGAAGCTACAGGCGGCGGGGCAGACCATGATCGCGACGCTCTCGCCGGACGGCAAGTACTTCGCGCGCACTGTGTATGAGAACGGCAAGCTGAGCGTGCGCGTCCGTCAACTGGCGACGACCACCGAGAAGGAACTGGTCGCGCCGAGCGAGTCGGCCTACACGGGTTTGACCTTCTCGCCCGACGGCGCGTTTTTGTACTACGTGACAGTCCCCTTAGGCGGCAACCTCGGCGACCTCTATCGTGTGCCTTCGCTCCTTGGCGGCACGCCGCAAAAGATCATCAGCGACGTTGACAGCGCCGTCACTTTCTCGCCCGACGGCAAGCAGTTCGCCTTCCGTCGTCACATCCCGGACACGGGCGCGGACACCATCGTCGTGGCGAACGAAGACGGAGGCGGCGAGCGCACGATAGTGTCGCGCAAAGCTCCCATCATCTTCCCCACGCTCGCGTGGTCGCCCGATGGGCAGCAGATCGCTTTCTCCGTCAAGGGGACGGACGATCAGGGCTACTACATGAACGTCGAGAGCGTGCGCCCCGAGGGCGGCGCTGCGCAAGTCGTTTCGTCCGCGCGCTGGCGCAGCATCGGCATCCTCGCGTGGCTCTCGGACGGCAGCGGCCTCGTCTTCAACGGCCGCGACCGCGCCTCTCTGCCGAGCACGCCCGAGCAGATCTGGTTCGTCGCCTATCCGGGCGGCGAGGCGCAGAAGATCACGAACGATCTGAACTCTTACAAGAGCGTCAGCCTGACGGCCGACTCGCGCACGCTCCTCGCGCTGCAAAGCAACTACAGCGCGGACATCTGGCTTTCCGGCGGTGGCGGCGGTGACGCGCCGCGCCAGTTGACGAACGAGGGCAGCGCGGGCACGCCCTCCTGGATGCCCGACGGCCGCATCGTCTATCAATCAGGCGCGAGCGGCAATGGCGACATCTGGGTGATGAACGCGGACGGCACGGGCGCGCGCCAGTTGACCTTCGACCCGAACAACGATGCCTCGCCCGAAGTCTCTCCGGACGGACGCCTGATCGTCTTCATCTCGAACCGCTCGGTCGGGTGGAGCATCTGGCTGATGAATGCGGACGGCAGCGGCCAGCGCGAACTCGTGCGCAACGTCGAGCAATACAGCTTTCCGCACTTCGCGCCCGACAGCCGCACGGTCTATTACGCCTCGCGCGACGAGGGCGGGCGCTACGCCTTCCTGCGCGTCGGCGTCGAGGGTGGCACGCCCGCGCGCGTCACCGAGCAGGCAGTCGGCAACGCGCGCCTGTCGCCCGACGGCAAATTGTTCTTCAGCATGCAGACTGCTTCGACGCCTAACGCGCCGCGCCGCATCATCATCACGCCGGTTGAAGGCGGCGCTCCCGTGCGCGAGTTCGACGCGCCGGCCGCACTCGACATGCTGCGCTGGTCGCCCGACAGTCAGGGACTCGATTACGTCGTCCGACGCGAAGGCGCGTCCGGCCTCTGGCGTCTGCCGGTCGCGTCGAGCGGCCAGCCGCGGCAGCTCGCAGACCTCAAAACCTATTTCATCAACTGGTACGCATGGTCGCCCGACGGTCGCCAACTCGCCGTCGCGCGCGGCAACCCCATCACAGACCTGATCCTGATCAAAGATTTCAAATAACAACCTATTCGAGGAGCGACAAAGATGCGCGTCACCATCGGGCAGATCAACACGACGAACGGCGATTGAGTTTTGAAATAAAATATGAAGGTGAGAGATGTGATCAAGCTAATTGAAAAGGATGGCTGGTATCATGTTGTCACACAGGGCAGTCATCGACAGTATAAGCATCCGACGAAGTCCGGTCGCGTAACGGTGGCCGGGCATCTTAACGAGGACGTACATCCAAAAACTCTCAAAAGCATCCTGACGCAAGCCGGGGTAAAGAAATAGCGAGGATAAGTAAGATGCGTTATGTCATGATTATCGAAAAGGGCGAGCGAAATTATTCGGCGTATCTGCCTGATCTCCCCGGTTGTATTGCCACCGGCAAAACCGTGGAAGAGGTCAAACGGCGCATGCGTGAAGCCATCGAGTTACATTTGCGCGGCATGCGTGAGGACGGATTGCCGATACCTGAACCGACTAGTATGGCCGATTACGTTGAAGCGGCCTGAATCAATCGAACAATTGCGGAGGAGCGACAAAGATGCGCGTCACCATCGGGCAGATCAACACGACGAACGGCGATTACGAAGGCAACGTCGCGCAGTGCTTGCGCGCTATCGAGCAGGCGCGTGCCGACGGGAGCGATCTGGTGGTGATGCCCGAAGTCGCCGTGCAGGGCTATATGTCTTTCGATTGGTTCATGGATCGAGACGTGATCGCGCACGCCACAGACCCGCTCGAACAGATCGTCGCGGCGAGCAAGGGCTTGACCGTCATCGTCGGCACGGTGCGCCCGAACGAATCCGCGCAGGGGCGTCGGCTCTACAATTCTGCCGCCGTTATCTCCGACGGCCAACTCGTCGGCTATGCGGACAAGACTCTGCTCCCCGAATACGACGTGTTCGACGACCCGCGCTACTTCGAACCGGCGCACGAGCGTCGCCTGTTTGACATCAAGGGCACGCGCGTCGGCGTCGCCGTCTGCGAGGACATGTGGAACGACAAGACCTACTGGCGCGAACGTCTCTACGCCAACGACCCGACCGATGATCTGATCGCGATGGGCGCAGAGCTGATCATCTCGATCAACGCTTCGCCCTTCAACAAGAGCAAGATGGGACAGCGCTGTTCGATGGTTTCGCATCGCGCGAAGGCTGCGGGCGTGCCTATCGTCTTCGTCAATCTCGTCGGCGCAAACGACGGCGTCATCTTCGACGGCGCGTCAATTGTCACGGACGGCAAAGGGCAGATCATCATGCAAGCGCCGCCCTTCAAAGAGTTCTACGGCTCAGTCGATCTCGACTGCGACACCTGCGACACCTATTGCCTGCCCGGCGACGACATAGAGACCGTCCACGATGCGCTCGTCCTCGGCATACGCGACTACGCGCGCAAAAATCGCTTCACGCGCGCCGTGCTCGGCCTGTCGGGCGGCATCGACTCGTCGCTCGTCGCAGTGCTGGCGTGCGAAGCGCTCGGCGCGGAAAACGTTTTGTCCGTGATGATGCCCTCGCCTTTCTCTTCGCGCGGAAGCGTCGATGATTCCGTCGCGTTGGGGAAGAATCTGGGCATGCCGACCATCGAACACCCGATCAGCGCGGCCTACGAAGTGCTCGTCAAACAACTCAGGTTAGAGAATCCGGGGACGGGCTTGGAAGAGATCGCGCGACAGAACACGCAGTCGCGCCTGCGCGGCAACATCCTGATGGCGATCTCGAACGCGGAGAGCCGCCTGCTGCTCTCCACCGGCAACAAGTCGGAACTCGCGCTCGGCTACTGCACGCTCTACGGCGACACGAACGGCGGCCTCGCAGTCCTCGGCGACGTGCTCAAGACGGAAGTGTGGGCGCTCTCGCGCTACGTCAACCGCGAGCGCGAGATCATCCCGAACGAGATCATCGAAAAACGCCCCTCGGCCGAACTCGCGCCCGGCCAGTTCGACGACCAATCGCTCCCGCCTTACGACCTGCTCGACCCGATCCTCAAACTCTACTTCGAGCGCAAAGCGACGCCCGAAGAGATCGTCCAAGCCGGGCACGACCAGCATCTCATCTTTGACGTGCTCAACCGCGTCGAAGCCCCGGCCAACGAATTCAAGCGACGCCAACTGCCGCCCACGCTCATCATCTCGCGCCACGCCATCGGCATCGGCCGTCGCCGCCCCGTCACGCATCGCTACCGCCGACAGGTCTTGAAGGCCGTCGAACGCGCCGCCGAGAGCGCGTAGAACAACGCTACGCACAGACAGCAAAAGCCCCGCGCGTCGTATGTCCGCGCGGGGCTTTCTCAGGTTCGCTTCTTCGAGTTGTTTATGAGATCGAGACGAGGGCAGGGCGCATCTCGCCTGCGGGGTCGGCGTGGCCGATGGCCGCGTCGAGTTCGGCTTCGATCTCTGCGGCGGCGACGGGCGCAAGTTTGCCGAAGTCGAAGAGTTTCGTGTCGAGCAGGTGCGAGGGCACTGCGTTGCCGAGCGCGGTCAGCATCGAACTGCGTACGTTCGGAATCTCGCGCTCAAGCTCAGCGACGAGCCGCTTCATGCGTACGCGTTTCAGATTCGATTGCGAGCCGCACAGGTCGCAAGGGATCAGCGGAAACTCTTTCAACGCGGCATACTCGGCGATGTCCGTCTCGCGGCAGTAGGCGAGCGGGCGGATCACTGTGTTGCGCCCGTCGTTCGAACGCAGGATGGGCGGCATCGCTTTGAGTTGGCCGACGAAGAAGAAGTTGAGCAGAAAGGTCTGGATGATGTCGTCGGCGTGGTGGCCGAGCGCGATCTTGGTGCAGCCCTCTTCCTGCGCGATCTGGTAGATGATGCCGCGCCGCAGACGCGAGCAGACGGAGCAATAGGTCTTGCCTTCGGGCACGAGCCGCTTGACGATGGAATACGTGTCGCGCTCGACGATGCGAAACGGCACGCCGCGCCCCTTGAGATAAGCGGGCAACACGTCGGCCGGAAAGTTCGGCTGCTTCTGATCCAGATTGACTGCGAGCAGGTCGAACGAAACGGGCGCGCGTTCGCGCACGTCGAGCAAGAGGTCCAGGAGCGTGTAGCTGTCTTTGCCGCCGGACAGGCAGACCATCACGCGGTCGCCGTCGGCGATCATGGAGAAGTCTTTGATCGCCTCGCCCATCTGGCGGAGCAGTTTCGTCTTGATTTTGCTTTCGATAAACATTTCCGACATCGGGCGCGTTCCCTTGACGCGCACAAACTTAAAATTCTCGCCCGGCCGATAAACTTCTCTTGATGCTCTCGACCGCGTCCTTCGCCTCGCGCAGACCGCAGTTCGTCCGCTCTCGATAAACCTTGATCGCTCCGATCAAGTGCCCTTCATGGATCAGATGCTTGATCTCCGCAAACGATGCTGCGTCGAGCGCGCTCGCAGGCGCTGCCTCGACGCGCGGCACGCCGGGCGTGTAGGGCGCGGCGGAGCTCTGGATCATCTGTCCGCCCCCACGGCTACTACGGCGTGCGCCCGACAGCCTGCCGAGCACGTAGCAGACCAAACCGACGAGGACGAAGGCAACAATGAGTTTGATGCTCATAACTTGCAAACGTCACCTCATGCGCTCGGGCGACGCTGTCCCGCAGTATCGCTGAAGAACGCTTGCGGGTTCAAGCGCGCGAGCCGCGCCGCCACATCGCGCGCCGCTCGTGCAACAGCATCGCAATAAACTTTCAACGCCGCTGCAACCCCGCGTCAGTCGCCCCGGTCTATATTCTCGTCCATCGAACATTCCTTCAATGAGGAATAAAAATCGAAAGCGTCGGACTTGGGGGAGTCTGGCGCTTTCGTTCTCCTTGAGAGTGGTTGGACAGTGAGCGACAAGCCGCGCGAGTGGCGAGTCTCAAACGGGAACAGCAGAGTCAACATGAAAGAAGGGCAGACCTTTAAACGCCGGGTCTGCCCTTTCTCTTTTGACGCGAAAGCCCTTTGCCTTCTGTTGACGACTCAGCACGCGCTTTTACTTTTCCAGCCCGCCGCGGGTCTTTCTAGCCCAGATGTTCGCGGAAGAAACGTATGGTGCGTTGCCACGCGTCAGCGGCGGCCGTGGCGTTGTAGACTTCCGGTCGTTCGTCGTTGAAGAAGGCGTGGTCTGCGCCCGCGTAGACGTGTATCTCGGCCTGTTTGCCGAGCGATTTCAGTTTCGCTTCCAGTTCGCGCGCGCCTTCCGGCGTGGCGAAATCGTCGCGCTCGGCGTAGATGCCGAGGAGCGGCGCGCGCATGTTTTCCAGATCGGGCTTGACCTTCGGATGACCGCCGTAGAAGACGACGCACGCACCCACCTGTTCGTTCTTCGACGCGGCATAGAGCGACAGCGCCCCGCCCATGCAGAAGCCGACCGTGCCGACGCTGTCGCCCGCGACGCTCTCGTGCGCGACGAGGTATTCGATTGCGCCGCGCAAATCTTTTTCCGCCTGTTCGATGTTCATCGCCATCATCATCTTGCCCGCCTCGTCGGGCGAAGTGGTCTGGCGTCCGTGGTAGAGGTCGGGCGCGAGCGCGACGAAACCTTCGGCGGCAAAACGCTCGCACACGTTCTTGATGTGCGGCACGAGTCCCCACCATTCCTGTATGACGACGACACCAGCGCCCCGTCCCGCTTCGGGCACGGCCAGATAGCCCGTAGCCTTGCCGCCGTTGCTATTGAATTCGACCATCTCGTTCGGCATAAATTTCTCCTGCGTTAGATGTTGGTGATATTGGTGAATGGTAAATGGTAAACGGTGAATGGTGCAAAGCCGTGAATCGTGAATCGCCAATCGTGAATAGATAAGCCAGGTCTGATCCATTTACCATTCACCATTTACCATTCACCGCTTTTTACGATTCACGATTCACGGCTTTTCCGCTATTATCACGGGCAAGCAGAGACGCGGAGGTGTCGTGCGGCCGTCCCGTAAGTTTGACCGTGCACGCCTGTCGCCGCTGTCGACGGCCCTACGATCTGTTTTCCATTTCCAACGCCATCAAGCGCATGACCCCAGAGATAGTGAAGGGAGACTTAGATGTTTAGACCGGGAAGAAATCCAAAAGACCAGCCGGGCAGCGAGCACCCGAGCGAGCAACCCCAGACGGCGACTTCTGCTTTCGGCAACGCGGCGGCAGACGCACAGAGTCGCAACACACAGACCGCAGACCAATACTCTTCAACCGGAGCACGGAACATGAGCGAAACTCAACCTACAACGACGCGCGCCGTCAGCGAATCGGAATCGCTCGCGCGCGACATCAAGGAGGGCACACTCAGCGGCTTTGTCGGCAACGGCACGACTCTGACGGGCGAAGCCAACTTCAAAGGTATGCTGCGCGTTGACGGCCACCTGTCTGGACGCGTCAGTTCGCAGGACGGCACGCTCATCGTCTCCACGGGCGGACAGGTTGACGCAGACGTAGCGGTCTCCGTCGCACAAATCTACGGCACGGTCATCGGCAACATCACGGCCACCAAACGAATCGAACTCGGTCGCGTCGCCAAGGTGACGGGCGACATCCAGACGCCCGCGCTCGTCATCGAGCAGGGCGCGGTCTTCGAAGGCAGTTGCCGCATGCAGCAGATCAAAGACGCACAGGCCAAAGAAGACGGCCGCGCCGCTTCTTCCGGCAGCGCAACCACCGGCACGTCTTCGCCCGCGGCGACGACCTCCGGCGCGACGGCCAAGCCGTCCGACGGAGCGGGCGCAACTTCCGGCGCGACGAGCGCAACCGGCGCAACGACGGGCGCGCCCGCCAAGACCACTTAAGCAAAAGTTGAAGGCAGAAAGCGAAAGAGAGGCAGGGAAATGCTCGACCTTCCCCCTCTCTTTCGCCTTTCTCTCCGCTGCTCTCAAACTGTGACGCGTATCACTCAGATGTGCGCCCGCCCCTGTGTTACAATTCCCGCGAGCCGAACGAACCGAAGTGTTCCTACCCGTTGAAGTTGGCGCTTCGTTATCTTCCCAAAAACATAGAAGGATTCATTGAAAGATTATGAGCACCGTCATTGATCCGCCATCCGCCGCCCCAGTCGAAAAGCACTTTGAGGAAGTCGATACCGTCACCATCCGCTTCGCCGGAGACTCCGGCGACGGCATGCAGTTGACCGGCACGCAGTTTACGAACACTTCGGCCGTCCTCGGCAACGACATCTCGACTCTGCCCGACTTCCCCGCGGAGATTCGCGCCCCCGCCGGCAGTCTCCCCGGCGTCTCCGGCTTCCAGTTGAACTTCTCCTCGCAGGACATACGCACGCCCGGCGACCAGCCGAACGTGCTCGTCGCCATGAATCCGGCCGCGCTCAAAGTGAACCTCCACGACCTCGAAGAAGGCGGCACGATCATCGTCAATACGGACGAGTTCAACAAAGAGAACTTGAAGAAGGCGGCCTACGAGGTGAGCCCGCTCGAAGACGACACGCTCAAAGGCTATCGCGTCCATCGCCTGCCGATCACGACTTTGAACTTGCGCGCGCTGCAAGAGGCGCAGGTGAAACTGACGCGCAAGGAGATGGATCGCTGCAAAAACTTCTTCGCGCTCGGCGTCCTCTACTGGCTCTACGACCGTCCGCTTGAACCGACGCTTCAATGGATCGACGCGAAGTTCAAGAAACTTCCCGAAGTGGCGCGCGCTAACGTCACGGCCTTGCGCACCGGCTACAACTTCGCGGACACGACCGAAGTTTTCACCACGCACTACAGCGTCAAGAAGGCCGCCATCGCTCCCGGCAAGTATCGCAAGATTACGGGGAACGAGGCGACGGCCATCGGCTTCGTCGCCGCTTCCGAACTGTCGGGTCGCCCCCTCTTCTACGGCTCTTACCCGATCACGCCCGCCTCGGACATCCTGCACGAACTGGCGCGTCACAAAAATTTCGGCGTCAAAACGTTTCAGGCCGAAGACGAGATCGCGGCCGTCTGCGCGGCCATCGGCGCGGCCTTCACCGGACACATCGGTCTGACGGGAACAAGCGGCCCCGGCGTCGCTTTGAAGCAGGAGGCCATCGGTCTCGCCGTGATGACGGAACTTCCGCTCGTCATCATCAACGTGCAGCGCGGCGGCCCCTCGACGGGCTTACCGACCAAGACCGAGCAGGCCGATCTCTTTCAAGCCGTCTGGGGCAGAAACGGCGAATGTCCCGCAGTGGTCGTTGCGCCCTCGACGCCCGCAGACTGTTTCCACATGGCGGTCGAAGCCGTCCGCATAGCCTTCCGTCACATGACGCCCGTGTTCTATCTCTCGGACGGCTACCTCGCCAACGGCGCGGAGCCGTGGGCGATCCCCTCGATGGACGAGTTGCCGAAGATCGAAGTGAAGTTCGCGGACGACCCGGAGGGCTTTCTCCCCTACGCGCGCGACGAGAAACTGTCACGCCCCTACGCCATTCCCGGCACGCCCGGCCTCGAACATCGCGTCGGCGGCATCGAGAAAGAACACCTGACCGGCAACGTCAACTACGACCCGGAGAATCACGACTTCATGGTCAGACTCCGCCAGCAGAAAGTTGATCGCGTCGCCGAAGACATCCCGGACATCGAAGTGTTCGGCGCGCGCGAGGGCAAAGTGCTCGTGCTCGGCTGGGGTTCAACCTACGGCTCGATCACTTCGGCCGTCGAACGCTTACAGCGCGAAGGCCACTCTGTGTCGAGCGCACACCTGCGTTACCTCAATCCGTTCCCGAAAAATCTGGGCGCAGTGTTAGCGAACTTCGAGCGCGTCATCATCCCCGAAATGAATCTAGGCCAACTCGCCACCATGATCCGCGCCAAGTACCTCGTCGATGCCATCACCTACTCGAAGGTCAAAGGCCGACCCTTCCAGATACGCGAGATCATCGAGAAGGTTGAAGAGTATTTGTAATCTCGTGAAAGTGTAGCCATGAGCACAACCACCCACTTGATCACTGCGGAAGAATTGCTGGAAATGCCCGACGACGGCTTCCGCTATGAACTGGTGGAAGGAGAGCTAAGGCAAATGTCACCGGCTGGTCATAATCACGGGCGGATCGCAATACGCCTGACGATTCCTTTGGGCAAGTTCGTCGCCGACCACGAGCTAGGAGAAGTTTACGCGGCGGAGACAGGCTTTAAACTCAAGACAAATCCCGACACGGTGCGCGCTCCCGACGTGGCCTTTATCAGGCAAGAGCGAGTTGCCGAAGTGGGCGAAACGGAAGGCTTCTGGCCGGGTGCGCCCGATCTGGCAGTTGAAGTGAATAGCCCTGGCGACATGATAGGTGAGGTCGAAGAAAAAGTTCGGGAGTGGTTGAACGCGGGTACGAGTTTAGTATGGGTTGTTAGTCCCAAACTGCGCGTCGTGACGGTCTATCGTTCGCTGACCGACATCTTGACCTTGACGGAGAAAGATACGCTCGACGGCGGCGAGGTCGTGCCGGGTTTTCAACTCCCGGTCGCGGAACTTTTCGCCTTGTGATTTTTGTCGATTGAAGAACGGGCAAGTGAATCTCTAAACCAGAGAAGCTATCATCAAGTTTGAAGGATAAATTATGAGCACCAACGGAAACGGCGGAAACGGGAACTATAACGAAGGCGACGCGGCGCAGAAGATTGTCGCCGACACGGAGAACATCGGCGGAAACGTTTCGGGCAGCGGTTCGTCGCAGACTTATCCCGGCCCGGTCGTGGCGGGCGAGGTAGCGCCGCCGCCCGCGCAGTTGAAGAAGGCGGACTTCGTCTCAGGTCAGGAAGTGCGCTGGTGTCCCGGCTGCGGCGACTACTCGATCTTGAACAACGTGCAGAAGGTGATGCCCGAACTCGGCATCCCGCGCGAGAAGATCGTCTTCGTCTCAGGCATCGGCTGCTCCAGTCGCTTCCCCTATTACATGAACACCTACGGCTTCCACTCGATTCACGGACGCGCCCCCGCAGTCGCCACCGGCATCAAGGCCGCCAACCCCGAACTCTCCGTCTGGGTCGTCACGGGCGACGGCGACGCTCTCTCCATCGGCGGCAACCACTTCATGCACGCCATCCGTCGCAATCTGGACATGAACGTGATCCTCTTCAACAATCGCATCTACGGTTTGACGAAGGGGCAGTACAGCCCGACCTCCGAACTCGGCAAGCGCACGAAATCGACGCCGATGGGCGTCATCGACTACCCGCTGAACCCCTTGTCCATGGCGATTGCGAGCGAGGCCACCTTCGTCGCGCGCTCGCTCGATCTGGACGTGAAACACCTCGGCGCGACCGTGCAGGCCGCCGCGCGTCACAAGGGCGTCTCCTTCATAGAGGTCTACCAGAACTGCAACATCTTCAACGACGGCGCGTTCGAATATTTCACCGAACGTTCGGTACGCTCCGACCACATGATCTATCTGGAACACGGCCAGCCGATGATCTTCGGCAAAGAGCGCAACCGTGGGATTCGCATGAACGGTGCGCACCCCGAAGTTGTCACCATCGGCGAGAACGGCGTCACGGTTGACGACCTGCTCGTCCACGACATACATCTGAAAGACCCCTCGGTCGCCTTCATGCTCGCGCGCATGGAGTACCCTGACTTCCCGCAGCCCGTCGGCATCTTCCGCGCCGTCGAGCGCGACACCTACGAAGACATGCTGGAAGCGCAGATCGACGCCGCCAGAGAGAAACAGGGCGCGGGCAACCTGGAAAAACTCATCAACAGCGGCGAGACGTGGGTGGTGCAGTAAGAGTAAAAGTATCAGAGTTGAAAAAACGCAAAAGGGTCGCGCCGCAAACGTCGGCGCGACTTTTTTTATACGCCTATTTCCCATCACCTGCGAGCAAATTGCGAATGGTGTCCAACAGCAAAAACAGGTCGTGCGGCTTACGCAGGAACTCGCTTGCGCCCGCCGCCTTCGCCTCCTGATCGTAATCTTCTATCGAGAACAACACGACCGGCAACGTCTTCCGCTGCCGCAAACTCCGCGCGTACTTAACTATTTCAAGCCCGGTCGTGTCGCGCAGTTCGTTATCCACCAACATCAGCGCGAATTGTTCCTCGCTGCCGAGCAGTGTTCTCGCCAGCACGCCGCTCTCGGCGCACCAGACGTGCCAGTTTCCCAGTTCAAGTACGTCGCCGACGAACCGTGCGAGCAGCGAATTACTTTCGACGTAGAGAATCGTCGGCTGGCGCACGTGCATCCTGCTCCACGAAGGACGTGGACACATGAGTTCATCATCCATGTGCATGATCATAATGTTCTGCTAAGATGCGCTTCGTTCAGTTGTTGAAAATTAGCGACGGTCGCATGCGTAGCTCAACCTCAACCTCAACCGAGTGATGAGCATCGCCGTCAGAGATGGAAGGCCAACTCTCTCGGCGATTAACTTACGCACAGACATATTACCCATATTCATGGGTAACGACAAGCAGCGGCGACCAGTCTCGTCAGGAGGAAACTCCTGATGGGCAAGAAGCCGCGTCCGCGCCCGGAACGCCTCGCCGAAAAGCTCCTTCAAATTCGGAACGCGTTAGGAGTTTCGCAGGGCGAAATGTTCAGGTTGTTAGGAATTCAAGACGAGGTAGAATCCAAAAGGATTTCAGACTACGAGACGGGCAAGAACGAACCGTCGCTAATGACCGTCCTGCAATACTCACGCATCGCCGGAGTCCACACCGAAGTCCTCATTGACGACACACTCGACCTCCCCGCCAAACTCCCCGGCGACGTGCACCACGAAGAGATCAAGCGCAAGTACGCCCCGCGCGGCAAAAAGCGTTAGCCTGATCTCAAAAGAGCTATATCTGACGGGTTGCTTGATTATTCTTGTTCACGCCACTCAGCTAGTTTTGCACGCACCTTAGCAGTATTTGGGTCTCCGATTTGCTCACGGATTCTAAGCGAGGCCTCTGCACAAGTAATGGCTTGGTCACGATTACTGAGCTTGTCAAGTGTTATGCTCATATTCCAGAGTTGATAACTTTCACTGCGTAGATCACCCATCTCTTGCGCAATAGTCAATGCTTGCTCAAAGAATTTGATTGCACGGTGCATATCTCCCAAATCGACATAAGCGTTGCCTAAATTGGTAAGGCCTATTCCCTCACCACGTTTATTACCGACTTCTTTATTGATAGCCAGATATTGCTCCAAGTATTCGATGCTAAGACGCGGTTCACCCAAGCTTCGATAAGCAGTGCCAATATTGCCTAGAGATCGGCCCTCAGCAATCCGATCCTTTATATCCCGAGCGATAGCCAGCGCTTGCTCAAAAAATTTGATTGCCTGTCGGTATTTGCCTATAGCAGCATAAGCAATACCCAAATTGCCCAAAATATTTTGCTCACTAACTCGGTCATTCAACTTCTGAGCAAGAGATATGGCCTTTACTAGCCAGATGATTCGTTCCTGAGGATGCTGTCGTAGTGAGAGCAAATATGCCCCTACAACCGGAAAGCGAGAACACAACTGAACGGCCACAATGTTATCGTCAGCATGACTTGCAGCCCATGCTTGGCCGACTTGAATGTTCGTCCATTCCAAATCAAAGAGACTAAGCCCACGCATGAATGCCTCTCCACCTTCAAGATAAAGTTGCTCAGCCCGTCCGAGCACAGCTAAATAGTGCTTAGCATGACGCTCTTGAACTGCGTCTCGCTCGTCGTCGCTGAGGCGGCTGTCGGCGAAGAGGCGGGCGAGGTCGTGGAGGCGGTAGCGGGCGGTTTCGGTGTTGTAGAGAATTAGGTTGCGGCGGAGAAGGTTGCTGAGGTGGGTGTGGCCTGCGTCCTGGCAAATCGCTTCTTCGGCAGCGGCGTCGAAGGAGGCGGGGAAAACGGCGAGTTGGCGGAAGACGCGTGCGGTGTCGGGTTGCAGGCGGGCGTAGCTGAGTTGGAAGGAGGCTTCAACGTCGAGGTCTACGCCTTCTCTGCCGATGAGTTTGAGGCGTTCGCGTTCGTCGTGGAGTTGCGTGGCGTAGGCGGCGGGGTCGAGGTCGGGCGTTACGTCGATGAGGCTTCCGGCGGCGCGGATGGCGAGCGGGAGGTAGCCGCAGAGGTAGGAGATGCGGTCGGCGATGTCGGGCGGCGTGCGTGGGGCGATGGTTGTGAGCAGGTCGCGTGCTTCCGTGGGTTGTAGTTGTTCGAGGGTGAGACGCTTCATGCCGGGGAGGGCGAGCGTCTCGCGTGAAGTGACGAGAAGGGCGCAGCCTGCGGGCGGCATCAAGGGGCGCACCTGCGCGCTGTCGGCAGCGTTGTCGAGAAGGATCAGTGCGCGCTTGCCGTCTAAGCTGTTGCGGTAAATTTTGATCAGTTCGTCCACGGCTTCGGGGAGTTTTGTGTCTGCTCCGAGGAAGGCGCGGATGCAGGCGGCGAGGGCGTCGGCGGGGGCGAGCGATTTCTCGTCCGTGCCGCGCATGTCTATGAAGAGTTGCGCGTCGGGGTATTCGGAGCGGAGGCGGTGTGCGACGAGCAGGGAGAGTTCGGTCTTGCCGATGCCGCCCATGCCGCTGATGCCGCTGATGCCTGCGCTTCCGCCGGTGCGCAGCGCGTCGATGAGAACTTCTATCTCCCGTTCGCGTCCGACGAAATCAGTGACAGGCGCGCGTAGTTGATGCAGCGTGGTGGATGGCGAGAAGGGAATTTGTGAGGCGGCGGCTTGCCGCTGGTACTCGTCAACAATCCAGCGATGAAGATCAGCTGTTACTTTGGCGGCCAAGTCTTCGGGGCTGTTGAACTCTGTGACGGTGTGCCCCTGTCGCAGCTCAGCTTTCAGCTTGTTTAGCTTCGCTACCTGTTCAGCGTCCTTTTCGACCTTATCGAGCGTGATCGTTGATTCGGCTTTGAAGTAGATGAAGCAGGGCAGGCCGCGTTCGCGGGCGCGGCGATATTCGTCTTCGGTGATGCCTGAGCCGTAGCGCGCGGCGAAGATGCCGACGTAGAGATGGCAGCGGTCTACTTCGTCGATTGAGGCACGGCGAGTGTTCTCGTGGCGGCTGCCGAAGTATTCCATTCCGGCGAAGGTAGTGTCCGTGCGCAGGCGTTGCAATGCCGCTTCTACGGCTTGACGCTCCGGTTGCAAGTCGAGCCAGGTTGAACTGACGAAGACTCTGAGTGGAGATTGTTGCATGCCGTTTTCACGCTCCGGTGGAGGTTCTGAACATGCCGTGAGGCGGTTTAGTTATAGCACCGTCGTGACAGCAGTAGAAGAAAAATGGAGTGCGTGTTCGCGGTTGTTTGCGGTTAGCGCGTGGCGGCTTGAGAGAGTTTGATCAGTGTTCGTTGCTTGCACTTGCAGCGTCGCTGCCGCGCGTGAGCCAGAGAAGGGCGATGCCGAAGAGGCCGCAGCCGAGTGCGTCGGAGATAGTCCAGTAGAGCGGAAGCCCGGCGGTGTGGTCGATGATGAGAAAGACGGGGCCGGCGAGGGTGAAAGAGATAGCGTTCAGGAGGACGAGCGGGCGGAAGCGTCGCACGTCCGAGGAGAGAACCCAGAGGGAGACGCCGTGCATTCCGTAGACGTAAGACGCCTGACGGATCATGAACATGAGAACTGCGCCGTGCGGCATCTCACCAAGCCCGAGCCACGCGTGCGACACCTCCATCCAGGAGCGCGGCATCACCACTGCGAAGAAGGCCAGTATCTCGACCGACCCGGCCACGCGCAGCAGCAACGATATGAGGCGTTCACGGTTCATACGTGTAAGACAAAACAAAGAGTGGAACCACGAACAGACACGAAAGAACGCGAACAAGAGTTTAGTGTCGTGCGCGTGTGGATTCGTGGTTTCAGGGTTTTGTTTGTCGCTCTAAGTTTGAGACACGGTTTCGCGCCGCTAAGGGAGAAGGATAAAAAATCTGACGCCGAGCCAGACGCTCGCTTCTCCCCCCTTTTCCCCTTACCCTTTCCCCTTTTTCGCTTTCCCCGCCTGGCGTTGTTTGAAGACGCGTTCGCCGCCCGATTCGCCTTTCTTGACGTTGGTGGGCATGGCAGCGGGGAGCGAGGGCTGGTTCGAGCGCGGGCGCGCGGCGTTGCTCCCGACGTGTTGCGAAGATTCGTCTGCGAAGAAGGCGCTCTCGGAGGCGCGCTTGCCGCGCAGGGCGGGCGTGTTCTCTTTCGCTTCTTCCTGTTTGACGGGACTGTTGCTGCGCTCGTCGCCCATCTGCTGCCCGCGCCGGTTGGCGGCGATGCCCGCCTTGCTCTGTGCCTTTTTGTTCGCCATCGTTCGCTCCCTGAGTTAGTAAAGAAGGGGAAAGGTGAAAGGGGAAAGGGAACAGATTATGACAAAACTTCAAGACGCGGCGGCAACTCGTCAACTGATTCGTCGCCTTCTTCGTCTTACATCTTTCCCCGTTGCCTTTCCCCCTTCCCCTTAAGTTTTTATTGCTCTCGCACGCGCATGGGTTCGGGTTGCGCTTGCTGTGTCGCCGGGTTGCGCGCCCCGCCGTCGAGGCTTGCGGCGGGCGGCGGGGGCGGCGGGTTGGCGACCAGTTTTTCGAGCGCCCCCTCTAACACTTCGCTGATGCGCGAGACGAGTATGATCTCCAGATCGTCGCGCACCTCTGCGGGAATGTCCGCGAGGTCTGCCTCGTTGCGCGAGGGCAGGACGATGCGGCGTATGCCTGCGCGATGCGCGGCCAGCACTTTCTCCTTGATGCCGCCGACGGGGAAGACCAGACCGGAGAGTGTGATCTCGCCCGTCATCGCCGTGTTATGGCTGACGCGTCGGCCGGTCATCAGAGACGCGAGCGCGGCCGTGATGGCGACGCCCGCCGAAGGGCCGTCCTTCGGAATCGCACCGGCCGGGACGTGCAAGTGCACGCCGTAGGCTTTGAACATCTCCGGCTGGATGCCGAACTCCGCGGCGTGCGACCAGAGATATGAGCGTGCGGCGCGCGCAGACTCCTGCATCACTTCGCCCAGTTGCCCGGTGATGGTCAATCCCGAGCCGCCCGGCAGTAGCGTCGCTTCGATAAAGAGGATCTGCCCGCCCATCTCCGTCCAGGCCATCCCTGTCGCCACGCCCGCCGGAAGTTCTTTGCGCGCCTCTTCCGGGTAGAAACGCGGTGCGCCCAAAAACTCCTTGATGTCTTCGACAGCGACGCGCACTTCGGTCGCCTCGCCCTGCGCGATGCGGAGCGCAGCCTTGCGCGCCACCGAACCGATGGAGCGTTCGAGTTGACGCACGCCCGCCTCGCGCGTATAGCGCGTGGCGATAAGCAGGATGGCATCCTCCGTGATGGAAAACTGTTCGGGGCGCAGACCGTTTTCACTCACCTGACGCGGCACGAGGTATTGCAGAGCGATGTGCAGTTTCTCCTGATCGCTGTAGCCCGCGAGCGAAATGATCTCCATGCGGTCGCGCAGGGGCGGCGGGATGGGGCCGAGTTGGTTGGCCGTCGCGATAAAGAAGACCTTCGAGAGATCGAAGGGCAGATCGAGATAGTGATCGCGGAAAGTGCTGTTTTGTTGCGGGTCGAGAATTTCGAGCAACGCGCTCGCCGGGTCGCCGCGAAAGTCCGAGCCGAGTTTGTCGATCTCGTCGAGCATCAGGACGGGATTGTTGACCTGCGCGCGGCGCAAAGATTGGATGATGCGGCCAGGCATCGCGCCGATGTAGGTGCGACGATGACCGCGCAGTTCCGCTTCGTCGCGCATGCCGCCCAGAGACAGACGTTCGAACTCGCGTCCCAGCGCGCGC
Organism: Pyrinomonadaceae bacterium; assembly: GCA_035942855.1. GTDB lineage: Bacteria > Acidobacteriota > Blastocatellia > Pyrinomonadales > Pyrinomonadaceae > JAIVJZ01. The sequence continues at coordinate 122,368 of DASZCS010000016.1, read as the reverse complement.
GCGATGGAGCGTCCGAGAGAAGTCTTGCCGACGCCCGGCGGGCCGACGAAACAAAGGATGGGACTCTTCGAGTCGGGGCGCAGTTTGACGACGGCTAAGAATTCGAGGATACGCTCTTTGATGTCTTCGAGGCCGTAGTGGTCTTCGTCGAGCACGCGCCGCGCCTCCGTCAAATCCAGACGGTCTTCGGAAGACTTGCGCCACGGCAGTTCGAGCACGTATTCCAGATAAGAACGTATGACGTGATAGTCGGGCGCGGCGGCGGGCAGGCGTTCCATGCGCCGCAGTTCGCGTTCGGCTTCGGTGCGCACTTCTTCGGGCAAGTCGGCCTCGCCCAGACGCTCGCGCAGCATGGCGGCCTCCGCGCCCTCGCCGTCTTCGTCGCCCAGTTCCTTCTGGATGGCCTTCATCTGCTGGCGCAGGACGTAGTCGCGCTGCGCCTTGTCCATCTCGCTCTGCGCCTCGGTCGCAATCTTCGAAGTCAACTGCATGATCTCGACTTCGCGCGCCAGTCGCGCATGAGCCAGCCTGAGCAACTCGTCGGTCGTTTCGGCTTCGAGCATCGCCTGTTCGTATTCGACGCCGAGGTTGAGGACAGAGGCGAGGAAGTATGCAACCTGCGTCGGGTCTTGCGCGCCGAGGACGGCTGCGCGCACTTCGGGCGGCACTTGCGGCAGGATCGCCAGCGCACGCTCGATCAGCACGCGCACGTTGCGTTGCAGCGCCTCGACTTCCTGCTGGTCTTCCGTCCTGAGCGGCGCGAGGACGACCACGCGCGCACGCAAATACGGATCAACCTGCGTCCATTCAAGGACGCGCACGCGCTCCGTGCCCTGCACGATGATCTGCATGGCGTCCTCGCCGCGAAACATACGCTTGACCATCACGAGCGTGCCGATGCGGTAAATCTCTTCGGGCGTGGCTTCGGCTTCCGTGCCCTTGCCCGGCTGGACGCTCAAGCAGGCCAGCAACTTCTCCGGCTGCCCGAGCGCCGCTTCGACCGCCGCCACAGAGCGCGGCCGACCCGCCGCCAGCGGCACGACCGTGCCGGGAAACAGGGTCGTGTTCTGTAAAGGCAGCACCGCGATCTCGAACGGCGCACCCCCGTGCTGCGTCTGCGACGTGGCATCAGCGCCCGCCGCCGTAGTGATGTTTTCAACCATGATTCGATGTTCAGTGTCCAGTGTTCAATTTCAAGTCTCCAGTTACGAACAGTGATCAAACAACTGAAAACTGGAAACTAAAAATTGAAGACTCAAAACTGCCGTTCCCCCTTATTCACATTCCTCCGGGCTGCGCAGGCGTAGCAGGAGCAGCCCATCGCGGTAGTCGCTCTCGATGCGCGCCCCTTCGATAGGACAGGGGAAGCGCAAAGTCTTCTCGAAGCGGCTATAGGAAATCTCCACTTGATGATACGAGACCGTTTCGCTGCAAGAGGTGTCGCGTCGCGTGCCCTCGATGACGAGCACGGGGCCTGCGATTGTAATGTCCAACTCTTCGGGACTGACGCCCGCCAGATCGACTTTGACGAGCCACCCGTCGCGCGTGCGATACACGTCGGCCGGGGGCGACCAATGCCTCTCGCACAGACGCCCCGGCTTCGTCACCGGCATGAAACGCAAATAACGCTCGATTGATTTTGCCATATACAAAACCGTAAATCGTGAATCGTAAATCGTAAATAGACGCAATCCGTTTTTCTCTATTTACGATCTACGACTCACGATTTACTTTCTTTTTCATCCAAAGATTCTGTTCCAGAAGGACGAGCCGCTGGAAATTTCTTCGAGGGCTTCGGCCAGTTCGCGGTCGTCGTTGGTTTCCAGCGCCACGTCGGCCATCGAGATGATGCCGCGCAGCGTGCGGTCTTGATCCACGATGGGGATGCGGCGCACCTGTTTGTCGCCCATTTTGCGTATGGCTTCGATAACGCGGTCGTTCGGGTGCGCGGTGTGAACCTCTTCGGTCATGATCTCTTCGGCGCGCGTGGTGGCGGCAGCGCGCCCCTCTGCGATGGCGCGCACCACGATGTCTCGATCCGTGATCAGACCGACGAGACGGCCGTTGCCGTGGATGGTCGAACTTGCGCGTCGCGTCTCGGCGCTTGCTCCCGCAGATGCGTTCGCACCCGTGGCTGTTCCTGCGTCGCTTGCGGCGTCGAACGCGTTCGCCTCCGCGCGATCGACGACGGGGATGACGCCCGTGTCTTCGTTCTTCATCAGGCGCGCTACCTCTTCGAGCGTCGTGTCGCGCGTGGCGACCGTCACGTCGCGCGTCATGATGTCGCGGCAACGGACGTGCGAGCGGGTCGCACCGCGTCGCGTCGCGCCGCGCCCGCCGCCGAAGCCGCCGCGCCGCTCGCGGAAATAATCTCTCCCCTCTTCATAGAACGAACGCCGGGCGCGTTCGTCGTCTTCGTAGCGGCGCGTGCGTTCGTCTTCGTCGTAGCGTCCCTCGTAGCGTCTTCCTGCGCCGTAGGCGTCGCCGCGGCGCTCGCGTTCGTCGCGGTAGTCGTCGCGCCGTCCGCTTGTGTCGCCACCGGTTCGACGGCGCACGTATTCGTCGTAGAAGTCGCCGCGGCGGTCTTCGTCGCCGCCGCCGTAGCGGCCGCGATCATCTTCGTAATCGGCGCGACGAGCACGCGCGTGTTCCACGTAAAAATCGTCGTCCCTATCATCACGGTATCTAGACATGATTCCTCCCCCAATCCATGAAGAAAACCCGGCGCACGCACCGCTCGACGAACGCGTGTGTGCGCCTGACAAACCGCCCGCAAGCGGCACGACACGACAACGCCTGACGCCGCGCGCTTCTTTTCGACTTCGAGGGAACGCGGGCGATTATAGAATTTAAAAGTGAAAAGACAAAAGAGGGGCGGGGAAGGCTTAATGTGCTTCCCCGCTCCTCTTTCGCTTTCCGAAGTTTTAACGTGCGCGTCTGCTGTCTATCGCTCGGTGATGACTTCTGCGACGAGTTGTACCTGCGCGCGTATGTCGAGCGAACCGATCTCGACGGGCGTTTTGGCTTGCGCCGCTTCAGAGGCGATCATGCCGCGCGCGCGTACCGCGTCCGCGTAGATCGGCACAGGCCGTCCCACCGTCGCCTCCTGCACTTCGATGATGCGCCCGACGCGTCCGCCCAAAGCGACCGCCATCACCTGCGCCTTACGCAGAGCCTCGCGCGTCGCAGCGGCCAGCGCCTGGTCGCGCGTCGGTTCGTCGCGCCGCAAAGTGAATGAGAGGTTGTCTATGTTGTTTGCGCCCGCGGCCGTCGCCGCATCTATGACGGGGCCAACTTTCGTCAGGTCGCCGAGCGTCACCGTCACTGTGTTGCGCGCTTCGTAGCCGCGAATCACGGGCGTCTGGTTATCTCGGTAATTGTACTGCGGCTGCAAACTGTAGCCGCTCGTCCCGACCTCCGCGCCCACGCCTGCCGCAGCCTTCAGCGCACGCACCATCACTTCGCTGCGTCGCGCGTTCTCCTGCTGCGCCGCGAGCGCCGTCTGCGCCTGTGTGACGACCGCCACGGAGATCATCGCCGTGTCCGGCCGCGCCTGCACGAGCGCGTCGCCCGAAACGACGACACGTGTTGTCCCCGGCGTTGTAGAGATATTCAACGCGCCTGTCTGTCCCGTTCCCTGTGCCGACGCCTGCAACGCGAACAGCAAACTCAAAACGACGACTCCCGCCGCCGACCTCAAACTGTTTCTTTTCATCTTCTCTCCGTTTCCTTTCCCGCAGTTTCGTTCGCGGCGCGCGAGCCGACCGGCCGAGCCTTCGACGACGGCGAGAGAGTACCGTCGCTGGATTCCGGCGCACGGCGCGGCGAATTACGCTTATCGCGCCCGCCCTGACAGAACGCACGACGTCAGCGCGCCTTGCGCGCTTTTGCCTAACCGCCGCCCATTTTGTTACGCTCTCCGGCGCTAATGCAAACCTTCGATTCCAAGTATCAAAACTTCAAACGCCCCGCGCGCACGGGCGCGCTCCTGACGGTCGGCCGTGTCGAAGACTTACCGGAAGGGCGCGGCGCGACCGTCGAACTGGCGAGCGGCGCGGAACTCGCTCTCTACCACGTCGGCGGCCGTTTCTACGCCATCGAAAACTTCTGCCCTCATCGCGGCGCACCGCTCGCCGACGGAAACCTCTGCGGCTCGACGGTCGAGTGCGACTGGCACGGCTGGCGCTTCGACCTGCAAACGGGCGCGTGCCTCAACCGCCCCGACAGCCAAATCGAATCCTACGAAGTCCGCATCGAAGACGGCTGGATCAAGATCGTCGTCTAAAATTCGCCACACACGAAGAGAGGCCGCGCAAGTTTTTTCCAAACAACTGCGTGCGGCCTCGTGTCAGCTTGTTGATCTTGAAAGTGGCGTCTAACCGTTGTCGCCGATGGCTGCGACGGGGCATTCGTCGCGGACGAGTTCACAAACGGCGCGCTCGGCTGCGGTCTCCGGCTGCTTGTAGACGAACGAGTAGCCGCCTTCGTCGTTGCGCCTGAAATTCCCGTGCGCGCTATCGCGGCAGATGTCGCAGTCTATACAGTTAGTATCGACGTAATATACGCCCGGCGCATTGTCCGGGTAACGTTCATTCGGGTCAGCCAACGAAAGACTCTCCGTAAAAAAGGTGAATAGTAAATGGTAAATGGTGAATGGATAGAATCAGTTCTTACCATTCACCATTTACCATTTACTATTCACCGCCTCTTCTTCTACTTGATCGCGAGCATGCGATCGAGGGCGACGCGCGCCCAGCGTGCCGTCTCTTCGGGCACTGTGATCTGGTTGGGCACTACCCCTGCAACAAGCGACTCAAGTGCCCACGCGAGGTTCTGCGGCGCGATGCGATACATCGTCGCGCACATGCAAAGGTCGGGCGCGAGCAGGCGGATGTGCTTGTCTGGGAAACGCTGGATCAGGCGGTTGACCAGATTCACCTCCGTCCCGATAGCCCAGGACGAACCGGCGGGCGCGTCTTCGAGCGTCTTGATGATGAACTCGGTCGAGCCGTTCAAATCCGACTTCTCAACAACCTCGCGCACGCATTCCGGATGGACGAGCACCTTGATCCCCGGCGTCTCGCGCCGCACCTGATCCACGTGCCACTCGCGGAAACGGCCGTGCACGGAGCAGTGGCCTTTCCACAGGATGAGACGCGCCGCGCGCAAAGCCTCGACGGTGTTCCCGCCGAGTTCCTGAAACGGATCCCACACGACCATCTGTTCGAGCGGGATGCCGAACTTGACGCCCGTGTTGCGCCCCAGATGTTGGTCTGGGAAGAAGAACAACTTGTCCGCTTCGCGCAAACACTTGTCGAACAGCGGCACGGCGTTCGAAGAGGTGCAGACCACGCCACCCTCGCGGCCGCAGAAGGCTTTGATGGCCGCCGTGGAGTTCATGTAGGTGATCGGCATCATGCGGAAGTCTTTGAGGATACCTACGGCTTCGAGTTGATCCCAGGCGTCCTCGACCTGCTCGGCCGAAGCCATGTCGGCCATCGAGCAGCCCGCGCCGAGGTCTGGCAGAATAACTTTCTGGTGCGGCGCGGAAAGGATGTCGGCCGACTCGGCCATGAAATGCACGCCGCAGAAGACTATGAACTCCGCGCGGTCGCGCTCCGCGCCGAGCTTCGAGAGCTTGAAAGAGTCGCCCGTGATGTCCGCGTGGGCGATCACGTCGTCGCGCTGGTAGTGATGGCCGAGGATGACGAGCCGCTCGCCGAGCGCGCTCCGCGCCGCCTCGATGCGCTCGTGCAACTCCCCATCCGACAGCCCGAAATAATCTTCCAAGACGGGCGCTTTCGTTAAAGTTGCCACAGTCATTCCGAGTCCTCCCGAAACAATCCTTCCGACCTGCGGATGCGCGCTCTTGCGCCCGCCGAAACTGCAAACTATCTCACTTTGAGAAACATCGCGCAAGCGCCCGTTTCGCGCCCCGCGCGCCCGCACAAACTACTTACGATGCGAGCGAATATTTAGATGCAAATGGAAGACGCGTAGATGTGTGGGACGAAGGAGGGAAAGTGAAAGGGCAAAGGTAAAAGGGGAAGGAGAAAGGGAAAGAAAAGCAGGACGGCTCAAGGCGTCGAGTTAGCTTTACGGGTGCGTTATCTCTTCGCTACTTCCTTCAGTCTCGGTCGCGCCTTCAGGTTTGGCGCGCCGGGCGGACATAAGATCGCGGTTGAATCGTAGCTCGCGCAGACGCTCCACGATCTCTATTTTCTCCTCGAACGAAAGTTGCGCGAGCCGACGCCTGCGCGCCAATCTTCGCTTCAACAGTTCGTCGAGATCAAAGTCGCCGGTCATAGATTAAATTTGCGTTTGAACTCTTCCCAGTGCGCCGTCAGATCATGCCGCGTCAGCACGTCCGATAGGCGCGACCACTGGACGGCATCTACTTCGAGAAACTGAATGATGCGTGAGTAATCCTTTGGCCGCCCCGTCTGCAACATCACTGCCACCAGATGCTCGGCGCGCATCACCCGCGTGGGAGTGCTTTTAAATTGAATGGTCTCGGCTTGCGCCAGAGCTTCTTCTAGGAGCTGATTGAAGGCGGGAAGAAACTGCACCGGCCAACCCTCAATCTCGACGGCCTCTCCAGCAGCCTCGTAACCTGAAGCAGCCAGATAATCATAGAGCGGAGCAAGCGAGAGAAACTGGCCGGACGCCGCAGCGGCGGTAAAGAAAATGTCTAGATCGGAGGTCGAGACGGGTTCGATGTAAAAGGTGGCCGCAATCGCGCCGCCAATGGCATACTGCCCCAGCACGCCGTCGGCTTGCATCCGGTTCAGCACTTGCAGCGTCTTCTCCAAACCTCTCCTGATTCCGCCACTTCAACGCGACCGCTATGACGCGCCTTCGCCTCACCTTTTCCCCTTGCCCCTTTTCCTTTTCCCACACGCTTTACGGGTGCGTCATCTCTTCCGGCTTGACGTACTGGTCGAACTGCTCTGCGGTGAGGAAGCCGAGTTCGACGGCCGACCCGCGTAGCGAGATGCCTTTCTTGTGCGCGTTCTTGGCGACTTGCGCGGCGCGGTCGTAGCCGATGTAAGGGTTCAAGGCCGTGACGAGCATGAGCGAGTTGTTGAGGTGCGCCTTGATCTGTTCGCGGTTCAGTTCGATACCGGCGACGCAGTAATCGACGAAGCCATGGCAGGCGTCCGTCATAAGGCGTATCGAGTGGAGCAGGTTGTGAATCATCACGGGGTTGAAGACGTTCAACTCGAAGTTGCCCTGTGAACCTGCGAAACCAATCGCCGCGTCGTTGCCGAAGACCTGCACGGCCACCATCGTCATCGCCTCGCTCTGCGTCGGGTTGACCTTGCCGGGCATGATGGACGAGCCGGGTTCGTTCTCCGGCAGGATCAGTTCGCCGAAGCCCGCGCGCGGCCCCGAAGCGAGCCAACGAATGTCGTTCGCGATCTTCATCAGAGACCCGGCGAGCGTCTTCAAAGCGCCGCTGGCGAAGACCATCTCGTCGTGCGCGGAGAGCGCCGCAAACTTGTTCGGGTGTGACTTGAAAGGCAGGCCGGTCAACTCGGCGATCTTCCCTGCGGCGCGCTCCGCGAACTCCGGGTGAGCGTTCAGACCCGTGCCGACGGCCGTGCCGCCGATTGCCAGATCATAGAGACCGGGCAGCACCATGCGCAGGCGTTCGATGTCGCGTTCGAGCAAACTCGCCCATCCGGAAAACTCCTGCCCGACCGTGAGGGGCGTCGCGTCCTGCAAGTGCGTGCGCCCGATCTTCACCACGTCGCAGTATTCTTTCGCCTTCGCGTCGATGGCGTCTTGCAGGCGTTGCACTTCGGGGATGAGACGGTTCATGCGCTCGGCTGCGGCGATGTGCATGGCCGTCGGGAAAGTGTCGTTGGACGACTGCGACATGTTGACGTGGTCGTTCGGGTGGACGGGTTCTTTGCTGCCCAACACGCCGCCCGCGCGTTCGATGGCGCGGTTCGAGATGACCTCGTTGGCGTTCATGTTGGTCTGCGTGCCGCTGCCCGTCTGCCACACGCGCAAGGGGAAGTGATCGTCCAGGCGCCCCTCGATCACTTCGTCGCACGCCTCGGCGATCAGGCGCGCCTTGTCCGCAGGCAACTTGCCGAGGTCTTGATTGACGAGCGCGGCGGCCTTCTTCAACAGTCCGAGCGCGCGGATCATCTCGCGCGGCATACGGTCGTCGCCGATGTTGAAATGGATCAGCGAACGCTGCGTCTGCGCCCCGTAATAACGATCCGACGGGACTTCAATGTCGCCCATCGAATCGCGCTCCACGCGCGTCGCACCCGTCGCCTTCGACTCTTTCGCTTCTTGTTGTGACATGGCGAAATTGTACAACGGAAGAAAGGGGAACGGGAAAAGGTTAAAGGGGAAGGATGAAGAAGGGGGCGTGCGATAAACGTGCTTCTTGTCTCTACCTTTGCCTTTCACCCTTCCCCTTTGCCCTGTCTTCACGCGCCCACGCGCATCCGTGGGCGCGCGCCGTAGGTGAGCGTGCGCCAGAGCCATTCGGCGGGGCCGAAGCGGAAGCGCGCGAGCCACCAGCGGCTGTAGAGAATTTGCAGCGTGAAGATGGCTAGCGAGAAGAGGATGCACAGAGACGTGCCGACGCGCCCGACGAGGCCGAGTCCGATGCCGTAGCCGTAGAAGATAAGCAGGTGAAAGACTGTCTGCATCAAATAGTTCGTCAAGGCCATGCGGCCGACGGGCGCGAGCCACAGCAGGCGACGCTGCCAGAGAGGGCGTTGAAACAGCAGTACGATCCCCGAGACATAAAAGAGCGACATGGCAGGGATGCCTATGTTTATGATCCACGCCGCCGCCACAGCCCACACAGACGCCTCGTTCGCGGTCTTGTTATCCATCGCCACGGACACCCACACGAACACGGCATTGCCGATTACGCCGACTACCAGACCCCACACCAGCAAGCGACGGAACAGGGGCAGGTGCAGGTGCGCTTCGTGCAGCAGACGCCTGCGCCCCACGTAGTAGCCGATCAGAAATCTCCCCAATGCGTAGAGGGCGAGTCCGCACATGATGCACGACTTGACGTAATCGGAGAGGTTGAAGCGCAGGTGCTCGCGTATGACTTCGAAGTAAGAGCCGCCCGCGAAGATGGCGAGCCGTGCCTCTTTGGCTTGCACGTCGGCTAAAAGCGCGGCGGCGCTCCCGGCTGCGTCGGGCGGCGCGCCGAGTTGCGAAAAGAGCCACGGCATCGAGAAGTAGATCGAGAAGGGGACAATCGCCAGGAGGACGCCCCACGCGATCAGAGTCTTATCCGAACTGCGCCGGAACAAAATCAGCACGAAGCCCATCAACGCGTAGAGGTGCAGTATGTCGCCGTACCACAGCAGGAGCATGTGCGCCAGCCCGAACAGCAACAGCAGGAACAGGCGGCGCACGTACACCGGCAGGATCGACACTCCGCGTTCCTCCGCGCGTATCAGTTGGACTGCGAAGCCGAGTCCGAACAGAAACGCGAAGATCGTGTTGGCCTTGTTATCGACGAAGAAGTTGACGAAATATTTCGCGTAGCGGTCAATGGAGGCGGTCGGCAGAGCGGCGGCGCGCGCCTCCGTCAGCACCACGTCCTCGCCGCTCAACCAGACCATGTTGGCCAAGAGCACGCCGAACAACGCGAAGCCGCGCAGCACGTCTATCAACTGGATGCGCTCCTGCGCCGCGACGGGTTCGAGCCGCGCCGTCTCTGCCAGAGACACGCGCGGCGCGTCCAGTTGCGCCGCATCTTCGACAGTCTGGACTCTTTGAGACATAGGGGCTGACTCCTTGAAAACGTGGGACGGTGAGAACAGGCACACAGGCGCGAGGCGACGGGCGAACGGCGTGCGCATGATATTCCCTCAGAGTCGCTTCGACAAGACGTTCACGCTTTCTTATCCTGCGCCGCAAGCAACTCTCGGATGGTGTCAACCAACTCGATCAAGTTGTAAGGCTTACGCAAAAAAGCATTCGCTCCCGCCTCGCGAGCCTCCGCTTCCTTGTCCTCCACCGAGACGAGGATAACGGGCGTATCCTTCCGATGCTCCAAGCCACGCACACGTCGCATTAACGTCAGCCCGTCGAGTCGGTCGGCCTCTTGATCCAACACGAGCAAATCATAATGTTCCTTCTCCCAACCGAGCATCGTCCACGCGTAGACTCCACTATTACAGGTTTTCACGTACCACCCGGCAAACTCCAACACTTCACGGACAAGTTCCAGTATCCGCTCGTTGTCTTCCAGATAGAAGATCACGCGCGGGGGCGGCAGAGTCATAGTTTGTGTTCCTATTGTGAGAAAAGGATGCGAACGAACGCGCGATGTCTGTTAAGATTTGCGCGTTCTGTCTTTGAAAACCATCTGGCAACGTCGCATTGAAAAGCTCACCCTCACCTACTCACGAGTGATGAGCGTCGCCACGAAGCAGACTCTTTCTACTTTCTTGGCGACATCCGAGCGCGAATCAAGTTTAGCCACATTTCTGGCTAACTGCAAGTATAAACTAACTAGCGTTTCATCGGGAGGCAACTCCTGATGGCGCGCACCCCTCGTCCTAAACCTGAGCGACTGCCTGAAAAGTTGCTACAAATCCGTCTCGCGCTTGGACTCTCACAGGATGGAATGCTGCAAAGGTTAGGGCTTAGTGAAAAACTCTCTCGGACTACCGTTTCTGCTTATGAGGTAGGAACAAGTGAGCCGCCGCTTCCGATCTTGTTGGAATATGCGCGTGCCGCCGGAGTATGGGTTGATGTGCTGATTGATGATGAACTTGACCTGCCCGTAAAGTTGCCGAGCATGGTCAAGCATGAAGGAACCCCACGCAAATCCGCCGCTCGCGCTAAGAAACGTTGATCCTTAAAATACGAAGAGGATCGCCCACTGTTGACCCTCTTCACACTCACACGATACTTACCACGTTGCTACTCAATTCACTATGCCCTCGGAGCAAATCGGCCACACTCGCTAATAATCTTCTTTCCACCGTATCGGCGTAATATATCGCACGCTGACAACCGCGCCTTAAGAAGATTCATCTTCCAGTCGTTTTAAATCTTCACGCACCCGTTCAGCATAAGGTGAACCAAGCTTCTCAAAAATGCTCAAAGCCTCACGAAACAATCGTGTTGCATGTATCAATTCTCTTTGCTGCCATGCTAAGGTAGCCAAAGCCTGTAGCGTGATAGCTATACCCCGCTGATCACCAAGGGTCTTTTTAATGCCTAGACTTTCGTTATAGAATCGCTGTGCTTCCTCTAACTCTCCTTGCACATGCGCGAGCCTACCGAGTTCGTGTAGCGTGATGGAGATGCCGCTCTGGTCGCCAAGCCTCTCTGTGATGATTAAGCTTTCATTGTAAAGCCGCCGCGCTTCCTCCGGCTCTCCTTGCGCTTGCGCAATTACGGCTAAGTTGTGCAATGTGCCAGAGATACCGCTTTGGTTGCTGAGGGTCTTTTCGATGTCAAGACTTTCGTTGTAAAGCTGTCGCGCTTTCTCTAGCTCTCCTTGCTCTTGTGCAAGGGTTGCCAATTGATGCAACGTGACAGCGATGCCGCTCTGGTTGCCGACTTTCCTATTGATGTCAATACTATCATTGTAAAGCTGCCATGCTTCCTTTAACTCTCCGCGGTCTTGAGCAATTAAGGCCAAATTGTTCAGCGTATCAGCGATGCCCCTTTGATTGCTGAGTTTCTTATTGATGTCCAAACTCACGTTATAAAGCCGTCGAGCCTCCTCTAATTCTCCGCGACTTTGGAATGTTATTGCCATATTGTGCGCAAATATTGCGACGCCTGCTTCGTCCCCTAGCTCTTGCGCCGACTCTAACGATTGTTGGCCGCGCCGTATCGCTTCATCCCAGTAACCACGCATCCTTAATAACCTACCAACAACATCCATCAATCGAGTTACACTTAACAAATCCTTTAGATTGAAAGCCACATCCATCGCGCTCAGGATGTTGTCTTTCTCCGCTTCGAGCGCGGCGAAATCTTCGGGAGTTGGCTTTGCGTGCGCCTCTGCATAAGGGAGAAAGTGCGCGATGAAGCGCCGTCGGAAGTCGTCGGCGCTTGCCTCCTTTGCTAACCGTGACTTGGTTAAACTTCGAGTTAAGCCCTCAATGGTGAAGCGGCTGTTTTCAGCTATCCCTTTGATCAGCCACAGGGCACGAAGATTCTTGATTGCTTCTTTCACACGCTCTTCGTCGTTGTCAAATCCTGCTACTTCCGCGAGCGCAGAGCGTGATGCGCTAGGGACAAATAACGAAAGCGCGAGCAATGTCGCGCGCCCGTCGTCGCCTAGTCGCGGGAGGTTGAAGGAGCGATCAAAAACTCGTTGTGCGGCGTCGCCTTTGCCGTGCGCTAGGTCTTCCAGCACAGCATTCGGTTGTTGCGCCATGTCAATTTGTGCGATCACCCATTGCATGACATACGGATTGGCGTCGGCCGTTTCGTATATACGCTGTCGAACTTCGTCTGAAAAAATCTCCGGGTCTTGTGTCTGCCCGACCAACTTTTGCAGGAACTCTCGCGCCTCTTCCTGTGACATTGCGGCGACACGAATGTTGAGCGTCACGTTGATTTGCGGCCGTGAGGTAAACAGCGCGGAGCACGGTGCGGTCACAAACCACTCCTCGATTCGCTTCTGTTCGGCGGTCGTAATCGTCTCGCAGTTATCCAATACAACCACTGTTGGGGGGTCGGCAACGAGCGTGCGCACCGCCGCTTCTTTCGCTTCGGGCGCGAGTGTGCGCAAGTTGACGTTGTTTGTCTGTGTGGCGATGTCGTCAAGTAGCGTTGCAAGTGTAAAGTCAGACCGTTTCTCTGCGCTGCTCCAAATGATGCGGCTACCAAACTCTGCCTCTAAAGACCGTGCGCCTTCCGCTGCCAGTGTAGTCTTACCGATGCCTCCCGGCCCAGACAGCGTGACCAAATTATTCTTTCCCGGTGCGAGCGTTTCTTTCAATCGCTCTACGATGTCTCTCCCGTCCGTGTCTCTGCGCCGAACAAACCCGAAGACCGGGGAACGTGGAATGAATGGCGAGGTCGGGCGTGTGTCTGTTCCGCCCGTCGCGGTGGTGTGTATGCGGCGGTTTGCGATGAGCGATTCCACCGCTCTCTGGATTCCCTCGGACACAATGACGAATGCTTCGTCATGATCCGACCAACTGGTCACAGGTTTTGCATCGGTCGGCAGGGCTTGAAGTTTACCGAACGGCGCTCCCTTCCAGTTAACAGGGCGAATAAAGATGGGTATCACGCACGCTTCTCCGGCGTCATGCCGCTCAAGTGCGCGGGTCATCTCAATGCCGTAGCAGAAGTCAGAGGCAATAAAATCCGCGCTAATGAGAAGGAGAATCACATCGGCAGACTCTAAATGCTTGTCTATTTCTCCGTTCCATTCTTCGCCCGGCTCAATTTTACGGTCGTTCCAGACTGCAATCACGCCGCGACGTTCAAGGATTTTGATGTGCTTATCTAATTCTTTCCGCAGGTCTTCATCTCTGTGAGAGTAAGAGCAGAAGACTTCTATGGCTTGGGTGGGTTGGTCGGCCACGAGTATGCAAAACTCCTTTCCGAATCTGCCGGAACTATAACATTTTTCGGTTAGTCGCTTTCGGTGGGTGCGCCGGAGGGTTGCCAGGCTGTCCAGCCGCCGTCCATCGAGTAGACGTTGGTGTAACCCATGCGTTGGAGGTTGTCGGCAGCGAGTGCGGAGCGGTAGCCGCCGCCGCAGTAGAGGATGAGTTCGGTCTGTTTGTCGGGGATAGAGTGTTCGATGTCGCGTTCGATGATGCCGCGTCCCATATGCACAGCGCAGGCGGCGTGGCCGGCTTGCCATTCGTGGTCTTCGCGCACGTCGATGAGGCGCGTATCGTATTGCGTCCGCCAATTTTCGATAAGGGCCACTCGACGCGATGCGGGGCAGCGTTTATGATGCGTGTCTCTTCGCGAGATACTTATGGAGCGTGAGCGCACAGCGAGCGTCAGGAGGACGGGGGGCGGCGCGCTCGGAGCGCGCGAGGCGGCAGCGTGCGTCCTGCTCGTCGCGTTGTTCGTCGGCGTGCGCTTGTGGCGGCTCGATGCTTCCTGTCTGTGGTTCGACGAGGTGTTCAGTGTGCATGCGGCGCGGCACGAGTGGGGCGCGCTGCTGCAATTCGTCGCGCTCGACCTCGTACACCCGCCGCTCTTCTATCTGCTGCTCAAGGCGTGGATGGCGTTGGTCGGAGGCGAGGCCGTCTGGTGGCTGCGCCTGTTTCCGTTGACGGCGCAGACGGCGGCGCTCGTGCCTTTCCTGCTGCTCGGCCGCGAGTTGCGTCTGCGCTTCGAGGTGGTCTCTCTGGCGCTGCTGTTGCTTGGCACGAGCGGCTATTTGATTCAGCACGCGCAGCAGTTGCGTATGTATAGCCTGCTCCTGCTCTTCACGCTCTGTTCGCTGTGGCTCTTCGCGCGTTTCTCCGATATGGTCGAGACGAGGCCGCCCCGGCCGCTGGTCGCGCTCGCGCTGTTCGCCTGCAATTTGTTGCTGGTCTACACGCATTACTTCGGCTGGCTGCTCGTCGGAGCGGAAGCCGTTTTTCTGTGCGTGTGGCGCAGGGAGAAATTGAAGTCCTTCGCTTTTGTGTGTATTGCGCTCGTCGTGTGTTTCGCGCCGTGGGCGTGGCTGGTGTGGCGCGCGGCGTCTGCGGCGGGCGAAGGGCTGGCGCAGAACATCGGGTGGGTGGCGCGCCCGCGCCTCGCAGACGTCTTCCAGCCCTACCTTCTGCTCCACGAACCGTTCCGCTTCCGGCGTCACACTTACGAGCCGGTCGTGCTGCGCGTGAACGCGTGGCTCGCCGCCCTCCTGTTCGTCCCGCCTTTCGTCGCGCTCTGCCTGCGTGGCTTGAAGCGGCGACGCGCGGGAGAGACGCCTCCGTCGGAAGTTGAAATCGAGCAGGCGCGTGTGCGCGACGGCGACGCGCACTTGAACTCTCCGGAGACGAGCGCCGGCGGCGCGTCGGCCTCAACCTTCCTCCTGTTCTTTTCGCTGCTGCCCGTGGTCGTCGCTTTCGTGTTGTCGCTTGCGTTGCCCCAATCGATCTGGGGCTTGCGCCACCTTGTCATCATCGCGCCTGCTTATGTGCTGCTGGCATCACTCGCGCTTGTCTCCCTGCGACGGCCGCTCTGGCTCGCGCCGGCGCTCAAGATCCTGCTCGCCTGTTGGCTCACGCTCGCCGCGATACTCTGGCTCGTGCGACGCGACGTGCCGCCCGTCTGGTGCGCCTGGGAGACGCTCGCGCACCGCGTCGTCCAGACCGACACGAACGCCGCCGTCGCCGCAGACGAGATCAAAATTTACGCGGCCGAAGACCTCGTCGCCTATCACCTCTGGTACGCGCTCAGCTCCACCGCCGACAAACGTTTCCGCGTCGTCACCATCAAGAATCTGCCCGGCCTCTCCGAAGACAGGGCCTTTTTCCTCCCGCGCGGGTTCGACGAAGTATCAAGCGCGGACGCCTCCGCCGCCGCAGGTCTACGCGAAGAACACTTCTGGCTCGCCTTCCGCGCCACCTCTCTGGACGCCTCGCATCCGCTCCTGCGCCTCCTCTCCGAGCGCGGTTACGACACGGACACGCGCTTTCAACTCTCAGCCTCCGGCCAGACCGCCTTCCTCATTTCCGCCACACGCCGCAAGCCTTAAACTTGCCGGACGTCCCGCCCTCACGGCCACGCGCCGGAAAACGCCCGCCCCGGACGTGCCGCACATCTTAATGCGCCGGGTGTTTTGAGCATAGAGATTTAACAGGTCGCTCTTAACCCTCTTCCGTGGGCGCGCCGGAGGCTTGCCAGGCTGTCCAGCCGCCGTCCATCGAATAGACGTTGGTGTAGCCCATGCGTTGGAGGTTGTCGGCAGCGAGTGCGGAGCGGTAGCCGCCGCCGCAGTAGAGGATGAGTTCGGTCTGTTTGTCGGGGATAGAGTGTTCGATGTCGCGTTCGATGATGCCGCGTCCGATGTGTGTGGCGCGTGCGGCGCGGCCGGCTTGCCATTCGTGGTCTTCGCGCACGTCTATGAGGCGCGCCGAGGGGTTGTCTGCTAAGTGCTGGCGTGCCTGTTCGACGTTGAGTTCGCGGATGCGTGTTTTGGCGTCCTGGGCAAGCAGAAGGAAGCCTGCGGAGTGTTCCATAAGGGTGTTTGTTCTCCCGTCGCTGGATGAAAAAGACGGGAGGCATTATAATCCGCGTTTGCGAGAGCAACCCACCAAATCAAGTAGTTATCTTGGGGCACGCAGAGCGCGTCGCGTGTGCGTGAGAGGCAAGAGGAGTGCGCGCGCTTCGAGGCGTCTAACGGGAAGAGGAGAGGATAAAAGGTCTTGGCGACAGAACAATTCGACGTGACGGTTATCGGCGCGGGGCCGGGCGGTTACGTGGCCGCCATACGCGGCGCGCAACTCGGTCTGAAAGTGGCGCTGGTGGAGAAGGAAAAGCGGCTCGGCGGGACGTGCGGTTTGCGCGGGTGCATCCCGACGAAGGCGCTTTTGATGTCGGCGCACAACTACGAACTCGCGCAGAAGCATCTGGCGGATCACGGCGTCCTCGTGTCGGAAGTGAAACTCGCTTTCGATGCGGTGCAGAAGCGCAAGGATAAGATCGTCAACAAGAACGCGGCGGGCGTCTCTTACCTGATGAAGAAGAACAAGGTGACGGTCTTCAACGGGACGGGCAAGCTCGCGCTCCCCGGCAAGGTCGAAGTGACCGGTGCTGACGGCCAGCGGCAGACCATCGAGACGAAGAACATCATCATCGCTACGGGGTCGGTCGTGCGCCCGATTCCGGGTTTCGAGACGGACGGCGAGCGCGTCGTCAACAGCGATCACATACTGGAACTGAAAGAAGTGCCGAAGTCTCTGATCGTGATGGGCGCGGGCGCGGTCGGCGTGGAGTTCGCCTCAGTCTATTCGCGCTTCGGGACGGAGACCACCATCGTGGAACTGATGCCGCACCTCTTGCCGCTCGAAGACGAAGAGGTGTCGGTCGAATTAGAGAAGGCGTTTCGCAAGCGCGGCATCAAGCAGCAGTTGGGGACGCGTCTGGAGAAGATGGAGAAGACCGAAAGCGGCGTCGTCGTGACGGGCAAGGACGCGAAGGGCGCTGACGTGCGACTCGAAGCGGAGATGTTTCTCGTCGCCGTCGGGCGCATGCCTTACCTCGAAGGTCTGGGGCTGGAAGGCACGAAGATCAAGGTCGAGCGCGGCAACGTGCAGGTGGACGAGTTCTGCCGCACGGGCGAGCCGGGCGTCTACGCCATCGGCGACGTGATCCCGACGCCTTGGCTGGCGCACCTGGCGTCGAAAGAGGGCATCCTCGTCGTCGAGCAGATCGCGGGGCAGAAGCCGCACCCGCTCAATCTGCGCCACGTTCCTTCGTGCACTTACTGCGACCCGGAAGTGGCGTCGGTCGGTTTAACGGAAGCGGCGGCGCGCAAGGAAGGTTATGACGTAAAGGTCGCCAAGTTCCCGTTCTCCGCTTCGGGCAAGGCGCGCATACTTGGCGAGGAAGAGGGCTTCATCAAGGTCGTCAGCGAAACGAAGTACGACGAACTGTTGGGCGTCCACATCATTGGGCCGCACGCGACAGAGTTGATCGCGGAGGCGGGCGTCGCGCTCCAACTCGAATCCACGGCCGAAGAACTCGGTCGCACCATCTTCGCGCACCCAACCATCTCCGAAGCCATGATGGAGGCCGCCGAAGGCATTCACGGGTTGACGATACATTTCTAAAGACGGTGAATGGTAAATGGTAAATGGTGAATAGAAAATACCGTTTACCATTTACCATTCACCATTTACCATTCACCAGACTCAATTATGAAGACTGAGACGAAGCGCAAAGGGGCTGCGAAGCAGGGCGCGGCAAAAGGGAAAAAGGACGCGGGCGGAAACGGCGCGGCGTCGGCGAGCGTTGCGGAGATGTCGGGCGCGGCGGCCGAAGAAGAGTTGATCTGTACGACCGAGACGAGTCTTGGGCGTGAGCAGTTGTTGGAGTTGTATCGTTACCTCCTGCTGACACGGCTCGTGGAAGAACGTCTGGTGAATTTGTACCGGCAGACGAAGGTGGTCGGCGGCGTGTTTCGTTCGCTCGGGCAGGAAGCGACGGCCGTGGGCACTTGCTATGCGCTTGAGCGTGGCGACTTCATCGCGCCGCTCATACGCGACCTCGGCGCGGTGCTGGTGAAGGGCATCCGGCCGCGCGAGATTTTCGCGCAGTACATGGCGAAGGCCTGGGGGCCGTCCGAAGGGCGCGACCTGAACATACACTTCGGTAACATGGAGAAGGGTTTCATCGGCCCCATCTCGCACCTCGGCGACATGATCCCTATCATGACGGGCATCGCTCTCGGCGCGCGTATGCAGCGCAAGAACCTCGTCACGCTAGCCTACATCGGCGACGGCGGCATGAGCACGGGCGCATTCCACGAGGGGTTGAACTTCGCCGCCGTGCAGCGTCTTCCCGTCATCATCGTCGCAGAGCACAACTGGTACGCCTATTCGACGCCGACGCGTTTGCAGACGGCCGTGGAAAATCTCGCGGACAAGGCCGCGGGTTACGGCATCCCCGGCCACATCGTAGACGGCAACGACATCATCGCCTGTTACGAAGTGACGAAACGCGCGGCCGACTATGCGCGTGGCGGGGGCGGCGCGGTTCTCATCGAGGCGAAGACTTACCGGCGCAAAGGCCACGCGGAGCACGACGACCAGCGTTACATCCCTGCGGGCGAACTCGAAATGTGGGAGCGGCGCGACCCCGTGGATCGCTTTACGCGCCACTTACTCAAACTCGAGATTGCCACGCAGGCCGAACTCGACGCCATCGTGGCCGACGTGCAACGCGAGATCGATGAAGATGTCGCGTGGGCGGAACAATCGCCCATGCCCGACCCGGAAAAGGCCGCTTACGGCGTCTTCGACAACACGATTGTGCCGCCCGCCCTCCGGCCGAAAGTTTTGGAGAAGTAGAGTAAATTGTCTGACCAAATTATGAGAAGGTCGAACATCGCCATCGCCGCAATCGCTTTCGTCCTGCTGGCCGTATCAATCGGCGCGCAGGAGACGCAGGCGCAGGAGACTGCGGAGCGTGTGCAACTGAGGGACGGGCGCATCAGTTTCGTCCTGCCTGAAGGGTTCAAGGCGATGTCGAAAGAGGACATCGCTTTCAAGTTCGGGCGCAACGGCGCGGCCTATGCGCCGGCCTTCGCTTACAGCAACGAGCGGCAGAACGTCTCCGTGGCCGTCACCTTCGGGGGCAGCGGATTTCGTGCGGAGCAGTTGGACGAGTTGAAGAAGTTTCTCGAATCGCACCTCGAACGCAGCATCCCCGTCGTCGAATGGATCGAGCGCGAGCTTATCACGCGCGACGGCCGCCGCTGGATTCACCTGCACTTGAAGGCGGAGGCTGTGGACACCGATATCGTCAACGACATTTACGGCACACTCTTCGACGGCCAACTGCTGATGTTCAATTTCAATTCGACCGTCGCCCAGTACGAAAAACACAAAGAGAGTTTGCGCAGGAGCGCGCAGACGATAACCGTCAAATAAGAGACGAGCAACTTTTCAAACACGTATGTCAACGGCAGTTAAAAAAGAGCATAAATCGAATCGCCCGGCGCGCGGCGGCGTGGCAACGTTCGTCGAGGCCATCCGGCAAGGCATCTGGGAAGAGATGGAACGCGACCCTGCGGTCTTCGTCATCGGCGAAGACGTGGGCGCTTACGGCGGCGCGTTCAAGGTGACGGACGGCCTGCTCGAAGAGTTCGGCGCGGAGCGCGTCGTCGACACGCCGATCTCGGAGGCGGCCATTGTGGGCGCAGCGTGCGGCGCGGCCTTGATGGGCATGCGACCCGTCGCCGAGTTTCAATTCATAGACTTCATCTCGCCCGGCTTCGACATGCTGACGAACTACGCGGCCAAGTGTCGTTATCGTTGGGGCGCGGGGCTGCCGACTGTGTTTCGCGGCCCGTGCGGCGCGGGAGTGCATGCGGGGCCGTTTCATTCGGTCAACGCCGAGTCGTTCTTCCTGAACACGCCGGGCTTGAAGATCGTCGAGCCTTCGACGGCCTACGACGCGAAGGGCTTGATCAAAGCCGCCATACGCGACCCGGACCCCGTGCTCTACTTCGAGCACAAGAAACTCTATCGCCTGCCGCGCCTGCGCGAAGAGTTGCCGGAGGACGACTACATCGTCGAGATAGGTAAAGCGCGCACGGCGCGCGAGGGGCGCGATCTTTCCATCATCACGTTCGGCGCGCAGGTCTTGAATGCGCTCGACGCGGCCGTGGAGCTTGAGCGCGAAGGTCTGGACGTTGAGGTGATAGATTTGCGCACGCTCGCGCCTCTGGACAAAGCAGCGATCCTCGCGTCGGTGAAGAAGACGAACAAGGTTCTGATACTGCACGAGGCTGCGCGCACAGGAGGCATCGGCGGCGAGATCGCTGCGACGATTGCCGAAGAGGCTTTCGAGTGGCTGGACGCGCCCGTCGTTCGAGTCGCCTCGATTGATACGCCCGTGCCTTATTCGCCGCCGCTCGAAGAGTATCACCTGCCGCAGATCAAAGACGTGCTGGAAGCGGCGCGCAAACTGGCGGCGTACTGAGTAGCTATTAGCTGTTAGCCTTTAGCTGTTAGCTAAAACAAAAAACTTCCGGCTAACAGCTAAGGGCTAACAGCTAACAGCTATTAGTTAACAGCTATCCGAAAGGAGCAAGTCCATGCCCAAGTATGTGATTGAGAGAGAAGTGCCGGAAGCGGGGAAGCTGCCTGCGGATGCTTTGCAGGCCATGTCGCAGAAATCCTGCGCCGTATTGAACGGGATGGGGCCGCAGATTCAGTGGGTGCACAGCTACGTCACGGACGACAAAATCTATTGCGTCTACATCGCGCCGAACGCGGAGATGGTGCGCGAGCACGCGGCGCAGGGCGGATTCCCCGCCAACCGCATTTCCGAGATTAGAACGATCATCGATCCGACCAGCGCAGAAGACAGGTGAATGGTAAATGGTGAACGGTAAAGACGAGTAGATTGTGAATTGAGAAAAACTGAGTTCTTTCCATTTACCATTCACTATTTACCATTCACGGGTTTTACATCAGGGAGAAGATATGAGCACAGAAGTTGTGATGCCGCAGATGGGCGAGTCCATTGCGGAGGGGACGATCACCCGTTGGATGAAGCAGGTGGGCGAGCGCGTGGAGCGCGACGAGCCTCTGTTCGAGATTTCGACCGACAAGGTTGACGCGGAGATTCCGAGTCCGGCCGCAGGGACGCTCACCGAGATCAAGTTCAAAGAGGGCGAGACGGTCGAGGTGAACAAGGTCGTGGCGATCATCGGCGCGGAAGGTGAAGCGCCCGCCGCCGCCGCAGGAGCAGCACTGGCCGCGAGCGCGCCGGAAGCGCCCGCACCCGCCGCGCAGTCCGCCGTCGCATCGGAGCCTCCGCCGCAACCGCCTGCCGCTGTAGCATCACAGGCGACCAACGCAGCCGCGCAGGGAGGCGCGGGTGCGACGACAACTTCGACGCCGCAAGCCGCTGAGGTCGCGGGCAGAAGCTATGACGACCAACGACCGGGCGCGAAGGCCGAAGGGCAGTCGCTTCAATCCGCCGGAGGTAACGGCGAGGCGCAGGCAGTTGAATCAGGGACGGGCGCAAACGGCGGCGCGGAGTCGGTCGAGGATTTGCGTCGCACGAAGTCCAGCCCGCTCGTGCGCAACATCGCGCGCGAACACAACATAGACATCACGCAACTCGAAGGCACTGGGATGAGCGGGCGCGTGACAAAGAACGACATCCTCAGTTTCATCGAGTCGGGCGCGCAGCCGCCGCAAGCCCAGGCACAACCCGGCGTCGAGGCACGCGCGCCGCAGCAGCCTCCGGCGGTGCAGACGCCTCCGCCAGCGCCGCCCCAGGCTCCGCACGTCCAGCCGGGCGTGGGCGACCGCGTCGAACCGATGTCGGTCATGCGCAAGAAGATCGCCGAGCACATGATCATGTCGCAGAACACGTCGGCGCACGTCGCCACCGTCTACGAGATCGACATGACGCGCATCGCTAAACTACGCGAACGCCACAAGGCAGAGTTTCAACAGCGCACGGGCACGAAGCTGACCTACATGCCGTTCATCTTCCAGGCCATCACGAGCGCGCTCCGGAAGTTCCCCGTCTTCAATTCGCAGGTGTCGGGCGATCAGATCATCTACAAGCAGGACATCAACCTCGGCATGGCCGTCGCGCTCGACTGGGGCTTGATCGTTCCCGTGATCAAACGCGCCGACGACCTCTCCATCTCCGGCCTCGCACGCGCCGCGAACGATCTGGCCGAACGCGCGCGCGCCAAACAACTCAAACCGGACGAAGTGGCGGGCGGCACGTTCACCATCACAAACCCGGGCGTCTTCGGCGGCCTCTTCGGCACGCCCATCATCAACCAGCCGCAGGTCGCCATCCTCGGCATCGGCGCGATCGAAAAACGCGCCAAGGTACTGACCACGCCCGAAGGCGACGACTTCATCGCCATTCGTCACATGGCCTACTTCGCACTCTCCTTCGACCACCGCATCATCGACGGAGCCGACGCCGAGAAATTCCTCGCCTACGTCAAGCAAGTGCTCGAAGCCGGACAGTTTCAAGTGTAGGTTGGTGGGAAAAGGGTCAAGGTAAGAGGGGAAGAAAATAGAACAGCAGAGTGGCCGCGCCCGACGGACGCGGCCACTTTTGCGTAGAGTGACGAACAGGCGGGGGCGAGTTGGCGGATGGGCGCCGGGCGCTTCGTCTGCTTTAGTGAAGACGCGCCAGTAATAGGCCTTGACAGGCTGAGCAAAAGGGGTAAAATTTTTTTGCAACCGGTACATCTTTTAAGACATCTTAACTCGGCTTTCCAAAGCGCATTCACTATTCCCCCCTCAAGCGCTCTTGTGGTCGCCATAAAAGTTCGCAGGCCACTACAGGAATCCTGCTCTTGCATGCGATAGTTCCGTAGGCCGCAGGTGTTATCAGCCTGCACGCATTCACATCAGATTCACATAAGATCCGGCATTAACTCCTCAGCCGTGATTTCATCAGGACGGAGTAAATACCAATGTCTCGCCATCTCGCCGTTCGTCTCACGAATGCTGTCCCTACCCGTTTGTCCTTTTTCGCCATAGGGATTTTGCCTGTTGTCTTATGGGCTGTCTTCGGCTTCGCGCCCTTGTCCGTCCTGCAAATCTCCGGCTCACGAACGAGCGCGGCCGGCGTTGCGCAGCCGCAACAGATACAAACGCGCACACTCTCGTTTGAGGAGCGCGTGCGCTATCAACGCGCCGTCGAAGAGGTCTACTGGCGGCACACCATCTGGCCGCAGCAGAACGCGGGCGCGAAGCCTGCGCTCGACGAGGTCGCATCGCTCGACGCGACGCGGGCGCTGGTTGAAGACAGCTTGCGCAAATCGGATGCGCTGGCGCGGCAATGGAAGCGACCCGTGACGGGCGAGCAGTTGCAGACGGAGTTGGCGCGCATGGCGCGCGAGACGCGGCAGCCGGGAGTCTTGCGCGAGTTGTGGCAGGCGCTCGACAACGACCCGTTCATCATCGCGGAAGTCTTAGCACGCCCCGCCATCGTCGAGCGGCTGGCGCGCACTTACTACGCTTCGGACGAACGTTTTCACGGCGCGCTGCGGACAAAGGTGGAAGGACAACTGCGCGAGCATCCGACGCTTGATGCGCTGCGGCGAGGTGGGAGCGGCCGGTTCACACAGATCGAGGCAGTTAAAGTGGAGCGCAAGTCCGAGCGCGTGGTCGGCATCGCGGATGCTGCGACGAAGGCGGCGGCTCAGGACGCGGCGCTTGAGTTGAGCGCCGCCGAGTGGGAAGCGGAGACGGCGCGACTCAGGGAGATGTTCGGCGGTGAAGGGTGCGAGACGTGCGATGCCGCCGCAGGAGAAGATCCTTTGCCTCTCGGCGTCGTCAGTCGTTTACAGGAAGACGAGGACAGCTTCTACGTTACGTCTGTGATTCGGAGCGCGGGCAAGCGTCTGCGCGTGGCGCGCATTGAGTGGCCGAAGACGAGTTTCGAATCGTGGTGGTCGGCCGAGCGCGCGCAATTCGCGGCCGATGCTTCCACCGAAGGTTTCGATTATCAACTCGCGCAAATCAACCAGACGCCCGACGACACGTGGACTCCGACCAAAGCTCTGCCCGTCAGCACGGGCACGGCCGTCTGGACAGGCACGGAGATGATCATTTGGGGCGGGCAAGGCCCCTCCGGCGGGCGCACCAACTCCGGCGCACGCTATAACCCCGCGGTCGACACCTGGACGCCGACGAGCGCCATCAACGCGCCGCAGCCGCGTCGCGCCCACTCCGCCGTCTGGACGGGCACGGAGATGATCGTCTGGGGCGGTTGCGGTGCGAGTTTCGACTTCTGCGGCCTCAGCGACGGCGGCCGCTATAACCCCGCGACAGACAGTTGGACGCCGACTTCGACGAAGAGCGCCCCCTCGTCCCGGTCAGGGCATACGGCCGTCTGGACGGGTTCTAAAATGATCGTCTGGGGTGGCTGCTCGCACGGCTACAACAATCGCTGCACCGCGCTCAACAGCGGCGGCGTCTATGACCCTGCAACCAACACCTGGACGCCCACCTCGACCACAAATGCACCAAGTCCGCGTTCCGGCCATACGGCCGTCTGGACGGGCACGGAGATGATCGTCTGGGGGCCTTCGAACACGGGCGGCCGTTACAACCTTGCGTCCAACTCCTGGACTCCGACCAACACCCTGAACGCGCCGAGCGCCCGCACCGGCTTTACAGCCGTCTGGACAGGCACGGAGATGATCATCTGGGGCGGCTACGAGGGCAACTTCGTCACGCTCAACACCGGCGGGCGCTACAATCCACAGACCGATTCGTGGACGCCGACTTCAACCACCAATGCACCCGCCCCGCGCTTCTCACACACGGCTGTCTGGACGGGCGCGGAGATGATCGTCTACGGCGGCGACCTGCGCGCCGTCACCAGCGACAACAACACCACCAACACGGGCGGCCGTTATAACCCGCAGACCGACAGTTGGACGGCGACTTCTACCGTAAACGCTCCGCCGAAGGCGGGGCACGTCGTCGTCTGGACGGGCACGGAGATGATCGTCTGGTCGACCTCCAATCTCAAAGCGGGTGGACGTTACAATCCGCAGACCGACAGTTGGACGCCGACCGACAACAACGATTCGCCAAACTCTCTGGAGGTTGGAGTCTGGACGGGTGCGGAGATGATCGTGTGGAGTCGCAACCCCGGCTGCATCAGCGGGTGCGACAGCGCAGGCGCGCGCTATCACCCCGCCACCTATTCGTGGCGACCGATGAACCTGACGAACGCGCCACCGCCCGGCGTAACGGGGCGCGTCAACACGGCGGTCTGGACGGGCACGGAGATGATCGTCTGGGGCGCAAACGACGGACAGTACACGACGCCCGGCGAAGGTGGTCGCTACAATCCGCAGACGGATAGTTGGGCGCGCACGACGACCGTGAACGCGCCCGTCAACCGCTCCTTCCACATGGCAGTCTGGACGGGCACGGAAATGATCGTCTGGGGCGGCGAGAGTAACGAGGGCGTGAAGCAGAACACGGGCGGCCGCTACAACCCTGCGAACGACTCCTGGCGGCCGACCTCGACCGTGAATGCGCCGACTCCACGCTACATCCTGAGCGGTGTCTGGACGGGCGCGGAGATGTTCGTCTGGGGCGGCATCGATACGAGCGGCTTCAACGTCAACACGGGCGGGCTTTACAACCCGCAGACAGATTCGTGGCGTGCGACCTCCACGGCGAACGCGCCTCTCGGCCGACGCTTTCACACGACCGTCTGGACGGGGACGGAAGCAATCGTCTGGGGCGGCACGAACGCCGACTATGGCAACGGCAACGGTCTGTTGAACACAGGCGGTCGTTACAACCCATCTACGGATTCCTGGACGGCCACCAGCCTGACCGGCGCACCCACGCCGCGCAACCTGCACACGGCTGTCTGGACAGGCTCGC
The DNA here is from genome assembly GCA_035942855.1 of Pyrinomonadaceae bacterium. Lineage (GTDB taxonomy): Bacteria > Acidobacteriota > Blastocatellia > Pyrinomonadales > Pyrinomonadaceae > JAIVJZ01. Next base: position 96,317 of record DASZCS010000016.1, on the reverse strand, counting down.
AGATGATCGTCTGGGGCGGAGCGGCGCAAACGGCGCTCTACGTCCGCGGCGTCCACACGGGCGCGCGCTACAACCCTCAGGCCGACGTGTGGACTCCGGTCAGCACACATCGTGCTCCTTCGGCGCGCTCGGGTCATCTGGCTTTCTGGACGGGCACGGGAATGCTCGTCTGGGGCGGCTATGCCGAAGAAGGAGCGGCCTCGCACGGCGGCTACTACTCCGCGCCGGGCGCGTCCGACGGCAACACGCCGCCCACCGTCCGCATCAGCGCCCCGGCCGACAGCGCAACGTTCGAGTCGGGCGCAAACATCAACATCACCACCGACACGGCAGACACGGACGGCACGGTCGTCTCTGTCCACTTCTACACGGGCGACACTTTGATCGGCTCTGATTCGACCGCGCCCTTCGGTTACAACTGGCCTGAGGTACGTGGCGGCAGCTACACACTCAAGGCCGTGGCGACGGACGACCGTGGCGGCGTGACCGTCTCCGCTCCCGTCCGCATCACCGTCAATCCGAGCACCGCGCCGCCGTCCTGCGTGCTGAACACGCCCGCGAACGGCGCGAACTACACAGCCCCGGCGAGCATCGCGTTCTCAGCCACCGCTTCGGCCAACCGCGACCGCACGATGGCGACCGTCCAGTTCTTCGATGGCACACGTTCGCTCGGCACGTTCACTTCCGGCGGGCCGACCTACCAGTTCAACTACAGCGGTCTCCAGAACGGCACTTACACTTTCACCGTTCGCTGCACGGACAGCGCGGGCGTCGTCGTCACCACACCGCAGACCGTCGTGACCGTTGGCGGCAGCACGCAAACAAGCGTGCGCATCACGGGGCAGATCACGGACGGTCGCGGCGGTGGCATCTCGAACCTGCGCGTCCGCCTCGATGCCTCGCAGGGGCAGTCGCCGCTGTTTCTCAACACAAACTTGAACGGCGTTTTTCAGTTCAGCGGGTTGCCGAGCGGAGCCGACTATACGGTCACGCCCGAAAGCACGCTCCACACTTTCAACCCGCCGAGCATGTATTTCCAGGCGCTCGCGCAGAACTTCGACAACGCCAACTTCGTCGCCCAAAACATCAGCTACTCGATCAGCGGCCGACTCACGGACGCGTCGGGCAATCCAATCTATCCGGCGACCGTCAACCTCAGCGGCTCGAAGGTCGCTTCGGCCGGGACGGACTTTAACGGCAACTACCACTTCTTCAATCTTGAGGGCGGCGGAACTTACACCCTCCAGCCCTATAAGAACCAGTACAACTTCACGCCGCCAACGCGCACCTTCACGAATCTCTCGGCGCAGCAGACGGCCGACTTCGTGGGCACGGTTGTGACCTACACGATCGGCGGGCGCATCACGGCGAACGGTGCGGGTCTCTCAGGTGTCTCCGTCGCCCTCGGCGGCACAGCGACCGCGACCGTGACCACCGACGCGAACGGTCAATATTCCTTCGCCGGACTCGTGCAGGGCAACTACACCGTCACGCCTGCAAGGAGCGGCTACAACTTCACGCCCGGCAGTCGCAGCTACTCGAATCTGTCCGGCAACCAGACCTCGGACTTTAGCGCCACCGCCATCTCCACCTCCGTCACCATGCAGGCCGAAGACTTCGACGACGCGTGGGAGGGGATGGCATATCACGATACGACCGAGGACAACCTCGGCGGGCAGTACCGCGCTTCGGGCGTGGACATCACGAACTGCCCGAACGCTTCGTGCTCCTACATGATCGGCTGGAACAAGACGGGCGAGTGGCTACACTACACCGTGAGCATCCCGGAGACAGCCGCTTACACGCTCGCCCTGCGCGTAGCCAACACAGCGCCCGGCGGCGCTCTGCGCGTCGAGGTTGACGGCGCGGACGTGACGGGCGCGCTCGCCGTCCCGAACACAGGCGACTCGTTCGCTTGGACTCTCGTGAGGAAGACGGGTCTGAACCTCACGGCCGGGCTGCACTCCGTCAAGGTCTACATGGATACGGAGAGCGCGCAAGGGTGGGTCGGCAACTTCGACTCGCTCAACTTCACGAAAGAGACGCCGGTGAAGGAAACGACGGGTCGCGTCAACTTCGCGCTCGCAGCCAACGGCGGGGTCGCTGCGGCCTCCACACAGTACAACGGGAGCTTCCCCGCCGCCGCCGCGATCAACGGCGACCGTCACCGACTCTTCCTGCCCGACGGTCGCCATAACATCTGGCACAGTGCGTCTGGCGCGGCCAAGCCCGACGTGCTACAGGTCGAATTCGCAGGGGCGCGTGCGGTTGACGAGATCGTCGTCGTCACGCAGCAGGACGACTACGCCGCCGCCATCGATCCGACCGAATCCATGACCTTCACGAAGTATGGCCTGACCGACTTCGACATAGAATACTGGAACGGCACGGCGTGGGTCGGCGTGCCGGGCGGTAGTGTCACGGGCAACGACCGCGTGCTGCGCAGGGTCAGTTTCCCGGCCGTCACGACCTCGAAAATCAGGTTGCTCGCGCGAGCGGCGACCGACGGCTTCAGCCGCGTCTGGGAACTGGAAGCGTGGGGCGCGGCGACCACTGCGGATCCTCCGGGCGGCGTTCGTGTCAACGTGGCCGCAGAGTCGAACGGCGCGAGCGCGGTCGTCTCTTCGCAGTACAACGGGAGTTTCCCGGCGAGCGCCGCGATCAACGGCGACCGTCACCGGCTCTTCCTGCCCGACGGTCGCCATAACATCTGGCACAGTGCGGGCGGTGCAGCCAAACCCGACTGGCTGCAAGTAAACTTCTCGGGCGCGAAGACCATCACCGAGATCAACGTTGTGACCATGCAGGACGACTACCACAACGCGGTCGATCCGACAGAGGCGACAACGTTCAGCGCCTACGGCCTCACGCATTTTCAGGTGCAATACTGGGACGGCGCGAACTGGGCGACTGTTCCCGGCGGCAGCGTCACGGGCAACGACCGCGTGTGGCGACGATTCACGTTCCCGGCCTTGACGACCGACAAGATCAGGGTTCTGGTTCAGGCCACGGCCGACGGGTTCACCCGAATCACAGAGGTCGAAGCCTATCAGTAGAACGAAGGGGGCATCACAACATGAGTGATGCCCCCTTTAACTTTAAAGAGAGAACCGCCGGCCGCCGGAAGAAGCGTTTCGGCCTTGATCACGCCGAACTTGCGCGTGCCGTCCCGCGCAGTCTGAATATTTCATGCTCTGCTTTCGACGAGTTCACGCGTGTCTGTATCGAAGATCAGCAGCCCTTCATTCGTGTCATTCAGTTGAGCTAAGAGTAAGCCCTCTTCGTTCCAGACCGCCGATTGTCCGGCGCTTTCAAAATTGTCACAAGGTCCCACGCAGTTCGACATGAGCACGAGCATGGAATACCTGCTTGCGATCTCGGACAGTCTTTCAAAGGCTTTCTCGACGCCGCTCGCGGATTTAGCCGCGCTCGCAATATATACTCGCGCGCCGCTTCGGGCAGCGCGCGCCGCGTGTGCGGGCACGGTTAATTCATAGCAAATCGCAAGCGCAACGCCTGTTTCGTCGCCTAAGAACTCGATGGAACTTCGGCCGCTTACGAAGAACGGTTCTTCGTCTGAATGTAGATATTTTTTTGAATACAACTGTCGCGCTTTGTGCGGCTGGAAAAGAATCATGCCGATGCAGATGCCGTTATCACTTTTGACGGGCGCTCCAACTCCGACGGTTACCTGCCGCGTGTCGCTCATCCTCTGGAAATCATCAAACCTGCTATCGCTCGGATCGGTCGCCAACTCTTTCGCCAGTTCCGGTTCATAACCCGTCAGGGACAGTTCGGGGAAGATGATCGTCTCCGCTCCATTGGAAACGGCGAGGTCTATCAACCTTTTGTGACGCTCGATGTTCCTCTCAACATCGCCCTTGAAAGGTCTTGTCTGTACCACGCAGATTTTCATTTTTTGCCTGCCCGCATCAAGTTGATTTTTTCGGTTCTGCAAGTTCCAGTTGAAAACCTCTGCGCCGGATGTTTTTTACACACGAGGTATCAAGCCCCTGCGCCGTTCCGCGATTGACGAAGTCGGCGGTGAGATTGCGTATGCAGTTGAGACCTTCGAGACCGCTGAAGCCGTGGCCGCCCTGCGGGACGACGATGTGCAGACTGTTGGGAAGATATTTGGCCGCCATGTCGCCGTAAGCGGGTGGCGTGACCGGATCCCACTGTCCCGTGAGAATCAGCGCGGGCACGCCGGCGCGCGTCGGTTCGGCGTAGTCTTTCGGGATACTCGCGCGCGGCCAGAGAGCGCAGGCCGCGCGTTGTTGGCGCAGGCGATAGTCGCCTAAGAATGTATCGACTCCGTTGCGCTCACCTTCGCCGGGTTTGATCCAGGGCAAGTCTTCGGCGCAGGTCACAGAAAGATACATCCCGTTACTGCCGGTGGCGACGATCCGCTGACGATAAAAAATCGCAGACTCGGCGAGCGGCGCGAAGTTGCCACGGGCGGCCAGGTGCATCAGGAGGGGAACGCGGCCTGCCGCGCCCGCCTGATAGAGCATGTAGCGAACGGCCTCTGCGGCGAGATCGCGCGAGAGCTTAACGGGAGTGCTCTTGCCGGTCTGCGGGTGCTTTACTTCAACTTCTACAGGGCCGCGCAGTAATCTCTCAAGCACAGACTTCACCTCGGCGCGCAGATCAGGGAAGGCGGCGCGACAAGCCGCATCCGCGGCACACTCGTCCAACACTCCGTTCAGCGCACGCTCCGTATGCTGCGGGAAATCACGCGGCATGAACTGATGGGTCGGAGAGACGCCGTGCAGGACGACTGTGCGGACGTGCTTCGGATGGCGCTTGAGATACTCCTGCGCGGCGCGCGTGCCGTAAGAGCCGCCGCTGATATTAATTCGCTCATAGCCGAGCGCGGCGCGTACCTCGTCCAGATCGTCCATCGCAATGTGCGTCGTGTAGAGCCGCAGGTCGGCTTTGCGTTCTAACTGTTCGCGGCATTTGCGCACGTCTGCGAGCGGGAAGTAGTCGCCGAGATAGCTTTGCAGGTCTTGCGGATTGAAGAAGCCGCAGTTGAGCGGGTTGGAGCCTCCCGTGCCGCGCTGGTCTACGAAGACGAGGTCGCGGCGCTCGCGTATCTTCGCGAATTCCTGTGCGATGTAGGGCGCATCCTCAGTGGCAGACGAACCGGGGCCGCCCGGAATGTAGAACAAAGGGTCAGCCGCTTTGTCCGAGCCTGTGGCCGGGAAGACGACGATCTTGAGTTTGATCTTGCGCCCGCTCTTCGTCTGACGGTTCTCGAAGACTTCATACGTGCCGCAACGCGCTTTCTCCCGCGCATCCGGGCGCGTGCCCGGCACTTCGCAAGGCTCTAAGGAGACGGAAGCGACCGGCGCATCGTTTGCGCCCCACCGCGCGCCCTTCGCTTGCTCAGGCTCACCGGGAGCAATGACAGTCAAGACGCATGCGAGCGTGAAAGCAAGGAAACTTTGGCGGCTTGTGAACATAAGTTTTCTCAGGAGCGGGATGACGAAAAAATCGCTTCCGTTACGCTTCGGGTTCATCCAATAGCCCGGCGGACGTCACTCAGCGCGAGTGCTCTATCCAGTCTTCATTATTCCGGTAACGGCCAAGCCCCAACGCATCAAACTCGTCGAGGTCGTCGCCGCGCTCGACGCCCATTCGTCGCAACACATCATTTATTTGCCCCAGCTTCCCTCTGGCCGGCTCGTAGCTTACTTCGCCTCGCTCCCACAAAACGGCCGCTTGTTCGCCCTCTCCGCCCCAGTAATCTGTTTCGATGTAGGCGACTGACCCGCGCCTTGAACACTCCACGCCGAAATTCGCTAAAGCCGTCGAGAGTTTATAGAACTCCTGATAGGGAAGTTCGTTGCCCCCGTCGACTTCGCCCACTTCATTGTAGAAATCCCGTGTGTTCGGTAACAGGCCGAACCCTTGAGCAACCGTTATCACCCGCGCGGTGTTGATGTTTTGCGCGGCATCCCGCAGCACTTCGGCCTTCGCTATGAATGCTTGAACTGTGTGTCCCATAAGTTAACTAATCTGCCAAAACGCCCACGTATCGGTTAAAGGTCAGCGCGGCGCAGAGAGATTTTCTTTGAGTTGATAGACGGGTTCGAAGGCATAGCTCATCAGCGAGCGGCGACCGACGACCATCTGTGCCGTGCCGCCCATCCCGGCCAGCAGCGGCCGCGACTGTCCCTGTACGCGGACGGATGCGTCTGCGATCTCCACGACGGCGCGAAACGTGCCGGGCTGGCTCGTGGGTTCGATTCGTTTGAGCGTGCCGTGCCTGACGCCGTAGCGCTGATAGGGAAAGGCTCTGTAGAGCAGCTTAACCGCTTGCCCCGACTCGATGCGTCCGACGCCTGTTTCGGGCACGGTCAATTCAGCCTGTAGCGACCCTCCCGTGCCGGCCGACTCGCCGGTCACGTCGCCTTCTTTGACTTCGGCGGGCACGAGGATGAAAGGAGCGGAGACGGTTTCGGGAATCCGAATCAACAGTGAAGCCGAGACGACTCCGACGAACAGCAGGATCAGGAGATAGGCCAACCCGCGCGCAGCCCAGTGCGGCGGATCAGTGTCTAAGAAAGGCGAGTCAGCACCGTCGCCCGTCGCCGCGAATGTCGGAGTATCGTCCGCCACGATTTTTCGTCCCTCCACGATTGCGTCGCTCGCTCGTCAACCCCGCTTCGGCGTTTCGTCGAAGCTAGATGCCGAGTTGCTGGCTGCTCAGATAGTAGTAAAGCCCCTCGCGCTTCATCAATTCGTCGTGGTTGCCGTGTTCGACCAGACGCCCTCTTTCGAGCACCATGATCACGTCTGCGTCGCGGATAGTGCTCAAGCGATGTGCGATGACGAACGAGGTGCGCCCCGCCAGCAGTTGATCCATGTTCTCTTTGACCGCCTTCTCCGATTCCGTATCGAGCGCGCTCGTCGCTTCGTCGAAAACGAGGATCGGCGGTTGATGATAGACCGCCCGCGCGATGGCGACGCGTTGCCGCTGCCCGCCTGAAAGAGCGATGCCGGTTTCGCCTACGCGCGTGTCGTAGCCGAGCGGCAGGCGTTCGATAAACTCGTGTGCGTTGGCGACGCGCGCCGCCCACATCACACGGTCTGCGTCGGGTTCGTCCTCGCCGAAAGCGATGTTGCGCGCGATGGTGTCGTCGAAGAGATAGTTCTCCTGCAAGACGAAGCCGATCTTGCGTCGGAGGTCGTAATAGTTGAGACGGCGCATCTCGACACCGTCGAAAAGGATCGTGCCTTCGGTCGGCTCAAGCAAGCCCGACAGACATTTGATCAAAGTCGTCTTGCCCGAACCGCTCCGTCCGACGATAGCCACCATCATGCCCGGCGGCACGTCGAACGTGATCCCGTCGAGAATCTTTGGCGACTCCGGCCCGCCGTAGCGGAAGCCCATGTTCTGAAAACTGACCTTTCCTTCCAGCGTCTTCACAGGCATCAGGCGGGCGCGGTCTGCGCCCTGTTCCGGGTCGTGCTCGAAGACATCGTTTAGACGATTGAGCAGCACCGAAGACATCTGAACTTTGTCCCATAGCGAGAGCAACAACAGAATCGGCGCATTCGCCAGCGCGACCAGCGAGTTGAAGGCGACGAGGCCGCCGATGGTCAGCGCGCCGTTCAACACCTGATGCGCGCCCGCATACAGAAACAGCACGAGCGAGAGGAAACTGACCGACTGGATCGATCCCTCGTAACTCATCTTGATAAAGTCAGACTTGAACTGCCGTCGTGCCAGCCCGTGAAACTGGCCGAGCAACAACTGTCTGAGAGCACCTTCGGCGCTCAAAGCCTTGACCGTCTCGATGCCTTTGATGGCGTCGATCTGGTGCGAGTGATATTTGCCGAAGGCTTCTTCCAGTTCGTCGTAGATGGGACGCAGGCGTTGTCTTGAGTAGTACATCAACGCGGCGTAAAGCGGCGCGAGCGCGAGGAAGACGAAGGCCAGAGTCGAGTTGTAAAGAAACATCAGGACGACGGCCGCCGCAAGCTGCGTCAGGGCTGTCAGTCCCGCCACGCCTTGCTCCACGAGAAACTGTCGCACCTGCCTGACGCCGATCAGGCGGCGTTGAATGTCGCCCGCACGTCGCGCGTTGAAATAGCTCATCGGCAGCGCCAGGAGTTTGCGCGTCAGGAAATCCAGAGAGGCCGAGTCGAGTCGTACGGCGACGAAGCTCAACAGGTAACGTTGCACGAGCATCGCCAGCGCCGTGAAGAACATCACGCCGAGCATGGCGACGACGAGCACGTTCAGCAGTCCCGTGTCCTGCTCGACCAGTACCTTGTCAACCACCACCTGCGTGAAGACGGGCAGGATCATCTGCAAGCTGCTGACGATGATGGCGAGCGCGAAAGCCTTGCCGATGAGCGGCACATGCGGGCGCAGGAGCGGCCAGAACCAACGCAAACTCGGCGCGCTTTCCGGCGACTGCTCGAAGGCTTCCGTGTAATCGAAGAGCGCGGCGTATCCGCTCCACTTCTGCTCGAAGTCCGCACGCTTGATCCGTTTCAAACCGAAGGCGGGGTCGGCGATGCCGATCGATTGTTCCGCCACGTCGTAGACGACGATCCAATGATTGCCCTCCCAATGAGCGATGGCCGGAAGCGGCATCTGCGAGAGGTTGCCGCGCGAGGCTTTGACCGAGCGCGCCGCCAGCCCTAGTTCCTGCGCGCCACGGCACAACCCCTTGAGGCTCGTGCCGTCCGTCGCCGTGTGAACCAACTGACGTATCCGCGCCATGCTGACGGCGCGTCCGAAGTGGCGGCAGATCATCGCGAGGCAGGCCGCCCCGCAATCCATCTCATCGATCTGCCGCACGAAGCGAAAGCGACGAATCTTTCGCTTCCGTTTCACAAACAGTCCGTCTTCGGACGCGAACGGCGCAGACGCTTCGGCGTGCGTCTTTGCCGTGTGCGTCTTCGCGGCGTCCGTCTTCCCTTCGTGCGTTTCCGCTCCGTGCGACTTCGCGTCGGATGATTCGGCCACCTGATCAACTTGATCCAGCCCCACCTTTTCATGCACCGAAACTTCGGCGGGCAATAGCTCCTGCGCGAAATCGAGCGGCACTTGCGCCACGCGCCTGTAGTCGTACTGCGCGACGCGTTCTTCGATCTGCGCTTTGAACTCAGGGTAAGTCTCCGTCAACTTACTCAAGGTCTCCGGACTTATTTGCAGCAGACGACATGGCGCGACGGCCTCGACCGTGGCCGTGCGCCTCGTGCCGCGAAGGACGGACATCTCCCCGAAGTAGTCGCCCTTGCGAAGATATGCGCGATACTGCCGGTGGCCGTTCTCCTGTTGAAAGACGCGCGCGCGTCCGTCTTCGATGAAGAACATGGGGCCGGCCGGGTCGCCCTCGCGCACGACCAACTCGCCTTGCACGGCCGTCAAGGGTTGCAGTTCGGCTAACAACGTCTGCAAGGCTTCGACGGGCAGCGCCGCGAACGGTGCATACACGCGCAGCAGGTTGAACAGATTGCGATTCTTGATCTGTAGCTCGAAGTAGGTTTTGAGTTCGGGATGATTGTGGACGAGAGCGTTGAAGACAGGTTTATCCAGACGCAGCACTTCGACGGCGGTGCTCGCGCGGACGGTGGCCGTTCGCTTGCAGTGTTCCAGAAGTCCGATCTCGCCGAAGCTATCGCCCGCGCGGAGCACGTTCAGCGAAATCTCTTCGCCCGCCGCGCCCGCTTTGATCACGCGCGCACGACCCTTGACGAGCACGTAGAACGCATCCGATTCTTCTCCCTCTTTGACGATGGCGCTCCCGAAGGCGAACGACTCAGGGACGAAACTGTCCCTGACCAGACTCCTCACCTCCGGCGGCAGGAATTCGAGCAGCTTCAATTCTTCGAGCATGGATTGAGCCACAGTCAATGCTTACTCCTTCAAACACTCCGATTAAAAATCAAAGTTCGTTGCCACAGAAAGAACGACAGACAAGCCACAAACAAACTCATCCGTCCGTGTGCCAACGTACGCGTCTGTTTATTTCATGCTCAAGGAGCACGCGAAGAACGCTTTTCTCCGCGCGTCTCCGCGTCTCCGCGTCGCCGGCAGAAGGCACGATCTTATCCACGACGAGGTAGAGCGTGAACGCGTCCGCTTGTCTGAAGGGGCCGACGAGCGCGCCCACTTCTGCGCCGAGCAAATCTTCCTTCAACTCCGGCGCTGCCTGTTCCAGATAGATGATCGTCTCGTGCATGTCCGCGCGCGCTTCCGCCGCGACGGCCGAGAGGTCTTGACCGTCTTCACGCACGCACAGCGCCGCCTCGCGCGCCGCACCTTCATCGCGGAAGGAGACATGGCGACAGTCGAACTTGAGCCACGGCAGAAAGTGCGAATCGATCTCCGACTCAATCGCTTCCGGCGTGAGCGCGCGACGCCGGACGGCCTCGTAACATTTTTCAAAGCGCCAAAGCTGCTCCATACGTGCGCGGAAAACTTCGTGCGAGAGAGTTCCGAGCAGCGCCTCTTCCACCTCGGACAGTTCGGGCACGGCGAAGTCAACGGGGCTTTCCACACATCCGTCGCCCGTCGCCGCCGCTCGTTCCATTTCGTAGACGGCGGCGCGTCCCGCGAGCTTGCGCGTCCAGCGTGCGAGTCGGCCGGAGCAGATGCTTTCGACTTTAAGATAACGACCCAGTTCTTTCGCATCGACAGGAAACTGCGCGCCCAAGTCTTCCAACTCCGCTGTAGTCCAACGATGCCGCAGCAGCGAATACCGGAAATAGTTCGTCCAGTCTTCCAGCGACAGTTCCCAACGCTTCAACCATTGCCGCGCCTCTTCGCCGGTCAGCAGATCATGTTCGTAGCGAAACTCTTTAACGGCCGCGTCCACCTCGTCCTGCGAAGGCGCATCGCCCGTCTCTTTCATCCGCTTGAGACAGGCGACGCCGTGCTGCACATCTTGTTTCAACTCATGCCAGGCGCCCCACATGATCGCCGCCAGCACAACGTCTGTGCGCGTGTAGTCCTGCGCGCCGACGCTGAAGACCGTCTGTTCGAAGAGTGGCTGCATAAGTCTGTCGGGCGTTGGAAGCGCGGCGAGGTTCTTCGCTCGTGTTGAAGATGCGCCGCGCCGGTCGTTCCTTAAGGCAACAAAAAACTCTCCGGCCATTCGCGCATCCAGCCCGTGTCGATGCGCGGGCAGTAACGGTTCCATGAATACGGCCCCGCGTACTGCTCCACCATTTCGCCGTTCGGGTAGAGCGGCACTTCTTCGTTCGCGGGCGTCGTGCCCGCAAGCAACTCGATGTCTCTGGCCGGTATCTCGTTCCAGAGAAACTTGAAACGCTCGTCGCGCCCCCTGTTGCCGCGCTGGCGTTGAATCAGAGAGGTGTAGGTGCTGGTCATCGTCCCGACGAAATCCTCGGATTCGGCCGCGACGAGTTGAGAGAGAAAGGCCAGCGCCACCGAGTCGTGCTGCGGCAAATCCAGAAACTCCTGTCCGAACTCATCGAGGATGAAACGATCCAGAACGACGTGATCCCGATAAGCCATCTGAATTTCTTTGACGAAGGCGTCTTCGCTTTCGTCGGTCAGAATCAACAGTCGCTCGCTGCGCGCGAAATTATGGTCGAGCCGTTCGATCACTTCTGACGGACGACGCAGCAGAACGGATTTGCCAACCGTTCGTTTGAAGTCGCCGCGCCTGAGATGCACGGCGTTGAAACGGCCGAGCGACGCGGCCACCCGCCCGGCAAAATCCGCGAGGTGCTTTTTCGGACGCATCCGGCCGAGCAGGTTTTTTACCTGCGGCTTCCATTCCTCGCCGAGGTAAAAGAGTGTGGAATAAAACCCCAGATTGTTCATCTTGTGACGAGCCTTGCCGTATTCGACGCCGCCCGAAAGCGCAAGCACTTCGACCTCTCGATAGTCGTCCGGGTAAGTGAACTTGTAGGGTCGCCCTTGACGAAAGAACTCGAAATCCGGCGTGTCCGTCTCCAGGTTGGCCGGGTAGTAGAAAACTGAATCAAGCAGGCTTTCGTCGAATAGTTCCCGTCGGGAGAGTGTGCTTAGGTCTATCTGTTCCAGGGCGAGGAAGGGAACGGGCACATCCAGTAAATCCGTGATCTTGCTCGGATGGCGGTTGCTGACCCGGTCGCCGTAAGAGACTAAATTTGCGGGCGGCGAGACGTTGCCCTCAATCACCAGAACTCTATCGGTCAAGTAAGCTAGAACGACGCCCAACTCGATGGACATGATGCCGTTGCTCAAGCCCGAACGCCCGGTGCAATAGTTATTGTAGAACAAATATTTCATCAACCCACGGCTGGCGATTTCAGCGCAGACGCCTCAAAACCGACACGCTTTTCGCACGGCCGGTGTTCAATCCGGGAGAGCGCCACGCCTGTCTGATGTGGAAAAATTTTGCGGCATGCGCGAGTTGTCCGCGCGCACATGGATTAAGTTCGGCGGGCAAACTCAAGAGAACCAGGTGATGATCGAGAAACGTTCGCCGGACGTAAGCGGCTGGATTTCGTGAAAGACGTTTGAGCGAAACGCGACGAGCGTTCCGGCCTTGCCCGCGATGCGGTCGCCCGGGTCTTGCGAATCGAGTCCGTAATCCGGCGTGTAGACGACGAGAGAGCCGCCTTGATAACCTTCGGCGTCGTCCGAGTCGGCCTGATCGTTGAGGAAGATGATGACGGATAGTTGACGATTCCTCACTACGTCGGGGCAACCGGGTTCGTCAGAAGAATCCGTGTGCGCCACGTAAAGCCCGCCCACGGTGTAATACAGGAAATTCGGTTTCTCGTGCCCCGTCAACTGCACATCGAAGTGCGCCTCTAAAGATGGCTTGAAAGTCATCAGACGCTCCGCGATCAGTGCGCGCGTCTCTTTCGACACTTTCACCTCTTTGACATCGCGCTTGGCGGTGTCTATCACAGGTTCGGTCTCTTCGTTGAACGAGTAGAAAACCTGAGATTGCCGGTACTCGGAAGCGCGCGCCTCGCCGATGAGACTGGCGCACAGTTCTCTATCTAAAAAGCCTTCGACCAGAAGGAACTTCTCCGCGCGTGCATCCGCGTGCGACGCTTGCGAGACCCCTTGAGTTAACAGGTCTGTTGAAGAACTCGCCGCGAGTCCCAAACCTTCTCCATCCGCCATATGATTCTCGCTCCCGACGACACGTGAGACGCCCGAATGCGCTTCGCCTGTGGTCGTCTCCGTAAATGAACTTTAGTCGAGCCGCGTGCGCGAGTGACAGTGTCTCTCGCGCACGCGCTTAGGTTTGAGCGGCGGCCATGGCCGCCTCATACGCTTCGATTTAATCCTCCATCGGACTGTTGGGCGGCGTCGGCACGCGCCCGCCTCTGATGGTCTCTCCCTCGCGCGGGTCGAGGTCGGCGATGTCCTGCTGCTGCTGTCCTTCGCCGGTTGCTCCGCCGACAGGCTGTCCTGTGCCGGTTCCTTCTTTCTTCTCGTCTTCCATACGTGTCTCCTCGATGTAGTTGATGGTGCTAGCGACGTGCCGTCCCCGTTTGTCCGAGGCCAAACACGAGGCCGCCGGACAAGCGTTGCGCACGCCTTCCGCTTCTTGCACGGAGTTCGTAAATTTCGCGCGTTCAAGCGCACGCGCAGGATTACGTCGGGTTAAGTACGATACGAGGTGGTGATACAGCGCGGGGAGAATACACGATTTTCCGTTCGGGGCGAAAGAAATTATTCGCCCCTTGCCCCGCGCCTCAAAGTTAGCTCCGAACATGATCGGAAAGGGTGGCCGGACTGTCGGGTAGTGTCCTAAATTCAAATCAGGACATTACCGGCTACGGCTTTCCGGCGACGACTCTCAACGCGGTACGGGGCGGTCTTTCAACTTCAGCCAGCCCTCGGCGATGGTTCTGGGGTTGCCCAGTTTTTCCGTGAGACTGCTCCTCACGGAGGAGATGCGAGACTGACGGTCGGCCTCACCCTCCTCCTCGCCTGAGTGACGTTTCTTGTCCTTGTCTTCGTATTCCTCGAAGTGGCGTCCGTAAGTGTCGGTGTGCTGGTCTTGCCAGCGGTAGCGACTCTTCGTGATGCAGGTGCTGCTGTAGTCGCAGGACGGGAGTTGGAGCGGGTCGGACTGTAGCTTGATCTTCTCCAGACGCGTCTTCATGATCTCGTCGAACGTTTTCACCGCGTGGTTGTAGTATTCCTGCGCGCTGAGCTTGACGCTGAGGGCGTAGCTCGATTTGTTCGGGTCGCTCTGCTCCGGATCGACGAGCGCCTGCTCCTGCATCAGCGCGAGGTGCGTGCCCGCCGCGACGAGGAAGACCGTGAGGCCGGGCTTGGCGTGGCGCGGCTCCATGAGTGTGTAGACGGCCTCCCTGTAGAGATTGTTGACGTAGTCGGTCACCATGCGTGAGAGTTCCTTGCGGGAAGCGCCGGACTCCTTTCTCGGCTTGTACGTGTTCTTCGCCCACGCGGCCGTGCCGTTGATGCGGCCGTTGATCTGCTCGATGGAGTTCGCGGTCACCTCCTCCTTGACGATGTTCTTGATCTCGGCGTAGACCTCGTCGAAATAGTTCGGCACGCCCGGAGGGAACACGGCCTCGAAGATGAGTCCGCCGATCTTTCCTCCGATGCCGCTGACCAGCCCCGTCCCCAGCGACTTCGCGAGCGTGACGGCATACGACTCGGGGCCTGCGCCGAGCCTCATCGCCGTGCGCGGGAGGGGGAGCCCGACGGGCGGCTCGGCGAACTGAAGGTCGCCGTTCTCTACACGAACGTTGTCGAAGAGGTAATAAAGTTCCGCCATGTTCGTCTTGCGGCGCAGGACGGCGGTGTTGGCCGGGACGACGCCGTGCGGCTCGCGCAGGAACGTGAAGAAATCCTCTTCGACCGTCTCGCCCTCCAGGAGCGGCGACTCGCGCATCAGTTCGGCGAGCGCGCAACGCTCGCGTGCCTTGATCTCCGCCTCCTGCTCCGGGGTGATCGCGTAGATCTCTTCGGGCTGCGCCACCGGCACTGACGCGCCCAAGTGATTCTTGACCGCGCCGGCGACCTGCGCGTCGATGAACCCGTCGCCCAAAATCGCGGCACGCTCCGGGTATCTCCGCAGTGATCGCTCTAGTTTCTCCCGTATGTAAGAGTCGGGGGAGTCTTTGAATACCTTATTGAAAACAATTCGCACGGGGCATTCTCCTTTCTTAGTCGAGTGCCCACCGGCGTTTTCACACCCGGCGGGGGGATTGAGGGGGCACGCTTGAATTCTGCGTCCGGGCGTGAGAGAGGCCGTCGGCGGCGGCGGGCCGCATGAAATTAGCGTCTTGGGTTTCGCTGGCCCGTGCTCGTTCGGAGGTGAACTCAGGAAGAGTTGGCCTAGAAATACCATACAACCGGGAGGGATGAAAAGAGTGATTCCGGCGGGTAACGTCTTGATTTGAATTTAGGACACTATCAATTATTCTGGGCGGTATATGCGCCGAATAAAGCAGCAATAGAATTCTACGAGCGTCCGGGTGCTGGATTTACGCGGGACTTATTGTTTATTGAGATTAGATGTGGAGGCTTAGGTTAGTTACCTGCGCCCAACAACGAGATGCAGCCTATCCGCTCGGGTCAGGCTGACCATTGAGTGGTTATGAAGAAGATTGCAAAGGCGGCTTCACTCATATTCTCTATCTTGATTCTCGCGGTAGGGCTGCTCGCGCTGCGCATCTACTCATACCGAACTGTCGTCTCCGACACGCAGGCCGACGCGGCCATTGTTCTCGGTGCTGCTGTCTGGGGAGCGGAAGTCTCCCCTGTCTTTAGAGAGCGCATAAATCACTCCATAGACCTCTACCACAAGGGCAAGGTCAGGAAGTTGATATTTACCGGCGGACAGGGTAACAGGAACGAAGCGACGGAATCCGCAGCCGCCCGGCAGTATGCTCTCTGGAACGGGGTTCCAGCCGGTGACATTCTGATAGAAGAGAAATCTCATACCACATATGAGAACATCCTGTACGCGAAGCAAATCGCCGACGCTCAAGGGCTGAAGAAGGTGCTGATCGTGAGCGACCCTTTGCACATGAAGAGAGCAGTAGCAATGGCAAGTGACATGGGAATGGCAGCTTACCCGTCGCCGACGCCGACGACGAGGTATCGGAGTCTGAAGAGTCAGGCAGAACTGTTGGCGCACGAAACCTACTATTA
This sequence comes from Pyrinomonadaceae bacterium, assembly GCA_035942855.1. GTDB lineage: Bacteria > Acidobacteriota > Blastocatellia > Pyrinomonadales > Pyrinomonadaceae > JAIVJZ01. The sequence continues at coordinate 80,185 of DASZCS010000016.1, read as the reverse complement.
CCTGGGGTATCTCTTGCACCGCCCTTTCCTCTAGGCGGCGCATGGATGAAGAGATAAGCCTCAGAGCGGCCATACAGCGCGACCGCGCTCCAGCGTTCCTCACATTGCTACATTTACGTAGATTTGTTAACAAAATCCAGCCCCGCGCGTCTTAGAAGGTAGGACGGAACGAGTCTCGATATTATTCGTTCCGTCCTAATTGTTTCTCTTAAGTCCAATCGCTGGAAATACCTTTTCGGTAGCGGAGCGACATGCCTGCCATTGATATTATTTTTCCTTTACCGAGCACAATAAAAAGGATCGTCGAAAGCTATATGAAAAAAATCAGACTCTTTATTATTCTGTTTTTTTCACTTCAAACAACTGTTTCAGCGCAGGAAATTTTCCTTGCCGAAAATCACACGGCCGTCAAAATCGACGAGTATTTTTCGGAACTCGCAAAACAGGAAAAGTTTAACGGAAACGTTCTGGTAGCTCTCGGAGAGAGAGTTGTCACGGGTAAGCATTAGCTGACATGCATGAGCGCGTTGCCTGACGTTCGGCATCCGCCTGACCGCGAATAGCGCTGCTTTCGTCAGCTGGATATTGTGCTTTGACGCACTATTCCGACGTAGGAGTCTTTGAGTGTCATGGAGAGTTCGTGCCAGTGCAATGCGGTCGGGCGAGGCGTGCAGACATTTCGGATACGCCGCCCCCGGCACGTGTTCGACATCGTTGCCGATGTTGGCAGCGACCACGCGCACTTCCTCGATGCGCGAGCGGTCTGGGAGTGTCGCAGTTGCGGGCAGAGGTTTGCCTGGATGCGCATTCCCTATAAAGACCACGAGGAGATTATAGTGCGCGCGCCATCACCGGATTGGCAGACATGGGATTGGGCGGCGCTGGCTGAAGTTGCAGACGGTTGCCGGTGGCGCGGCACGGAGCATGAGGAGCGGTATGTTATGTAGCCGCATCATGCCCACCAACCATGCGCTGCCTAAACACCATATGCACTGACCGCTTGTAGCACAGCCTTTTTTAATTGTCGGGCAAAGCTTCTCCGAGCAGTTTTTTCTCGGGTCATTCGTGTCGAAGCGCGAGCAACGGATCGACTTTCGTCGCACGCCGCGCAGGGATATAGCAGGCCAAGAGCGCCACGCCGCCGAGCAACGCCGAAACGCTCGTGAAAGTTAAAGCGTCCGTCGCGCTCACACCGAAGAGCAGGCTCTGTATGTACCGGGTCAAAGCGAAAGATGCGATTAACCCGACAGCCACCCCCGTCAACGCCAGCCCCATCCCTTGCGAAACGACCAACTTCAACACGTCGCCCGCGCGCGCTCCGAGCGCCATGCGGATCCCGATCTCGTGCGTCCTGCGCCCGACCGTGTAGTTCACGACTCCGTACAGGCCGATGGAAGTGATGATCAGGGCGAGCGCCGCGAAGACGACCATCAGCAGCATCAGGAAACGCTTGTCTGCGACGTTGTACGCCAGCAGTGATTCGACCGTCCGCACCTTCCACACCGGCTGGTCTTTGTCCACCTTCCACACGGCTTCGCGCACGGTCTGGGAGAGACTCATTGGCTCGACCTTCGTGCGTACGACGACGGTGGCGAAGATGCCCGGAGTCTGACTGTAGCTGTTGTAGATTTGCGGGCGCTGCTCCTCGCTGAGCCAATCGTGCTTAGCGTCGCCCACAACGCCGACGACCGTTGCGAGCTCGTCGTCGTCACCAACAAATTTTACCTGCTTGCCGATGGGGTCTTGCCCCGGCCAGAAGCGGCGAGCCATCGTCTGATTGATGATTATGACGAAAGGCGTGTTGAGCCGGTCGCCGTCGCCGAAGAGGCGTCCCTGAACAAAGGGAATGCCCATGGTGGAGAAATAGTCCGGCGTTGCCGTGTTGAACTGAATCTGCGGCTCCTGACCTCTGGGCGGCATCTCGCGGTCGGGCAGGGTGATGCGCACAGAGGCGCTGTTGCCGGTTAAGGGCAGACCCCTGACGAGCGCGGCCGATTCGACGCCGGGCACTGCCTTCAGTTGCTCTACAAGCTGACGATGAAATTCCCACTGGGCGGCAGGCTCGACATATTTGTTGCGCGGCAGACGGTATTCGAGCGTCAACAGATTGTCGGTCTTGAAGCCGGGATCGACCTGAAGCAGGTTGTAAAAACTCTTGATGAAGAGTGCACCCCCGACCAGCAACACGAGGGCGAGCGCCATTTGCACGACGACGAAAACGCTTCGTGCGCGGAGCGCGCCGAGACCTTCGCCGCCGGAACGCCCGCCCTCCTTCAGCGCCGTGTTCAGGTCTATGCGCGCCAACTGCCACGCAGGGGCAAGGCCGAACAGGAAGCCCGTCAACACGGACACGCCGAGCGTGAACAGCAGCACCGCCGCGTCGAGCCTTACTTCGCCGCCACGCGGCAGCACATTTGGGTTGACCGCCAAGAGCAAGTCCGTTCCCCATCTGGCAAGCAGCAGACCGATGCCGCCGCCCAACAGTGCGAGCAGCGTCGTTTCAGTGAGCAACTGCCGCGCGAGTCGCCCCCGGCTCGCACCGAGCGCCGACCGCAGTGCAAACTCCTTCTGCCGCGCCGTGCCGCGCGCGAGCATTAAATTGGCGAGGTTGGAACAGGCGATCAGCAGTATGCAGCCGACCGCCGCGAACAGGGCGAGGAGGACGGGGCGAATGTTTCTCACCGTCACCTCTTCCAACAGTTCCACTTTTGCGCCGCGCCCGGCGCTCTCGTTCGGATAGACTTGCGCCATACGCGCGGCGACGGTGTCGGCTTCAACCTGCGCCTGCGCCTGCGTCACGCCCGGCTTGAGATGACCGACGCCGAAGAGGAAACGCGCGTCGCGCCGCTCCGCGTAACCGGGGAATCGCTGCACCGTCGTCCATATCTCGACTTCAGCGTCGAATGGTTGCCGGAAAGAGCTTGGGACGACGCCGACGACGCTGTAGGGCTCGCCGTTGAGAATAACTTTCCGGCCGGCCAACTGCGGGTCGGAGTTCAGGTGACGACGCCAGAACCCTTCGTTGACGACGACGACGCGTTCCGCCCCCGGTTGGTCTTCGCCACGCACGAACGTCCGCCCGACGGTGGGCGAGAGTTTGAACACCTCGAAGAAATTGTGCGTCACGAATGCGCCGCGCACGCGCTCCGGCTGGGAGCCGCCCGTCAGGTTAATACTCTGCGATTGCACCGCGGCGAAGTCTTCAAGCGTCGTGAGATGCGCCGCGAAGTCCTGCGCCTCGGCGGCGGAAATCGTTCCGGGCCCCGCGCCCTGGTTCGTAGCGGAAACGAATACGAACCGATCTGAGTTGTGGTAAGGCAGTGACTTGAGCAGCACGGCGTTGACCACGGAGAAGATGGCCGTGTTAGCGCCGACTCCGGCCGCGAGTGTGAGCACCGCGATGACGGTGAAAACCGGAGTTTTGATCATCATCCGCACGCCGTATCGCGCGTCTTGCAGTAAGGTTGCTAACATACCGCCTCCCTTTATCTCGCGTGCCGCATCCTTGATGCGGTCTAAGTTGCCGAAGCGCCGCCGCGCGTCGAGCATGGCCGTCTCCGGCGTCATGCCGTCACGGATGTTCTCCTGCGCGCGCATCAAGAGGTGGAAGCGCATCTCCGCGTCCATCTCCTCTTCCACCTGCTCCTTGCGCAGCAGGCCTTTGAGCCGCAAGTATATGAACCTCAGCCAATACATCCCACCCACCTCATCAGGCGGTTCGCATCACCTTGAAAACGGCCTCCGCCAGCCTGCCCCAGTTCTCCTCTTCGACTTGGAGTTGCTTCCGGCCTGCTCTGGTGAGCTTGTAGAACTTAGCCCGCAGGTTGTTCTCCGAGACGCCCCACTCAGAGGTGATCCACCCCTGTCGCTCGATGCGGTAGAGGGCAGGATAGAGCGAGCCTTCTTCCACCCTCAGCACGTCGTCCGACATCTGGACGATCCGTTGGCCGATCCCATATCCGTGTAACGCTCCTACCGAGAGCGCCTTGAGGATGAGCATATCGAGTGTGCCTTGCAGCAGCTTGGTGTCGGGCGTGGGCATGAGTAAATTCTCCGGAGTACCTAGATAATCTATGCTGGCTGGCGCATAATGCACCAGGCTACCTAGATTGTCAAGGTACATTTACAATCTTGTTCGATTCAGTTCGAGATGTCGTGGCGGGCGCAGCGTGGTCGAGTGACGGATGCATCACCTCGCCGCTGCATGTCACCGGCTGTTGAATTTGCTGCGAGCCGGAATAGTTCTTGTATTAAACTGCCGCGATGACAAAGACGGGACGGACGACGATCCTTGTGAGCGCGCCGCACGAACCGCGTTCGCTCGAATGGCAGTGTGCCCTGCTCGAAGCGTCCTGCGCGACGTGCTTCGAGGACTACAGGCTCGTGCGGCTCTACGAAGAACATCCGCGCGCGGAAGAATTGCATTGCATGCCGATTAACAAGCTGTACGCGGTGCGGCGCTGGATGGAAGCGCACAGGGAGGCACGCGCGGAGAGGGTGCTCGTCTGCGACCCGGACATAGTCTTTCGCTCACCCTTAACGATTCAGGCCGAGCGTGGGACTGTGATCGCGGACGAGTTCTGGCCGGGCGTGCGCCCGACAGGCGCGTTCTCCGCAAGTCGTGTCGTGCAACTGTGCGAGGCGTTGGGGCTAAAGTGTGCGCCCACAAGGTTCGTGCAGGCGCACACGGGCGTGATGATCTTTCACGGCGCTGACCTGCTCGAAGTGTCTGCGCTCGCCGAACGACTCACGGAGCGTTTGCCGACGCTCTTGACTGAGCCGTACCACAAATGGCAGAGCGAGATGTACGCGTGGTATTTCGCGGCGGCGGAATTAGGTATGACGGTCAGGACGGCTCCCATCGCGGCGTGCAACAACTGGGAGGTGCAGCTTGAGAAGTTCCCCGCGCTTCACTATTGCCAGCCCATCCTGTCGGCGGGCGAGCGCGTCTGGTACAAGCACCAGCCCGAAGCTCTCAGTCAACTACTTTCTCTCGACCCCGCGATGCTCGACCACCCGGCCGACGCGCTGTTGGTCGAGACGGCGCGCGCCTTGTCCGCTTGCGGAAACTGAGATGCCTCCAGTTGTCCGGCCGCGAATCTCGACAGCTTAAAGATCAAGCAGGAAGTTCACGTAGATCTCTACAACATCGCATCACGATCCGGAGGCGTGAATGGAATCGAAGGAGATTTCTCCTGCCACACACGAGACGTTCGACTGGTCGCAGAGACGCGTGCTCGTCACGGGCGGCGCATCGTTCATCGGTTCGCATCTGGTCGAACTGCTGTTAGCGAAAGGCGTGCGCCGACTGCGCGTCGTTGACGACTTGAGCACCGGCCTGCGCGAGAACCTTGAGCCTTATCTCTCCGAAGGGCGCGTCGAGTTGCGCGTCGAGGATTTGCTCCGCGACGGGGCGGCGCGCGAAGCGATGCGGGACATTGATGTCGTGTTTCATCTCGCGGCCATTCATGGCGGGCGCGGCTACATCGACAGGCATCAATCCGAGTGCGCGCAGAATCTCGCGCTCGACGGGTTGGTGACCCGCGCGGCCGTCTCGGCGGGCGTCGATAAATTCGTCTTCGCGTCTTCGGGCTGCGTGTATCCGGTCGAACTACAGGGCGACGTGCATCGTGAACTGTATCTGCGTGAGGAGATGGTCGGCCCCGGCTTTCACGCCGACGGTCTCTACGGTTGGGCGAAGCTGATGGCGGAACTGACGCTCGAAGCCTGTTACCGCGAGCAAGGATTGAAATCATGCTCCTGTCGATTGTTTACGGCTTATGGCGAGCGAGGGCTTGAATCGCACGCGCTCGTCGCCATGATCAGCCGCGCCTTTCTACGCCTCGACCCGTTTGAGGTTTGGGGCGACGGCACACAGATTCGCAACTGGACTTACGTGACAGACATCGTGCGTGGCTTAGTTTTGGCCGCCGAGCGAATCGACGATGCGACGGCCATCAATCTGGGCACGGAAGAGTCGATCACTGTGCTCGAAGCCGCACGCGCCGTTCTCTCCCTGACGGGGCACGAGGCGAAGATCATCCTCAGAACTGACATGCCGACGGGGCCGCTCAACCGCGTGGCAAGCAACGAGCTTGCGCGAAGGCTCCTCGGCTGGACGCCGGAAGTCTCTTTTTCCGAAGGACTCCGGCGCACCGCCCGCTGGTACTTCGACACGAAGCGGCGCGAGCAGGTCGAGCGAGAGTTTTACAACAAACTCATCGAGCGATAGCACAGAAGGCACAGAGAAGATTAACTTATCCCATGCGCTTCCGACGCGTCTGACAAAACCCTGAAACCACGCGCGTCACACGAAGCAACACGAACAAGAGTTTAGTGTTCTTTCGTGTGTGTTCGTGGTTTCAGTCTTAAATTTTTTAGTCGCTCTTAGAGTGAAACGGAGCTATCCGAGTCTTCACGATTCGGATAGCTCCGTCTCTTTAGAGAAGCGAGGTTTGCGATCCCCGACGCGCTAGTCGGTGTTCGCGTTGGTGCGAGTCTTCGTTTCGTTGGTGGCCGTCCTCGTGTTGTTTCCCGTGCCGGTCGCCGTTCTGGTGGTCGTGTCTTCGGTCGCGGGATTGGTGGCCGTGGCGGTTCCGGTCGTCGTGGCTGCGCCCGTGCCTGTGGCTGTGGCGGTGGCTGTGCCGCCGTCGAGCGTACCCGTCGCGGTGGCGGTGTTGGTGGCGGTGGCCGGACCTGTGCCCGTCGCGGTGTTGGTGGCCGTGCCGTCCTGGGTTCGAGGATTGGTGTCTGTGGCCGTGTTGGTGGCCGTGACAGCGCCCGTGCCTGTAGCCGTGGCGGTTCGAGTTCCACCCGCGACCGTCCCCGTGCCCGTGACGCTGGCCGTGTTGGTGGCCGTGGCCGTCTGCACTCCCGTGCCCGTTCCGGTGGCCGTCGCCGTGCGGTCTTGAGTTAGAGGGTCTGTGGCGGTGGCGGTGTTGGTCGCCGTATTGACGCCGGTGGCGGTGGCTGTCGCGGTCGCCGTGCCGTCCGTGGCCGTCGCTTTCGTGCCGGTGGCGGTGTTGGTGGCCGTGTTGGTCAGCGTGTTGTTGCCGGTGGCCGTGCCGGTGCGTGTTGCCGTCGCGTCATTGGTTCTGGGATCGGTCGCGGTGGCGGTGTTGGTTGCGGTGTTCGCGCCCGTTGCGGTGGCGGTCGCGGTGGCCGTGCCGTCGTTGTCGTTATTGCCGCCGCCTTTGCCCTTGCCTCTGTTCTTACCGTTGCCGCGCCCTCGATTGTTGCCGGGAGCGGTGGCCGTGGCGGTCGCGGTCGCCGTGCCCGCTCCGGTCGCCGTTCCGGTCTGCGTCGCGGTGCGGTCTCTGGTGTTGAGTTCGGTCGCGGTGGCGGTGTTAGTCGCCGTGGCTCCGCCCGTGGCGGTGGCCGTTGCAGTGCCCGTCCTATTGTCGAGCGTGCCCGTGCCGGTGGCCGTCGCCAGACCCGTGCCGGTGTTGGTTCCCGTCGCGTCGTTCGTGGCGAGATTGGTCGAAGTGGCCGTCGCCGTGTTGATGCCCGTGCCTGTGCCGGTCGCCGTGTCGTCCGCATCGTCGTCATCCCTGTCCTTTGCAGGAGAGACGGCGTCATCGTCGTCTGACGCGAAGACGTTGACCGCCCCGGCCGACAATCCCACGACGAGTGTGGCGAACACCGCGCCGAGGCGTGCGCCGACCGAGCGTTTCCCCGACTCACGCTCGGTCGGCTCTTCCTCTATGAGTTGGAGGTACACGGCCGACGGCGATCTGTTCAACGCCTGCGAGCTTTCAATCGAACTTTCTCTTTCGCTGACCGCCGGAGAGCAGCGTCCGAGTAATCTTTCTATTGCCGACATCCTGATACCCTCCCGTCTATCTTGTTGTTTCGCGCGGCCGGTGCTTCTCCAGTGATTCCTCGATTGAGCCGAATCGCACCACTGTTAACTACCGTCTCCGCGACCGTCAATGAATGTGTATCCCGCGCCGAGTGGCTTTGAGCCGGGGCGACATCAGCGCCACCAGCGGTTCAAGGATCGTGGCGACATCCGCGGCGGCGGGTCGCTCGGCCGGGTCTTTCGCAAGCATGCTGGAAATCAGTTTTCGCAAAGGTTCGGGGATGTGTCTCGGCAGCGGCTTCGGCTCCAGGACGAGTTGAGGGAAACGTTCTGTTCGCTCCGTGCTTCCGTGAGTGCCGCGCGGGAAAGGCGTCTCGCCGGTCGCCGCGTGATAGAGCGTCGCGCCGAGTCCCCAGATGTCCGAGGCGTGCCCGACGCGGCCGGGATGCGCGGCCGGATCGCACTGCTCCGGCGGCATGTAGGGGTCTGTGCCGAGCGAATGGCGGAGGCGTGCGGCGCTCTCGAAAGACTGCGCGATGCTCAAGTCGATGAGGCGCGGCGGCACTCCCATCACGATGTTGCTCGGCTTCACGTCGAGGTGTACGAAACGCTCGTTCGCCATGTACTGAAGCACGGCCGCGACGTGCAGTGCGAGGGGCAGCAGTTGATTGAGGGGAATGGTCGTCTGTTGTTTGATCAGGCGGCGCAGGGTCGGCCCTTCGAGGTGCTCGATCACGACGTGCGGGTGCGGGCCTTCGAGCACCGCGTCGAAACAACGCACGAGACAGGGATGCGCGAGTCGTCGGAGCACTTCGACCTCGCGTCGAAGCTCAGAGAGAGCGTGTTCGTCCGTGACCTGATCCGGGCGCAGAACTTTCGTCACCGTGATGGCGAAAAGGCGTTCGTCCCACGTCAGGAAAACTTCATAACGATTGCCGCCGGAGAGTCGCTTCAAGACGGAGCGACCTTCCGTTAGCTGCGCTCCCGGTTCGAAGTTCCAGCTTGGCTTTTCGTCACGCTTGCGCTCAACGCCTTCCGCCTCGCCTTTGCTGTTCTCTGATGCACGCGCGACTGCGTCGTCTTCAACGCGCCGCGCGTCCGTTGATTGAATGGAGCGTCCGAGCAGAGGCCAACGTCCTTTCAGCCACGACGAACTTTTTGTCATTGGAGAGACCAACGCCCTTCACCTCTGATCTCGCGGGGGCATGGAGATCGTCTTGCTTTCTTGAGACAGCGCGCTCGGAAAGTTGTCGGGGGGAAGGCGCGAGAGGGGCTAGCGCGTTCCGTGCAGAGCAAACCGCTTCGGTTTTTGAGGAGAGGGCGAAACTTTACGTTAAATTTGAAAATCCGAGTATTGTTTTTTTGTTACATCTTTCAATGTGTGAAAAAGGGAAGGGGGAAAGGGAAAAGGTCAAAGGCAAGAGAGAGACGAACGCGACAGCTTACTTCTTCCCTTTCACCTTTTCCCTTGCCCCTTTACCTTTTGCCAACCGGAACTGTTGCGATCCGGTGGCGATCAAATTCTAAATCGGTTCGACGCAACGAAAAGGGGCGTTTTTCTCATCTAGCCTCTTGACTCCCCAAACTTGTTTGAAGAGAATCGCAGGCGATTCAGGAAACCAAAACAACTACCTCGCGTGGCTTTGGTCAGAACGGTTCGTGGGCGCGCCCGACATCCAAGCGTCCGGTGCGCCGCAGCTTGTCGGCTGCGACGCCTTTTCTTTGTCGGGCACTTTGGAAGTTCCCAACACACGCGAATCGGCCTCTTGAAGCAGCAGCGAACACAAATTTTATTACTCAGATAAGTCAGGAGAGAGGAAAACAATGAACTTGAACAAGTCGAACAGATTCCGGGTGTCCACACTCGCCCTCACCTTCGTTTTGGCGTTGGCCTCCGTTGCCTACGCACAGACCACGCAGCCCGCCAGCGCCAGCACGCGCACGGTCGCCAGCGGCCAGAAGATGACCGTTAAAGGCGTCGTCACCAGCCGCGACATCGACGCGGACACTTTCGTCGTGCAGGACATCAACGGCGTCTCGACGACCGTTCGTCTGACCGACCGCACGAGCGTTAAATCCAAAGGCGGCTTCTTCGGCGGCGGCTCGACCTACGGCCCGTCGAACATCCTGCGCGGATTGAACCTCGAAGTCGAAGGACGCGGCGACGCTTCCGGCAACCTGGTCGCAGAGAAGGTGCGCTTCGGCAGCACAGACCTGCGCGTGGCGCAGTCGATTCAGGCACGCGTCGATCCGGTGGAGAATCGCGTCGGCTCGGCCGAGAATCGCCTCGGTCAGGTCGAACAGAACTCGCAGCGCCTCTCCGGCCAGTTGGATGAGTTGGCCGCAGTGGCGAACGCGGCGGGCGGCGGCGCGAAGGCCGCGCAGGAGACCGCAGACGCGGCCGTGGCCGGTGTCTCCGCCACGAACGAACGCATCTCGGCGCTCGACGACTACGTGGCGCAGCAGACCGTCAACGTCAACTTCCGCGTCGGCTCGGCAGTGCTCTCGCCCGAAGCCAAGACGACGCTCGACCAGATCGCGCAGCAGGCTTTGAAAGCGCGCGGCTACGTGCTGGAAGTGCGCGGCTTCGCCAGCGCCGACGGCTCGGAAGCGAAGAACCGCATGCTCAGCCAGCGTCGTGCTGACGCGGTCGTGCAGTATCTCGCCTACACGCACAACATTCCGCTGCGCCGCATCGTGACGCCCTTCGGCTACGGTGAGCAGCAGGCCGTCGCCGACAACACGACGCGCGAAGGTCGCCAGCAGAATCGTCGCGTGGAAGTGAGCGTGCTCGTCAATCGCGGTCTGATGCAGTCCGCGCCGAACATGAGCACGGCGAAGCCCGATCAGGCGACGCCGCAGGAGTAAGCTATCAAGCGTAGGGAAAAGGGGAAGGGGTAAAGGGGAGAGGAAGTTCGCATGCGAGGCTTCCCACTCTTCCCTTTCTCTTTCCCCTTTTTCCTTTCTCTTTCCCCTCATTTCGCCGGTGGGGTGATTTTCAGATGAAACTTAACGACAAAACGCGCGCACTTCCGTTGACGCTCTCGGCATTCATACTCGTGTGGACGCTCATCGTCCCCGTGCTTCCAGCGAACGGGCAGACGACACGGACGCGCAGCAGCAGTCGCCGTCAGGCCGCGCAGCGCAGCAAGACGACTCGCGTGGCGGCGCAAAGCGCGCGCAGGAACGTCGCGCCGCCATCGCGTCGCGCGGTCGTCCTCGCGCCGTCGCCGCAGCAACCGCCCGTTCGCGTCCCGCAACTTCCTCCGGCGCAGCAGCAACCGCGGGCGACTCCGACTCCCTCGCGGACGCCGGACGCGACACGCATGCGCGCCACCGAACTGGGGCCGCCGCCCAAGCCAGTCAACGACGGCGCGACAGATAAGCCCGGCGACGTGCCCATCGAGGATGACGAGATCGTGCGCGTCACTTCGAATCTGGTGGTCGTGCCTGTGTCCGTGACGGACGAGCGGGGCGAGCCTGTGCAGGGGTTGAAGACGACGGATTTTCGTCTGGAAGAAGAAGGGCGCGCGCAGGAGATCGCGCATGTGGGCGACGCCGAACAAGTGCCGCTCGACATCGTCATCCTCTTCGACGTGTCGAGCAGCGTCACCAGTAAAAACCTCTTCACCTTTCAACAGGAGTCCGCCGCACGATTCCTGAAACAAGTGTTGAAGCCAACCGACCGCGCCGCCATCTTTTCTTTCGGGCAGGTCATCACTCTGGAGCAGCCGCTGGCGTCGGCCGAGGCGGCGGCCAACAAGTTGATGAAAATTCCGGCAGCCACCGTCGCCACGGGCACGGCCTTCTATGATGCGATCACGCGTGCGGCGATGTATCTCGCGGAGAACGCGCCCGGCCAACATCGACGTGTGATTCTCGTCATCTCCGATGGCGATGATACTTTCAGCGAGCGCGTGAGAGGCGTGGTTTATGCAGATCCGCGCGCTAACAGCGATGGTAAGGTCGTGCCACGGACGGCGCGGCAGAGGCTCGAAGAGGGACACCGCCAGGCCGTACTCGGCGTGCAGCGCGAGGTGCAACGCGGCGACATCGTGTTCTACTCGATCAACCCCGGCGGCCCGTCCGTGCGGCTCAATCAAATCAGCACGCGCGCACAAAACGGCATGCAGCAGGTGGCGGATTCGACCGGCGGCACGGCCTTCGTGCCGGAACGCCTCGAACAACTCGACACAGTGTTGCGCCAAATCGCTTCAGAACTCCGCGCCCAATACCTCTTGCAATACTATTCAAACAGCGACGCCCCGAACGGCAAATTCCTCAACATACGCGTCCGCACGCCCACGCGCAGCGACGCACGCGTCCGCGCCCGCCAGGGCTACTACGTCAAAAAGTGACAAGTGACGAGTGACAAGTTAGAAAAGCCGTGAATCGTGAATGGAGGAAAACAATTCTTCTCTATTCACGATTTACTTGTCTTCAACTTGTCACTCGTCACTCGTCACTGTTCTCACATTTCCAACAATACGTCCGCGAGTTGGTTGGCGACTTCGATGAGGGCGCGGCCGGCGGCGTCGAGTTGACCTGCGCCGGCACGTTGTTCGGCCGAGGCGGCCGAGGCGGCCACGCCCGAGAGGCGCGTGTAGTGGCGTTCGAGGCCGGGCGTCGAGCGGAAGTAGAGTTCGAGCTTGTCGAGGCGGTCGCGTATGTCGCCCACACTCTTCAAGACCGTCTCGCGGCTGCGTGTCAGGATGGCTTGCGCCTGCGGCGACACCTCGCCGCCTTCGCGCGCCTGCTTCTCGTTCGCCTCCACGCCGACCGACGTGCGCCCGTAGAGATAGAGAAAGCGCGTCAGGGTCTTCAACTCATCGGTCAGACGTATGCGCGCTTCGTTGAGCACAGTCTGGCTGGCCGCGGCGGGCTTGCGCGCGCGCGTCGAGGCGGGTTGTCTCGCCGGAGCGCTTCGGCGCTGGCGCGACTGTGCAACGGAGTCTGCGGCCGACAACAAAAGCAGCAGGCAGGCAAGGCTCATGGCTTGAGCAAGTCTCAAAATCTTTCCTCCTTCGTAAAAACGTTTTGACGACAAACTATGCCCGCGCGCCGCACGGCGTCAAGCCGACCCGGCGTGCGCTGGCGTGCAAGGCGCGTTCGGCGCGCGCGGCTGCGCGCTGTTACAATGACAGGCGCGACTACTTAACACGAAATCGACGCGCACACATTCTTTGCGATGCCGAAGAGAACGCTACAGGTTCGCCGTCTGGGACGGATGGAGTACGGCGCGGCCTACAAAATCCAGAAAGAGATCGAGGCCGCGCGCAAAGGGGGCGAGGGCGCGGACACGCTGCTGCTCGTCGAACACCCGCACGTCCTCACGCTCGGCCGCCGCGCCGCGGCCACAGCCGTACTCGCTTCGCCTGAGACTCTGGCCGCACGCGGCGTCTCGCTCTTCGAGACGAATCGCGGCGGCAAGGCGACTTATCACGGACTCGGCCAACTCGTCGGCTATCCCATCCTGAATTTGAGTCCAGACCGCGAGGATGTGCACCGCTACGTCCGCGAACTCGAAGAGGCTCTGATTCGCGCGCTCGCCGATTTCGATGTTGAGGGTTTCAGGATCAAAGGCTTGACGGGCGTGCACACCGCGCGCGGCAAGGTCGCCGCCATCGGCGTCCACATCTCGCGCTGGGTCACGACGCACGGCTTCGCTCTGAACGTCAACACCGATCTCAGTTTCTTCGATCTCATCATCGCCTGCGAAGGCGAACCCGTCACATCAATGCACGAACTGCTCGGCCGTGAAGTTGACATGCGAGACGTGGAAGAACGCGTCGCCTTGCGCTTCGCGGAAGTTTTCGAGATGACTCTGGAAGAAGAACATGCTCACGCCTGAACTCGTCCGCGAAGCGCGCGAACGCATCACGCCGTACGTCCATCGCACGCCCGTCATGCGCTCAAGCGCCTTCAACCGCGCCTCCTCTCAGCGCGAAGTCTTCTTCAAGTGCGAAAATTTCCAACGCGCCGGGGCGTTCAAGATGCGCGGGGCGACGAACAAGATTCGCACGCTCTCCGTGGAAGAATGCGCGCGCGGCGTGGCGGCCTTTTCCTCCGGCAACCACGCACAATCGGTCGCACTCGCGGCGCGCGATGCAGGGACGCGCGCCGTGATCGTGATGCCTGAGGATGCGCCGCGCGCGAAGGTGGCGGCGACCAGAGAGTACGGCGCGGAAGTCGTCTTCTACGACCGGCAGCACGACGACCGCGAACAGGTCGCGCGCGATGTGGCCGAACGCGCGGGGCTGGTGCTCGTCCCGCCCTACGACGACTATCAGGTGATGGCCGGGCAAGGGACGTGCGCGCTCGAACTGTTGGAAGAGGTGGCAGACCTCGAAGCGTTGGTCGTGCCCTGCGGCGGCGGCGGGCTGTTCGCAGGGGCGAGCACGGCCGCGAAAGGAATCGACGAACGAATCCGCTGCTTTGCCGTCGAACCGGAAACGGGCGACGACACACGCCGCTCGTTCGTCGCGGGCGAGCGCGTGAGGATTCCGCCGCCGCCGACCATTGCTGACGGCGCGCGCTTGCAGTCGCCGGGCGCGCTCACGTTTCCCTTCGTCCAGAAGTATGCAGAGGACGTGTTGACCGTCTCGGACGCGGAACTGATCGAGGCGATGAAGTTTCTGCTGTTTCGTTTGAAGATACTGGTCGAGCCGACGGGCGCGCTCGGCGTGGCCGCTGTGCTTTTCAATAAACTTCCGCCAAACATTCGACGCATCGGAGTTGTAATCTCCGGCGGCAATGTGGACGCAGACGCGCTCGCGCGCTTCGTGCAGGAGTAGCACGAGCGCGGCGCACTGAAGTCTTCGCGTTGAAGCTCTAAGTTCGTGCACGGGAGGGGTGGAGTGATGGACAAAAATAATCCTTTGAAAGCGCCTTTGAAGGTCGAGAAAGATGCGCCGACGCGCAACGTCGCGCGCTTCTGGTTGATCGCGCTCGCGCTCGTCGTCGTGGGCTTGATCGTCTTCGGCGTCTCATTCGGTAGCTGTGGCATACAGCGTTGACGTGGAAGCGACACGGAGCTTTACGGGATGTTAAAATAGCCGCAGTCGAAAATCTTTGTGGAGCGAATTTAATTGAGCCGAGAGTTAAAAGTCATCAGTAATAATCCGCCGACGGGTCGGCCGACGGGACGCAAGCCCGACTGGTTGAAGATACGCATCGGCGACCCGACGAATCAGAATCACGTCCTCAAGTTGATCGAGGGCTTGAACCTGCACACGGTCTGCCAGGAGGCGCGCTGCCCGAACATCTTCGAGTGCTGGTCTGACCGCACGGCCACCTTCATGCTCGGCGGCGACATCTGCACGCGCCATTGCGGCTTCTGCGCCGTCGGCAAAGGCAAGCCCGGCGAACTCGACCGCGAAGAGCCGCGCCACGTTGCCGAAGCCGTGCGCCATCTCAACCTCGCCTACGCCGTCATCACCTCGGTCAACCGCGACGACCTGCCGGACAGCGGCGCGGCGCACTGGGCTGAGACGATCCGCGAAGTACGCGCGGCCAATCCCGATTGCAAGATCGAAGTTCTCATCCCCGATTTCAACGGCGACGAGGCCGCGCTCGACACAGTGCTCGACGCGCAGCCCGACGTGCTCAACCACAACACCGAAACCATCGCGCGGCTCTACCGCCGCGTGCGCCCCGACGCGAAATATCAACAGACCTTGACGCTCCTCGAACGCGCCGCGCGCCGCCGCGACGTGGAGCGACGCGGGATGCTCACCAAGAGCGGCATCATGGTCGGTTTAGGTGAGACGTTCGACGAAGTGGTCGAACTGATGCGCGATCTGCGCGCCGTCTCGTGCGACATCATGACCATCGGCCAATACCTGCAACCGCACGCGCGGCGTCTGCCCGTGGAGCGCTACGTTACGCCCGAAGAGTTTGCGCGCTGGCGCGAGATCGGCATGGAGCTTGGATTTCATCACGTCGAATCCAGCCCGCTCACGCGTTCGTCCTATCACGCGCGGCAACAGGTCGAAGGCACGGCGCAAAGCGAGACGGCGGAAGGCGAAGCGTTGGTCGCGGGCTAACAGTCGCGGTAAAAGTTTTTTTCAACACAAAGGCACAAAGACACGAAGAAGCGCCCGTCAAGTTTCTTTCGTGTCTTCGTGCCTTTGTGGTTAGTTTGAAGAAATGTAGAGACGGGGGCGACGAATGAAAGCGACGATCTTCAGGCAACACGGCGGCGCGGAGGTGTTGGAATACACGGACACTGATGATCCGCGCATACGCGCCAACGAGGTGCTCGTTGAAGTGCGCGCGTGCGCTTTGAATCACCTGGACGTGTGGACGCGAAAGGGCATGCCGGGGATCGAGATTCCGCTGCCGCACATACTCGGCAACGACATCGCAGGCGTAGTGCGTGAGGCGGGTGAGGTCGTTGATTGGGTGCGGCCGGGCGATGAGGTGTTGTTGCAGCCCGGCGTCTCCTGCGGCCACTGCGCCGAGTGCCTGCGCGGCGCAGACAATCTCTGTCCCGCTTACGACATGCTCGGCTACAGGCGCAGCGGCGGCTATGCCGAACTCGTCGCCGCGCCCGCCGTCAACGTCATCCCGAAGCCGCGCGGTTTGAGTTGGGAAGAGGCAGCGGCCTTGCCGCTCGTGACGGTGACGGCCTGGCACATGCTCGTTACGCGCGCGCGTGTGCAACCGGGCGAAGACGTTCTCATACACGCGGCCGGAAGCGGCGTCGGGTCAATCGGCATTCAGATCGCGAAACTGAGGGGCGCGCGCGTGATCGCCACGGCCGGGTCGGATGAGAAGTTGGAGAAGGCGCGCACGCTCGGCGCGGACGAACTCGTCAACTACACGCGCGAGGATTGGCCGAAAGAGGTGCGGCGTTTGACGGGGAAGAAAGGCGTCGAGGTGGTCTTCGAGCACACGGGCGCAGAGACTTGGCCGGGTTCGATTACGGCGCTCGCGCGCGACGGCCGCATCGTCACCTGCGGCGCGACAAGCGGCTACGACGCGCGCACAGACCTGCGGCAAGTTTTCTATCGACACCTGAGCCTGCTCGGCTCGTTCATGGGTTCGAAGGCGGAACTGCTCGACGCGATGAAGTTCGTCGAGCGCGGCCAGATTCGCGCCGTCGTCGACCGCACGCTCCCGCTCTCAGAAGCCCGACGCGCGCACGAACTGATGGAAGACCGCGCGCAGTTCGGCAAACTCGTCCTCGTCCCCTGAAGGCGAACCGAGACGGCCTGACACTCAGAGCAACTAACAAAAGCAAGAAACCACGAATCAACACGAAAAGACACGAAGAAGAGTTTAGTGCTGTTTCGTTTCGTGTCGTGCGCGTGTGTGTTTGTGGTTTCATCCGTTTAGTTTTCTTAAGTGCTCTTAAACCCTTCCTCGTTTCAAACAATTTGACAACCGCCGCGCGAGCCTTTATCTTCCCCGCGCTTTTTCGCCGTCTGTCACCGCGGAGGATTTGTGCATGGAAGAATTCAGCAGTTGTTACAGTTGTGGGCACGTCACGACGGAAGTTGCCACGAAATGTCAGAAGTGCGGGCGGCGTTTGCGCACGGCCAGGCAGGTGCGCCGTCTCGGCTGGTTGCAGTTGTTGATTGGCGTCTTCCTCGTCGGGATGATGGGCACGATCACTTACAACGTCGCGCCTTTGATGTTTCCCGTGACGGATGTGCCGACGAGCGGCGCGCGTTTCACGGGCACGCGCGAGCAGGCGCAGATGATCCTCGGCCTGTTCCTGATGGTGATCGTGTTCGGCTTGGGGAGCATCCTGAGCGGCGTGTGGCAGATCAAGACGGGACGAAGGAACAAGTGGCTGTTCATCATCATGATCGTGCTGTTCGTCGTCCTGATCCTGTTCAGTTGGTTTCTGCGTGCGGCCTTGCGCGGAGCGTCTTGAGACGGACGTGAGAACGAATCAAAGCGTGTGTCGCACGGTCGCGATCATCTCCCCGTGTAGTCTTCGATGCGGAAGCGCTTGTTGAGCGCGTCGAAGTGTTCGGGTTTGAAGTCGAAGTTAGTGCCGACGATGAGGCGGCGGTCTTCGTCCGTGAGGATGCGCATAGTGGTTTCGATGGGCATGTTGGTTTTGAGATATGCCTTGTCGTCTGAGTTGAAGGCGACGCCGTCCGGGCGCGAGATGACGTAGACTTTCTGGAAGTTGTTGCGCTGCACAGAGGCCAAATCGCGCTCGAAGGCCGATGGCCTGTTCTGCGCCGGGCCTCCCTGCGGCGTGCCCGAACGATTGCAGCCGCACGCGAAGGTGACAATGACGGCGGCGAGCGCGAGCAGTAAAGTGCGCGACGCGCGTTTTGAACTCTTCACTTTCATTTCATTCCACCCGCATCTCATTCCATCCGATAAATTGTGCGCGGCCACGGGCGCGCCCGTTGCAGAACTGCTGCGACGGCGCGTGCTCGCCGTCGCACTCAGGACGCGGCTCCCGTCTCTTCTTCATCCGCGTCGTCGCCTGTGTCTTCCTCGTCGGGGTCGCCTGAATCGTCCGCGTCGTCTGCGGGGGCTGCGCCTTTCTGTTCGCGTATGTAGAGGATGGTGCATTCGTCGTCGGTGTAAACCTGCTCGAACCAGCCGCTATCCATCGCCGTGTTATAGAAATTATCATGCACGTCTTCGTTGTCGGTGAAGACGTAGCGTGCGCCGAAGCGTTCGCGGATGACGGGGCCGGGGTCTTTGTGCCGCCCCAGCGTGATCTCTTCGTAGAGGCGCGACAACTCCTTGTCGCGGTCGTAGAGATAGGTCGGGTCGAGGCCGGAGACGTAGGCGTGCGTCGGGTCGTAGAAAAAGAGTTTGGGGAAGTCGTCCCAGTCCGTGTTGAAGACGACCTGACCGGCCGGGACGTGCGTGCGCATCCACTCGATGCCCTTCGTGTATTCGTCGTGCGGCGCGGTCGTGGCAATCTCGCGCGTCTCCGCAGCGATGACGGAGATCATCGGAATCAACAGCAGCACGGAGACGACCGCCGCCGCGAAGGTCTTTTGCGTCTCGCTCCATGCAAGAGCCGCGTCGCGCGTCTCGGTGCGGTCGAGATAAGGCTCTAGTTCGTCGGCCACTTCGGCGGGCAGCGCGCCGTAAGCCGAGCGCGCACGCTCGAAGACGAGCTGGAGCGCGAAGGCCGCGAAGAGGATGGCGAAGGGCGGCCAGTATTCGGCGAAGCGACGCCAGCGCGCGTTGGCGATGAGCAGGATGGTCGAGAAGACGAGGAAGAAAAGCGCCTGGGCGGCGCGCTTGCGGTCTTGCCAGTTGAAGGCGATGTAGCCCGCCAACATCGCTGCGAAGGCGACGGCGCTGTTGCGCGCAAAATCCCAACTCTCGTATGGATACCATTCCTGCCCGACGGCCGTGGGAAAGTCTTTGGCCGTCACCTTCATCAAAACGTGCTCGTAGAAGAGGCGGACGTTGTCCGGAAAGTAAGGGTTAATGACAGTCCCCGCCGCGAAGCCAAAGACGAAGAAGGCGAGCGGCCGCCACTCGATGCGTCGCTCGCTCCAGGCGATGACTGCCGTCCAGATGGCCGCGGCGAGGCCGAGCAGGACGAACATGTCGTAAGTCAGCGTGAAGACGAAGGCGAGCGGCAGAAGCCACACGTACTTTCTCTGAAACAGGAGATGTATCCCCAGGATGAGCAGCACGACGGAAACGCTCATGGCCTTCGTCATGTTCATGCGGAACAGAAACGGCGCGGAGCAGCCAAGAAGCGCGACGAGCCACAGCAGCGGATACTTGATGCGATAACGGATGATGAGCCAGTAGCAGGAGAAGACGGCGAGGCTGCCGAACAGCCATGCCGAAATCTTCGCGCCCATCCGCACGTCCGAAAAGAAGGTGAAGGGAATTTGCAGGACGTGGAAGAGGAAGTGATGATCGACGTAGTTGCGCGCGTCGAGCGTGGTCAGCGGCAGCCAGGTGAACTGCGGGAGGATGCGCCCGGCGCGAAAACTGTCGCGTAGTTGCCCGCTCCAACCGATGTGATAGTAGCCGTCGAAGTCGCCGCAGCAGATGGCGTCGGTCGAGAATTGCAGCCACCAGAAGACGAAGCCGACGGCGAGCGCGCCCGCCGCGAGATAGGGCGCGCGGCCGAGCGCGATAGCCCCTGCGAGCGAGTTTCCGCGTGGTCGCGTGCGCGAAGTATCTTCCGCGTCGTCGTATGCGGCGGAAGCGGTGGCGGTATTGGCTTCGTGACTCGCGGCGTTCTCCATAAAACTAGACCTCCCTGCTTGCCCTTTTGCGCGTGGGAAACTGTCGGCGGATTGTCCGTTGAAACGACAAAATAACACGGAAGCGCAGCGGGAGGGAAAAGGAAGGACGAGGACGTGCGCCGTTCACAAAACCCTGAAACCACGAAGAGACACGAAACCACACGAACCAGAGTTTAGTGTGGTTTCGTGTCTCTTCGTGGTTTCACTCCTAAGTTTTGTAAGCGGCTCTTAGTCAGCCCGTGGAAGTTTCAGGGAGCGTCTGGCAGTGGGGGAATTTGAGGGTGAAGGTTGCGCCGCCGCCGGCGGGCGCGCTCGCGGCTTCAATCGTCCCGCCGTGGCGTTTGATGATGCCGTAGGAGACGGCGAGGCCAAGCCCCGAGCCTTGCGAGCCTTTGGTGGTAAAGAACGGCTCGAAGATGCGGTCTTGAAACTCCGGCGGGATGCCTTCGCCCGTGTCGCGCACCTCTACGATGAGCCACGCGTCGCGCCGCGTCTCGCGCAGCTCGATGCGGCCGCCTGCGGGCATCGCGTCGAGCGCGTTGAAGATCAGGTTGACGAAGACCTCGCGCAGTTCCGTGGCGTTCGCTTCGACGTGGTCGTCCTCTCCCGCCTCGTTCGTGAAGTTGACCTCGTAGCTAAGATTGCGCACCGACGCATCGTCCTCCCAGCTCGTGCGCGTCAGTTGCACGGCGTCCGTGACGAGCGCGGCGAGCGAGACTTTGTTGAACTGCGCGGGCGTGGCGCGGCGGGCGAAGGTCTGTATGCGGCGGACGATCTCTGCGGCGTCCTGCGTGGCCGTCTCGATCACTTCGAGACTGCGGCGGTGGCGTTCGTCCGTGACGGAACGCAGGAGCAGTTGCGTGCGGCCGAGGATGGCTGCGAGCGCGTTGTTGAAGTTGTGCGCGACGCCCGCAGAGAGTTGGCCGAGGCTGCGCATCTTCTCGTTTTCGGCCTCGCGCTCGACCTGTGCGCGCAAAAGTGATTCGGTGCGCTTGCGCTCTGTGATGTCGCGCGCGATGCCTTGCACGCCTGTGGGCTGGCCGTGTTCGTAGATGATCTGGCTGTTGACTTCGACGGGCACGCGCCGCCCGTTCTTGGCGATGATCTCCACTTCGTAGAAGGTGAGAGTCTTCTGCCCGGCCAACTTACGCAGCAGCATCTCCGAGACGAGCGGCACGTATTCGGGCGCAACGACCTCTTTCCAGTTCATTTCGAGCGCTTCCTCCTGCATGTAGCCGCTGATGCGCTCGCCCGCGCGGTTGAGCGAAGTGTAGCGCCCTTCCATGTCGGTCGTGTAAACGATGTCGTTCGCGTTATCGACCAACTCTCGATAACGTTGCTCGCTGTGCCTGAGCCGGTCTTCGAGTTGTTTGTGACTGGTGATGTCGCGCGCCACGCCGCGCACGCCGATGGGTGAGCCGTCGCGCATGCAGATGAGCGAGATGTTGAATTCCAGCCAGCGCCGCTCGCCGCCCGCGTTCGTGCCCATGGCCTCTGCGCGGCACGCGCCTTCGCAGCGCAGGCGCTTAATCGTCTCTTTCACACCCTCCGCGCCCGCTACCAATCTGAGCACGTCTGCGATGTGCTGCCCCGTCACGTCTTCCGCACGACGCGCGCGGCTGAAGAGAAGACCGGCGGCGTTGAGACTCGTCAAACATCCTTCGAGATCGTGCGTGTAGATGATGTCGTTCGCCTGCTCGACGATGTCGCGGTAGTGTGCTTCGATGCGTGCGCGCTCCGACAGGCGCGCCACCTGCGCGACGAGGCGCGGCGGGTCGTACGGCGCTTCGAGATATTCGTCCGCCCCGGCTCTCAGTCCTTCGAGCGCGGCCGCAGTGTCTTTGCGTTCGGAACTGACGAGGATGATCGGCGTGAGACTGAGGCGTGCATCTTCGCGCAGGCGGCGGCACAGTTCGATGCCGTCCAGATGCGGCAGAGACACGTCGCTGATGACGAGCGAAGGCAGTTCGCGGCGTGCGAGGGCGAGAGCTTCGAGGCCGTCAGCCGCCGTCAGCACACGATAACCGGCCTGTTGCAGCACAACGCTGGTGAGCGCGAGCGCATCGGGCGAGCCGTGGACGATGAGGACGGCCGCTTCCGACTCTTCGATAAGCATATGACCTGCCTGCTACAGCGAGGTTGCGGTTAACGCCGGGCGTTAACTTCTCAGACGCTCGACGAGGGTTAAGAGGTCGCGCGGGTTGATGGGCTTCGTCAAAAAAGCGTTGAAGCCCGATTCCAGTGCGCGATCGCGATCATCGTACATGGTAAAGCCGGTGACGGCGATCATCGGCGTGGCCTGATATTCGGGCAGCGCGCGCACAGCCTCGGCCAACTCGTAGCCGTTCATGCCGGGCATGCCGATGTCCGAGACGAGCACGTCGAACTGTTCGGCGCGCGCTGCATCGAGCGCCTGCGCGCCCGAATAAACCATCACCACTTCGTAGCCCGCATACTGGAGCAGTATGGCGAGCATCTCGGTCACGTCGGGCGCGTCGTCAACCACAAGGGCGCGCGGCTTGTTCTGTTTCTCCTGCGGCACGTCGCCCCGGGGCGCGTGCGTGGGCGAGGCCATGTCCGCTTCTCCGTCTGCGGCGAGATGCCCGGCGGAGGCGAACTGAGCGACTACAACAACTACTGCGCACGACGCGAGGGCGTTCGCGCGCGCGACAGTTTCAGGGGCAGCCAGCATCTTTCATCATCTCCCTTTGCGCCCAGCGCGGCCTACGGCAACTGGAAAGTGCGCTCGGCGGACGTGTGAGGAGAAATAAACTCATGCGCTCGCTTCGCTTCGGACGAAACTACTCCGCTCAGGCATCGGCTTCGGGCGGTTCCGGTTGCTGCCGTTTGAGCAGGGCGTCAACCGTGGCGGCCAGTGTGGCCGGATCGAACGGCTTGGCGAGATGTGCGTCGAACCCCGCGGAGAGGGCGGCGTCCACGTCTTTCTGCGCTGCGTATCCGGTGAGGGCGAGCGCGGGAACTTCGCGCAAGTGAGGCGTCCGGGTTCGCAGCAGCTTCAACAACTCATAACCGTTAATGTTGGGAAGACCAATGTCGCTGACGATTATATCAAAGTGCTCGTTTGCTGCAATGTCGAGAGCCTCTTCGGGCGTGGCACAGGCGCGCGTGCGGAAGCCGCGCACCTCAAACGTGACGCGCAGCATTTCGAGCGTGTCGGGCGCATCTTCGACGAGCAGGACGTGGCATGCCTCCGTGACCTCGCACGCAGCCTTGTCGGCGGTCGCTTCCGTGGAAGCGCCTGTCGGCTGCGGCTGCACGAGGAGCGGCAGCGTTACCGTAAAACGGCTGCCGCGTCCTGCGCCCGCGCTCTCGGCGCGGACTGTGCCGCCGTGCGCTTCGACGAAACTCTTGACGAGCGCCAGCCCGATGCCAAGCCCGCCGTGCGTCTTCGTCGTGGACATATCCTGCTGCCGGAAGCGGTCGAAGACGTAAGGCAAAAACTCTGCCGTGATGCCTTCGCCCTCGTCTTCGATATGGACGCGCGCCGAACTGTCAACAACTTCGCAAGCGACGCGCACGCGGCTGTCGTCGGGCGAAAACTTGACGGCGTTCGTCAGGAGATTCCAGAAGACCTGCACGAGCCGCGTGCGGTCGCCGGAGACGGTCGCATTGTCCGCACCGGGCGCGACCGAGAGTTCGAGCCGTATGTTCTGTTTGGAGGCGTGCGGGCGCACCGTCTCGATGGCCTCTTTGACGACCGTATCGAGCGAGACGGGCAAAGTGTCGATACGCATCTTGCCGCTCAGGATCGCGGACATATCGAGCAGGTCGTTGATCAGGTGCGAGAGCGACTGCGAGTTTTTGGCGATGACGGCCAGTCCGTGCGAGATGTCTGCGGCGGCGAGTTGGCCGCCCGACATCATGTGCACCCAGCCGATGATGGGCGTCAGGGGCGTGCGCAGTTCGTGCGAGAGCGTGGCTAAGAATTCGTCCTTGGCGCGGTTGGCTTCCTGCGCGCGGCGGTAGAGACGCGCGTTGTCGATGGCGAGCGCGGCGCGGCGCGCGAGTTCACGGGCGAGCGCGAAATCATGTGCGCCGTAATGACGCGCGGATTCGGAACTGATGAAGGTGAGCGCGCCGATAGTGCGCCCGCGCGCCGTGAGCGGCATGATCATCGACGCCTTGATGTCAAACTCCTTGAGCATCGCGATCTCTCTGGGGTCGCGGATGACGGCCGTGAGCAGTTCGTCCGTCACTTCGGAAAACATTTCGGGCTGCCCCGTGCGCAAGACTTTGGCGATGGTGTGCGGCGTGTTCAGGTCGAGCGGGAAGCGCGTCTGCATCTCGCGCCAGGCGGCTTCGCGCTCCGGGTTTTGATGCGCCACGATCATGCGGCGGATCGAGCCGTCGTCTTCGAGCATGTGGACGAGGCAGAAGTCCGCGACGTATGGGACGGCGAGGCGTGCCACGGATTCGAGCGTCAACTCGTAGTCGAGCGAAGAGGCGAGCATCGTCGTCGTGTCGCCGAGGAAACGTTCCGTCTCTGCGGCCTGCCGCCGTTCGGTGATGTCGCGCTGCGTGCCCCAAGCGCGGCGGAGCGCGTCGCCTTCGATGATGCCGACCAGATTGTTGAGGAAGTATTTGACCCGCCCGTCGCGGTCTAGTTCCTGTGATTCGCGGTCGAGCAGGCGATAGCCTGAGCGGACGGCCGCGCGCAGGTATTCGAGATTGTCTTCGGTCGGCGGCAGAAAGTCTTCCAGCCGCTTTCCGATCAACTCGGCCGCGCTCTCGTAGCCGTACATGCGCGCCATCACGTCGTTGCATTCGGCCATGTAGCCGCCCGCGTAACAACGTTCGATCTGTTCGTCCACAGATAAGTGGACGGAGACGGGCGGATCGAACTCGATCCGCCAGATCGGCTCGCTGCTCTGTTCGACAAAGGCGCGGTAGCGTTCCTCGCTGCGACGCAGAGCCTCGCCCGCCTCTTTGCGTTCGGTGATGTCCATCGTCACGCCGCGCATCCCGACAGGACGATTGCTCTCATCCATGATGGCGACCGAATGAGATTCGACCCACACGGCGCGGCCGTCCTTGCGCATCCAGCGAAACTGGTTGATGCCGACTTTGCCGCTGGTAAACGTCTCGGTCGCGGTGCGCGCTGCCGCGTCGCGGTCTTCCGGGTGGACGATTGAGAGCCAGAAGTTGGGCGTGGAGAGCCAGTCTTCGACCGTGTAGCCAAGCATCGTCTTGACGTAATCGCTGACGAAGTTGATGCGCTGTGTGGCCTCGTCAGGCTCGCCCCAGGACTCCCACACCACGCCCGGAACGCTCGTGATGATCGCGTCGAGACGATGGCGCTGAGCTTCGACTTCTGAAGCGAGAAGCGCCTTCTCCGATTCGGCGCGCACGCGCTCCGAGATGTCTTCGACGAGCGCGACCACGCCGTTCGTTCTCCCTTCGGCATCGCGCAGAGGGGCGGTCGAGATGCTGACGTTGATCTGCGTGCCGTCCTTTCTGAGTCGCACGGTCTCGTAGGCTTTGAAAGCCGTCCCGGCGACGGCCTGTCGGTGGTTGCGGCGCACCTCTTCCATCCGGTCGGGCGGGACGGTCGGTAACACCTGCCCCAACACTTCGCGTTCGCTCCAACCGTAGATGCGTTCGGCCGATTGATTCCACATCTTGACGACGCCTTCGGGGTCGAGCGTGACGATGCCGAGCGGCGAGGCGTGGATGATGGCTTCGAGCGTCTGATTGCTCTCGCGCAGTTCGGCGAGCGCGGCCTGCATCTCGCGGCGGCGCAGGCTCACTTCGTCGGCCAGTTTGGTCAGGTCGTGATGTTGACTGTCGAGTTCGAACTGCAAGGCATCGCGCGTGCGCTTCGTCTCGATCAGATTGGCGACGCGCGCCAGCAGTTCTTCGCTCACGAAGGGCTTCATCAAGTAGTCCTGCACGCCCGAGCGCAGCAGACGGACGCGCAAATCCTCGTCGGCCTTCGCCGTCAACATGCAGACGGGAACGCTCGCCAGTTCCGTGTGCGTGCGCAACTCGGAGACGAACTGGTCGCCGCTCATCTCCGGCATCATCACGTCGGTCAGGATCAGGTCGGGACGCAAAGCGAGCGCCCGCTCGATGCCTTCGCGTCCGTTCCAGGCGCTCGCCACGCGATACTTCGCGCGCAACTGCTCGGTGATAAAACGATTCATCTCGTGGTTGTCTTCAACCACCAATACAAGCGGCGCGAGCGCCAGCTCGGCCACCGTCGGCGGCGATAGAGGCGACGCACTTCTCGCCGTGTTGTCTCTGCCCGCCGCCTTTACAGTTGTCGCCTCGTCGCGTCGCTCGTCGCCGCCACCCGGTCGTGCTTCCGCGCCGCGCGTCGCTTCCGTGCCGGATGCGTCTTGATCGTCGCGGCGGCGCGTCTCTCCGACGAGTTGCGCCTGTTCCGTCTCAATCGCGCCGAGCGCGAGTTGCGCCGTCTCGCGCAGAAGAGATTCGGCGTTCTGCGCCTCCGCGTCGCGCTGCACCTCTGCGTCGCGTGGCGCAGAGAGCGGCAGTTCCAACTCGAAGCTCGCGCCGCCTTCGGGCGCATCGCCGACCTCGACCCGGCCGCCGTGCAACTCGACGAACTCTTTGGCAATGGACAACCCCAAGCCCGTGCCGCCGAAGCGACGCGTCGCGCCGCTCTCGGCCTGCCGGAAACGCTCGAAGATGACCTCGCGCAGTTCCGGCGCGACGCCGAGGCCGCTATCGCTCACCTCAAGGCGCGCTCTCCCGCCCTTGTCCGCCAGCGTGCAGCGAATGCGCCCGCCGTCGGGCGTAAACTTGAAG
The DNA here is from genome assembly GCA_035942855.1 of Pyrinomonadaceae bacterium. Lineage (GTDB taxonomy): Bacteria > Acidobacteriota > Blastocatellia > Pyrinomonadales > Pyrinomonadaceae > JAIVJZ01. The sequence continues at coordinate 53,395 of DASZCS010000016.1, read as the reverse complement.
GCGTTCGAGAGCAGGTTGACGAGGACGCGTTGCATTTTTTCCGCGTCGGCCTCGGCGGGCAGACGTTCCGGCGCATCCACGGAAAACTCGATCCCGCGCTCGATGGCGAACGACTCGAAGTATGCGGCGGCCAGTCGTAAGAGTTGCGCCAGATCGGTCTCCGTGTAGGAGACGCGCATCTTGCCCGCTTCGAGTTTCGAGATGTCGAGCAGGTCGTTTACGTGCTTGAGCAGCGAGCGCGCGTTGCGTTCGATGGTTTCGAGATTGCGGCGTTCCTCATCGCCGAGCGTGGGAGAGTTGAGCAACTGGCGTGCGGGCGAAAGAATGAGCGTCAAGGGCGTGCGCAGTTCGTGCGAGACGTTGGCGAAGAAGTGCGTCTTCTGCTCGTCCAGTTCTTTGACACGGCCGTAGAGAGTTTCGAGTTCGCGGTTTGCCTGTTCCAGTTCCTCGCGGCGCACTTCCGAGACTTTGGCTGCCTTGACGAGCGCGAGCGTGCGCGGGATGAGCGGCGGCAGGACGAGCGCCGTGGCGACCGAAGCCACGGCCGTGATCAATTTCAGATAGCCCGCGAACCAGTAGACCGGCGCGTTGAAAGTCGTCCACACTTCCATGAAGTGCGTGCTGCCGCAGGCGACGATGAAGAGGCCGAAGGCGAGAAAGACCCAGTGGAAGGGGATGTCGCGCCGCGCGCGATAGACGAGATAGGTGAGCATCAGGGAGATGGCGACGTAGGAGAGGCCGATTAAGAGGTCGGAGATAAAGTGCATCAACACGAGCGGCGTGATGCCGAGGTAACAATGCTCGTGCGTCATAAAGAAGTCCGCCCCGTTGCCGACGGCGAAGAGGTTCGCGGCGAGACCGGGCCACAGCAAGAGCACGGCGCAGGCGATGAGCAGGCCGACGCTGTAGTTGAGCAGGGACGAGTAGCGGAGGACGCGGATCATAGCTTTACACCTCGGAGACGTTGTCGGGCGGCGCGCTTCGGGCTGATAAAGACTTTGGCGAAGATGATTTCAAGGTTGAAGTTGAGCAGGCGCGAACGTTAACTGCGCTTGAGAAAGGAAGCCGCCTTGTACGCTGCAAAAGCTAAACTCTTCGGCAAACCAAGTCAAGACAGACTTGCACGCGCCCGTCCCACGCTTCGCGCTCTCCGGCCGCCTCTGCTAGTCTCTCGACAGCGAAAATTTCCGTCGAGGTGAAAGCGACTTTGTATCCGGCAGGCAATCTGTTCATCCCCGCGCCGCACGGCAAACTCGAAGCGATCTTGAAAGAGCAGGCGGCGGGCATCCGGCGTCGGGGCGTCGCGCTCGTCCTGCACCCGCACCCGCTGCACGGCGGCACGATGCACAACAAAGTGGTCTTTCGTGCCGCACGCGCCCTGAACGAAGCGGGACTGGTCTCTTTGCGCATCAACTTTCGCGGCGTCGGCCAGAGCACAGGGACGCACGACCACGCGCGCGGCGAACAGGACGACGCGCGCATCGCGCTCGACTACCTGGTGGCGCAATACCCGGACGAGCCGCTTCTTCTCGCGGGCTTCTCCTTCGGCGCGCGCGTCGGCTTGGAAGCGGGCATGAGAGACGAGCGCGTCCGCGCCCTCATCGGCATCGGCACGCCCGTCAGCATGCCCGAACGCGACTACGATTTCTCATTCCTGCGTGAGTGCCGCAAGCCCGTCCTCTTCGTCCACGGCGAGCGCGACGAATTCGGCGACCCCGCGCGCCTGCAAACGCTCGCCTCCGAACTCCCTCCCGAAGCCCGCGCACGCGTTCGCATCATCCCCGAAGCAGGTCACTTCTTCGACCACCAACTCGACGAACTCAGCCGCGCGATCAAAGAATGGACAGAGGAAACGATGAGCTGGTGAATGGTAAATGGTCAATGGTGAATGGAGCAGAACTGTCTTTCTCCATTCACCATTTACCATTCACCATTGACCAGCCCTTAAACCTTCATCGCTTTCCAGCGTCCGCGGCGGAAGTAGATGATGGCGAGAACGGTGAGCATCGTTTCGGCGATGGGGATCGCCATGAAGACGCCGCTCGCTGCGAAGTCGAATTTGATGGCGAGCAGGTAGGCGAGCGGGATTTGAAAGAGCCAGTAGCAGAAGAGGTTGATGACGGTCGGAGTCAAAGTGTCGCCCGCGCCGTTGAACGCCTGCACCATCACCATGCCGTAGCCGTAGAAGACGAAGCCGTAGCTGACGATGCGCAGCGAAGAGACGCCGTAGGCGATGACGCTCGCGTCCGTCGTGAAGATGCCGATGATGCGCTCGGTGAAAGCGATGAAGATGAGCGCGACGATGGCCAGGAAGACCACGTTGCTCAGACCCGCCAAGAGCACTGCGCGCTCTGCGCGTTCGGGTTTGCCCGCGCCGAGGTTTTGCCCGACGAGCGTGGCCGCCGCGTTAGCCATGCCCCACGAAGGCAGCATGGCGAAGATCAAAATCCGCAGAGAGAGCGTGTAGCCCGCCAAAGCCTCGCTGCCGAACATGGCGATGATGCGCGTCAGACCGAGCCAACTCGCCGTCGCCACCAAGAACTGAAACATCCCGCCCACAGAGATGCGCAGGAGCTTGAGCATGACGGGTACGTCAAGGCGCAGATGTTTGCGTTCGACCACGATGCGGCTGCGGCCTGAGAGCAGCACCCAGAGTTGGAACACGACGCCCACGCCGCGCCCGATGGTCGTGGCGATGGCCGAACCCGTCACGCCGAGTTCGGGGAAGGGGCCGAGGCCGAAGATGAAGCACGGGTCGAGGATGATGTTGACGATGTTGGCGAGCCAGAGCGCGCGCATGGCGGTCGATGCGTCGCCCGCGCCGCGAAAGATCGCGTTGATGAGAAACAGGAGCAGGATGCAGACGTTGCCGCCGAGGATGATCGACGCGTAAGTCGAGCCGGTGCTGACGACCGCCTCTTCCGCGCCCATGACACGCAGGAGCGCGGGCGCGAACATGATCCCGGCGACGGCGAGCGGCAGAGACGTGAGGACGCCGACGATGATCGACTGCACGGCGGCGACGGCCGCGCCCTCCGCATCGCGCTCGCCCGTGCGGCGCGCGACCGTCGCGGTCGTCGCCATGCTCAGGCCGATGGCGATGCCGAAGACGATGGTGAGCATCGATTCGGTCAGGCCGACGGTGGCGATGGCTTCCGCGCCGAGCCGCGCCACGTAGAAGACGTTGACGATCCCGAACAGAGACTCCATCACCATCTCCAAAATCATCGGCACGGACAAGAGCACGATCGCGCGCCCGATCTGTCCTTCGGTGAAATCCTGCTCCGAGCCGAGCACGGCCTCGCGCAGCAAACTGAATATCTTTTTGAAACTCATGGCTGTTAGTCGCTCACTTGATATTTTGACTGTCGCTAAAAGCATTCACCGCAGAGACGCGTGCGAGGTTCACGCAAAACGGCGCAGAGAAAACGAAAGATGAAGAAGGAAAGGATGAAAAGTGAAGAGAAGCGAGCACCCGGCGTCTGCCTGGCTAGTCGCCGCTACCCTTCAGTTTTCATCCGATCCATTTTCATCGTCTGTTCCTCTGCGCCGTTTCTTTAGTGAACCTCGCGCGTCCCTGCGGTGAAAAACTTTTCTGCCGCTGCCCTGCCGCTACCTCTCGTGCCCGAAGAATCCTTTAACGATTCGCGCGCCGTGCAGGTTTCAGGTTTTAACTCTCTTCGTACAGACTGTCAATCACGTCGCGATATTTTTCGTCCACAACGCGGCGTTTCACTTTGAGCGTCGGCGTCAGTTCGCCGCCCTCGATTGAGAGTTCGCGCTCAAGCAGAGCGATGCGTTTGACGCGCTCGTACTTGGAAAGGTCTTCGCAGGTCGCTTCAACCTGTCTCTGGATGAGGTCGATGATGCGCGGGTGGCGGCAGAGTTCCGCCGGAGTCGTCCCTGCGTCGCGGATGCCCTTGTGCTGCGTGTAGGCGCGCAGTTGTTCCCAGTCGGGGACGATGAGCGCGGCCGGGAATTTGCGCATGTTGCCGATGAGCACGACCTGATTGACGAAGCGCGACCCTTTGATGCGCCCTTCGATGACGGACGGTGCGATGTATTTGCCGCCGGAAGTTTTGAACAACTCTTTTTTGCGATCCGTGATCTTGAGGAAGCCGTCCGCGTCGAGCAGGCCGATGTCGCCGGTCTTGAACCAGCCGTCGTCGGTGAAGACGGCGCGCGTCTCGGCGGGCTTCTTGTAGTAGCCGCGCATGATGTTCGGGCCGCGCGTCTCGATCTCGCCGTCCGAGGCGATGCGTACCTCCACGTTTTTGATCGGGCGTCCGACCGTGCCGATGCGGTTGTCTTCCAAAGTCCCGGCGGCGATGACGGGCGAAGTCTCCGTCAGCCCGTAGCCCTGTACGATGGGCAGGCCAGCGCCGAGGAAGATGTAACCGATCTCTTCCGGCAGCGCCGCGCCGCCCGACACGAACAAGCGCATCCGCCCGCCGACGCCCTCGCGCCACTTCGAGAAGACGAGACGACGTGCGAGGTCGAGTTTCAACTGAAGCAGCGGCGGAATCGCTCGGCGCGCGACCGTCAACTGCGCCCACTGTTTGCCGACACCCACAGCCCACGCCAGCATCGCGGCTTTCAGTTTTCCACCGGCGGCGGCCTTGTCCTGTATGCGCGAGTAAATCTTCTCGAACAGGCGCGGCACGCAGAGCATCACGGTCGGGCGCACCTCGCGCATGTTGTCGCCGATCTTCTCGATTGATTCGGCGAAGTAGACGCTCATGCCGTGATGTATGTACATGTACATGCCGAGGCGTTCGAGGACGTGCGAGAGCGGAAGGACTGAGAGCGCCACGTCCTGTTCGCTAAAGGAGAGATGACCGGAACTGTCGATCAAGTTGGTGACGAGATTCGAGTGCGTGAGCATGACGCCTTTGGGTTCGCCCGTCGTGCCCGAAGTGTAGATGATGGTGGCGAGGTCTGCGGCAGAGACTTCGCGCGCCACTTCGTCCAGCAAATTGGGTTGCTGTTGTTGCAGCGTGCGGCCACGCTCGATGAGTTCGTCGAGCGTCGATGCGCCCGCTTCCTCCGCGCCTTCGGGTTCGAAGAAGATGAGGTGTTCGAGCGCGGGCGCGCCGTCGATTGATTCGAAGATGCGTTCGAAGGCGGCGCGGTTGCGTATGAAGAGGACGCGCGCGCCGGAATCGTCGAGGATGTAGCGCACCTGCGGCGGGGCTTGCGTCGGGTAGATGGGTACGTCTATGACGCCCGCAAACTGGCAGCCCGCGTCGGTCAGCACCCACTCCGGCAAACTTTCGGAGAGGATGGCGGCGCGGTCGCCGCGACTGAGGCCGAGCGCGTGCAGGCCGTAAGCGACGAGGTGCGCGCGTTCGATCAACTCGGCCGAAGAGATCGAGTGCCAGCGCCCGTCGCGCTTGTAATTGAGCGCGTCCGTTTTCGCGTGGTCGCCGACGGCGCGCGTGAACACTTCGGCGAGCGTCGCGGGTTCGTCCGCAGAGAGCGGCACGCGCGGCGGTGGCGGGATGGGCACGAACTCGTCGGTCTCGTTCAAGGCAGCGGCGGGTGCGGTGGGCGTCGCGCCTCCTGCGCGCACGCGCGTCTCCGTCTCTGGCAGGTCTTCCCGGCTGTGTACGGTCGAGTCAGGGGTCATTTGTGGCTGCTCACTCCGTTGAGAAAAATGTCTAGCACTTGGTCGGCCAGCGGCGCGAGTTTGTACGCGCGCGGCGAGAGAATCCAGTTGGTCGCCATCTCGTCGAGCGCGCCGAAGAGAATCTTGGCGACGACCTTCGCGTTCAATTCCGCGCGGAAGAGTCCGGCGCGCTGTCCCTCTTCAAGCGTCTCGCGGATGAGGCGCAGGTATTCCGCTAGACCGGCGGCGGAAAACTCTTCCATGAACTTCGTCGAGCCGCGCAGTTCGACCTGAAAGACGACGGCCAGATCGCGATCCGCACCGAGCCGTTCGAGGTGCAAGCGCGCGATGCGCCGCAACTTCTCGCGCGGGTCGTCGAGCGCCTCGACCTCGGCGCGCGCCGCAGCGATGGCATCGCCGACGCCGCGCTCGAAGATTGAGCGCAGAATCTCTTCCTTGCTTTTGAAGTAGAGATAGACCGTGCCGTCGGCCACACCGGCGACGCGCGCCACGTCTGCCACCTTCGAGTTGAAATAACCGCTTTCGGCAAAGACCTTCGTGGCGGCGCGCAGGATGGCCTCGCGCTTGTCGGGCACGGCCGTGCGCGCAGACGAAGAGTTGATGGAACGCGCGGAACGCATACGGGGGCTTGACACCATCTTCTTTAGTCGGACGCCTTACTGAGTGGTCGTTCATTCATACAAATGACAGCCTAGCAGAAGTTAAAAAAAAGAGAAAAGGGAGAAGAGGCTATCTAAAACAGAGTAGAGACAAACCCGTGCAAGTTAATGAGACAACAGGGGAGTTGATTTTTACCGTCCGCGCAGGTCTTCAGCACATGACGGCACACGGGCGGCCTGCTGCAACAAACCGGCGGGAGATGGTTTAATCTGTCTTGATGAACGAGAGCAAGGATACGTCCTCAGAGGGATTGATAAGAGAAGGGCTGGCAGAGCCTCGCCCTGAATACGAACGACGCCGCGCCGCGCGACTCGCAGAAGGCGAGCGGTCGATGCGTCGCTTCCGCGTGCTCGGCGTGCTGCGTATCGCCACGGTGGTCGCGGGACTAACGTTAGGCTGGTTTGTCTATGGCGGGACGGCCGCGTGGTGGGTGTTGCTTCCACCGCTGGTCGCCTTCCTCGCTCTGGCCGACGCACAGCAACGCATCACAGAGGCGCGGCGTAGATGCGAACGCGCGGCCAAGCTGTACGAACAGGGACTGGCACGCCTCGATGACGCCTGGGCGGGAACGGGTGCGACGGGAGAGGGCTTCGCCGACGGTTCTCATCCTTACGCGGAAGACCTGGACATCTTCGGCCGCGGCTCGCTCTTTGAACTGCTCTCAAGGGCGCGCACGCGCATCGGCGAAGAGACGCTGGCAAACTGGCTGCTTAAGCCCGCCGTGCCCGAAGTGGTGCGCGCACGTCAGTCCGCCGTGGTTGAGCTTTGCCCGCGTCTCGATCTGCGCGAAGACCTCGCACTGCTCGGCGAAGGCTTGCGCTCCGGCGAAGACGCACGCGCGCTCGTCAAATGGGCGGCCCGCCCGCCGCATCCGATCTCACGCGTGACGCGCGTGGCCGCGCCCGCCCTGGCGCTGCTCTCAGCCGTGACGCTCGGCCTCTGGATCGCCGGGTACGGGGGCTTGCCCTTTCTCGTCGCGTTTGTCCTCGGACAAGGCTTCGCCTTTCGCCTGCGGGAGACGGTCGAACAAATCATCGGCGCGGTCGATAGCCCGGGGCGCGAATTGGCGTTGTTGTCCGAAGTGCTCCGGCGGCTCGAACGGGAAGACTACTCCAGCCCGCATCTGGTCGCTCTGCGCGCGGCGCTCGATGTTGAAGGCGCTCGGCCGTCGCAGCAGATCGCCAGGCTCAACCGTCTGATCGATCTGCTGGATGCACGCCGTAACATGCTTTTCGCGCCTCTGGCCCTGGTGCTGCTCTGGCCGATCCAGTTTGCCATCGCCATCGAAGGATGGCGACGGATTTCGGGGCGTGCCGTGGCGCGCTGGCTCGACGCCGTCGGCGAGTTTGAAGCTCTCGGTTCGCTGGCCGGTTACTCGTATGAGCACCCGCAGGATCAGTTCCCGGAACTGTGCGAGGGCGAAGCGCGCTTCGAGGGCGAAGAGATCGGTCACCCGTTGATTCCGGAAGCGCGCAACGTTCGCACAGACTTGCGCCTGTCGGATGAACTGCGCGTGCTCGTCGTCAGCGGCTCGAACATGTCCGGCAAGAGCACTCTGCTGCGGACGGTCGGAATCAACACCGTGCTGGCACTGGCCGGAGCGCCGGTGCGCGCACGCTCGCTCAGGCTCTCGCCGCTACAGGTGGGCGCATCCATCCGCGTGCAGGATTCGCTGCAAGCCGGAGCTTCACGCTTCTACGCCGAGATCACGCGCCTGCGACAGATAGTTGAACTGACCGAAGGCGAACTCCCCGTGCTTTTCCTGCTCGACGAGATTCTGCATGGCACAAATTCGCACGACCGCCGCATCGGAGCCGAAGGCGTCGTGCGCGGTCTGATGAAGCGTCGTGCGATCGGATTGGTCACGACTCACGATCTGGCTCTGGCGCGCATCGCGGATGAGCTTGCCCCGCGCGCCGCGAACGTCCATTTCGAGGATCATCTGGAGGCAGGGAAGATGACTTTCGACTACCTCTTGCGTCCCGGCACGGTGCAAAGAAGCAACGCACTCGAATTGATGCGTTCAATCGGGCTTGAAGTCTGAACCGCCAGGGAAAAACGTAATTAAAGGTGAAGTAAAACCGGGGGAAAAGTCGAGCCTGTATAACGATGTCGGTTAGCGAGAAGATGACACCTGAGCGGTGGCGAAGAGTCGAGACGATTTTCCAGCAGGCGCTTGATGTGTCCACGGAAAAACGTGAACGATTCCTGCGGGAAGCGTGCGCGGGCGACGACTCTTTACTGAGCGAAGTCGAACGCCTCATCGATGGTTACGAAGCGGCGGACGAATTTCTCGAACAGCCTGCACTGGACTTGAAACAGATCGCCGAACATGAACTCCCGACGCTGCGCCGCGACGATCTGCCCGCCTCGGCGCAAGGCTTGCGGAGCGGGGCGCGCATCGGCGCATACAGTATCTTGCGCGAGTTGGGGCGCGGCGGCATGGGCGCGGTTTATCTGGCCGAACGAGCCGAAGGCGATTTCCGCAAAAGGGTCGCGGTCAAGGTGGTCAAGCGCGGGATGGACACTGATTTCGTCCTCAGCCGCTTTCGACACGAACGGCGTGCGCTCGCCGCGCTCGACCATCCGAACATCGCGCGCCTCTTGGACGGCGGCGCAACCGACGACGGACTCCCCTACATCATCATGGAGTACGTCGAAGGAGAAGACATAGATCGTTATTGCGATGAACAACGGCTGAGCATCGAAGCGCGTCTGCGCCTTTTTCTCAACGTCTGCGCGGGCGTCAGCCACGCGCATCAGAGTCTCATCATCCACCGCGACATCAAGCCTTCGAACATTCTGGTGACGGCCGACGGCACGCCGAAACTACTCGACTTCGGCATCGCGAAAATTCTCGATCCGAGCCTCGCCGACGGGCAGTTTGAACACACCGCGACAGCCCTGCGCATGCTGACGCCCGATTACGCCTCGCCCGAACAGGTGCGCGGCGAACGCGTCACGACGGCGAGCGACGTGTACAGTCTCGGCGTGCTGCTTTACCTTTTGCTCACCGGGCGTCGCCCTTACTATTTCCACACCTATCAGTATGAAGAGATCGCACGCGTCGTCTGCGAGCAGAGTCCTTTGCGGCCAAGCGCCGCGATCAACTCAAACGCGCCGCCCGCCGGGGGCAGCTTCAGCACCGTGCAGGCGACAGAGACAGCGAGCGACGATCCTTCGGCTGAAGGGGCATCAGGGGAACTACCGCGTGCGCGTGATGAAGCGACCGACAAGTCTCTCTCTCTTGACGAACTGGCGCACGCACGCTCGACCGCGCCCGAACGCCTGCGTCGCAGTCTCGCGGACGATCTCGACAACATCGTCTTGAAGGCTCTGCGTAAAGAACCCGCGCGCCGTTACGCTTCGGTCGAACAACTGGCGGAAGACATCGGACGGCATCTGGAAGGCTTACCCGTGCGTGCGCGCGCCGATACCTTCAAGTATCGAAGTCGCAAGTTTGTCGGGCGTCATAAGGCGGGCGTCGCGGCCTCGCTCGGCGTCGCGCTCTCGCTCGTCGGCGGACTGACGGCGACGACTTTGCAGTGGCGTGTGGCGCGGGTTGAACGTGCGCGCGCGGAAGCCGAGGCGGGGCGTGCCAAACGGCGCTTTGAAGATTTACGCAGACTCACGCAATCGATGATGTTCGAGATGCACGATGCGGTGTCGAATCTGGAAGGCTCGACGTCCGCGCGCCAACTGCTCGCGCGGCGTACGCTCGAATACCTCGAAGGCTTGGCGCGCGAAGCGACCGGCGACCCGACGCTGCAAACGGAACTCGTCATCGCCTACATCAATCTCGGCAACGTGCAGGGCAATCCCTTTTACCCGAACATCGGCGACGCCGAGGGCGCACTCGAAAGTTATCGCAAAGCTCAACGGATCGCCGAAGCCCTCGTCGCCGCATCTCCGTCGGACGAACGCCTGCGTCGTCACCTCTGGCTCACGCAGGTCAAGATGGGCGACATGCAAACCTTCATCGGCGACATCGAGGGCGCGAAAGAGAGTTTCGGTAAGGCGCAGGCGAACATCGAACGCCTCGCCGCGGCGCATCCTGAAAACGTCTCGCTCCAACAGGACCTGGGCAGCAGCTACGACCGCAACGGGAACATCAACCTCGCGGCGGGCGACGCAGGCGCGGCGCTCGCCTCGTTTCGCCGCGCGCTCACGATCTTCGCCGAACTCTCCGCGAGAAATCCGACGAACGACGGCCTGCGCCGCAACGTCGCAAGTACCTACGGCCAGATCGGGCGCGCGCAACTCAAACTCGGCGCGACCGCCGAATCAGTCAACAGTTATCGTCGGCTGGTGGAAATGAACCGCGCTCGGCTCGCCAGTGATCCGGCCAACCCCGTGACGCGCGACGATCTGGCGGGCAGTCTCGGCGCGTTCGGCGAAGCTCAGGCAGCCGCCGGAGATATACAGGGCGCACGGCAAAGTGTCGGCGAGCAGTTAGAGATATATCGTGAGATGTCCGTCTCCGACCCCGCGAACGCGAAGACCCAGACCGCGCTCGGCGAGGCGCGGGAGCGTTTGAAAAAACTCTCCCGCCAGTCTTAAAAAAGCGGCGCAGCCATGTCTGGTGTAGACAATAATATAGTTGACTGACCTGATGTAGATATGACCAGAGGACATTACCCGGCGAGCGGTGGCCTTTGAGTTGCAGGCCGGGGCAGGAGCCGGATGCTTTCCGGCTCAACCTGCGTGACGCGTAGTGGCGGGATACTAACTAAAGCATCCCGCTAAACTAGGAGCGGCTCTTGACACGTATCAGGCATGTGAGGCCGAATCAATCAGCTTTTGCAGCTCTCTGACGGAGTTAGACAGACACCTTCGGCTTTTTTAGGCCGATTCATTCGGCACAATATGCGCTAGGCCTTAGTTGAAGTTTATGGAAAGAATCACATTTCAGGCCCGATTGGTTGAATCTACAAATGTGGCTGTAGAATGCGCTAGAAGCTACGTGTTTAATATCCTGCCGCCAGCCTACAAGTACTTACTATTCCCGAATCAATCATATGACGAGAATCCCCTTGAGATGGATGAGCAGACCTTCCCACAGGAGTCTTTGCCACAGAACCAGCACCTTGGTCCACTGACCGCTGAAGAGGTAGTGAACTATTTATGGAGGGAGGGCAAAGTCCCCGAATGGATTGATATAAACGTCCACTCGTCTGACAAGAGTTACACCTATCTGCGTTTACTGTGTTGCGGGAGATATACAGCAGCGGATCAGCTTCTGTATCACCAACAGGAAGGCAGCCCGCCATTTCACAAAGGGAGCCCGTACATTCCGCCGGGGTGGGAAAGTGTAGAGAAGAATGGCAAATTCGATGTCGAGTGGATGCAGAGTGCAAACAAGCGCCGGCCTAACAACGGCATGCAGCGGACGCGCAATATAGCCGCTCTCTTAAAATCAATCTTTCGTGCGCGCCGCTGATGCCGGGCGTTAGACAGCTTTCTTATTTACGTGGATACTTTTTCAAAAGGGAGGCTCTTAATGCTCAGAAGATCGGGTCTGCAAGTCGTAGCACTGGCTCTGACGCTGCTCCTGCTTGGGGTGAATGTGGCGGCCCAAAAGCGCCTTAACTTTCGCCGCGGGAGCAGTTCCGCAACCGTGCGCGGGAAGATAGGCGCGGGCGGGTATCTCGAATACGTAGTTAAGGGGCGGGCCGGGCAGTTGATGTCGGTCGAGATTACGTCGGGGAACGGCAAGGTCCTCGTCAACGCCGGGACTGCGAGCGGGAAGGATTTCAGTGTGGACATGTCGGGAGGCGACCACCTGCTCTCGGTCGTAAACCCCGGGCGCGGCGCGACGAATTACACCTTGCGGGTCTCGATCAGGTAAACCTGAACGCGTGCTGCCTGCGAATCTCATTGTCGCGGGCAGCAATACCCACACGCCGTCTAACAACGGCATGCACCCGACCGCGAATAGCGTTGTTTTCATCCATTAGCTTGAATGCCTGTTCAGTTGGATGCGCGGCGGGTGATGCCGGGCGTTAGGCGGCTTTCCAATGTACTGAAAGGTAGAATCTGATGACGACAAGGACCCTCGCAACCTTGGTGTGGCTCTCCCTGAGCTGCATCCTCTGCGCTGCTCAGGGGCAGCTGCGGCTCGACGAATCGCTCGCCCGGACGGTGAAGAGCGTTGAGCCGCAAGTGGGCAACCTGAAGGCTCCAGTGAAGGTCTGCGGGGTAGAAACATACAGGGACGGCGGGAACATCGCCGCCCTCCTTCAGGATGATGCCGGCAAGTTCTTCCTTTTCGCCCTTGAGAAGTTATACGACCGGCAGCTCGGCGACTCTGCGACGGGGAGCGTCTACGTCGGCGTCGCCCACCCAAGCGAGAGCGCCGGTCCCGTTACGGCATCAAGCGGGTGTTGGGCGCCGGTGGTGACGAGGAGAAGGCACTTCTAAACCTACTCCGAGGCTGGAGGGAGACTGGTGTGAAAGCCGAGACGCGTGCCAAGCTCTCAGCCATCCTTACCCTTAAAGGCGAGAAACTTCAGGAGGCGCTCCGGGCATTGCCTAAGGAGGAGTACAACAGCTTACTGCTGTTCGGCGTGATTGAAGACCTGGAAGGGCGTGGGAAGCCGCCGGAAGTGACACTGGAGCAGGCCGAGGCGATGGTAGACCGCGAACTGGCGCGCAAGTTGGCCGACGGGGTGGTTGACGACATCATCAACAACCATAAAGACGCGCTCCTCCCGAAGCTGGACGAAGAGTACGGGCGTAGCCCCATTGTGGGGGACGAGAACAAACACCGTAACGCCGAAGGCTCTTTAAAGTACGCTTTTGAATACTTAGCCTTTGCGTATGAAAAGGTGCTGGCCTGTGCGTACAAGCAGGACGAGGTGCGGTGGATTAAATATGCGGACGGCCACCGGAGGCCCGTGCGAGAGTTCAGGTATAAGTGTCAGACGAAAAAAAGGAACGAGGACAACCCCTCCCTGGTGGTCGAGGTCGTGCCGGAAGGAAACCGCCTTGCGGTGATGGCGTTCAGAATGCTCCTCTCCCCGCGAGACTATCCCTCGACCAAGTGAATTGGTCTGAGCGCGCCGCCTAACGCTCGGCATGCATCCGACCGCGAATAGCGCTACCTTCATCTGCAAGGGATGAGCCAACTATATTATTGTCCTGGTGTAGCATTGCCTCGCGGCGTGTGAAATGACGGCTTGCCTCACACGAACATCGTAAAGGAGCTTTGATTATTGACGCCTGAGAACAAAGCGTTAGGAGTGGATGCGGGTCACACGGGGAGCTATGAGAGAACTTCCGGCGACTATAATATCCGGCAGGTCATCACCGCCTCGGCCGTCGGCACGATGATCGAATGGTACGACTTCTATATTTTCGGCAGCCTCGCCGCAGTCATCTCGCCGCTCTTTTACCCGCCCGGCAACAACACCTTCGCCTACATCGCATATCTCGCCACGTTCGCCGTCGGCTTCGTCGTGCGCCCTTTCGGCGCTCTCTTCTTCGGACGCATCGGCGACATGGTCGGACGGAAATATGCTTTTCTCGTCACGCTCCTGATCATGGGCGGCTCTACGGCCGTCATCGGCTTTTTGCCGACCTACTCGCAGATCGGAATTGCCGCGCCCATCATCCTGCTCGTCCTGCGCGTCTTGCAGGGACTAGCGCTCGGCGGCGAGTATGGCGGCGCGGCCGTCTACGTGGCCGAGCACGTGCCGGACAACAGGCGCGGATTTTATACGAGCTTCATACAGATCACTGCGACTCTCGGACTCTTCGTCTCGCTCGCCGTCATCCTGCTCGTGCAGAACACGATGAGCGCAGATGCTTTCGCCGGACGCACGGGATCATTCGCCGGATGGCGCATCCCCTTCATCATCTCCATCTTTCTCGTCGGCGTCTCGCTCTACATACGTCTGCGGATGAAAGAGTCGCCGATCTTTCAGCACGTCAAAAGCGCGGGGATGACTTCGGCGAAACCGCTCGCGGAAGCCTTCACGAAATGGAGCAATCTAAAACTCGTTCTGATCTCTCTGTTCGGTGCGACCGCCGGGCAGGGCGTGGTCTGGTACACGGGTCAGTTCTACGCGCTCTTTTACCTGCAATCGATTCTCAACGTGGACGCCACTTCGGCCAACTACATCGTCGCCATCGCCTTGCTTCTGGGGATGCCGTTCTTCGTCGTGTTCGGCCTGCTCTCCGACCACATCGGGCGCAAGCGGATTATCATGGCCGGATGCCTCCTGGCCGTCGTCACGTATCTGCCTATCTATAGAGGGATGCAGGCCGTGGCCGGGTCGAACGTCGTAACGGCCGTCTCACAACGCAATCCCGCGACCGGCGCGATCAGCCTGACGCCGCAGACGAGAGACACGGCAGGCAATTTACAGAACGCGCCGAAGGTGCTGCCTTACACGAGCTTCACCGATCTCATCGGCAACCGTGCGGCGTTAGGACTCGTCCTGCTCGTCTTCATTCAGGTTCTCTGGGTGACGATGGTGTATGGGCCGATTGCCGCTTACCTGGTCGAAGCGTTCCCGGCCAGAATCAGGTACACGGCGCTGTCTCTGCCTTATCACATCGGCAACGGAGTGTTCGGCGGGCTGTTGCCGCTTATCGGGTTGTCGGTAGTTGCCAGCACCGGCAACATCTACGCAGGGCTTTATTATCCGATGGTCGTCGCCTCAGTCACCTTTATCGTCGGGACGCTGATGTTGCGTGAGACGAAGAACGTGCTGATCTGGGATGAACTGGAGACGCCTCGCAAGGGATAACGCAAACAGCCGCTCGCCTTTTATCTCGAACCGAAGGGCGTCTGTTTGACGAGGGCGTAGACCTCTTCAAGTTCCGCGGGAGCAGCGGCCGTCAGATTTTCCGCGCCGGTGGCCGTTATCAAAACCGTGTCTTCCAGTCTTAGATGAATTTTCCGATCTTGAAACTCGATGACCGGCTCGACGTTGAAGACCACGCCGGGCACGAAAGGTTTCGTTTCGTCTCCGGGGTCGTGAACGGAAATTCCGACGAAGTGTCCGACGTACCGCCCGCCTCTGATGTAGTTCTGCAAAAATCCGTATTTCTCATAAACCGGCTCGGCCGCCTTTTGCAGATCCCTGACGGACACGCCCGGCTTCATCGCCGCGATGATCGTGTTTCTGGCTTCGAGAATGCACCGATACCACTTCTCCTGTTCATCCGTAAAACGCCCGGAGACAGGCCACGTCCGCGTGATGTCCGAAGTGTAGTAATCGTAATCCGCTCCGTAATCGAAATAGACCACGTCGCCCGCCTGCATCTGGCGGTCGTTCTTAGTGTAATGGTAGATGATCGTGTTCGGGCCTGAAGCGACAATCGGCGTAAACGCATCGCCGCGCGCGCCGCGCTTGGTGTTGAAGAAACGCGCGGCGGCTTCTATTTCATACTCATACATTCCCGGCTTCGTCCCCTTCATCGCTTCGCGCAAACCTTCGGCCACGATCTGCCCGGCTTTCCGCATCCGCTCGATCTCATACGGCGTTTTCACCCAGCGCAACTCGTCAAGGATGGGGCTGACATCGGCGGGCTGAAGAGACGGTCTCCATTTCCGCACTTCTTCGTTGAGCCGCATGATCTCAGGAGTCCGGCGAAAAACCATATTTTCCATGTGTCCGGCGTTCGCAAAGGAGGCTTCGCCGCGTGCAAGTTGGAGGTCGTCGGGCGGCGTCAACTGCAAATACAGTTTAGCTGCGCCTCCCGTGGTTCCGTTCAGAGAGGTGTAGAAATTTTCAATCGGGAGGACGTTGATGCCGTAAAAATCAGAGGGCTTTTCCATCTCTCTGACGCCCGGCCCCTCGCCCGCTATTTTGGCTCCGTTTCGTTTCGGGACGAAAACGAAACTTACTTTCCTCGCGCCGTTGACCACCAGAACGGAGCCGGGTTCTTCTATTCCGGTCAAATAAAAGAAGTCGGGCGACTGGCGAAACCTGACCGGATAGATGTGCGAATCCGCCCCGAAAATGATCGCCACGCCGTCGCCAATACGTTCCACCAATTTCGCACGGCGGGCGCGGAATTCTTCCTTGTTGAAGGTCTGCTGACCGAATGCGGAAACCGCACAGATGCTGACGAAGCAAATTAAGAACGCGAATCTACGCGCTTTGTCTTGAATCACACGACGCATAACAGTCCTCACTTTATTTATCTTTATGACCCTTTGACAGCCTCTCGATTCGGGCGGGTGCGAACCGGCTTCGGCTTCCGCCTTCAGAGGCACATGATTCCCCATATTGACATCCAAGAACAGTCAACATGGGGAATCAAAAGCCGTTTCACGTCCTTACGCTTGAGCGACCGTTAAGTTTCACTGAATCTGGCAGCCCGAACATAAAGCTCGACAGGTGCAGTTGGTGGGATTCCATGTGCCGCCGTTCATCGAGCAGTTCATCTCGGCGGTCGTGGAACAAGTGACGGGTGTGGGGGCGGGGGCAGTGGGTTCGTAGGTGGGCCGGTCGTCGAAGAGTTGCACCCAGCGCCCGTCGAACCCGCCGTTGATAGCCAGGTACCAACCGCCTCTGAGCCACATCCCTTCTTCGCGCGAGCTATCTGAATTGATGACGCCCGAATGCACGAAGAAATCGTGTTGCCACCAGAATGCGTTATGTGAATTGTAGTATCCGCTGGCAGCCCCGCGGCTGTACCCGTAGCTGTCGAGACCAATCCCCTCAAAGCCTTGAAAGTCATCGGTGGTGGAAGGGTTTTCCGGGTTGAGTTCGGCGGAATACGCGCCGTAGAACCATCTCTTAGCGGGATAACCTTCTCGCCCGTCGGTTAAATTCGACTTCCCGCTGTCGCGCGACCCCGCCAAAAAGCGTTGCAGTCCGGTGCCGACTTCGGCCACGCCCGCCTCGTTGATGATCGGGCTTTCCAGCAACACATCTACCGGAAGATTATCCAGCCAGTGAAGATACCAGGCATTGTGCTGCCAGTGGGTCGGGAAAATATCTGCCAGGTCTTGCAGTTCATACGTGATGCGCTTCAACTGAGACCAGGACACCTTCGTATCGTCATCGACGCGGCTCGCCAGAGTCGATGCCGTCGAGTAACCCAGACCTTTCGCTTTCCAGGTAGTTGCCGCCACGGAGCCTTCGGGGGCGAAGACGTAATGAATCTTCTTCTTGTCGTCATTGCTGCTGATGTTCACTTCAGCGCCCGCCGTGGTGGAATTCATCAGCCCGGCGATCCAACTGTAAGGATTCCTGACGAAGCGCAACTCATGCCCGTGAGGCCCCCAGTGCGTCAGATCGTAGTTGAGTTCGGATGCCTGCCACAGCATCACGTGCTTGCCCGTGGAGGTCTGCATGAAATTCAGTTCATAATCGTAGTAGCGGCGCATGTGGTGCTCCTTGTGGAGCGTGACCGTAATGTGATTGACGTATTCACTCGCGCCGCCCGGCGTGCCGCCGACACCGTGCAAGACGATTTCCACCCGTTCCCAGTCGTGAATCTCGCTCAGTTCTTTATCGGCCGGGTTATAGACGTGGTAGAGCAACACTAACGACTTGCTGCCCCCGTTCATGTATTCGATGAGACTGGTGTAGAGCGTCGGGCGGATGCGCCAGTTGCTGTATGCGCCCGAACCGCTCTGCGCGGCGGCGATGTATTGGCCGATGTTGCGCCAGTTGACGCGGTTGTTGGAAAAGTTTCCGTCGCGGTCGTAATCAAAGTTAGCAAGCCAGTCGCGTCCCTGCTTGCCGTCGTTTTCATCTCCGCGCTTGAGGATGACGGGCGCGTAGTATTGCAGGTAAGCCTGGCGTTGCGCTGTTGTCAGACTCCAGGCCTGCGCATGCGCGTGGCTCGCCCCAAAACTCAGTCCGAGTAAGGCGAGCATGGCGAGAGTGAACGAACGGGTCTTCGCTTTGAGAGTCCTGGCTTTTAGAAAAGTAATCGAAGAGGAGAGTGGCAGACGCCACCCGGTATTCCCTCCTGTGTGTGAATCACAACGAGGTGACAAATTCATTACTGTAGTTCTCCTGTTTTGACGTGCTGGCAGAGTGAGATTCTCCGGACACACGTATAGGTAGGTTTCGCCGCTTTATAACACTTCCTGATCGGGTTCAGTTCGGTGTGGTGAGATTAACGAGGCATCGCGGGCAAAAGGAGGCGATCAAGTTAACGCGTGCAAGATATTCCAGCACGCACGGGAGTGTCAAATGCTCCCGAAGGAGGAGCGCAGGTAATGAGTTGAATGGGCGGCGTTGCCGCAATATTCCTCAAGTCGCGCTCACCAGAATTTCCACCACGGCTTGCCGGCCGCACTCTCTTCCTCCCCGTCCGGATTCTGGATCGTTATCCCCAACTCGCCGCCCTGCTCAGGCGTCCACCCTTGCGCCAGCAGGTCGCTGACGTACCCGAGCACCGTTTGTCCCTGATACTCCATGTCTCCGCGCGCACGTTTGGTCATGTCCTCGCTCAGGTAAGCGCGTACCATGACATGGTAAACACGCTCACCTTGTTTCAACTCCACAGACCAGTCAGTGCCGGGGCGACTGCTGCCATCGGGCTGAAAGAAATGAGCAGATAACGCGCCAGCGATGCGCATCAGCCATTGGTCTTCATTTGTCATGCAGGTATCTCTCCACGCCAGCAGCACTCCGCGCCTAACGTCAGGCATCAGCGGCGTACACGGAACGAAAGGATGAGAGGCAGGCCGTGTGTGCGTCCGCAGCCTGCCTTCGTGACGCGTCGTACCTCAAACAGAGACTCGAAACGCCGCATCGCCTAGACGTGTTGGTCTATCAGAATCGTGTTCCCGTCCGGATCAGCTATCATCAAGCTGGCCGGGCCGGTTGAGCTTTCGTCCGCTTCTGAGATTATTTCTACGCCACGCTCTTTAAGCCGTCGCTGCAACTCTCGCACGTCAGTGAATTCTCCGAGTGGCTGTGCATCGCTATTCCAGCCCGGGTTGAAGGTGAGAATGTTCTTGTCGAACATGCCTTGAAACAACCCGATAATGTGTGCGCCGTTCTTCATAATCAGCCAATTCTGCGATTGGTCTCCCATGAAAACTGTAAAACCTAACTTCTCGTAAAAGAGTCTCGACGCCTCGATATCTTTGACCGTCAGGCTGACAGAGAAATTTCCCAGTTCCATCATCTCCTCCAGTTTGCGAATAATGCGCTCAGACGTTTGAGTCGTGCCTGTAATACCGTTTTTGCCGTCGCATGTCCATGATTGCCATGAAATCAAATGCCGGGGAATGCCAAAAATTTTGCCACAAAAGTTGCTCGCGCGGTGTTTTACAGATGATGGTCTTACCTGATGAGTCAGCTTGAAATTCTTAACCAACCGTTATGCGGCTCGCATTTTCAAACTGACCCGCTACCTCTTGATTCGGGAGAATAGTTTATGAAATTGCGTGGAAATTTCTGTCTGCTCCTCTTTTGTTCTCTCTTTCTTTCGACGTTTGCCGTGCGCGCTCAACTCGGCATTGTTGACCAGGAGGCCAAAGCGAAACCGGCGCTCGTTATCCTGGGGACATATCACATGGGGACTCCCGGAAATAATGTCGTCAACCCCAAAGTTGCCGATATTACCTCTCCCGAAAGACAAAAGCAGGTGATTGAACTCGTCAAGAGGTTGAAAAAATTCAAGCCCACTAAGATCGTCCTTGAGTGTGACAGCGACCGGGAAGCGAAGACTCAGGAAGCCTACGATAAATACCTGTCGGGAACTTACCAGCTCTCAAAAAACGAAACCAATCAGATCGGTTTCCGTCTGGCGAAAGAACTCGGTCATAAGAAACTTTACTGTGTCGACTGGAGTGATTTCTGGGACGATCCCAATATCACTTATGGAACGTATGCCGCCAAAGATGCCGAAATGGATAGTTTTCTCAAAGGACATATTCAAAAGCTGAAGAGAGAGATAGAGGCGGAATATGCAAAAATTCTGCCGCTGTCCATCACCGACCAACTGATCCATGTCAATCAACCCGATTACACGGAGAGAGATAATCAAAGATATTTTGAACTCTTACGTATCGGACGGGGCAAAGAGTATGTCGGAGCAAATTATGTTTCGTGGTGGTATAGAAGAAATCTGACGATTCTCACCAACATCATTCGCCTCACCGATTCGACGGATGATCGAATCCTCGTCGTTTACGGTGTCGGGCACGCCAAGCTGTTGAATGAGTTTGCGCAACAATCAGGCTTCTACAAGGTTGAAAGTCCCTTGAAGTATCTAAAAACCGGGAAGTAATACCCGGTCGCGGTATTTGCTTCATTCCTTCCCTGAGACAGAGTAGCTTATGAAATCAACCGCGAAATTCTTTCTGTTCGGATTCTGTTTTCTGTCCCTCTCGACGTTTGCCGCGTGGGCTCAACTGGGCAATGTTGACCGTAATGCGACGACGAAACCGGCGCTCGTTATTTTGGGGACATATCACATGGGGACTCCCGGAAACAATGTCATAAACCGCAAAGTCGATGATGTGACCTCTCCCGAAAGACAAAAGCAGTTGGTCGAACTTGTCGAGCGGCTGAAAAAATTCAAACCGACTAAAATCGTGGTCGAAATTGACATCGAAGACGCCGCCAAAGCACAGGAAGCCTACGATAAATACTTAACGGGAAATTATCAGCTCACAAAAAACGAAACCAATCAAATTGGATTCCGTCTGGCGAAGGAGTTGGGTCATAAGAAAATTTATTCCGTTGATTGGGGTGAGTTCCCTGATGATCCTTTATACAATTATGAAAAATATGCTGCCAAAGATGCCGAGTTGGATCGCTTTCTCAAAGAAGTTTATCGCGAGCTAAAGGAAGGCGGAGAAGCGGAAAACGAAAAACTACTGACCCTGCCGATCACCAGCCAACTGATCCTTCTCAATCAACCCGACCAGATAGAAAAAAGCCACCAAATTTATTTTGACCTCATGCGAATCGGACGCGGAAAAGAGTATGCCGGGGCAAATTACCTGTCTTGGTGGTACGGAAGAAACATGAAGATCCTCGTCAACATCATCAGGATCACAGATTCGCCGAGCGACCGAATCCTCGTAGTTTACGGCGCGGGACACTCTAAACTTCTGACGCAGTTTGCAAAAGAATCGGGTTTCTATAATGTTGAAAGCCCTCTAAAATATCTGGTAAGCAAGAAGTAATGACAGGGCGGTCTCATAACATCCGTGACCGAAGCCGCTCTGCCACCTGCGTCAGCCCTAAACTTTCGGCTAAATCCAGCGCCGTTTCCCCGTCATCATTTTGCAGGCTAGGGTCAACCCCAAGCCTTAACAACTCCTCAATCTCTGCTAACGACGCAGACTCCGACACTTTCCGCATCAAGAGGGTGTTCGCCTCCTCATCTCTGGCGTGAACGTTCGCCCCAACACGTAGAAGAACCGCGAACATTTCGGACGAAACCGGCGCGTAGAATAGTGCCGTTCTCCCCCAATCATCTCGCGCATCAACTTTCGCTCCGGCTTCAAGCAGCAGCCGAACCATATTTACGCCTGAAGATTTGACGGCAACTATCAAAGGCGTCTCGCCATGCTCGTTATCTTTCGCGTTTACGTCCGCGCCTTGCTCCAATAACGCGCGGGCGCGGGTCATGTCGCGCATGATTATGCTGTCGAGCAAATGATGGATAAGCTGTTTACGCTCAGACTTCATCCGCCTTACACCTCACACACCGCGAAGCGCCTTTAACGCCCGGCATCACGAAGACATTGATCAGAAAATTTGCTGCCGAGAGAGGGGCAGTGATCCCTTTTCGCGAAAAAGTACGCGTTACTTCTTGAGGCGTCCGAATTCTGCCTGGCGCCCCCGTTGACGGAACCACCGCCGTCGAAACACCCACCAGACAAGGGGAAACCACCTCGCCAAAAAGGAGAAAGCTCATGCGTCATCAGAAAATAAAGCGTGCCACCGCGCTCATCATCCTCATCACCGTTGCCAGCCTTATCGCCGTCGGGCGTCCCGATAACCCTCCCCCGACGGAACAGCAGAAGGAGTTCGCCGTGCAGACTGCAGACCTGTTGCAAAACGAGGTCTTCGCCGCGCTGCTTCAGGAGTTCGGCGAGACGACGCCGGATAACGTGGAGCAGGGCAAGCAGGCCGTCTCGCTCATCTTCCACGATGCGAACAGAGACATCCGGCTCATCGGCAGTTTCCAACCGCTCCTCGGCGGGAACAACAACATCCCGAGCGACCCGTTTGAGCAGGAATCGCTGGCGCTCGCACTTCAGGGCAAGCCGAACACGACCGTCGAGCGGCATGGCAACCGCTGGTACTATCGCCGCTCAATCGCCCTCAGCAATAGCTTCCACACGAGCTGCGCGCTCTGCCACTCGAACTTCACCCCGCAGTTTTTCGCGGAGACGAATAACCCCGGCCAGTGGGTCGGCGCGCTTACGTTGCGCGTGCCGATTAAGGAATAATAACCGCCGCACCGCAGCCTTGCCCGACAATTAATAACCGACTGCATATCTTGGAGCAGCCGCCGGATCGCTCAAGATAAAAGGCTTCTTTAAATTGTCGGGCAAGGCTACTCTACGAAGCCAAAATCGTCGGGCGGATCCGATGACCCTAGCCCGATAGTTTCTGCGCTCGCGCCCGTGAACTCTTCGAACGCTTCTATTGCATACTGGTGAAGCATGTGCTCGTCGCTCGCCGGAACTATCTCGGTCGTTCCGTTTGCGTACCTGACGACGTTATCGTCACAAAGCGCGATGACCACCGAGGCTCGCCCGCTGACGGACAGGCAGGCGAAGTCAGAGTCATCATCATCCGAGCAGATCGAGAGCACGGGTTGTCGCAGTGCTTCGGAGAGCGCCTCGGCGAGATTGATATATGACCTCTTGATGCAGTTCGCATAGCCCGACCGCCGCGCGCCTTCATACACACTAGCCAGGGATGACAGATGTGAGCCAAGCTCTGTTGAAAGATCGGTGGCCGGTGTAGAAGAAGTAAATGGATACAGGGGCGGTTTATCCCCTCGGAAAGTGTCGATGGCGAAGAGATTCAGGCTGCTGTGGCGGTAGATGCGGAAGCCGACGGATGAAGGCAACGCAGAGCGGATAGCATCTGTTTCGGGCTGCTGTTTAATTAAATGCATGCTGACCAATTCTCCCATCGAAATCTCCTTATCAGGCAGTAGGCCAATTTGAAAATGCGAGCCGCATAGATGATGTTGGCTCAGAATTTAGAACTAAACCACCGTGTAACAGCATCATAATTTGACCGGGTTTAATTCAACCGAGTATCGCTTGAGATTCGGGCGGCCGTTAAGAGCGTGAAGACCAACCAATGACACCCGGATGACATCAAATGCCGTGCTCTTACGATCATATCCCCCTCAAATCTACTCCGATTGACCAAATCTTTACGGCAATCCAGAAGTGAATTTAAGGAATAATAAATGTTAGCCCTCGCAGGTCTAAAAGTACGTAGCGCAGCGCCCCGACACATACGGTCTAAGTGGAAGGGGCTTCGCCTTTCATGTCTCTCTCTACTTCTCGTCTTCGGCACGATGCTGACGGGACAGGGAACGGACACCGTAGGAAAGAGTGTGGCCGAAGTTGGTCGCCGCATACCGTCCAACGTCTCTGAGGCTTACGGGAAACTGCCTTTGAGCTTCGAGGCCAACACCGGACAGGTGGCACAACCGGTCAAATTTCTCAGCCGTGGCAAAGGCTATACGCTGTTTCTGACGGGAACCGAGGCGGTCGTCGCCCTGTCCGGGCAAACGGCGAAGCGCGTCGAAGGTTCCGCGAATTTGCGAAAGCCGGAAAGAGAGTCGGCGTCGGCGCTGCGCATGCGATTTCTGGGCGGCAATCCCGCGCCGCAGGTTGCCGGAGAGGACAGGTTGCAGGGTGAGGTGAACTACCTGATCGGCAATCAGCCGGAGAAGTGGCGAACGGGAGTCCAGACTTATTCGCGCGTCCGTTACACGGAGGTCTATCCGGGCATTGATGTCGTCTATTACGGCAATCAGCGCCAACTGGAGTATGACTTCGTGGTCGCGCCCGGAGCTAACCCTTCGCAGATCAGATTATCCTTTGCAGGCGCTCGCCATTTGCGTGTGGACGCGAACGGCGATCTGGTCATGCGCGCGGGCACGGGCGAACTACGGCAGTTGAAGCCCGTCATCTATCAGGAAGTTGACGGCGTCCGCCGACTTGTGACGGGCGGCTACGTCTTGAAGGGGCGCAATCAAGTCGAGTTTCTGCTCGGCTCATACGACCGCAGTAAAACTCTGGTCATCGACCCGGTTCTCAGTTACTCCACCTACGTCGGCGGCAGCGCGGCCGACTACAGCGAAGCCATCGCGATTGATGCGACGGGGCACGCCTACATCTCCGGCTACACCAGATCAATCGATTTCCCCACCACGGCCGGGGCGTTGAAGACGAAGGCCAACACCGGCTACAACGTGTTTGTGTCCAAGCTGAATCCGGCGGGCACGGCTCTCGTCTATTCAACCTTCGTCGGCGGCAGCGCGAGCGAGTTGAGTGGCGGCCTCGCCGTGGACGCAACAGGTCAGGCTTATCTGACCGGCAACACCGTCTCCAACGACTTTCCGACCACCGCCGGAGCCTTTCAAACCGCGCGCGGCGGCGAACTCGACGTTTTCGTCTCGAAGCTGAATCCGGCGGGTAACGGCTTCGCCTACTCTACTCTCATCGGCGGCGGCGATAACGACCACGGCAGCAGCATCGCCGTAGACGCGGCGGGTAATGCCTACGTGACAGGCATGAGCGGGACGAGCGCGGACGGACAGATCGACTTCAACTTCCCGACCACTCCCGGCGCGTTCCAGCGCGCGTTCGGAGGAACCTGGGGAGACGCTTACGCCCTGAAATTGAACCCGACGGGTACGAGCCTGCTCTACTCGACACTGCTCGGCGGCAGCGGCAGAGAGGAAGGGAAGGGCATCGCCGTGGATGCCGCGGGCAACGCTTACGTGGTCGGACGAACAGAGTCTTTCAATTTCCCCACCACGCCCGGCGCGTTTCAAACTACCGGAAAAACGAACGGGTTTTATGCTCCGGTCGAAGCCTTCATCACGAAGTTGAACGACACGGGCACGGCGCTCATCTACTCCACCTATCTGGGCGGAATCAATGACGAAGATGCGACGGGCATCGCGCTCGACGGCAGCGGTCATGCCTACGTCACGGGCTACACCTCGTCGCCCAGTTTTCCCACCACGCCCGGCACTTTCCAACCGGCGAAGGCCGCTAACGACTTCAGCAACGATGCCTACGCCGTCAAGCTAAACCCCGCGGGCACGGCGCTCGTGTATTCCACCTTTATCGGCGGCGGCAGCGTTGAGTTCGGTCTGGACATTGCCGCTGACCGATTCGGGAATGCTTATGTCGCGGGGCTTACGAGTTCGGACAATTTCCCGCTCACAACGGATGCGTTCGCGCGTGAAGGCGGTGCGTTTCTGACGCAGTTGAATCCGAGCGGCGCAGGTCTTCATTCGCTGCGCTACGGCGGCACGGGCGGTTTCGCCAGATTCTCCGGCGTCGCCGCCGATCAGGCGGGCAACGTCTTTGTCACCGGCTACACGAACGCGACCAATTTCCCGACCACCACGGGAGCTTATCGCAGGGCTTACGGCGGGGGCGAGTCTGATAGCTTCGTGGTCAAATTTTCCGGCTTCAGGACGGACGATACGCCTTCGGAACCGAACACCGTCCAGTTCAGCGCCGCCAACTTTGAAGTGGCCGAGGGGGCTGGCCGCGCCACCGTTACCGTCTCGCGTTCGGGCGACATTTCCGGGCAGGCCAGCGTGCGCTATCTGACGGTGGACAATCAGGCCGTCGTCCCCTGCAACGATTCGACCACAGCGCCCGACACGGCCTTTGCGCGTTGCGACTACTCGACCACCATCGACACGCTCAACTTCGCTGCGGGCGAGGCGACGAAGACGTTCGACATCTCCATCATCGACGACGCGCATGTCGAAAACGCAGAGAAGGTTCAACTCTCGCTGGCCGATCCCGTCGGGGCATCGCTCGGCGCAACGCACGCGGCGACGTTAACCATCACGAACAACGACGCGCCGGGTGCTCCGAACCCGATCTTCGACAACACCTTCTTCGTGCGGCAGCACTATCTCGATTTTCTCTCGCGTGAGCCGGAACCGGAAGGGATGGCTGCCTGGACAGGCGTGCTGAGTCGCTGCCCCGACGTAAACAATGATCCGAGGTGCGACCGTCTGACAGTGAGCGCGGCCTTCTTCCGCTCCGTCGAGTTTCAGTTGAAAGGCTACTTCGTCTATCGTTTCTACAAAGTATCGTTCGGCAGGCTACCGCTCTACAACGAGATCGTCACGGACATGAGGAGCATCACGGGCGAGACGGCCGAAGAGGTATACGCCAAGCGCAACCAGTTCGTCGACGACTGGGTGAAGCGCCCGGCGTTTAAGAGCAGTTACGATCATCTGGAGCCGCGCCGATTCGTAGACACGTTGATGAACCGCCACAATTTATTCCAGATCACGACGCCCGACCCGGCCAACCCGAACGGCACTGCGAAAGTGACCTTCACGCGAGATGCGCTGGTTGACGAGATTCTGAGCCGCAGGCTCACCTACGCGCAGGTCGTGCGGGCGATTGCCGACTCGGACGAAGTTTTTAATCAAGAGTACAATCGTGCTTTCGTCGCCATGCAGTATTACGGGTATCTGAGAAGGACGCCGGAAGAAGAAGGCTACAACAACTGGCTGCGCGTCATTAACGAAGACCCGCAGAACGTGCGCCTGATGATCAACGGATTTATGAATTCAGTCGAATATCGCCTGAGATTCGGCGACACGAAATAGTTATACTGCGACGCGCTGAACAAAAGGATGGCACGTGAACTGCGGGTTCACGTGCCATCCTTTTACATTTAATTTCGCTCACGTAATTATCCCCGCGCCAGATTCGCTTCGTGTTCCTCGTCGGCTTCGCCCGCGTCCGTAAGCAGGAGATGGCGGCCGTCCGGGGCCGTGAGGCGCAAGGCGGCGCTGCGCAGGTTGAGGTCGCGCTGCGGGAAGGGAATCTCGATGTTGGCCTCTTTAAAGAGACGCCAGATGCGATAGTTGATGTCGCTTTTAATCTGCGGGTGGCGACGCGGCCTGTCCGTCCAGACGAGCAGGCGGAAGTCGAGCGAGGATTCGCCGAAGCCTAGAAACTGCACGCTCGGTTTCGGCTCGGGCAAAACGTGCGTGATACCTTCGGACGCGCGCAGGAGCGTGTCTGAGACGAGATCAACGTCGGAGTTGTAAGCGACGCCGACGGGGACGCTGATGCGCGAGCGTCGGTCTGCGTAAGACCAGTTGACGAGATTGTCGTTGACGAGTTTCGAGTTGGGGACGATGACCGTGATGCGGTCGTTCGTCAAAACGGCGGTCGTGCGCAAGTTGATCGACTGCACGCGCCCTTCGGTGATCCGGCTGTCGGGGCCAGTGATGGTGACGAAATCGCCGATGCGCGCCGGACGCTCGAACAGGAGGATGAAGCCGGAAGCGATGTCGCCCGCGATGAACTGCAAGCCGAAGCCGATGCCGACCGACAGAGCCGTGAAGAGGACGGCCACCGAAGTGAAGTTTGCGTTTAGCCCGACGCTCGCGGCGAGGATGATGCCGACGGTGATAATGACGTAATGCGTCAGGCGGAGCAACGTGAATTGCAGACCGGGATCGAGGTGCGTGCGCGCCGCCAGTCGCCCTTCGAGCAGGCGTCGAAGCATGCGCGAGACGATCCACGCGGCCAACAGGATCAGCACGCCCATTGTGAGCGATGCGACGGAGACTTTCAGCGTGTCGCCGATTTCGAGTTTCTGGTTCAGGTAGTTGTTCCAGAAACGGATCATCCAGTTAACGCTCGTCTCGGGCGGCGGTGCGGTCGTGGTCGTCGTGGTGGTCGTCGTCTGCACGGTGGCTGCCTGCGGATCGGGCGTCGGCGTCGCCTGCGCCTGCCACAGCCAGAGATTGAACAAGAGCGTCTGCGCCGCCGTCGCCGCCTGCGCCGCGCGTACGCCGATCACTTCACACGCCAATGCGAACATAATTTCATCCTCCCCGCTTGTTTGGCGCGGCTAACGGCGGCCTCGTGCCGTCGTCGCCACGGTTAAAATCGTCAAACGAAAAAGCCGCCCATGTTCGCTGGCAAGCGGGGGCGGCTGCGGTCTGACCTGAAAGGCAAAACTGAACGGAGGCTGAGGGACTCGAACCCCCAAGCGCTTTCGCGCGGCGGTTTTCAAGACCGCTGACTTACCAATTAGCCTAAGCCTCCGCAATTTACACGCACACTATAACGCACCGCTCTCGGTCGTCTCAACTCGCAGGTCGAGCGAGATGAGCGCGTGAAGACGCGTGCGCGGGCGTTCGGATTCGTTTCCGGTTTTAGCTTTTCGGCTTCTGGAGTTGCTTCCACGCTATCGTCACCGCGCCGTCGCGGTCTTTACGTGTGACGCGAAAGGCGACCAGCACGTCCTTCGGCTTCGTGCCGTTCGGGTCGAAAGCGATGGCGCGCAGTACGTAGGTCGCGTTCTCACGCACGGGCGCGGACGGGCCGTAAGCGTAACCGGGCGACTTGAGCCACGCGCGGCTGCGCATGAACTCCTGCGCGGTCTCCTGCTGCGTCTGCGCGGGCACGAACTTGAGGAACGGCCTCACGGCGTCCGTTTCGAGCGTCACCGATTCGAGCGGCACATCGCCCACGGTCGTCAACAGTCCGAGCATATGCTTCATAAAGCCGACGTTGAACGTGTTCTCGTGCAGAGCTATGTCGGCCTGCGGCGCGACATTGTGTTTCTTTTTTCTGAACGAGTAAAACGAACCGCCGCCCGCGACCGGCGGCACTTGCTCAAGGCACGGCGGCGGCTCGACGTGGAGGATACGCGGGTCTGCCGTGCAACGCGTGTAGGGCAGCAGGCGCATGAGTCCCGCGCCGTCTTCGCGCAGTAGCGCGGCGAGCGAGGCGCGCTCCGCGTCGGTCGGGTAGAGACGCCGCTTGTGCTCGGCCGTCATCTTTCTTGTGGGCAGAAACAGCGTGGGCGTATTCGGCCTGTTCGGGGCGCTCCTGCGCAATTCGCTCGTGCGCCTGAATTGCTCGTCCTCGCGCGCCATTGTTCTGCGCATGATCTCAGCCTCGCGCCGCGCGTCAGACTCCTCTCGATTACCCGGGTTACTCCCGGCGCGCTGCGCACTCGCCGCGTCTGCCATGCACGCCACCGCCATTATCGCCAAAGATGCTCTCATGCAAACGGTAAACAGCTTCATGTCACACCTCTCTAACAACTCTCCTGTCTACGTCGTCGGCCAGCAGTTGATAGGCGAACCCCGCCGCGAGGCCGCCCGCCAGATACCAGGCGATTGTCATAGCCTTTGTCTCTGTCGTGCGTGCGCTCGGTGCGTGCCCTAATCCGAGAGGTTCGGGCAAGAGCACCGCGCCGACGCCCGCCGCAAGGCCGAGCAGCCCCCCGCGCACCAGAGCGCCTTCGGGGCGTCCGACGCCGACCAGACTGTAATACAGACTGTTGGAGACAATATCGCCCGCGAGCGCAAGCTGGTGCAGTTCTTCCGCGGGCGGCGGCTCTTGCCCCGCGCCGCGCATCGACCTGGCAATCGCGCGCATCCCCAACACGTCCATTCGCGGCGCACGCGGCAGAGCGCGGCGCGCCGATTCGTGTATCAGAGTGAGGACGCATGCCCCCACCAACCCGCTTCCCACAGCTCGCAGCACAGACATTTCAACCCACCCCTTTTCTGGCGCTAGCATATCTCAGGATGCGCCGTTTGACACGAACTTTAAATTGTGCCCCTGGCCGTTTCACCGACCATCAGATCGACGACCGCCTCGTAGCTCTCCGTGCGCGCGTAGACCTGACGTTGGCGCGTCGCGCCGTTGCCGCGCGCGAGCGTGTAGCGCACGAGCGCACCCACCTCTTCCCAGTTGCCGTCCGCTTCGAGCGCAGGGCGCAGGTGAGCCAGCAGTTTCTCGACCACTTCGGCGGCCGGACGCGCGCATCCTTCCGTCACGTCTATCAGTTCGGCGTCGAGGCCATAGCGTGCCGCGCGCCACTTGGCCGCGCGCAAGACTTCCGGGCGCACTTCCGTGATGCGCGCGCCGCTCATGTAATGATCGTAGGCCGTGCGCGTCAGCGCGCGCACGAGTCCCGCGATCATGACCGCTTCGTCTATCGTCAAACACACGTCCGTCACACGGTATTCGAGCGTCTCGTAGCGCGCCGAGGGGCGCACGTCCCAGTAGATTTTCGTCCCGTCCGAGACGCTGCCCGTCCTGACTAAAGTTTCGACGAGGCGGTCGTATTCGGCGCGCGAAGCGAAGACCTGAGGCGTGCCCGACATAGGCCAGCGTCGCCAGATTTCGGTGCGGAAACTGGCGTAGCCCGTGTCCCAGCCGAGCCAGTAAGGCGAGTTGGCCGCGAGCGCCAGAAGCGGCGCGAGATTCAGGCGCGCGCGGTTCATCACGTGGATGGCCGCCTCTCTGTCTTTGATGCCGACGTGGACGTGGCAGCCGAAGATCAACTGCTCGCGCGCCAGTTGTTCATATTCATCCGCGATGCCGCGATAGCGACGCTTCGGCGTGAGCGTCTGGTCTTCCCAGTGCGAGAAGGGATGCGTGCCCGCGGCGGCGATCGAGTGGCCGTCCGATTCGGCCGCCGTGATGATCTCGCGGCGCAGGCGCGTCAGTTCGTCGCGCACCTCTCGGAGCGACGCGCAGACGGGCGTGCCGATCTCGATCTGCGAGAGATAGAGTTCCGGCGTCACGCTCTCGCCGACAGCCTCGCGCGCCTCAGGCAGGATGCGCAGGGCGCGCGGGCGCAACTCGCGCGTTCGTCGGTCAACGATCTGATATTCTTCCTCGACCCCGAGGGTAAATTGCTCTCCTGTGTCCGGCATGCACGCCAGTGTACAATAGCCCGCGCGATGCCAAAACAGATGAACCTGATTATTTTCTTACTCCTTCTTCTTACGCCCGCGACGCGCGCGGCGCAAAACGAGCGCACGCTTTCAGGCACGATCATCACTTCGCGGGGCGAGACGGTCGCGGGCGTCTCCGTCCTCGTCCGCACTCCTTCGGGCGAGCAGCGTACGGAGAGCGACGAGGCGGGCAACTTTCGTCTCCGCGTGCCGAGAGAAACTTTGTCGCTGCGCTTCTTCGGCCAGAAGATTGCGCTCGTGTCGAGAACGGTCGCGGCGGAAGAGTCGAGCGAGAATCTCGAAATCCGCGTCGCCTACGTCGTGCCGCCCGTCCATGAAAGCGTCCTCATCGAAGCGACCGCGCTCGACCCGACGATCGACCGGCGGAACGAAATTGTCTACGACCACACGCTTTTCGGCCGCGACGATCAACTGTTCCAGACCTTGAGCGCAGGCATCAACGCGGGGCAGCACGAGGGCGGCGGCAAGTCGCTCGAAGTGCGTCGCTTCGGTTTCAATCTGGATCACGGTGGTGTGGGCGGCGGGCTGAAAGTGCTCGTCGATGCGGTGCAGCAGAATCAGGCGACGCAGGGACACGGGCAAGGCTATCTCGGCAGTTTGAAAAGTCTGACGCCTGAGTTGGTGCACGGCGTGGACATCCTGAACGGCCCGTTCAGCGCGCAGTACGGCGACTTCTCCGGTCTCGGCGTCGTCCACATACGCCAGAAAGAGTCGCTGCCCGACGTGCTGACCGCCCGCCTGCAAGGCGGCAGTTTCGACACGCGCCGCGCCTTCCTCGCCTACAGCCCGCGTCTCAAGTCGGCCGCCGCTCTCGTCGCCTACGAAGGCTCGCGGAGCGACGGCCCCTTCGACCGCCCGCTCGATTACACGCGCGACAACCTGACCGGCAACTACACGCTCCGTCTGAGCGACAAGCGCGCCCTGGGCTTCAAGTTCAACGTGGGGCGCAACGACTTTTTCTCTTCCGGCCAGATACCTCTGGACGAAGTGGCGGCGGGGCGTCTCAGTCGCTTCGGCTTTCTCGACCCGGACAATGGCGGGCGCGTGCGCAGCGGCGTCCTCGGCGTCTACTTCCGCGACGAGCGCCCGTCGGGCGCGACCCTCAAGGCCGACGCCTTCGTCTCGCGCTCGCTCTTCGATCTCTATTCCAACTTCACCTTCTTTCTCGCAGACGAAGTGAACGGCGACGAGATACAACAGCACGACTCGCGTTTGCAGGAAGGCGCAAACGTCCAATACCTGCGCCCCTACAAATTCTTCAACCAGCTCTCGCTCCTGACCGTCGGCGCAAACTATCACGACAACCAGATCAACGTCGGCCTCTACCCGACCGTTGCGCGCAATCCCATCGCCGTCGGCACGGAGACGAGCACGGGCGTGACAACGCGTCTGCTGACCGATGCGCGTGCGCGCGTCTCAAACATGAGCGGCTACGTGCAGAACGGCATAGACCTCTTGCACGGCCACCTGCACGTCGAGGCGGGCTTGCGCTTCGATTACTTTCGCTTCGACGTGCGCGATCTGATCGCGCCGGAACTGTCGGGGACGGAGCACGCGGCGCGCTTTCAACCGAAGTTCAGCGTCGCCTATTCGCCCGCAGACAATTTTCCCGCCACCTTTTATTTCAACTACGGGCGCGGCATTTCCAGTCAGGACGCGCGCGGCGTCGTCCGCAACCCAAGCGCGCCGAAAATCTCCACGACCGACTTTTATCAACTCGGCACGTCGCACCAGTTTTTCAAACGCCTGTCACTCGTCACCGATCTGTTTTTGATCGACCGCTCGAACGAGCAGGTCTACATCCCCGACGACGGCAGTTTCGAGTTTCGCGGGGCGAGCCGTTCCTACGGCTACGAACTCAAGACTTCGGCGCAACTGACAAAGCAACTCTCTTTCGGCGGCGGCCTCACGCGCGTCTCGAACGCCTTCTATCGCGGCACGCGCCCGCGCCTCTACGTGGACGGTGCGCCGCACACGGTCGCCAACGCCGCGCTTACCTTCACGGGCTTTCGCGGCTTCAACGCCACGCTCGGCTATCGTCACGCGGCCAGCTATCGCCTCGACGGCGAAGACGCACGTTTGCGCGCCTCCGGCCTCGACGTGCTCGACTTCAGCATGTCGAAGCGCCTGCGTCGCTGGCTGGACTTCAACCTCGCCGTCGATAATCTGACGAACAAACGCTACTACGAGACGCAAAACTATTTCGAGTCGCGTCTCCGTCCGGGCGACCCCGCCGTCGCGCGCATCCACGGCACGCCCGGCTACCCCTTCGGCGTCACGGCCGGTCTCACCTTCCGCTTCTTCGGAAAGGACTAGAACGCGCGCGGGTTAATGGGCGAAGCCACGCCGAGAGCGCGTACAGACAGAACTCACTTGCAGTTCGCCGTAAAAACTCAGAGGGGGCACGACGCTATAAAAACACTGAGGGCAGGGCGCGATAAAAAGACGAAGGGGCGCGGTCAATTTCGACCGCGCCCCTTCGTGTTTGTTCAGACTCTCGAAGACTCGAAGCGAGACTTAGGGAGTGTTTCGGTT
The DNA here is from genome assembly GCA_035942855.1 of Pyrinomonadaceae bacterium. GTDB lineage: Bacteria > Acidobacteriota > Blastocatellia > Pyrinomonadales > Pyrinomonadaceae > JAIVJZ01. Next base: position 19,653 of record DASZCS010000016.1, on the reverse strand, counting down.
CGCGCCCGTGCCCGTACCGGTGTTGGTGTTGCCGTTGCGCACGCCGCCCGTGCCGTTCGTGTTGCCCGTGTTCGCGTTGTTCGTATTGCCACCCGCGTTGGTGTTGCCGCCGGTCGTGCCGCCCGTGTTCGTGTTGCCGCCGGTTGTGCCGCCGGTGTTCGTATTGCCACCCGCGTTCGTGTTGCCGGCCGTGCCGGTTGTGCCGGTCGTGCCTGAGCCGGTGGTTGCGCCCGTGCCGGTCGTGCCGGTCGCGTTGGTGTTGCCGCCGGTCGTCCCGCCGAGGGCGTTCGTGTTATTGGCGTTCCCGGTGTTCGCGTTGTCGGTGGCGGCGCAGGCCGCACCGAAAGTCGCCAGAGCCAGCAAGCTCACGAGAGCTAAAGTTCTCCGCATTGAAGTTCTCCTCCTGTGTTCGTGAAAACCAAAAATCTAATTTGAACGCACACGCCGTCGCCCGCCCGGCGATTCCGGCCGAACTCCAGACGCGTGGTTCCGAGTTACAATGACAAGAATGACGATCAACCCACATTCTTGCGCTTCATGGTTTACTAATTTTTACGCGTTCTGTTTGGCGAAATTATAACGACGAAAAGTTTTTCTTCTGTACGCGAACGCACAGACAGGTACGGGAGCGCGGCGTAAGATGCGCCTCAACACGCTGGACGCCGAGCCAAGTCCTGTCAGAGTCTCCTGTGAGGCAAAGCGCCAAACGTGTCTCCAAACGTGAAGAGCTAGAGGCAGAAGGGTGAGTCTCGTTTACCCGCAAGTTTCCGAGACTCACCCTTTTTATTTTTCCGCTCCGAGCCTCAAACCCAGAAAAAAGAAATAATCAGTCACAGATGAACGCTGACCAGACGCTGGAGATGGAATGACAGTGATTCGCCCGAGACGGGTAGGATTTTGTCGTTGACTTTGTATCTCCGAGTCGCGCATACGCGCAGGAGGCTTAAATCACGATTACCGAATCATCCACTTGGCGCGATGGTGACGAACAGCCTGCAAAGACGGGAAGTATGGTTTCTTCGCTGGAAGGAGGATGCGTTGGCCGTTGAGATTGCGGAGCAAGAGGGCACGCGGGCCTTGCTCGTCGAAGTTGCTATTGATTAGAACGCGCAACTCATCATCAAGCACGATGAGCCCATACTCGAAACTCCAGTGATGTAGTTTGCAGAGCGCGAGGCCGTTGCCGATGCTGTCATCATGCGACTCTGCGAACGGGACAATATGTGCGGCGTCAACGGCAGCCTTACCATCAAGTGTGACGATACGAAGGTGGCAAGCCGCACAGGTGTAATTATAGAGACCCATGATCTCGCGCCGAAAAGCCGCGCTTCGGACTGGTGATGGCGGCACGGAAGCGACGGCTATACCTTCAGCCTGTAGTTCCAAGAGCCGCGTAACGTCTGTGATATTTCGGCTATGTTGAAAGACGCTCTCAAGGGCGGTGCGATAGGTGGGCAGGTACGCATCGATGATTGTCTGACGAATGACTTCACGTGCCGGTGGATCGAGCAGAAGCGCGAATAACTCATCGTCAAGATTGGCATAATCAACAATAGATGACAGCTGTGACATCGAGTTGAAGGTTTGCGCCGCCTCTAACGCAGCCTCCTGTCCCTTGCGTGCATGCAGATGCCAGAAACCGGAAGTTTTCAGATGGAAGAATGGAAGGAATGGGCGCGGCCATCCCTCTCCAACTTGCGAGTAATAACTGAGATAAGTTTCGACGAGCTGCGGCGAAGGCTCAATGCGGTTACGGTTGATTGCCCCTTGTTCGATGAGATCAATGATAGTGAGAAGAAGAAGGGGTTTGTGTGGTGTAGGCGACCCATGTGCACGGCCGCGACGAAGACTTTTGATCTTACGAAGGTAGAAGCTGAAGCTGTCAGTCATGCGTGAAGGCTCAGTGCGAAGTGACGGCGGTTTTCTTCATGTACGTCATAAGTATCATGTCGATGTCTTAAAAGAGGCTGGGACTTAGCAGGCGCGGCGTTTATAACACAATGCGGATCGAATTGCAGCGGCAATTTTCGCGCTTCCTCAATGCGGGTCAGGTCGGAGCGGCCGTCAATAAAGCACAAATGCTGGCGCAGCGGCTTTATGTCGTCAGGCGACGATAGATGGCGGGCATGCGTTCGGGCAGGGAGAGCACGTCGTCGATGATCGTGTAGCCGACTTCGCCGTAGAGATCGCGGAGTTCCGCCTCGGAGTCGCGGTCGATGGTGATGCAGAAGGGCGTGATGCCTGAGGTGCGCGCTTGGCGGAGAGCTTCGCGCGTGTCTTCGCGTGCGTAGCGCGCGTCGCCGTAGTCGTGGTCGTAGGGGCGACCGTCGGAGAGCACGATCAGAAGACGCGTGCGCGCTTCCTGTGCGCGCAGGCGCGCGGCGGCGTGGCGGACGGCCGCGCCGAGACGCGTGTTGTGCTGGTATTTGATGCCGCCGATGCGCCGTTCGATCTCGTCTGAATGGCGCTCGTCGAAATCTTTGACGACGTAAAACTTCACGTTGCGCCGTCCCTCGGACGTGAAACCGTAGATGGCGTAGGCGTCGCCCACGGCTTCGAGCGCCTCGCTCATCAGGACGAGTCCTTCCTTTTCGATCTCGATGATGCGGCGACCGGGATGCGTGTAGGGCTGCAAGGGGTGCCGGCCGATGGTGCGCGCCGTTGACGAAGACTGATCCAACAGGAACGAGACGGCCACGTCTCGTTCCCGCCGCAAGCGTTTCGTGTAGATGCGTTCGGATTGTCGTCCGTCTGCGCGACGGTCTGCGACGTAGTTGATCACGGCATCCAGATCGTAATCATCGCCGTCGAGTTCGTTCTTGATGCGAATGAGACTTTCGGGGCGCATCAACTGGAACTGATGTTTGATCGAGGAGATGACACCGCGATAACGCGAGCGCGTGAGTTCGACGAACGTGCGGTCGCCGCGACGGACGCGCTTTTCCACGACGCGACACCAGTTGACGCGCGTGTCGGATAGCTCCCTGTCCCACTCGTCGTAGTTGTAAGCCACTTCGCCCTCTTCCAATTCCTGTTCGGGCGATTGCGACTGCGTCCAACGCTCTGCGCCGAAGAGTTGTTCGGCCGCTTCCTCTTCTGAGGAGTTCGACTTCGCCCACGCGTTGAAGAGTTCGCGCGCGTCGTTCGGCGACTGTGAATTTTGCGGCTCGCTGTCGGGGTCGCGCGCCGAGTCGCGTCGGTTCGGCATGTCGATTTGCGATTCAGCGCCGCTCCCGCCGTCTTCGGAAGACTCCGCCTGTTGCTCCTGCTGTTCGGTCGTCTGCGGCGTCACGGATTGAAAGAGCGTGTAGACGCGACTGGTCGCCATCAAGGTGTCGGCGACTGTGGCCGTCGCGCCGTTCAAGTAATCGGCGACGATGGTTTCGAGTTCGGAGACGATCTGAGAGTAGAAGGCGCGGGCATCGTCGAGCGCGCCGCCGCAGAGTGTGATCTGGAAAAGCAACTCGAAGGGCACGAGCGTCAGGGGCACGGTGGCGATGCGCGGGCGACTGGTGCGCAGGTGCGCGCGGACGAGATCGAGATCGCGCGTCAGACCACGATAGGCCAGACGCAGGCGACGGTCGATGCGCCCGTTCTCGAGCGTGCCGAAGATGCGCGCGGCGAGCACGGGTAGAGGAAAGAGCGCGAGCGCGGCGCGATAATCTGCGTCCTTCGGCATGCGCCGCCGCGCCTGACGCGCACGCCGCGCCTCTTCTTCGGGCGCAAGCGCGGGTTCACTTGTTGCGGGGTCGTTGATGTAGCCGTCGAGCGCGAAGGCGTCTCGCGCGTCGGCGTTCTCTTCCGCATAGAGTTCGGCGATTGAAGCGTAGGCGGCGCGCAAAGAGGCGGCTGTGTCGTCGTCTTGCCCGGCGCGCGCGTGCGTGCCGAATTCGATCTGCCCGGCGGCGTGCGCGGCGAGCACTTTGTAGAGACGAAAGTTGCGCTCGTCGTCCGGAAACTCCGCGACCGAAGCGGGCAAGTGAATTGTGCGGCCGTCGCCGATGCGCGACTCGTCGGGCACGGCTGCGAGCGAGGCGACATCCACGGCACGCCCCGTCAAACCTTCGACGTAGAGCCGGAGCGTCGGCGCAACCTCGTCGAGCGCCAGCCCCGCGCCGCCCTGCACGAGCGCGGCGTTGCTCTGTCGTGTTTCAAGTCCGTAGTAACTGCGTCGCGCGCGCGCGTCGTTGCGTTTGAGCGCGAGGCCGTCCTGCGCCCACTGTTCAAACTGTTCGAGCGAAGCCGCGCGCAGCGCCGAAGGCGCGGAACGAAAACAGGAGATCGCAGCCTCCGCGTCAACCTCTGCCACGGCGCGCGTGGCCGCGATGACGCGACGCGCAAGTTCACCGGCGCGTCGCTCGCGCGCTTCCTGCATGGGGAGCGCGCGGAAGAAGAGTGGACTGTGGCGCGCGAGCGAGACGAGCGGTGCATTGCCCTGCGCGGCGACCGTGTGCAGAAGCGCAGTCCAGTCGGCGAAGACTCGCGGCGCGAGACGCAAGACCTCACCGCCCGCGATGAAGACGTGCAAGGCCGCCGCGCCGCCGCGTTCGAGAAAGCCTTCGGTGTGACGAAAGAGCGTGCGCGTCTGTTCGGCGTCGAGTCCGTTGGTTGCGGCCGGAAGATGCGCCCATGCATCCGCCGCCACGCCGCCCGCGCGCTGCGCAAACACTCCGGCCAGATGCAACGCCGCACGCGCCACTTCATTGTTCGCCACTCCGTCGCTTGCTGCTTGGCTGCGTGCCGCGCCCTCTTCGTTGGCTGCTTGTTCGTCGTGCGTTGCGCGTGCTTGCCCGGCGTCCGCCGCATCCGCTTCATCGTTCTGCGTAACGTCGTCGTGCGTTGCCGCCATGCGATACTTTTCCAGATGCGCGAACGCGGCGGGCGAACTCGCCAGAAAGTCCGCGCTGTGGCGCGCGGAGCGACGCGCGATCTCAAGCGCGACTTCAAAGGTCGCGGCCAGCAGTTCGCCGTCCGCGCCCGTGGCGCGCGCCAGTTCCGGCGCGCTCCTGAAAGTCTCCGTGGCGATTGAAGTCGAGAGCGGCAACTGTCGCGCGCAGACTTGAAACAACAGCGTGCGCGCCGCAGGCGGAACTTCGAGCAGTTCGCCGACGCCCGCCTTGAAGAAGTTTACGCCCGTCTCCACGTCGGCCATCGCCAGACGCCGCCCCATCTGTCCCCACTCGCGCAACTCCGCAGCTTCCAATACCTGCGCCGCCACGCTGGCTGCGCGCAAAAACTCCACGCCCACGCGCAGACTCAGACCCGCCAGCCCGGCGCTCACTTCGAGCACGACGCGCGCGCGTTCGGCCGGGAGCTTGCCGATCTCGCGCACCAGCCCCGCAATCGTCCGCCGCTCGCTCGCCGACTGCGCTTCGCCCAGATGTTCGCTCAAGGCTTCGGCCAGCGGTTGCGTCCCCGCTGCGTCCGCCGCGCCGCCAGTCTCGCTGTCTTCCTGCTCGTTCATCACTTCACGTCTCGCGCCCCTCGCGCATACTTTGGTTGAACGCTTCCGAACGCCCGCGCGCGATGCTGAGCGACTGCCACTGCTCCGATTTGAGATGCTTTGCCAAAAACACGATCTGTCCGACGTGATACGCGTAATGCGTCAACTGCCGGTTGATGGCCTTGACGACCGTGTGCGGCTCGCCCCTGATCAACACCGTGCGCGCAAGGTCTGACGCGCGGAGCGGTTCGACCGCCTCGAACACAGTGCGCCAGCCCGACTCCCACCAGCGCAACACCTCCGCACGCGTCGTCCCCGCCCCAACTTCAAACTCCGCGTCCCGATCCCTGTCCGGCTTCTCCCCATCCGTCGTCAAAAACTCTGACCAACGCGAGCGCATGTTGCCCGCCAGGTGCTTCACGATGACGGCCACGCTGTTACTCTCAGCATCGATCGACGCGAAGAACTCTGCGTCGTCCAACTGCTTCATCGCGTCCTCCCCAAGTTTCTTGTACTTGCGAAAGACCGCGAGCGCATCTTCAAGAAAGTGTCCGGCCAGAGCTTCTTCCATAATGTGTGTTGAAGTCTAGATCACGGTCGTGATGATCTCGCGGATGCTGCGTTGCAGTTCGCGGTCGTCGGTGATGGGCGAGGCGAGTGCGACTTCGGCGGCGGCGGTGGGTGGGATGCCGCGCGCGATGAGTTGGGCGGCGTAGATCAGGAGACGCGTGGAGACGCCTTCTTCAAGGCCGTGGCCGCGCAGGTTTCTGACCTTGTGGCCGATCTGTACGAGATCGCGCGCCGTCTCCGGTTCGATGCCGCCTTCGCGCGCGACGATCTCGGCTTCGAGTTCGGCGGGCGGGTAGTCGAATTCGAGCGATACGAAGCGTTGACGCGTTGACTGTTTGAGGTCTTTCAAGACCGACTGGTAGCCGGGATTGTAAGAGACGACGAGCATGAAGTCGTCGGGCGCATCGAGAATCGTGCCGCGTTTTTCGATGGGCAGGCGGCGTCGATGATCCGTGAGCGGGTGGATGATGACGACCGTGTCCTTGCGCGCTTCGACCACTTCGTCCAGATAACAGATCGCGCCGCTCTTGACCGCAGACGTCAGCGGCCCGTCGTGCCAGACAGTCTCTTCGCCTTCCAAAAGGAAGCGTCCGACGAGATCGGTCGCGGATAAATCTTCGTGGCACGCGACCGTAATCAGCGGCCGACCCAGACGCCACGCCATGTGTTCGACGAAGCGTGTCTTGCCGCAGCCCGTCGGCCCTTTCAACATCACGGGCAGACGCGCCGCGTTCGCCGCCTCGAACATCTCCACCTCCCGCGCCACGGGCAGGTAATAAGGTTCTTCGGCGACGGTGTACTCTTCGATGGCTCTTTCCATGTTTTAAGTCTCAAGTGCCAAGTTTCAAGTCTCAAGTCCCAGGTCTGAAGTCTGCGAATTCAACTTGGGACTTAAGACTTGAAACTTGGGACTGTCTTTCCGGCGGCTGAACTTTCGCGCCGTTTCGGGTATCCTTAACTGTTATTTGTCAGGCAGATTTATTGTCCTATGCGGGCATCTTAACACCCGCCTCAAAGGGGAGGCAAAAGCGGTCAATAGTAAATGGCGAATGTTGAATAGATAAAATCTGTCTTTATCCATTTACCATTTACCATTCACCATTCACGAGGTTTTATGAAGATTGCGGTGGCGATGAGCGGGGGCGTCGATTCTTCGGCGGCGGCGGCGATTTTACAGGCGGCGGGGCACGAACTCGTCGGCTTCACGATGCAGTTGTGGAATCAAAACCGCAACCTGAACGTGGACGAAAACGGCGACCCTTTGCCCTCGCGTTGCTGCTCGCTGGACGACGTGTACGATGCGCGTCGCGTGGCGGGCGAACTTGGGTTTCCCTTCTACGTCCTGAATCTCGAACAGGATTTCGAGCGCGATGTGGTGCGCCCCTTCGTCGAAAGTTACTTGCAGGGCGAGACGCCGATTCCCTGTGTCGCTTGCAACAGCCGTCTCAAGTTCGCTTCGCTCGACCGTCTCGCGCAAAGCCTCGGCTGCGAGAAGGTGGCGACCGGCCACTACGCGCGCGTCGAGTTTGACGAAGCGAGCGGGCGTTACAAACTCCTGCGCGGGCGCGACGCGAACAAAGATCAATCCTATTTCCTCTGGGAGTTGACGCAGGCGCAACTGTCGCACGCTCTGTTTCCGCTCGGCGAGATGAACAAGGAAGAGGCGCGCGAGGCGGCGCGTCGTTTCCGTCTCGCCGTCTCGGAAAAGGCAGAGTCGCAGGAGATCTGTTTCGTGCCCGACGGCGATTACGCGGGCTTCATCGACCGCTATCTGGAAGCAGAGGACGAGACGCGGCGACTGCCCGCGGCGGGCGAGATCGTAGACACTGCCGGGCGCGTGCTCGGCGAACATCAGGGCGTGCATCGTTACACGGTCGGCCAGCGGCGCGGTATCGGCATCTCGCGTCCGCTTCCGCTCTACGTCGTTAAAGTTGACGCGGAAAGCAGACAGGTCGTCGTCGGCGAAAGTGAAGAGTTGTTGGCGCACGAGTTCACGGCCGCGGGCGTCAACTGGATCAGCTTCGACGCTCCCCTAGCGCCCGTGCGCGCGGAAGTACGAGTGCGCTATCGCCACGCCCCCGCGCCCGCCTCAGTCGAACCTCTCCCCGGCAGACGCGCGCGCATCGTCTTCGACGAACCGCAACGCGCCATCGCCCCCGGCCAGGCGACCGTCTTCTATCGCGGCGACGAAGTTCTGGGCGGCGGCTGGATCGAAAGGCAGGGATGAAAGCGGAGGGATGAGGGATGAACAAGAAAAGCACTCACATAGTTGAATGCTTTCATTCATCCCTCATCCTTCATCCCTGCCTTTCAAAACCTTTTGCCCCGACGGGGCGTATTAACGAACGCCCACGCACGCTGCATGCGACAGCGCGGGCGTTTCTAATTTTCATGCAGAATTAATTAACTTATGGCTATGTCGCGCGGTGGAAAAATCTTTTTGTGGGTGGCGGGCGCGCTCGTCGGTTTGGCGTTGGTGGCGGCGCTCGGCGTCTTCCTGTTGTTCGCGTCTCTGGACGATGAACCGAACGTGCGCGACAACAGCGTGCTCGTCTTGAAGCTCGAAGGCGCGCTTCCCGATTACGTCGCGGAAGACCCTTTTGCGAGTCGCTTCCTCGGGCGCGATGACCGTTCGCTCGCGCGCCTGCTCTCGGAGATCAAAAAGGCGAAGGCCGACAAACGCATCGGCGCGATCTTGCTTGAGATCGACATGACGATGATCGGTTGGGGCAAGGCCGAAGAGATACGCGACACGCTCGCCGATTTTCGCTCGACCGGCAAACCCGTCTACGCCTACATGGAGTACGGCACGAACAAGGAATATTACGTCGCCACGGCCTGCGACCGCATCTACGTTGCGCCCATCGGCGATCTCTTCATCGTCGGACTGGCGGCCGACGTGATGTCGCTCGGCGGCTCGCTCGACAAACTCGGCATCAAGGCGGACTTCTACCAGATCGGAAAGTACAAGACCGCGCCCGAACAGTACACGCGCAAGGAGATGTCCGAGGCGAGCCGCGAAGTCATCAACTCGATCCTCGATGAGTTCTTCGCGCGCTACGTCAACACCATCGCCGCGACGCGCAAGAAGTCTCCGGAAGACGTGCTCGCCCTCATCGACAACGCGCCGCTCGGTGCCTGGGAAGCGAAAGCCGCGGGGTTGATCGACGACGCGAAATACCGGGACGAGGTTGAAGAGGAACTCAAGAAACGGCTCGGCTACAAAGAAGCGGACAAACTGCGCAAGGTGGCTGAGTGGGACTACCGGCGCGTGCGTCCCGAATCCGTCGGACTTGGCGAAGGTGAACGCATCGCGCTCATCTTCGCCTCCGGCCCCATCGGCGGCGGCCAGTCGAACGACGGCAGCGCCTTCAGCGGTCAATCGACGGGTTCGGATACGGTCGTCAAAGCTCTGAACGACGCGCGCGACGACAAGAACATTAAAGCGATCATCTTGCGCGTGGACAGTCCGGGCGGAACTTCCTACGCTTCGGACGTGATCTGGCATGCGGTCGAGCGTGCGAAAGCGAAGAAGCCCGTCGTCGTCTCGATGGGCGACGTGGCGGCTTCGGGCGGCTACTACATCTCCGCGACGGCGAGCAAGATCGTCGCGCAGCCTTCGACCATCACCGGCTCAATCGGCGTCTACGCGGGCAAGCCCGTGCTGAAAGGTTTTTACGATTGGATCGGCGTCAACAACGAATACGTCCTGCGCGGCAAGCATGCCGGGATGTTCCGCGAGACAGAGCCGTTCAACGCAGACGAGCGCGCCAAGTTCGAGTCCATTCTCAAGAGTTTCTATTACGACGACTTTCTGCCGAAGGTCGCACGCGGGCGCGGGCGCAACGTCGAATACGTCGATTCCATCGCGCAGGGGCGCGTCTGGACGGGCACGCAGGCCAAAGAGCGCGGCCTTGTTGACGAGTTTGGCGGGCTGGACAAGGCCGTCGAGATCGCTAAAGGTCTGGCGAATATCCCGGCCGACAAAGGCGTGCGCCGCGTCGTGTTTCCCGCGCCGCGCACGGTGCTCGAACGTTGGATGGGCGGAGGCGGCGACGAAGACACCGCGAGCCTCAAAGCCAGAGAGCAGCGCGCCGCCGTCGAAGCCGCCCTGCCCGCAGACATGCGCCGCGCCCTACGCTTCCTCTCCATCTTCGAAAACACAAGGCGCGGCGAGACGATGGCGATGCTGCCCTTCGACTTGCAGATCAAGTGAACAGCAAGCAGTAAGCAGTTAAAACTGCTGAGTGATGAACCACAGAAGCAGCGCGAGCGGCGACAGTTAATAGCCCCGTGCGTCAGCGCGGGGAGCATAGTACGAAAACAGATTATGAAGCCCCGAAGGGGCGACACAATGCAACACGCAAATGTGTCGCCCCTTCGGGGCTTCAACGTGTTTGAATAGATACGTGAACCCCGCCCTCACGGACGGGGCTGCTAACTGTCGCCGCTCACGCGGCTTTTATCTGCTCACTGCTTACTGCTCACTGCTTACTATCCTCTCCATCCCGTTCATGTACGGCCGCAACGCTTCGGGAACGACGACGGAGCCGTCCGGTTGTTGATAGTTTTCCAGAATCGCAAGCCATGTGCGCCCGACGGCGAGGCCGGAACCGTTGAGCGTGTGGACGTATTCGGGCTTCGCCCCCGCGCGCCGGAATCTGATCTGCGCGCGGCGCGCTTGAAACGATTCGAAGTTGGAACATGAAGAGATTTCCCGAAAAGTGTTCTGCGAGGGCAACCAGACTTCTATGTCGTAAGTCTTGGCCGAGCTGAATCCGAGGTCGCCGGTCGAGAGCGTGACGACGCGGTAATGCAGACCGAGCTTTTGCAGAATAGTCTCGGCGTCGCGCGTCAGTCCTTCAAGTTCCTCGTAAGAATTTTCGGGGCGCGTGAGCTTGACGAGTTCCACCTTGTCGAACTGGTGTTGACGAATAAGGCCGCGCGTGTCGCGTCCGTAGCTGCCCGCCTCGGAGCGAAAGCAGGGCGTGTAAGAGACGAACTTCAAAGGCCGTTCCAACTCTTCAAGCATCTCTTCGCGGTGGATGTTCGTGATGGGCACTTCGGCCGTGGGGATTAGAAAAAGTTCCCGTTCGTCCGTCAGCTTGAACAAGTCCTGCTCGAACTTCGGCAACTGCCCCGTGCCGAACAGAGCATCGCGGTTGACGATGAAGGGCGGAAGCGTCTCCCTGTAACCGTGCTCAAGCGTGTGCACGTCGAGCATGAAGTTGATGAGCGCGCGTTCGAGCCGCGCCCCCGCGCCGTAGAGAACTGCGAAACGCGCGCCCGCGATCTTGGCCGCGCGTTCGAGATCGAGTATCCGCAGCGACGCGCCGAGATCGACGTGATCCTTCGGCTCGAAATCGAAAGCGGGCGGCGCGCCCCAACGCCGCACTTCGGTGTTGGCCGTCTCGTCCGCTCCGACCGGGACAGATTCGTGCGGGAGATTGGGAAGGGTCGAAAGCAGCGTGCGCATGTTCGCTTCGGCTTCGTCGCGCCGCCGGTCGAGTTCCGCGATGCGCTCCTTGAGTTGCCCAACCTCGCCGCGCTGCGCTTCCGCTTCTTCGCGTTGTCCTTCCTTCATCAACGCGCCGATGGCACGGCTCGCCGCGTTGCGCCGCGCGTTGAGTTCGTCGGACTCTGCGATGACGCGGCGACGTTCGGCGTCCATTCTCGCAAAGTCTTCAAGCGGGGCGACCGCAGCATTGCGCGCTTCGAGCGCGGCGCGAACGCGCTCTAGGTTGTCGCGGACAAAGTTGAGATCGAGCATTTGTGCTGTCCTTTAACGTGTGGTATGAAGTTGTCTCTTTACTACGCCAGTGCCAATTGACGAAAGGGGTCACGCTAGCCGACCGCGCGCGAGCGTGTCAAGCCGTAGTCTCGGTCAAGGGGAGTCAAACTAAAAGATATGGTACAGAAGATTCGCAAGGCCGTGTTTCCCGCAGCGGGTCTGGGCACGCGCTTTCTGCCCGCAACCAAGGCGTCGCCGAAAGAGATGCTGCCGCTCGTCGATAAGCCGCTCATTCAGTACGGCGTCGAAGAGGCGGTCGCATCCGGCGTCGAGTCGATCCTCATCATCACAGGGCGCGGCAAAAACGCCATTGAGGATCACTTCGACATCTCGTTCGAACTCGAAAGCCTGCTGCGCGAACGCGGCAAGGACAAACTGCTCGCCACTGCGCGCTCCGTCTCAGACCTTGCGCGCATCAGCTACGTTCGACAAAAGGAAGCGCTCGGACTCGGCCACGCCATCTTGCAGGCGCGAGATTTCGTTGCGGGCGAGCCGTTCGCAGTCATGCTGCCCGACGACATCATGGACTGCGAAACACCCGCGCTCAAACAGATGCTCAGGGTTTACGAAGAGTACGACGCGCCGGTCGTCGGCACGATGCAAGTTGAGGGCGAAGCCATCTCGCGTTTCGGCGCAATCGACGCGGAAGAGGTCGCCGAAGGCGTCTACAAGATCAGGGACATGGTGGAAAAACCGCCCTTCGCCGAAGCGCCTTCTGACCTGGCGATCATCGGGCGCTACATTCTCACGCCCGACATCTTCGAAGAGATCGAGCGCACCGAACGCGGCACGGGCGGCGAGATACAGATCACGGACGCCATGCGTTCGCTGCTCAAGCGCCGACCCTTCTACGCCGTGCGCTTCGAGGGCGCGCGCCACGACGCAGGCGACAAACTCGGCTTCCTCATTGCCACCGTCGAATTTGCCTTGAAGCGCCCAGACCTCGCGCCCGCCTTCAAGGAGTATCTGCGTTCGTTGGATCTGAACAAATGAGCGTGCGCGCCGGATCAGCGCGTGCTATTGAACGGAGGATGAAATTTTGAGCGACGAGACGAAACCTTTCGACGGGCGAGCGGCCATCGTGACCGGAGCGACGCGCGGCATCGGACGCGCCATCGCGCTCGAATTCGCAAGGCGCGGCGCAGCGGTCGCCTTCAACTACGCAAAGAGTGCTGAGGCCGCTGAAAGTTTGCGCGCTGAACTCGAATCGCTCGGCGTCAAAGTCCTGGCCGCGCAATGCGACGTGGCGCAGACGGACGCGGTGGCCGAGATGGTCAAGCAGACCAAAGAGGCGTTCGGGCGCATAGATTTTCTGATCAACAACGCGGGCGTCACGCGCGACAACCTGATCCTGCGCATGAAGGAAGACGATTGGGATGCCGTCGTGGACACGAACTTGAAAGGGCCCTGGAACTTCGCGCGCGCAGCCTTGCGCGTGATGCTCAGGCAGGAGGACGGCGGATCAGTCTTGAACATCTCCTCGATCAGCGGGCTGGTCGGGATGGCCGGGCAGTCGAACTATTCCGCATCGAAGGCCGGACTCGTCGGGCTGACGAAGGCTCTGGCGAAAGAGGTGGCGAGCCGCAAGGTGACAATCAACGCGCTCGCGCTCGGCCTCGTGGCGACGGATATGTCGGGCGCACTCGACGAAGCCTACCGCACGAAGTTGCTCGAACAGATTCCGCTCGGACGCTTCGCGGAGCCGTCGGAAGTCGCAGAAATAGCCTGCTTCCTAGTCTCTCCGTCGGCGCGCTACATCACCGGACAGGTGATACAAGTAGACGGCGGGCTGGCAATGTAAGATTCTGAATTTGCGAAACGCCTTTTGCTGAAAGCTAATAGCTAAAAGCTGATAGCTATTAGCCACAAAGAGAAGCAGCCTCGTTAGCTTGGGGAACTAACGAGGCTGAAATTTTTGGGCAGGCTCGGAGATTCAGGGTGGCGTTGACTTGGGCGCTGGAGATCGTCACTTACGGGCGATCCGGCATGTTAGGTCGGCTGCGTTGGTACGGGCGAGTTGAAAATTGCAAGGCTCGGAAAAAAGAACATCCAGTAAAACTGGCCTCTTCCGCCCCGTGGCAGTTGCCGAAAGTCTCTGGCTTTCAAAAATCTCGAAAGGCAATCGCTGAAAATTTTTGTATAAAACTTACTGCCCTTCGACGTGTGTGAAATTACACCAAACACTCGTTAGATGTCAAGCATAAAATGCAATAAAAAGTAACAATTTCGTGACAGCACATTAAGGTCGCAAGCTAAATGTTGATGATAAAGAACAAAAAGTGTCGAATGAGTCGAAAAAAGTTTTAGAAAAAGTGTTCAGGAGAAGCTTTTGTCGCCGGTAGGAGCGGGGAGTTGTGACTCTTTTGTGTCGAATTGTGCGCGCTCCGTGTAGAAATCCGGTTCGCCCACGGGGCGCGTGCGCCAGCGTTTGTGAATCCAGAGCCACTGCTCGGGGTAGGCGCGGATCATGCGCTCGATGGCTGCGGCGAAGTTGGCGGTGTTGATTTCAACGTCGCGCTTGTCGTCGCCGGTGCGTACGAGCGCGACGGGCGGGTCGCCGTGAAAGAAGAAGCGGCCGCGCTGTTCGTCCCAGACGGCGCAGGTGGGGATGACGACGGCATCAGTGCGCAGGGCGAGCGTGGCGACGCCGGAAGTGGTACAGGCCAGATGGCCGAAGAAGGGAACGAAGACGCCCTCGTTCGGATGCGAATTGAGGTCGGCCAAAATGCCGAGCGTGCCGCCGTCGCGCAGGACGCGCAAGGCTTGCCGCGCCGCCATTTTCTTGTTGATGGCCGTGTTGCCGTAGCGCGTGCGGATACCCTCGATTAACTCTTCGACGCGCGGATTGTCTATCGGGCGCACGAGAAAACTGATCGGATACTCAAGCGCAGACCAGGCGAAGCTCAAAAACTCCCAAGCGCCCAGATGTGCCGTCAGGAAGATGACGCCGCGCTCCTGTCCTTCGGCCTCGCGCAAGTATTTGAGTCCGACTTGATCATACTCGACGAGCTTGCGCAAACTCTCAGGAGTCGCGCGCGGAAACTGGCTGAACTCGCCGAGCAAGCGTCCCAGATTGTCGAACGAAGCGCGCAGCATACGCGCGCGCTCATGCTCGTTCATTTCCGGGAACGCGAGTTTGAGGTTGATCTGTCCGGTGCGGCGTAAGCCTCCGGCAAGTTTGTACGCGAGCCTGCCCGCCGCGCGCCCCGTGGCGACGGCCGCACTGCGCGGCAAAAGTCCGAGCCCGCCGAGCAATGCGCGCGTGGCGGCGTATTCGAGGGTCGTCTGAAGTTTTCCGTGTTTACTCATCGATCCAGATCGAGAAAGGCGCAGGCAGTGTAGCGCGCCCGCGCCGCGACAGGCAAACGGCCGATTTTTGCGCCCGCACTTTGCCACATGCTATATGTAAGAGGTCAGAGGTTAGAGGTCAGTTAAATCGGTTTCTGTCGCTTCTGTCTTTTGCTAACCTCTAACCTCTAACCTCTGACCTCTGCTTTTATGCCTTCTGGAAGAACACACGACGCGATCACGTTGTTGCTGGCCGTGCCGACTTTCGCGGCCGGGTGGGGCGTGACGGGCAGCGTGCTGCTGGCGTCGGTGGCGACGGGCGCGATGCTGTTCGGCGGGTTGATGTTCGGCCCCGATCTGGACATACAGTCGCGGCAATACACGCGCTGGGGCGTGTTTCGTTTCATCTGGTGGCCTTACAAGGTGATGTTTCGCCATCGCTCGCGCTGGTCGCACGGCATCATCTTCGGCACGCTCATACGGGTCGTCTACTTCGCGTCGATGTTGACGCTGCTGGCCGTCGCGGCCGTCTACTTGCGCGCGCTGCTGGTCGCGCACGAGCCGCCCGATTACGGCGAGATCATACGCGCCTGGCGCGCTATAGAAGCGGGCGCGCGGCTCGAAGGCACGGGGCGCTACGCCGCGCTCGCCGCGCTCGCCGGTCTCTGGTGGGGCGCGGCCAGCCACACCCTCACAGATGTCGCCTGGTCTGTGCTGCGCAAAGGCTCGGAGATTTTTTAGCCAAATAGTGAATGGTAAATGGTGAATGGTGAATGGATGAAAGCAGTCTCCATTCACCATTCACCATTTACCAACTCAGTGTCCGGCGCGGGTTTGGGCGAGCCGTTGGGCCTGGCGGCGGACGGCTTCGGAGACGTTGCGGTTCTGCGAGATGTTTTGCAGGTCTTTGGTCTGGAGTCGCATGAGGACGTTGATGGCCGTGGCGATGGGCGTGCGCGGGTTGCGCGCGAGGTTGTGGATGACCGGGTAGTTGCGCGCCCACGCGCGATTCTGTGCGATGAGCCGGAGCACTTCGTCTGAGACGGTGCGCATGGCCGAGATGCTTTCCACCTCTTTATCGGTGATGCGCGGATTGTTGATGACGCCGGTGGCGACCACTTTGTTGGAGTCTCGGATGAGGATGGCGCGCGCCTCGCGGTCGCCCTTCATGGCGAGTTTGACGCGGTCTTTGACGCTCATCAGCATGACGCGGCGAATGAGCGAGATGCGTTCGGGCGCGACATCGCCGACCTCCGCAGTCGTCTCCGCGATAATGCGTTCGAGGTTGGCCGTGCGCTGTTCCTCGCTTTCGACGAACAACTCTTCGAAGCGTTCGAGCGGCAGCCAGGAGTCGTCGATGTCTGCGTCGGAGACTTCGATGTGCGCGGCGAGCAGCCACGCGTCGTCGTAACTCAAGCCCGAAGTCGTGCCGATGGATTCGGCCGATTCGATAAACTCGGCGGCGGCCGCCATGCCGCGTGCGCGCATCTCGTCGGCGATCTGCTGCGCGCCTCGTTCCTTCTCGAAAAACTCGCGTCTGGTTTCCTGCGCGCGGCGCTCGGCCTCGCCCGTGCGCGCGGGGTTCGACAAAAGCGCCTCGATGATCTGCGGCGCGCGAATCAGTCGTTGCTGGTTGATGGAGATGAGTTCGAGGAGCGATCCGTCGTTGGTGACGGAGGCCAAACGGGCGATGGCTTCATCGGGCGTGGCGGCGTTTAAAGTGACGGCTTCGTGGACTTCCTTTTGCGCGCTCGTTCGGGTCGCAAGGTAAGAGAGCACGGCGGGCGAAGTTTCGCCGGCGGAGGCGACGGCGAGAAGCGTCTCGGCGGGTTGCGCGTCGAGCGTTTCGTCGGCGGCCTGCACGATCTCCTGATTCTCGTCGCCGCGCAAGGTGACGAGCACTTCCAGCAGTTCGTCGGCCGCCAGCGGCAGCAAGCCCCGCGCCGCCATCAAGCGCGCCGGTTGCGGAGCCGTACCCGCCACGATGGCACGCACGACCGGATTGGTGGAAGTTGTGTTTGCGCTCATAAGTTGATCGCGGGAGAGATGGCGCGCTGCCGAACTTCAAGCCAAGTGCGCGCGTCTTTCCGCTTTTTAGTAGATGTTGAAATTATACTCGATGACGACGAACTGCGAGACGGGGCGACCGTCTTTCAACGCGGGGGTGAATTTGATTTTCCGTGCGGCTGCGATGGCCGCTTCGGTCAGCCCGTCGGGCAACGTCCGCGTCGGGTAGATGTGTTGTATCGTCCCGTCCGCGCCCAGGACGATGCGTAGCCTGACCATGCCGGTCGTCCCGTTGCGGCGCGCTTGTGGGGTATAACCGGGCGGGGGCTTATAGATGACGTTGGCGCGCGTCGTCAACTCACGCGCGGCGTAGATCGTGCGGTTCGGGTTTGCGGGGTTGAGGGCGTCACGGTAGAGACGCATCTGTGCGATCTCTTCGCGCAGCTTCGGGATTTCGGGTGCGGCCGGGGCGAGACGCATGAAAGTCTCCAACGTCTGCACCGCTTCGACGAAACGGGCGTCGGCTTTTTCCGCGAGCACTGTGCGGAGTTCAGGCGTCTCGCTGCGCGAGTTGGTCAACGCCTGATCACTCAGGCCGAGCAAGGTCTGGCCTTTCAGGTAATGCGCGGACGGGAAAGCGGGATTGATTTTGAGCGCCGCCTCTGCTCCTTCGAGAGCCTGTGGAAGACGGCCGACGCGGTAGTTGATGGCCGCGAGCATGTAATGTGCTTCGACGTTTCGCCCGCCATGCTTGACGGCCTCGGTCGCCACCTGCATGGCTCCATAATCGTCGCCGGTACGGACGAGCGCGAGGGCGAGCGCGATGAGCGTCGCGTCGTCCGTCGGGCGCAGACTCCGCGCCCTCTGTAAAGCCTCCGTCGCCTTCTTTATCTCTTCCGCCTTCAAGTAAGACAAGCCAAGGTAGAACCACGCCTGCGCATCCTCGCCGCGTTTCTTCGTCACATCGCGCAACAGCTTGACGGCCTCTTTGTATTTGCCCTGTTTGTAAAACTCGACGCCGCGCAAAGTGTCGCTCGGCGTCGCGGTGGTGACAGTTGCGGACGGAGCAGGCTGTTGTTGTTGTTGTTGTCGCGGCGTGTCTGCGAGCGACTGCTGTTTGGCTAGCGCCTGCGGCGCGGCAGGCAAGGAGCCGGAGAGGACGAGCGCGACGGCCAACGTCTGCGGCGCGAGGTTGTGACGAGTAAAGCGCATTTCAAATTCCGGTGCGGGTGTTTAGCGTTTGCGTTCACGGTCGTCCGTCTTGCGCTGAACGTGTGAACGCGTGGTGTCGCGAAACGTCGCTGGACGACTTAGGGTCTGACGGTCACTTGACGCAGTTCGACGAAAGTGCCGAAGGACAAGTCCATCAGTCTTATTTGCGAGACGGCGCGTCCGCCCTTTTGCGCCGCGACGAATTTCATTTTGTGCATCGCCTCGCGGTACGGCCGCACGAGGCGCGGGTCGGAGGCGCGCAGCGGCACGACGCTTTTCACAGTCCCGTCCGCGTCGAGCGTCACGAGCATCATCACGCGCCCCGATGAGATCGTGCGCGCGATGCCGGTCGGCAGCGCGTAGTCCGTGATGCGCACGGGCGTGTCCGTGTCCTCTTCCCTGTAGACGGGACGCGCGGGGTCTGTCTGCGTTCCGGTGAACGCGCGCAGGGCAGCAACCTGTGCGCGGCGCAATTCGGCTTCCGCGTCGTTCGGATTCAGCCGCAGATAGTTTTCGATGCTTTGCGCCGCCTGGTCGAGTAGGGGATAAAGAGTCGTGCGCGCGGATTTCCCGTCGCTCGGCAAGGCAGCGTACTTTTGTGCGAAAGAGTCTATCAGCGCGTCGCCTTTCAAAAGGTGCGCGGCGGCGAAGTTGGGTTCGAGTTTGATGACCGCGTCGGCCTCTCTGGCGGCCTCGTCGAAAGAGGCTGAGGCGAGCGACGCGAGGCCGATGATGTAGTGCGCGACGGAGTTTCGCGCGTCGAGTTTGAGCGCGGCCTCGGCCTCTTTCCGCGCGTTGGCCGTCTTGCCCGCGGTGATGAGCGCGAGCGCCCAAGATGTGCGATAGAGAACATTGTCCGGCCGCAGTTTGACGGCCTTCTCATACGCTTTGACGGCATCGCCTTTGTCGCCCGCGCCGTGCAGCGCCTGCCCCAGAGAGTGCCAGGCGGCATCGTCCGCGGGCGTCTGCTTGACGACGGCGCGCAAGACGGCGATTGCCTCTTTGTGTTTGCCCTGTTTGTAGAGAGCAAGGCCACGCGCCGTGTCGCTTTGCGGCGCGGAAGACGATGTCGCAGCCGCAGCGGCCGACGCGGCGGGTTGCTGCTGTGGTTGTCGCAGCGGTCTGACGGCGGCGCTCGCTTCGAACATTAATCCGGCGGCGACGACCAGTGCGACAAGCAGTGATGCGAGGAAGTTTCTGACGTGTTTCATGAGAACGTTTGAGGGGGGAAGCGCAAGGGCCGACCGGCGAAAGTGTTCGGGCGCGACCGCCGTTGACGGGGGGCGCGCCGTTAACGCATAGGCCGTTCCAGATGTCTATGTTCGACGGGCGGGGGGGGGGG
>DASZCS010000015.1:0-54837 GCA_035942855.1 Pyrinomonadaceae bacterium | reverse complement strand
GTCGCCGCCAACGCAAGGGAAGTGTTGGCGGCGACTCTCTGTGTTACGCGTTGCGGTCGAGGGGCAAATTCGAATCGCTTCGATTCGCGCCGGATAGCGTGTCAGCCCGTCTTTTGCCCGACGACGAGCGTGGCCTTGATGGTGAGCGAAAATTCCGCATCATTGCGTTCCTCGTCGATGATGCGCCTGACTTCGGAGAGTACGCGCGCACGCCCGGCCTCGTCTTCGCCGAGCGGGTCGAGCCAGTTCTGCAAGAGGAAATCACGGACGAGCGGCGAGTTGAGAAATTCCTCGCCCGATTCGTAGTCGAACTCTTCGATGTTCGTCCACGACTGAACGAGGTCGAGACCTTCACGCGCGGCCAGCGTCTCCACGTCTGCGACCGTGGGGCGCTCGCTGATCAGTTGTTCGACGATGGGCGACTGGTCGAGCATCTCGGCGTTCAACAACGCTTCCCAATAGATCGAATAGAACTCGCCGAAGCTCGAAGCCGTCGGCAGCATCAAGGCCACGGTCGCGCCCGGCGCGGCCACGCGCGCCATCTCGGCCAGAACCTCCGGCAGACGCTCCACCGCGACGAACGAAGCGTCGCCGAGCACGAGATCAAACTGCTCGTCTTCAAAGGCCAGAGATTCCAGTTGCGCCGTGCGAAAGTCCGTCACCGTGTCCAGCTTCGTCGCACGCGCCTTGGCACGCGCCAGCGCCAGCCGCGCCTCGCTCTCGTCCACGCCGATCAAAGTCACGTCCTTCCCGGCGCGCTCTTTGATCGCAAGAGCGTGTCCGCCCGTGCCCGCCGCGACGTAAAGCGCATGCCCCTCTTTCGGCATGGGCACGTGCTCGTCCATCAGCCCCGCGAAACGCTCGCCCCAATCGGGCGCGATGTAGAGGTCGTGCAGGAAAGCCAACTCTTTTTCCGACTTGTTCTCACTCATAAAAATTAAGAGCGGTAAATGGTAAATAGTAAATGGTCAATGGTGAACGGATCAGAACCGTCTTTCTCCATTCACCATTGACCATTTACTATTTACCAGTCTTCCGTTCATCCTTCATCGTTCGCTTTGTAATATTCGTGCCCGCGTAATGGTTCGGGCAGACAGGCCATCTCGTCTCTGGCGCGCGGGTCGTCGTGGACGTAGCGATAGCCGCTGCCGTAGCCGGAGCGTTTCATCAGGGGCGTGACGGCGTTGCGCAAATGCAGTGGGACGGGTTCGCGCGCCGTCTCCTGCGCGTCTTCGGCGGCGGCAAAGTAGGCGCGTTTGATCGCGTTCGACTTGGGTGCGCGTGCCAGATAGATCGTCGCCTGCGAGAGCGGGTAGAGCGCTTCGGGCAGACCGATGAGCGCAGTGATCTGCGCTGCGGCGTTGGCCTGCACCATCGCCTGCGGGTCGGCCAGCCCCACGTCTTCCGAAGCGAGAATGCAGAGACGCCGCGCGATAAAGAGTGGGTCTGCGCCACCTTCGATAAGACGCGCGAGCCAGTAGAGCGCGGCGTTCACGTCCGAGTTGCGCAGACTTTTGATGAGCGCGGAGGCGAGGTTGTAATGCTCCTCGCCGCCCTTGTCGTAGGCGTAGCGAGCGCGCCCCAGAGCCTCGACCGCAACCTCGTCCGTAATGTGGCGGACGCCGCGCTCGTCGGGCGCGGTCGATTCGACGGCGGCTTCGAGAGCGGTGAGCGCGACACGCGCGTCGCCGCCTGCCGCGCGTGCGAAACGTGCGAGCACTTCGTCGGAGACTTGCGGGTGTAAGTTTGCAAGGCCACGCGTTTCGTCTGTCAGAGCGCGGCGGATAAGTTCGGTGATGTCGGTTTCGGTCAGCGGTTCGAGCGTCAGCACGCGCGAGCGCGAGAGCAAGGCGCTGATGACTTCAAAGGAAGGATTCTCGGTCGTCGCGCCGATGAGCGTGACCGTGCCTTCTTCGACGGCGGGCAGGAGCGCGTCCTGCTGCGCCTTGTTGAAGCGATGAATTTCGTCTACGAAGAGGACTGTGCGGCGACCCCTCCGCTTCGTCTCGCGCGCATCGGCGATGGCGGCGCGCAGGTCTTTGACGCCGGAGAAGACGGCCGAGAGCGGGATGAACTCGGCGTCGCTGTGGCGCGCGAGCAGACGCGCGAGAGTGGTCTTGCCAGTGCCGGGTGCGCCCCACAGAATGAGTGAAGGCAGCACGCCCTCGCCTTCGATCAAGCGACGCAGGATGCGACCCTCTCCGATCAGGTGGCGTTGCCCGACGAATTCTTCGAGCGTGCGCGGGCGCATCCTTTCGGCGAGCGGCGCATCGTCGGCCGAAGCCGTGTCTGCGCCTGCGGGTTCGTCAAACAGTGTGTCGGTTTTGCGTCGCGGCATCCGTCCGATTCCATTCTATACTTACGCGGCCGGAGAACATGGCGCACCGAGCGCTGCAAGTTTTCCGGCGCAAAAATTCTTTCGCTTATCGGGAGATTTGTTATCATAGCTTAACACAATTTTCGGACGCGTTGGGGAACGAGAGACAGCACTGAATTCATCCGAAGTCTTGGATGGAACGTTGGCCGCAGGTTGTTCGTATAGGACTGCGAGCGCAGGACGGGGCAAGATATTTTCGGCGCGGCCGTTTGAAGTTTAGGATACGGAAGTTGAGGTGGAAGAGATGAATGATATGTGGAGAGTTATCGGAATAATCGCACTCGGTCTGGTGGTGTTGGTGATCGGCGTGCCGCTTCTTTTGGCGGCGGCCGGGATCGTACTTGGCGGCATCGGCATGATCATCGGCCTCGCCGTCGCCGTGATCAAACTCGCCGTTGTCGTCGCCATCGGTTATCTCGCGCTCGTCGCCATACGCGCGCTGATGCGTTGAAGCACGAACTTGCGCCGCCGGAAGACTAACAGACGCGCCCGCTCTTTCCTCCACCTTCAAGAGCCGGCGCGTCTCTTTACGAGCAACCTGAAACACTGACGACGGAGAGCCTATGTTTTGCCAGACGTGCGGCACGGAAATTCAGACCGGACTCAACTATTGCAACCGCTGCGGCGCGATGGTCAATTCGTCTCTGGCGACGCGACCGGAGCCTGCATTAGTTGACATCACAAGCCCGGTGCGCACCATCGGCGCGACCATCACGCTGACGACGCTGCTCGGCCTCTGCATTCTCTTCTTCGCTTTGGGCGGCCTGGCCTCGGCCGTGAGGCCGCTGCCGGATGACCTCATAGGTGTCCTGGGTGTCGTCGGTTTGTTGATGATCCTGATCATCGACGTGATGCTGATACGCATCCTCGCGCGTCTCGTTCAACTGCCCGTCGCCAAGTCATCTCAACAACTGCCGCAGCCCAAGCGAAACGAATCGAGAGAACTAAATCCTCCCGCGGCGCAAACATACATCTCCGCTGCTTCGACCGACCCGCTGCCAGTCAACAGCGTCACAGACCACACGACGCGCACCTTCCATCCAATCTACAAAGAGCAAGGAAAACGATAAGGAAGAAACGATGAAGTAGGAACGATGAACGGAAAGCCAGTTACTTCTTATTCATCGTTCGTCATTCATCGTTTCTTCGACGGCGAGCCTTAGTTCGCGGAACATGCGCGCGAGGTCTTTGGGCTGGTAGTGTGCGTTGAGGCCGCTCGGATTCGGGAGCACCCAGAGGCGCGTCTCGCCGATGGTTTCGGGCTGGAGGCCGAGCGTCGCCTTGGGGCGCGCGAACGCCGTGCGGTACGCACCGACGCCGAGGATGGCGAGAAAGCGCGGGCGGTAACGTCTGACCTTGGCCTTCAACTTACGGCCGCCTTCGACGTATTCCTCAGACGCGAGTTCTGCGGCCGTCGCCGTCGCGCGCTCGACGACGTTCGTGATGCCGTAGCCGCGCGCGAGCAGTTCGTGTTCCTCGAAAGGCGAGAGCAGGCGTTCGGTGAAGCCGGAGGCATGGAGCGCAGGCCAGAAACGATTGCCGGGGCGTGCGAAGTGGTGGCCGACGGCCGCCGTGTAGAGTCCGGGGTTGATGCCGCAAAACAGCACGCGCAGGTTGGGCGCGATCACGGCCGGGACGCTACGCCCTGCGGCGGCCAGCAGTTCCTCTTTCGTCGGCTTGTAAATGTTCGGCCTCTCCGCCATTCACACACTCACGCGCGTCGCTACACGTTGAAGCGGAAGTGAACCACGTCGCCTTCCTGCATGACGTACTCTTTGCCTTCGAGACGAAGCAAGCCCTGTTCGCGCGCGGCGGCGTAGGAGCCTGCGCGCGTGAGGTCTTCGTAGCTGACGATTTCAGCGCGGATGAAGCCGCGTTCGATGTCCGAGTGGATCGTGCCCGCAGCTTGCGGGGCGCGCGTGCCGCGCGGGATCGTCCACGCGCGTACCTCTTTTTCGCCCGCCGTCAGAAACGACATCAGGCCGAGCAGTCGATAGGCGCTCTTGATCAACTCGTCCACGCCGCTGCCTTCGACGCCGAGCGACTGCAAATAACCCTGACGATCTTCGGGCGAGAGTTCGACCAGTTCGGCCTCGATCTGCGCGCAGATGACGACCGACTCGGCCGCCTCCTGTTCGGCGAGCGCCTGCACGGCTTTGACGTGCGGGTTCTCGGCAGGCGCGGCGAGCGTGGCCTCGTCCACATTGGCCGCGTAGATGGTCGGCTTCATCGTCAGTAGAAAGAGCGTGCGCGCCGTGGCGCGTTCCTCGTCCGTCAGAGGGACGAGACGCGCGGGCTGGCCTTCGGAGAGCACGGGGAGCAGTTTGTCGATCAGGGCGATTTCGGCGAGCGCGGTCTTGTCGCCGCCCTTGGCGTTCTTCTGCGCGCGTTCGCGTCGTCGCTCAACCGAAGCGAGATCGGCCAGCGCGAGTTCGATCTGGATGGTTTCGATGTCGCGCTCCGGGTTGACCGAACCTTCGACGTGGACGATGTTCTCGTCTTCGAAACAGCGCACGACTTGAATGACGGCATCCGTCTCGCGGATGTTGGCGAGAAACTGGTTGCCGAGTCCTTCGCCTTTGGAAGCGCCGCGC
Organism: Pyrinomonadaceae bacterium; assembly: GCA_035942855.1. Classification (GTDB taxonomy): domain Bacteria; phylum Acidobacteriota; class Blastocatellia; order Pyrinomonadales; family Pyrinomonadaceae; genus JAIVJZ01. The sequence continues at coordinate 49,866 of DASZCS010000015.1, read as the reverse complement.
ACGAGTCCGGCGATGTCCACGAATTCGACCGTGGCCGGGATGATCGTGTTCGTCTTGACGATGCGCGCGAGCGGGGCGAGGCGTTCGTCGGGCACGGGCACGACGCCGACGTTCGGGTCGATGGTGGCGAACGGGTAGTTGGCGGCGAGCGCGGAAGTCTGCGCCGTGAGCGCGTTGAACAGCGTAGACTTGCCGACGTTCGGCAGCCCGACGATACCTGCGCGGAGCATAGGTCAACCTCTCTGAATTAAACACACGCGATTTGCTTGCGAATAAATTCTTTTACACCGTGGGGCGCGGAAAGGCAAAGCAGCGAGACGGCAGGGAACAGTTTGAAATCGGGCTGGATCAATGAGGGCAAGTCTTGACGGAAAAAACCTTGCCCGTCTCTTTAGCGATAATCTGAATCTGCGAATTGGGCGGGTTTAGTTTCACACAGGGAGTTGAGCGTTCGCGAAAGAATGTAAAGCAGAGCACGCCGATGACGAACGCGGCAAGCAGGATGGCGAGGCGAAGCAGATAGACTTTCATGCGCCGAGATTAGCACCGGCTTAAAAGTTTCACAACGTCTTCATAATTCTTCGGTCTCTCAATAACACCCGCCGCCGAAACGACTCCCCAGCGGACTTCGCGCGCCGCTTCGCGTATAATCTCGCGCGCCGGTCGGGCGCAACTCGCCCGTCTCGGCTTCAGTCTGTAAAATTCATCCACACACGTTTCGCGTCAAGACGCTTTTCGCATGGCATTCTTACTCGCGCTCGTCGCCATCATGAGTGGCGCGCTCGTCACCTATCTCTACGACCGCGACGCGCACTTCTTCGCGCGTCTCGCAGCGGGCGCTTGCACGGGCTTGACGGCGCTCGGCCTCTCCGGCTTCGTCTTCGCCTCGTTTCTGGGACTCGCGCCCGCCGCGCTTCTGCTGTCCGCCGTCGTCGTGGCTGCGCCGCTCGCCTTGCTGTCGCAGCGTGCGTGGCGCGAGCGCGTGCGCTTCGACGCCGCCTCGGCATGGCGCGACGTGACGGGCGCGGTGACGCGGCCGCAAGCGGCGACGACCGGCGCGCTCGCCCTTTTCGTCCTGTGCGCTTACGTCCTCTGGCAGGTTTTCGGCCGCGCGATGTTCGTGCGCGGCGGCGAGATTTTCACGGGCGTCGATAACAACCTCGGCGACCTGCCCTTTCACCTGAGCATCATTACGAGCTTTGCCTACGGCGATAACTTCCCGCCGGTGCACACGGAATACGCGGGCGCGCGTCTGACCTACCCGTTCATCGTGGACTTCGTGGCGGCGATGTTCGTGCGCGCCGGGGCGACGCTGGAAGGCGCGCTCTTTTGGGAGGGCTTCGTGCTCGCCCTTGCGCTCGTCGTCTTGCTCTATCGTTTCGCTTTGCGTTTGACGAATGACCGCGCGGCTGCGCTCCTGACACCGGCGCTCGCGCTCTTGAGCGGCGGCCTTGGCTTCCTTGTGTTCGCGCGCGAATGGACGGACGGCAATCTCGGACTCTTCGAATTGCTCGGCCGACTCCCGCACGATTACACGATCACCTCGAACGGCGCGTTTCGTTGGGGCAACGCCGTCACGACGCTGCTCGTCCCGCAACGCGGGCTGTTGCTCGGCCTGCCGCTCGCGCTCGTCGTCATCACGCAGTGGTGGTTGGCGACGGGGGAGGAAGACGGGGAAAAGGGAGAAGGGGTAAAGGAAGAAGAAGAGGCGAACGCTGGCAGACGTAAAGCTAAACCGGGGAAGAAGGCGAAGCACACGGCGGGACGGACGACGGCCGCAGATGCGCCGCCCATCCCGACTTTCAAACTTTTCTCCTTACCCTTCTCCCTTTCCCCTTCGGAGCTACGGATGCTCGGCGCGGGCGTGGTCGCGGGGATGTTGCCGCTCGTGCACGCGCACAGTTTCGTCGTGTTGATGTTGATGGGCGGTTGTCTCGCGCTTCTGTTTCCGCGTTGGCGCGCGTGGTTCATCTTTTTCGCCGTGGCTCTCCTCGTCGCAGCGCCGCAGATGTGGTGGGCGACGCGCGAGAGCGCAGCGCGACCGGGCAGTTTCTTCGGGTGGCAGTTCGGTTGGGATCGCGGCCAGCAGGACGCGTTCTGGTTCTGGTTCAAGAACACGGGACTGTTCATCCCTCTGCTCATCGCGGCGATGGCGTGGCGCGGGCGAAGTGATAACGGGGGCGCGGGCAGTGCGATCGTGCCGAAGCGCCTGCTGCTTTTCTACCTGCCCTTCACGTTGCTGTTCGTCATCTCGAACGCGGGGAAAATCTCGCCGTGGATTTGGGACAACATCAAGGTGCTCTATTACTGGTACGTCGCCTCCGTGCCGCTCGTCGCGCTCCTCGTCGTGCGCCTGTGGCGTCTGCACCGGGCGACGCGCGTGGCGGCGTGCGTCCTGCTCTTGACGCTCGTGCTCGCGGGCGCGCTCGACGTGTGGCGCGTCGTGTCCGAGGCGTCGGAGCAACGCGAGTTCGACCGCAACGGCATCGCGTTCGCGGAGATCGTTAAGACCGAGACCGCTCCGCGTTCACTGATTCTTCACGCGCCGACTTATAATCATCCCGTTTATTTGACGGGACGACGCGCCTTGATGGGTTACGCGGGGCATCTGTGGTCGCAGGGCATCGATTACGCGCCGCGCGAGGCCGAACTGAGGCGTATGTACGCGGGTGCGCCCGACGCGGAGAGCTTGATGCGGAAGCACGGCGTCGAATACGTCGTCGTCAGCCCGCTCGAACGCAGCACCGTGGCGGTCAACGAACAGTTCTTCAGACGCTTTACGAAAGTTGGGGAGACAGGTGGCTACAGCCTCTACAAAGTCGCGGGCGGGTAAACGCGCGAAAGGGCGTGGGACGCAGGCCGCGCCGCAGATGGACGCGGCCGAACAGTTGAACGCCGCTGCGACGCCGGAGGCTAGCGGGGAACTCTCGCGCCGCGCGTGGTTGATCGGATGCGCGATGGTGATGCTCGTCGCCGCGCTTGTGCGCCTCTACCAACTCGAACTGCGGCCGATGCACCACGACGAGGGCGTCAACGGCTTCTTTCTCAACAACCTGATCCGCACAGGCGTCTTCCGCTACGACCCGACCAACTATCACGGCCCGACGCTTTACTATTTCACGCTGCCGCTCGCCCTCGCCGCCGAACGTTTGCAAAGCTACGGCACATGGACGGTGCGCCTCTTGCCGCTCATCTTCGGGCTGGCGACTATCTGGCTCGTCTTTGGTTTGCGTCGCTACGTAGGGCGCGTCGGCGCGCTCTCGGCCGCGGCGCTTCTCGCACTTTCGCCCGGCTTCGTCTTCTTCTCGCGCTACTTCATACACGAGATGATGTTCGTCTTCTTCACGCTCGGCATCGTCTCGTCCGCGCTGCGTTTCTATGAACGCGACGCGCCTTCGAACGCTCCGGACGAAGCAGCGTCAAGCTCGCTCGTGGGTGCGGGTGTCGTGGGCGCGTCGATTGCGCTCGTGGCGGCGTCGCTCGTCGCGGTCTACCGGCCGAATTACTACACGCCCGCGCTGGCGCTCATGCTGTTCAGCGCGGGCGCGTTGGTCGTGCTGCTCCGGCTTTACGACGGCGAACGTTCGCTGTATCTCATCCTCGCCGCCGTCTCGGCCGCGCTCCTGTTTGCGACGAAGGAGACGGCCTTCATCTCTGTGGGCGTGCTCTTGATCGCGTGGGGGATGACTTGGTGGTATTCGAAGTTGGCGGCGCAGCAGGGATGGTTCGGCGCGCGGGAGAGCACGACGAATAGACGCGCACGCGGCGGCAAGGCGGGCGCGCGCGGCGGCGCGGGTGGCGGGGCGTTTGAGACGGGCGGACTGGTTGCGCGGCTCGGCGGCTGGTCGCGTATCTCGATCCTGCTCACGGTCGCGCTCGGCCTCTTCCTGTTCGTCAACATACTGTTCTATTCGTCCTTTTTCACGAACGCGAAAGGGGTGTGGGACTCGGTCGAGGCGTACAAGGTTTGGAAGAAGACGGGCGAGAGCGGCTTTCACGGCTATGGCTGGGACAAGTATCTACAATGGCTCGTCATCGGCCAGGTGGGCACGCCGGGAGACGAGCGTTTGGAGTGGGGCGAAGAACCGGTGCTCGTGTTGCTGGCAGCGGCGGGCGCGGCTCTAGCTCTGCTCACTGCTGCGCGGCGTCGCTTCCCGCTGTTTGCCGCGCTGTGGGGCTTCGGCCTGCTCGCCGCCTATTCGCTCATCAAGTACAAAACTCCCTGGCTCGTTTTGAGTATGCTCGTCCCGTTCGCCATCGCGGGTGGCTACGCGATTGACTGGCTCTGGCGTCAGCGCACGTCGGCCGGGCGCATCCTCGCCGCCGGTCTGCTCGGTCTTGCCCTCATTGTCGCCGCGCGTCAGACCTACAACCTGAACTTCGTCTATTACGACGACGACCGTTACATCTACGTCTACGCGCACACGAAGCGCCCTTATCTGGACATGCTCCGCGAGGTCGAACGCATCGTCGCGCGCGCAGGGACGGGATCCGAGACCAACATCAACGTGGCCGCGCCCGAATACTGGCCGATGCCCTGGTATTTGCGCGACTACAAGCACGTCGGCTACCAGAGCCGCGTCATTCAGACGACGACCGACGCCGTCGTGATCACCAGCACGACGCAGGCGGCCGAGATGCAGGCACGAAACGGTGCGAGCTATCAATTCGTCGGAACTTACGAGATGCGCCCCGGCGTCTCGCTCAACCTCTACGCACGGCGCGACCTCGCGGGGCGATAAAAGAATCGCCGTTGCCGACGTCGCCGCTCACACATCGCCCGTCGTGACAAAAATTTCACACTTCCCGCCTCGTCAAATTCATTGACGTAAAATCACGCGGAGTGATAATGTCCGCCCCTGTACAAAAATAAAGTCACAGTTCGTTTTTGCGAGGCCACAAAACCCCCCGGCCTTTTTTCGCAGACCCCGACCGGCGAACTGTCGTCCCTATTGCCCGACGAAATAGACCAGCCGTTCGATCCGGTGTTGCCGTAACTACCTGTATCGAAGGTTTCGTCTGAAAAACATCTCCTCGGCGAACGAGAAAGGCCGCTCGTTCGGACGTTGCGCTTGAGGCTTGTGCCGCTCGTGCATCCGAGGCCGCCACTTCTATAAGAGTGCGCGGCGAGTGCGAACGAGCGCGCCGCCGGAGCGCACAATGCTTTTGCAACTCGACTGCAATCGAAATAGAGCTTGACGCGCGGCTCGCAGACGCCGTGGCTCAAGTATTTCTCAACCGCGCGGGCGTAGATTGTGCGGCATCAACGCCCCGACAAAGCTCTCTCAAAGTTTCACCTGCACCCTCGCTGTTCCCGGCTTCCCGACAGGCCGAGGCGAGAAAAAGTTTTAAGGCGTCCATGCCATGCTCCCGTTTCGTGAGCATTCCTCGGTGTGGCACACAGCAGAAGAATTGCCGACCCTCTGGAGGAATACGTCAATGAACACCCGCCGAATTTTTCTGGCCGCAGCCCTCGTGCTGTTGGCTTTGGCCGTCATCATGCCGGGGCTGCTCGGTTCAGCGGCCGAAGCCGTCAAGCAGGATTTGATCGACGCTCCGCGCAGCGGCGGCCGTCGGCCACCCGAAAAGGACGTGCGCGGCGGTGCGCACGGCGTTCCGAAAAGTCCCGTCGCGCATGCACTCTCCGAGACGCAGTCGCGCGCTCTGAAAGCCTTGCAGGCGGAGGCGGGCGGTGCGCCGCTCGTCGTCCAGTACAACGCTTTGACGAACACGCCGCGCCACCTCTTCAGCCACGCCGGTTACCTGTCGCAGCCCGCCAGCGGCGATGCCGAACAGATCGCGCGCACATTTCTCAAGCGCTGGCAGGGAATCTTCCGCTTCAGCGAAGCCGACCTCGGTGCGTTGAAGGTCAAGAGCCGCTCGCATCTCGAAGACATGGGCACGGACGTGCTCGTCTTCGAGCAGCAGGTGGGCGGCGTTCCGGTCTACAAGGGCGAGGTGTTGGTTAACGTCAACCGCGAGGGACGCATCATCAGCGTCGGCAGCGACAGCTTCCCGCAGTTGAAGGTGACGAACACGGTCGGCATCACGCCCGCCGCCGCCATCGAGTACGCCGCCAGAGACATGGGGCTGTCGGGCTACGACGGCCACTCGCTCGGCAAGACGCGCGTGCTGGCCTCTTACGGGCAGACTTTCGCCAAGGAGAAGCCGCGTTTCATCGAGGGACAGAGATTCAGCGGCGGCCGTCTGTTCACGGACGAGATCACGGTCACGCAGACCATCTTCCCGCTCGGCAATGAAGCGCGCCACGCCTACAAGTTCAACCTGACCACGCCGCAGTATTCCGGCATCGTCTGGGAGAACGTCGTCGATGCGCAGACCGGCGAGGTCTTGCACCGCTTTAGTCTGACGATGTTTCAGGGACGGACGAAGACGCAGAAGGGCAAGGGCGGCAACCGCGAACCTGCGCCTTTCTTCGGCCCTCCGGGCGGCGGCCCCATCGACAGCCGGCGCGGAACGTTTCGCCCCGACTTGCAGAACTTCCTCGAAGGCAACAACTCTGCGGGCACGGCCGTCTCTCTAGTCTTCGACGCCGCGCCGACCGCGCTCTCGGGGCGTAGAACCTGTACCTACAATCCGCCGTTCACCTCGCCCGCCGCGTGCAACGGAAACACGGGCACGCTGGGGAATGCCTACGGCCGCCCGGCGCAGCGCGGCGAACGTCCCGGCTATCGCCCGGACGTGCCGAAACCCGCCACCATCCCGCGCAACGAGGGGCGCGGCTTCATGGAAGGAATGGTGCGCGCGCGCATTGAGAATCCGTTCTCAATCGTCGGCGGCGCGTTGTTCAACATGGTCTACAACACGCCGTTCGGACAGGTACAGCGCGGCATCCCCGACGCCTTGAACCCTTCGGCCGGATCGCTCTTCGGCTGGTACTACCTGCCGACCGACACCGGCGGCACGGAGGTCACGAACGACGACACCAACCGCGCCACCACGAAGAACTACGGCTACACGATGGCGCAAGAGGCCAAACTGCGCAACGTGCCTGAAAACGCGCCGGGCGCGTGCACGGGCGCTGACGCCACGCGCGAATGCGACCAGCCCTTCTCGGCCACGCTCACGCCGCTCACTTCGCCGGTCGTCCTGCCCGACGGCCGCACGCTCAACTCTGTCTTCCAGTCGAACTATACGGAAGGCAACAACGTGCTCGCCTCGGACGACCGCGCCAACGATAACGAGACGACGAACGGCATTCGCGGCTTCGACCCGAGCCGGCAGTTTACGGACAGTCACTTCATCTTCACGAACAGCTACGAGTTCGGCGGCCAAGACCCCGTGTGTAACAACCCCACGGGTGTCGGCCCCTGCACGCCGGTCGTCAACGTCGGCGGTCGCGTCACTTTCCCGGCGACGGCCAACCCCGACATCTTCCCCGGCACGCTCTCGCTCTTCTACTTCAACAACATCGTCCACGATTATCTCTACGAGATCGGCTTCACCGAAGCCCTCTTCAACATGCAGCAGGACAACTTCGGACGTGGCGGCACGGGGCGCGACGGCATCATCGCGCAGGTGCAGGACGGCTCAGGCACGGACAACGCCAACATGTCGCCGCAGCCCGAAGGCACGCACCCGCGCATGCAGATGTATCTCTTCACCGAGTCGGGCTTCCGTCGCGCCGACGGTTCTTTCGACTTCGACGTGATCGCACACGAGCAGATGCACGCCATCAACAACCGCGCCGTCGGCAAAGGCGACACGGGCTGCGTCGGCAACGGTCTGGTCGGCGAATCCGGCGGACAGGGCGAAGGCTGGGGCGACTATCTGGCCGACTCGATGGCCGACGACGACGCCATCGGCGAATACGTCACGGGCGAGTTCGACGTGGCGATCCGCCGCATCCCCATCACCAACTATCGCTGGTCATACGCCGCGATCAACGGCAACGGACTGACGCGCCGCGACCGCAGTTACAACCCGCTCGCCATGCCCGACCCAGACCCCGGCGCGATTCCCTTCGAGACGCACGACACTGGCGAACTGTGGAGCGCGACGCTCTGGGACATGCGCGAACTGCTGATCATGAAAGACCCGAACGGCGTCTTCTTCGACGGCACGCGCCGGCTCGGCACGGGCGCAAACTTCTACATCGGCACGCGGCAGGTGCAATCGGTGGACGCTGTCCACCCGATTGAGTATCGCAACATCACGACCAATCCGTTGTTCGACACCACGACCGACAGCACCGGCAATGCCGACGGCACGACGCCGAACATCGTGCCCTCGCGCCACATCGTCCGTCCCGGTCTCGTCGCGGCGGAGATTCAATCCACCGGCAACCGCAACGGCCCGCTCTCGACCGCCGTCCGCAACGGCGCGCGTCTCGCCGACACGCTCATGCTGCGCGGTATGCAACTTTCGCCCTGCAACCCGACCTTCGTGGATTCGCGCGACTCGATCCTCTTGGCCGACCGCGAACTGAGCGGCGGCGAAAATCGCGCGATCATCTGGCGCGCATTCGCCAGCCACGGCGTTGGCGTGAACGCCTCTTCGTCTTCCAACGGCGGCGCGGGCGGCACGGTCACGGAAGACTTCACCGTCCCGGCGGGCGTCACGCTTTGCGAAACGCAGGGGCCGCTTCAGGCTCCGGCCTACACGCTGTCGAACACCCTGCCGAACACCGTCACCATCAACATCGCGCCGCTCGCGGGCGCGGCTCGATTCATCATCTCGCGCGCCGAGAACCCGAACGGCCCGTTCGTCGCCATCGCGGACGTACCCGCCGATCCGATGAACCAGACGACCTACAACGACAACGACGGCGGCCAGGGTCTGATCTTGAATAAGACCTACTACTATCAGGTGCGCGCCGCGCGCGACGCGGAGATGAACTGCGTCTCGACAGCCTTGACGCAACCGATCACGATCACCGTGGGCGTCATCGTCAAACCCGCGCCCGTCTTCGGCGGCGTCACCGAAGTCTTCGACCCCGAAGCCTGCAACACGCTCGTCATCGGTTGGGGGCCTGCGACTTCCCTGAGCCCGACGGCCGACATCGTCTACGACATATATCGTTCCGAAACCGCAACCGATCCCGGCCCGACCATCGGCAACCCGACTGCCGACAGCAACGCCGGGCTTGAGCCTACTTTCGAACCCACGGCCGCCAACCGCATCGCACAGGGCGTGCGCGGCCTCTCCTACGTTGACAGCAACCTCAGACTCAACCGCGTCTACTACTACATCGTGCAGGCGCGCGACGTGGACGCGGGCAAGATCGACACGAACAACACCGGCAATCGACGCGCGAAGTTCAACGCGCCTTCGTCGCCCGGTGTGACGAACACGCCCGTCTTCGCCTTCGAGGACTTTGAAGCGACGACGCCCGAAGATATAGCGACGACCGACGCGCGCTTCCAGCCTCCGCTCGTCGAAGCGGGCAACGATCCGAAGGCCGAGATCGCCAACTTCCAGCGCGTGACAGGCGTGCAGGTCTCGACCGGATCGGAGATCGTCACCGAAACTTCAATGATGTACGGGCCGGACTTCAATCCGGGCGACTCGGCCGACAACTGCGGTTCCGAGGGCGGTGGTCAAAGCGATTTCTCCACCACCATCGGCCCCATCCAACTGACGCCGACCTCCGTTATGGAGTTCGACCACTTCTTCATCACCGAGGCGGCCTTCGACGGCGGCGTGATGGAGATCAAAGTCGGCGGCGACGCGACCTTCAACTCGACGCCTTACCCGGATGAAGTGACCACCTTCGACCTCGGCAACTTCATCGTCGAAGGCGGCTACAACGGCCGTCTCAACGGCGACTTGCCCGAAGTGCCGCTGGACGGCTCGGCGCTGCAAGGCCGACGCGCCTACACGGGTGCCAAACCCTTGCTGCATCACGTCCGCGTCCCGCTCGAAGCCTTCGCGCCGGGCGGCGTGCATAACCCGCAGGGCTTGCCCGTGCGCATCCGCTTCCGCATGACTTCCGACGTGCTCAGCGTCCCGTCGTGCAACGCGGGCTGGTTCATAGACAATCTGGCGATCAACAATCTCGACCCGGCCAGTTGTCCCACCTTGAACGCCATCGGCGTCGGCGATCTGATCATCAGCGAGTTCCGCTTCAACGGGCCGAGCGGGACGAATGACGAGTTCATCGAACTGTACAACAAGACGAACTCGCCTATCATCGTCAACGCCTTTGACGGTTCGGCCGGATTCACGGTCGCCGCGCCCAACGCGAGCGGCGTGCTCACTGTGCTCGCCACCATTCCGGGCGGCGTGACCATCCCGGCGCGCGGCCATTACCTGATCGCCAATAACAGTCCGGGCGGCTACAGCCTTACGGACTACGGCGGGGCGGGCAGGGCTGCGCCTGATGCCACGTACACTCAGGACATCCCGGACAATTCCGGTGTCGCGCTCTTCCGGACGAGCACGCCCACCAATTTCACCATCGCCAATCGGCTCGATGCCGCCGGATTCACCACGGCTAACGAGCTATACCGGGAAGGTGCGGGGCTGACGCCCATCGGGCCAACGGGCACCGATTACAGCTACGTGCGCAATCTCACGACCGGCTTGCCGCAGGACACCGACCAGAACGCGAACGACTTCGTGCTCGTGCACGTACAGGGCGGGTTCTTCACGGGCGGCGTCCAGTCGGTGCTCGGCGCGCCGGGGCCTGAGAATCGTTTCAGCCCCATCCAGCGCAACGCCGTCATCAAGGCTTCGCTCATCGATCCGGGCTGTTCGGGCGGCGGTTCGGCCACGAGCGCCTGCGCGCGCGTGCGCACGGGCGCGGGCGCTAATCCGCAGAACGCGGCTTTCGGCACACTCTTGATTCGTCGCCGTTTCCGCAACAACACGGGCGGGCCGGTGCGCCAACTGCGCTTCCGCGCCGTCAACATCACGACACAGGGCAGTCGTCAGTCGGGAGATGCCGACGTGCGCTTGCTCTCTTCGTCCGACGTAGAGGCGACCGACTCGAACGGCAATCCCGTCCTCATCGAAGGCGTCACACTGGAAGAGCCACCCACGCAACTGAACGGCGGCGGGTTGAACTCGACCGTGCGGCTATCTCGTATCACGATGGGGACGCCGCTTGCGCCGGGGGCTGAAGTCAATATCCAGTTCCGCTTGGGCGTCATGATTGACGGCAACTTCCGCTTCCTCGTCAACGTCGAAGCGCTACCCTAAACCTTTGAAACTTGAGGCCGCGCGGTCTCAAGTTTCAAATTAACCGAAGCGCGCCGCCGCGAAGATTCAAACGGATCTTCGCGGCGGTGCAGTTTTGCGTGCGGGCATCTTAAGTCGCCATGCGGCCGTCTCGGTTGCCGCCAGGCATCGTCCGCGTGGAAAAACTAACTCGACTCATTTCAACGGTAAAGTCGTTTGACCTGAGAGTGTGGTTGACGCCGCGCCCCTCTCCAACATATAGTGTGCCTCTCCCGCACCGCGCCTATTTGCTGTGCTTTCAGAGAATTTGTTCGCATCCCCCGTCCGAGCGTCTCACGGCAGACGAAAGTTACACTGAATGTTCAGATTACAAAGACTAGAAATCACCGGCTTCAAATCCTTCGCCGACTACACCGATCTCGTCTTCACGGGCGAGGGCATTACGGGCGTGGTCGGGCCGAACGGCTGCGGCAAGTCGAACGTGGCCGACGCCATCGCGTGGGTCTTGGGCGAGCAGCGCGTCAAACACCTGCGCGGCGCTGAGATGAAAGACGTGATCTTTCAAGGCTCGCGCAATCGCCAGCCGAGCGGCATGGCCGAAGTCGTCCTCCATCTCATGCGCGACGAGACGACCGAAGAGGAGTCGGACATAGACGACATCGACACGACGCTCGAAGAGATAGACGAGCGAAGCGAACTCGTCGAAGAGAAACTTCTGCCGGAAGTGGCTGCGGCGACAGCGACTGAGACGATTGCCGCCGATGCGCCGGTTCTCGCCGATGCGGCGACGGCCGAAGGTGCGGCGATTGATGAAAGCGCCGCTACGGAAAATGAAGGGGTGGCGGGAAGTGAAAGCGGATCGGAAATCGCCGTCGATAACGGGTTGGAAGTGGTCGGTGCGAATGAGTCGGCCGCAACGGTTGTCGCCGCCGTTAGTCAGACGCCGGAGGCTCTGACGGCAAAGGCGCAGCAGCATCACAAGAGGCATTGGCGTCCGCGTCGTCTCGCGCTCGGGTTCGCGCCGGGCGAGACGGTGACGGTGACGCGTCGGCTCTACCGCGACGGCGAGAGCGAATATTTGTTGAACGGTCGCACCTGCCGTCTGCGCGACATACAGGATCTGTTTTCGGGGACGGGCTTGGCGGGCGCGCACTACGCGATCATCGAGCAGGGACGCATCGGGCAGATTCTCTCGGCCAAGCCGATGGACAGGCGCTCTCTGATTGAAGAGGCCGCCGGGATCACGAAGTTTCGCGTCAGGCAGCGCGCGGCCGAAGCGCGTCTGGAAGGCGCGCGCGCCAATTTGCGTCGCGTCTCGGATATCGTGTCGGAGATCGAGCGGCAGGTGGGGAGTCTGCGCCGTCAGGCGGCGAAGGCGCGTCGCTACCGTACGCTGCGCGAAGAGTTGCGCGAGCTTTTGCGTCACGTCTACGCGGCAGACGAACGCGCGTTGACGTTTGCGCTCGAAGAGTTGCGCGCGCATCTGGCCGCCGCGGGCGAAGAGGTAACGGCGCTCGCTGCGAAGTTGGAAGCGCAGGAGGACGAGGCGCGGCGTGCGACGGCCGAAGCGCGCGAGTGTGAAGAGGAACTGGCGTCGGCGCGCGCGGCCGTGGCCGACGCGGCGCTCAAGCGCGACCGGCGCGAGCGCGAGCGCACTTATCAACAGGAGCAGGCGGCAACGCTCGAACGACGCGTCTCGGACATCACGGGACAGATGGAGATGGTGCGCGAGCGTCTGGCGGCGGTCGAAGCGGAGCGCGAGACTTTGCAGGACGCCGACGCGCAGTTGCGCGTGGAGTCCGAGACGACCGCGCAGGATTTGCAAGAGGCCGAAGCCGTCTATGCGCGACGCCTCGCGGAAGTGGCCGATGCGGAGACGCGCATCGAGGCGGCGCGCGCCGAACTGCTGACGCACACGGCCGTGGCCGAACGTCTCTCGGAGATCAACCGGCAGTTGGAAGCGACGCTCGAACGGCTCGCCGTGCAGGCTGAAGGGCTTGAACGAGAAGGCGAACGCGCGCGGGCGGCGCACGCGGATTTCACGGAGCAGGCCGAAGCGTTGAGCGCCGAGATCAAAGAGGCGCGGGCGCGGCTCGACGTGCTGAACGTCGAACGCGGCGCGGCTGCGGAAGGTGTGGCGGCGGCGCGCACGCTCGTCTCTGCGACGCTGACGGAGTACGCGCGCATGCGCGAAGAAGCGGCGCGCGTGCGCAATCGTCTCGACACGCTGGCCGAACTGGACGAGCGGCGCGCTCTCTATTCGCAGGCCGTGCAGCGCATCTTCTCGGCCGAACACGCGGACGAGGCCGAACTCGATCCATCCAAAGATTTTCACACCATCGGCACGCTTGCGGACATGCTGCAAGTTGCGCCGCAATGGGAGCACGCCGTCGAAAGTATCTTCGGCTCTTACCTGCAAACCGTCATCGTGCCGACGCCGGACGACGCCTTCCGCGCCGCCGCCTGGCTCGAAGCCAACAACGCCGGACGCGCCACCTTCCTCGTCGCCGGTCTGCACGGCGCGAGCATGGAAACCGAAAACGACTATCTTTCGCGCGGCACGATTGCCGACGACAGGGTCGCTGGTCTACGCCTCGGCGACTTGCTCGGCGCACCGCGCGAGATCGCGTCAGTCTTGTCGCGCACGCTGCCGCGCGAGATGAATGCGCGTCTGGCGGACGATCTGGAAGGCGCGATGAGCTTGTCTTTTGCGACGGGCGATATGTGCGTCACGCCGCGCGGCGAATGGGTGGCGGGCGGGCAACTGCTCGCGGCGGGCAACCCGCACGCGGTCGAAGAAGGCACGGGACTGCTCGCCTTTAAACGCGAGATGCGCGAACTCGAATCACGCGCGGCAGACCTCGCTTCGGAAGTCGTCTCGGCCGAGGATTCGGTCAGCGCCGCACGTGCGCGTCTGGTCGAACTGGAAGACGCGCTCGTCCTCATCGCCGAACAGATCGGCCGCGAGGAGCGCGAACAGGTAGCGCGCGAACTGAATGCCGCGCAACTCGCGCAGGAGATCGAACGCGCCGCGCGCCACATGCGCGTCGTGGCCGACGATGCGGCGCGGCTCGCCGAAGAGAGGCGCGAGCTGGAAGAGAGACGCGCGCACGGCTTAGAAGAAGCCGCCGCGGCCGAGGCCGCGCGCGTGGCCGCCACGCAGTCGGTCGCAGAGGCCGCTGAACTGCTGGCCGCCGAGAGACGCGCCGCCGAAGTCGAGGGCGAACAGTTGAACCGGCAGCGCATGGCTTCGGCCGCAGCGGCCGAGCGTCGTCGTGCTACGGCCTCGGAACTCCGGCGTATGGAGACCGAGCGCGCAGACCTCGAAGCGCGGCTCGAACGCCACGCCGCCGAGATCGAAGAAGCCAGAACGCGCCTCGCGGAATTGCGCCGCGCGATGGCCGAGATGGACGAGACGAGCGGGACGGTCGAGAGCGAGCGCGCCGCGTGCGAGGCGGAAGTGGCGACCGCCGCCGAGCGTCTCTCGGAAGCGCGCGCACGCGCCGATGCGCTCTCGGATGAACTCACAGAGTTGAATCATCGTGCGGCCGCGGCGCGCGATGCGCGTGCAACGCTCGAAGTCAATCGCGCGGAGACGACGGCTCGCCTGAACTATCTGCACGAAGCGTGCATGGCCGAACTGGCGCAGCCGCTCGAAGAGATCGCGACGGCCTATGAGCCTGACGCGGAATTTGATCTGGAAGCGGGGCGTGCGCGCGTGGAAGAGTTGCGCGCGAGGGTCGAGAGTTTCGGCGCGGTCAACATGATGGCGCTCGAAGAGTTGGCCGAAGCCGAGGAACGCCTGTCATTCCTGACCACGCAGCGACAGGACATCATCGACGGCATCGGCTCGACCGAAGAAGCCCTGCGCGAGATCAAGCGGCGCTCGCGCGAACGTTTCCGTCAGGCGTTCGAAGAGATCAACCGCAACTTTGGTCAACTCTTCCTCGAACTCTTCGGCGGCGGGCGCGGCGAGATGAGCATGATCGACGCCGACGACGTGTTGGAGTCAGGGATAGACATCGTGGCGCAGCCGCCGGGCAAGCGCCTGCAAAACGTTCTCTTGCTTTCGGGCGGCGAAAAGGCGATGGCGGCCTTGTCTCTGGTGCTCGCCATCTTCCGTTATCGCCCGTCGCCCTTCTGCCTGCTCGACGAAGTTGACGCGCCGCTCGACGAGGCCAACATCGGCCGCTTCACCTCGAAGATCGTCGAGATGGCAACGAACACGCAGTTCATCGTCATCACACACAACAAGCGCACGATGGAAATTGCGCGCGCGCTCTACGGCGTGACGATGGAAGAAGCGGGCGTGTCAAAGCTCGTCTCGGTCAGGTTTGAATAACAGTGAAGCACGAAAAAATTTACCGGGCACTCCTTCTCGTCGCCGCGCTTCTCGTCCAGAGCGCGGCGATTGACACTGGTGCGGCGGGGGCGGCAAGCGCGCAGAGCAAGAGGAACCAGAAGCGGACGAGCGACGCCTCAGGAGGCAATCGGACGACCGCGCCTCCCGCGCAGGAAGCGACTACTGCGCCGCCCGCCTCCGGCAAAGCGAACACGAGAGAGGCGACGCCCGACGCGCCTTCTCCTTCAGCGACCGCTCCGTCGCAGTCGCCCGCGAAGGCGAACGCACAGAACCCGAAGTGGGACAGGGGCGCGAACGTTCGTTACGCTTACGAATTCAACCAGCCGAATTTCGTCGTTCGCCGCGTCCTGATAGAGCACGATGCGACGGGGCGCGGCCAAATCTCTTTCGCGCGCAAGGACAGCGAAGAACTCTTCACAGATCCGCTGCAAATCTCGCCCGTCGCCTTGACGCGTATCCTCTCCGCGTGGGAGGCGCTCAGGTTTCTCGATTCCGATGCGAGCTATCAGGACGAAAAACAGTTCCCGCATCTCGGCACGATGACGCTCTCGATGAAGCAGGGCACGCGCGAGCGCAAAGCGGAGTTTAACTGGACGCACGACGCAAACGCTCTGGCGCTCGTCAAAGAGTATCGAGGGATCGGCGAGCAGCAAATCTTCATCTTCGACGTGACACTGGCGCGGCAGTATCAACCATCCGAAGCCGTGAAACTTTTCAAACGCCTCGAAAGCCTCCTGCAACGCGACGAGCTATCGGACACCGCACCGCTCGTCCCCCTCCTGCGCGACCTCATCACGGACGAACGCATCCCCCTCATGGCACGCAACCACGCCGCGCGCCTGCTCAAGAAAATAGAGAAGTAAAAGAATCGCGTGCGGCTGCGGCTGTTGTAGTAATATTTCAGTCCGAGGACTGAACATGAAGACTTATACATACATCATTGAGCGGTGTCCTGAGACGAATTTCTACATCGGCCATGTGCCGGGATTCCCCGGCGCACACAGTCAGGGCGAGACACTCGACGAGTTGCAGCGCAATATGCTGGAAGTGATCGAATTGCTGCTCGAAGACGGAGAGCCACAACCGGAAACGGAATTCGTCGGGACTCAGATGGTGAAGGTTGCCTGAAGATGGGGAAGTATCCCGTTTTGAAACCCAGAGAGGTCGTTGCCATTCTGGAAAAGCTCGGTTTCAGCGAAGCACGCCAGCGCGGTTCACATAAACAGTTTCGGCACACGGACGGGCGCAGCACGACAGTTCCATTTCACGGAAGCCGCGACATCTCACCAACCCTCTTACGACAAATCGCTAAAGACATCGGCCTGTCGATTGAAGATATGCTGAGTTACAGGTGACACGCAATCGCCGCGACATCAGAGTCACGGAACATTGGTTGACGTAGATCAATCAAGCGGCGTCGTCTTCCAACTCTTCGCTTTCGGGCGTGGGGGCGGGCGTGAAGCGGACGCGGCGAATGCGATGGCGGTCAACGCGCTCGACGGTGAAGGTCGCGCCGTCGTGTTCGATTATCTCACCCGGTTTGAGGATGTGTCCGGCGCGCGCGAGCAGGAATCCGGCGAGGGTCGTGTAGCCCGCGTCTTCGGGCAGCTTCAGTTTGAACTTGCGGTTGGCGTCGCGCACGGCCAGCATGCCGTCGAGAATGTAATAGCCGTCCTCTTCTACGATCTGCGCGCGCACTTCCTCGTCATATTCGTCGTCAATCTCGCCGACGATCTCTTCCAGCAAATCTTCCAGCGTGAGGATGCCTTCGATGCCGCCGTGCTCGTCAATGGCGAAGGCCAGATGCGTGCGCGCCGCCTGCATCTGCGCGAGCACGCTGCCAAGCCGCGCCGTGGCGGGCACGAACATCGGCGGATGCAGCATCGCCTCCATGTCGAACTCTTTGCGCCCGGTGGTTCTCAGGCACGGCATGATGTCCTTCATGAAGAGAACGCCCATGATGTCGTCTAATTGATCGCGATAGACGGGCAGGCGCGAATAACCGGTCTCGCAAAAAGTCTCTTCCACTTCGGCGAGCGTCGCCGTCACGGGAATGGCCGCAACGGTCGTGCGCGGGATCATCGCCTCGCGCACTTCGGCTTCGGAGAAGTCGAAGACGCGGTTGATCAACTGCTGCTCCTCTTCTTCGAGATGGCCGCCCTTGTGCGAGGCGTTGATCAGCTGTCGAATCTCTTCCTCGGTGTAGATCGAGGCGTGTGCGCTCGAAGCGTTCATGCCGAAGGGGCGGACGACGCGTGCGCTCGCCCAATCAAGCGCGCGGATCGGCCAACTGAAAAGCTTGTAGAAAATCTCCATCGGCAGCGCCGACCACATCGCCACGCGTTCAGCGCGCTCCAGTCCCACGAGTTTCGGGGCTTGCTCGCCAAGGACGATATGCAGCGATGTCAGGAGCGCGTAGGCGATGATGAAGGCGATAACGTGAATGGCGGCTTCGGGAACATGTAGACGATGGAGCGGCCCTTCGAGCAGGGCGGCGATGGTCGGTTCGCCGATGATGGCGAGAGCGAGCGAGGCGAGCGTGATGCCGAGTTGCGAAGCGGAGAGATAAGCATTGAGGTTGTCGAGCAGGCCGAGCAGGCGACGCGCGCGCCGGTCGCCGCCTTCGGCCAGAGTTTCGATGCGGGAACGCCGTACGCCGACGAGGGCAAACTCCGCCGCGACAAAGAATCCGTTGACAAACACCACCACCGCGATGGCGATCAATTTGAGAGCCGTAATCATTATCTTCGCAGCAAGGCGATCAGAACGGTCTTAACTCACACATCTCGATCCGTGATGCTCAAAAACTCGTCGTCAAGATTATTGCCATGCACGCCGACACGTCAACCATAATCTAACCTTGAATCAATTCTTCGTCCCGCACATCCTTTCGCAGAACTCTATGACGCGATTCTCCGCCCAGAAGCGATCTTCGCCGGGAAGTCGGCCATCGCCGAGGAATCCGACGTGGCCGCCGTGCGCGGGCGCGACGAGCACGACGCACGGGTTGGCGCGCACCGAAGGATGTTCGAGCGATGCGTAGGGGATGAAGGGGTCGTCCGCCGCATGGATGATGAGCGTCGGCGTGCGTATCTGCGGGATGAGCGGAAGGGAACTGGAACGCGCATAGTAGTCGGCCGCGTCGCGGAAGCCGCCGTGGGGCGCGGTGTAGAGTTCGTCAAACTCGCGCAGCGTGCGGACGCGCCGAAGCTGGCTTGCGTCGTAGCGTTCGGGATAGAGGCGCGCGGCGTCGCGCATGCGCCGCTTGAGGCTGCGGATGAATTTGCGTTGATAGATAAAGTTTGAGCGCCGTTCGATCCGATCGGCCGATGCCGCCAGTTCGACCGAGGGCGAGACGGCGCAGACGCCTTTCAACTCAGCTGGAAACTGCGCGCCGTATTCGCCCGCGAGTTTGAGACTCATGTTGCCGCCAAGCGAGAAGCCGCAGAGAAAGAGTGTGGTCAGGCGGTCGCGCTCGATGAGTTCGGTGATGACGGCGCGGAGGTCTGCGGACATGCCGCTGTTGTAGAGCGTCTGTGTCAGGTGAAGCGTGTCGCCGCAGGTGCGTATGTTGAAGCGGAGCACGTTGAAGCCCGCGCGGTGCGCCTTGAGCGCCGTGCTCATCATGTAGATCGACTCGCTCGATCCTTCGAGGCCGTGGACGAGCAAGAGCGTCGGGTGCGCCGCGCGCTCGCGCTGCCAGCGACAATGGACGAGCACGCGCACATCAGGTTCGACTTCGAAGAGGCGCGCTTCGTCGTCGCGCAGTTCGCGCAAGGCGCGGCGACGCGGCCAGGCGAAGGCGGCGAGCGTCTGCGCGTGGCCGCTCCTGAACAGAGGGTGCGGCGTGAAAGGTTTAGAGAGCAGTGCACGCCGGATTTCGGACATCCGCGCGTCCGTGGCGCACGCGCTCGCGGCAGTGTCCACACGCGCCGCGCTCTCGTCGTGCGCCGTCGCGCTATCGTCGTTCGCACGTGTTTCTTCTTCCTGCGCCGTCCTCATCTCGAACGTCTTCCTTCGCTGTGCCTGTTGATTTCGTGCGAAAAGTTCAGACGAGTCGCGGCGGCTCTGAGACGGGAGGGTCGCCCGCGGGCTGCGGCGTGGATGGTTCGCGGATGGGCGAGACGGGTTCGGCGTCCGGCGGCAGGGGCGGCGGTTCGGGCTGCGGCAGCGGGTCGTTCGGTTCTGTGGGCGGAAGTTCGGGTTGTTGCTCCGTCGTGATTGATTCGCGGTTCGGGTTGCGGTTCATGTGTTCGTCCTGTATTTGAATTTATCGCGCGGCTTCGGACAACTGCTGTCGCGGGGCGTCTGTGTTCGTCGCTTCGGCGGCGGCGCGTTGCAGGTCGGCGACGACGAAACGGATCATGCGATAGTTGATGTGGTGTGGCAGCGCGTCGCGCAGGGGCTTGAGTCGTTCGTCGCCGAGGCGGCGGACGGCCTCTTCGATGAGCGCACGGTCGTGTTCGTTGACGTGCCGCGAGATGTCGAAGGAGCGGCCTTCGAGGATACAGTCGGCCAGATGTTTCTCGACCGTCATTTCAGAGATGCCGCGCTCGCGGCCGATCTCTTCGATGGTCATGCCCGCTTCGTAGAATGCATAAGTCTCGTCAACGGTGTTGACGCGCGGCGAGTTCGTCGCCGCTTTCGTGCCGGAAGCCGCGCGCGATGTGCGGCCATAAGCCGTCGGGGGCGGGGGTGCGACGGGAGCGAGGCGTGGCAGTGCGAGTTCGATGCGAGCGCGTTCGCGCATCACGTCGTTGCCGAGTGCGGTGATGGAGACGGTCGGGTACGTGCCGCCCGTGACGCTTAGAGCGCCCGCAGCGACGAGCGCATCGACGTAGAGCAGTATCTCGTCCTGCGTCATGTCGGAGAGAATGCCGTAGGTGGAGAGACGCCCCAGTCCGAACTGAGAGATTTTGGCCGAGCGCGAGCCGCGCAAGGTAGCGGCCAGAATGCCTTTGCCGTAGCGCCCCTCCATGCGCGCCGCGCACGCGAGAATTTTGCGCACGCACAAAGTTTCGTCCTCACCGAGCGAGCGCGCCTCTCTGATCTCAACGACGCTGTCCGACTCTGACGCAAAACTCTCGGCCTCGCGTCGCCTGTGTTCGGCCAGAGACTGACGCGCCAACTCGTTCTCCAGATCGCTGGCGAAGGGCGCGTTGTCGATGACGAACTTGTCGAGCGACGTGCGCGGGGCGATGGGCGCGGCTGCACCAGTCGCCGTCGTAGCGGCGCGCGGCGCGTCGTTTGTCAACGCGCGTTCGTCGTGAGCAAAGGGCGATTCCTCTTCGTCGTAGCCCGCGCCGAATTCGTCTGCGTAGTAGGCGAGGTCGCGTTCTTCGGCGGGCACAGTCTCAGCAGGGGCGCGTTCCTTCATGCAGACGCCGCACGTGCCGCAGGCCGGGCGATGCGAGCGGTCGCCGAAATAGTCGAGGATGAAGGCGCGATAGCAGCGGTCTGCGTAGCAGAAGCTGATCATCTCGCGGAGCTTGCGTTGTTCGAGTGCGGCGCGGCGCGCAAGGTCTTGCGGGCGTATGCGCAGGCGTGAGACGGGTCGCTCGTCGAGCATTTGCAGCCCGCGCGTGCGCCGTCCCGAACTGTAGGAGATGACGCCCGCCGCCGTCAGAGACGAAAGGGCACGTCGCGCGGCCGCCGCGTCGAGTCCGGCTGTCTCGGCGAATTCGTTGACTTCGATTTCAATGTCGGCGCGTTCGTTCAACTCGTAGCCGCCGAGCAGCGCGAACAGAACTTGTTTGTCGCGCGCGCTGCGTTTTGCGCCGACGGTTTCGCGCGCGAGATGGGGCGGCATCAACAGGCGTATGGCGGCGCGATTCTCGCCCGCCGCGCCGCGTTCGATGTGCCCGGCCTTCTCCAAAATGATCAGTGCCGACTGGACGGCCATCTCGTTGCGTAGACCGGCGCGCGCGGCGATCTCGCGCGTCGAGAGTTCGATATGCTGCTGGCGCGTGGCAACGAGCGTCTCGTAGACCTTCGCGATCAATTCGGGCGGCGGGTAAGAGCCTTCGATGAAGAAGTCCTGCGTGCGCTTGTCCGCGTAGTTGAACAAAAGGACGCACTCGGAGGGCAGGCCGTCGCGCCCGGCGCGGCCGATCTCCTGATAGTAGGCTTCGATTGAGCCGGGCAGGTGATAGTGGATGACGAAGCGTATGTCCGCTTTGTCGATGCCCATGCCGAAGGCGTTCGTGGCGACGATCATCTGCCGGCGACCGGACATGAATTCGTCCTGCGCGCGCGTGCGCTCCGCTTCGTCCATCCCCGCGTGGTAGGCGACGACACTCAAGCCCGCATCCTGCAAACGACGCGCGACCTGCTCGACCGACTTGCGCGTGGAAGAATAGATGATGCCCGAGCCGCCCGCAGCCTTCGCGGCGAGGGCTTTGACGTGCGCGATCTTCTCGCGCTCCTTCTGCGTGTGCAGGACGCGTATGGAGAGATTGGGGCGGTCGAAGCCGGAGACGAAGGCGCGCGGCTCTCGGAGTCCGAGTTGTTCGATGATGTCTGCGCGGACGTGCGGCGTGGCCGTCGCCGTGAGCGCGATAATTTGTGGTCGCCCGATCTCTTCGATGGCCGCGCGCAGGCGCAGAAAATCGGGGCGGAAGTCGTGCCCCCACGTGGAGACGCAGTGCGCTTCATCGACGGCGAACAGAGAAACATTCACGCTCTTTAACGTTTCGACGAAATGCGTGCTGCGGAAGCGTTCGGGAGCGACGTAGACGAGTTTGTATCTGCCCTGACGGATGCCTGCGATGCGCGCCTTCTGTTCCTCGAAATCCACGGAACTGTTGATGAAGGTGGCGGGCAAGCCGCGCGCGTGCAGGGCGTCAACTTGATCCTTCATCAACGCGATGAGCGGCGAGACGACGACCGTAGCGCCCTCTTTCATCAAGGCGGGGAGTTGGAAACAGAGCGACTTGCCGCCGCCCGTCGGCATCACGACTACGGTGTCGTGACCGTCGAGGATGGCGTCGATAACTTCGCGCTGGCCTTCGCGGAAACCTTCAAAACCGAAGTGTTCGCCGAGGGCTGCGAGGGCTGAATCGAGATTCGACATCGTGTGAAGTCTCCGACGGGAGCGATGCAGGAGACACCATGGATTTTACCGCAACCGGGGCGAAAGCGTCACACCGGGCGCGGGCGCACTTTAGTATTGACGTTGTTTATTAACGGGAATATGCTGCCCCTGCTTCGTCAGTGAGACCTCAACCCTCAACGGCAGCCAGAAAGGAACAATTCACAATGCAGCCTCGCCGAATCCTCTCTCGCTTACGAAACTTCAAGTCCACTGTTTTACCCGCCGCGCTGCTCGTGGCCTTCCTCGGCCTGTGTGCCGTCGGCATCGTGTCGAGCACGGCGCAGTCCGCGCAGAAGGAGGAAAGAGAGTTAGAAGATAAAATCCCGAAGCATTTGCCGATTAAAGTTAAAGTCAAGAATCTGAACAGCGAGAAGTGGGCGCGCGATGTGGAGGTCGAGATTAAGAACATCAGCAACAAGCCAATCTATTATTTGAGATTCTCCCTGTCTTTACCAGACGTGGTTACTGAAAATAATCGTAATTTGGGCTTCCCGATCAGCTATGGCAGAGATGACTTGATAGACTTCAGTGAGCGGCTTCAGTCCGATGACGTGCCAATCAAACCGGGCGAGAGTTATACGATCAAAATTCCGAAACAACTGCAACAAGGGTGGGAGCGTTTCGTTAAAAGGCGTGGTGTTAAGCAGGATGAACCAAAGAAAGTTCGACTTGTATTTATCCTCCTTAACTTCGGAGATGGCACGGGATTCAATACTGTGGATGGGATGCCGATTGACATACACCAAAAACAAGCAGACGGCGCGTGCGTAGGAGATAAGAAGAAAGGTGAAGGAATCGCGCAGTCGCCGGGCTAATCGCCTGCTGTCCCTCCCGATTCAGGCATTCAACCGTCAAATCTCTTTTTACCGGCGAGTTTTCTGCCGGTAAAATTTTTTGTGGCTAATGTTCCTGAGTTAGCATCCAGCGTCTCCCTTGTCAGTCCTGACATTTGCGGGTGCTCAGGTTCTTGTAGCCATTTAATGGATGTTAAGGTCACTTGTTGTGGGATGACGATAAATAAAGCAGTCTCAGCACCCTGTAGTGATTTCAGAGGCCGTTGTGCTACTTACTACACTGAAGACGTTTCTTGTAATGATGAGTTCGGGACATACTGCATACAGGATTTTTTACTCAGTTGTTCGTCTGTGCCGACGCCCACCCCAACGCCCACACCAAACATAACTCCGACGCCCACGCCGACACCCACGCCAACTACAACGCCGACGCCATGCGCGACGCCCGACCCTGCGACGCGCCCGAATCCGAGTTGCCAGCCTTTCGGGCCGTGCCCGCCGCAGGGCACGCAAGGTTAGTTGTACGCATCATCATTGACAGGCAAAAGGAGGCTGTTTATGCTGCCCGTGTTTGGTCACTGAATGCCTCCATCCTCAACGCAAGCCAGTGCAAGGAGCAACCGCCATGAAGTCTCATCCTATCCTTATTCGCCTACAGAATCTCAAGTCAACTGTACTCATCGCTCTGCTAATTGCTGGCTTCCTCACTCTCTACGCAATTGGTATTGCGACGAGCACGGCACAAACAACGCAGAAGGAGGAGAGAGAGTTAGAGGATAAAATTCCGAAGCACCTGCCGATCAAGGTGAAGGTCAAGAATCTCAACAACGAGAAGTGGGCGCGCGATGTTGAGGTCGAAGTTACAAATACAGGAAGCAAGCCGATTTATCATCTGTTGTTATCGCTGTCACTGCCGGAGGTGTTTACTGAAAATAACCTTAATTTGGGTTTCCCCTTAAGATACGGTAGAGGGGAGTTGATCGAGTATGATGCGCCACTTTACCCTGAAGACATACCGATTAAACCGGGCGAAACTTACACCTTCAAAATTCCCGAAAAGCTTCAGCGAGGGTGGGAGCGGTTCGTCAAACGGCGAGGTGTGTCGAGAAGAGAGCAAATGAAATTTCGGCTCGTCTTCCAGAGTCTTAACTTTGGAGATGGCACCGGGTTTACCTTTATAGACGCTGTGCCAGTGAATATAGATAAAAAGCGGTCGGGTGGTTCTTGCATAGAAGAGAAGAATGAAAACAACATCAAATCCGCCTTAAACGACCCGCCAAACCACTCTTCTGATTCGGGATTTTCACAGTCAACACTCTTCTTACCGGCAAGTTTTCTGCCGGTAACTTTTTTTCCGACGAACATTAAGACAGCATTTGGCACCAAGCCTACCAGCCCTGACATCTGTGGTTGCTCCGGTCTTGTAGTCGCTTAAGGAATGTTACCGTCACTTGCTGCGGCATGGACATAAATAAAGCAGGTTCAGCGCCCTGTAGCGGGACGGTAGGTTCCTGTGCTACGTACTACACTGAAAATGTATCTTGCGATGATGAATTCGGAACATACTGCATACAGGACTTTTTACTCAGTTGTTCGTCCGTGCCGACACCCACACCAACGCCGACACCAGCCCTAACTCCGACGCCCACACCAGCGCCGACACCTTCGCCGACGCCTTCCTGCGATCCCGACCCGAAGACGCGCCCGAATGACAGTTGCCAGCCTTTCGGGCCGTGCCCGCCGCAGGGCACGCGCGGCTGGATGTGCAAATTGTGCAGCGGCCCCATCGTCGATTATCCCACTTACCGGCAAACTAACGGCTGTCCCGACGGCTATTACAACGACGGGCAAAACTGCTGCGTGCCGCAAGTGCCCGCTCCCACCTGTACCGAGCAGTTGTACGAGTGCCCGCTCTGGCAAAGCTGGGATTGTGATCGTTGCAAATCAAATACGCCGATCATTATTGATGTCGAGGGCGACGGCTTCCGTTTAACCACCGGCACGGGCGGGGTGAATTTCGACATTAACTCTGACGGGCGGGTCGAACGCATCGCCTGGACGGCCGCCAATTCAGACGACGCATGGCTCGCCCTCGACCGCAACGGCAACGGACGGATAGACGGCGGCGCGGAGTTGTTCGGCAACCACTCGCCGCAGCCTCCTTCCGCCGCGCCGAACGGCTTTCTCGCACTCGCCGAATACGATGAGACGGGACGCGGCGGAAACTCCGACCATCTGATTGACAGACGCGATGCAATCTTCTCGTCCCTGCGTCTGTGGCAGGACGCGAATCACAACGGCCTCTCCGAGCCGGAAGAACTACACATGCTCGCGTCGTTGCAGGTTGATTCCATCTCGCTCGATTATAAGGAATCGAAGCGTGTGGACGCGCACGGCAACCAGTTTCGTTATCGTGCCAGAGTAATGGACGCGCGTAGAGCGAAAGTGGGGCGTTGGGCGTGGGACGTGTTCCTCGTCTCCGCGCCTTAGTCCTCTGTCGCCGCGTGGAACCACAGAGCCGCCCGCAGGTCTGTTTAAGACGTGTGGGCGGTTCTCTCGTTTTCCTGTAATCTATCATGGCTTACCTGAACATCCGGCGAAACTTCGAGCGGGGCGTGATGGAGAAACGAACGTGGCGGTCGCGGACGAAACACGATCTGATGATCGAGGTGTGGGAGCATCTCGATTGCGAGACCGTGGGCGCGGAGGAGTTGGAGGCGATCCTTGAGGCGGTGCGCGAGCGTTTCGGCGAGGGCGCGGAGCAAAGCCCTGCGAGCGTGGCGCGCCTCCTGGCAGACGAGGGCGCGGAGTTGCGCCACGCCGAAGTGTTGGAGACGGATGCGCGCTGGCGCAGCGTAGACCCTTACGACGCGATGTTTCGCAACGTCCTCAAGTTTTCAAACTTCGAAGAGGCCGCCGCCTCGATCAAGCGTCTGGATAACCTGCGCCGCCAGTTCGAGCGCAAGCGGGACAAGGAAGGCTTGCGGCGCGTGCGCGAGACGGTCTTGAAGGGCAAGCAGCGCGCGCAGATGATCGCGCGCAACTCTTCGGTCAACGAACAGAAGCGCGCCGAGAAAGAAGAGATCGCCGAATGGTTCACCGTCTGGCTCAGGCAGCCAGAAATCTTCGACGACTGGCTGCACCTGCGTCGCCGCACGAAAGATTTTCGTGAACGCTTCGAAGACTAAACGCGCACGCCTTCCGTCGGCAGTCGCTCTCGCCCGCTCGTGCCCGGGGCGATTATGCTGCGGGCTGCGTTCGGCGTTAAAATAGCGCGGTCAACTCCCCTGAAATTCCAACAATCGAATAGCAGACGGATCGTCCAATCTTTGGAGGTAGTGTATGAAACTGTCCGATCAGACAACGCGGCGGCAGAGCGTCGTCGCCCTCATGTTGTCGCTGATTTTATTGTCGCAAGTGCCGGTGTTGGCGCAGCAGAAAGCGGGGACGCGCAGAACTCAGCCCGGCCGCGCCAACGTTAGAGAGGCGCAGCAGTTCGTCGCGCACGCCGAGCAGAGGCTCGCGGAACTCAATCTCAAGGTCGCTCGCGCGAGTTGGGTGCAGGAGAACTTCATCACAGACGACACGGAAGCTCTGGCCGCCGAAGCGAACAACGAACTGACGGCCGCCGTCACGCAACTGGCCGAACAGGCGACGCGCTTCGACAACCTCAAACTCCCTGCCGACACGGCGCGCAAACTGCGTCTCTTGAAACTTGCCCTGACCGTGCCCGCGCCATCGAACCCGGCCGAGCGCGACGAGTTGACGAAGATCACGGCGTCTCTGTCGAGCGATTACGGCAAGGGCAAATACTGTCCCGAAGGCGAGCGCGGAAAATGTCTCACGCTGCAGGAGATGGAACCGATCATGGCCGAGAGCCGCGACCCGGAAGAGTTGAAGCGCATCTGGCTCGGCTGGCACGCCATCTCGCCGCCGTTCAAACAGAAGTACGCGCGCTTCGTCACGCTCGGCAACAAGGGCGCGCGCGAGATGGGCTTCAAAGATTTGGGCGCGCTCTGGCGTTCGAACTACGACATGCCGCCCGACGAGTTTGCCGCCGAGATGGAGCGCCTGTGGCTGCAAGTCAAACCGCTTTACGATTCGCTCTACACCTACACGCGCTGGAAATTGTCGGAGAAGTACGGCAAGCAACTCGTCGCGGAAGATAAACCGATCCCGGCGCACCTGCTCGGCAACATGTGGAGTCAGACGTGGAGCAACATCTACCCGCTGCTCAAGCCCGACCGGAGCGACCCCGGTTACGACCTGACCAAGATACTCATCGAGAAGAAGACGGACGCACGGCAGATGGTGCGCTACGGCGAACGTTTCTTCACCTCACTCGGCCTCGAACCGCTGCCGCAGACCTTCTGGGAGCGTTCCCTGTTCGTCAAACCGCAGGACAGGGAAGTGGTCTGCCACGCGAGCGCCTGGGACGTTGATGCGAAGCAGGACGTGCGCCTCAAGATGTGCATCAAGATCACTGCGGAAGACTTCTCGGTCGTCCATCACGAACTCGGCCACAACTATTACCAACTGGCCTACGCGCCGCAGCCGACGCTCTACCAGAACAGCGCCAACGACGGTTTTCACGAAGCCATCGGCGACGCCGTGGCGCTCTCGGTCACGCCCGAATATTTGAAGCAGATCGGACTGATCGATAAAGTGCCCGACGAAAGCGCGGACACGGGGCTGCTCCTGCGCCTCGCGCTCGACAAGGTAGCGTTTCTGCCCTTCGGTTATCTGGTGGATCAGTGGCGCTGGAAAGTTTTCTCGGGCGAAGTGACGCCTGAGAATTACAACCGTGCCTGGTGGGAATTGCGCACGAAATATCAGGGCATCCAGCCGCCCGCCCCGCGCAGCGAGGCCGACTTCGACGCGGGCGCGAAGTATCACGTCCCGGCCAACACGCCTTACGCGCGTTATTTCCTCGCCGCGATTCTACAGTTTCAGTTTCACCGCGCGCTCTGCCGCGAGGCCGGTTTCAAGGGGCCGCTCAACCGCTGCTCCATCTACGGCAACAAGCAGGCGGGCGCGAAACTGAAACAGATGCTCCAGATGGGACAGAGCCGCCCGTGGCCGGAAGCCCTCAAAGCCCTCACGGGCGAAGACAAGATGGACGCCACCGCCATCATCGACTACTTCGCCCCCCTCAAACGCTGGCTCGACGACCAAAACGCACGCCACGCCGCGCGACGATAAGCGGGCGCGTGGTAAATGGAGAATGGCGTATGGAAGATGCGGCTCTTCCATACGCCATTCTCCATTTACCGTTCACCTGTCTTCCGTTTATCGTTCATCATAGAAATCGCCGTCGAGAGTGCATCACGTTGCACACTTCATGTAGTGGGGCAAACAGGGGTTGAGCAGTGCTTTAGCGATCGGGATATTCGTCAGAGCCTTGCACCCAGAGGAAGGATTGGATGTCGATCATGTCGCGGGGTTTCAGATCGTCGAGGTCGTGTGCGACGACGGCGGCGAAGTCCAGATAGTGGGAGTAAGTTTCCCATGAGGGGCGCGACTTGTATTGGAAGTCGAAGCCATACTTGGCGGCGGCGCGGCGCGTGACGTTCGGCTTGAGGAAGATGTGACGTGAGGGCTGCGCGATGAAGCCGAAGACTGTGACGAGCGGCCACGTCAGCACGCGCGTCTGTTTGCGCGGCAGCGCCTCGACCGTCTCGACCCAACGCTCGAACCTGCGCTGCGCGCCCTCGCTCCCGTGCAGCAACTCGTAGAGACCTTCGGCGAACAGGCGCGCGCCTTCGTCTGTCTTGATCGCATCGCGCAAGGCCATCTTCTCGAACGAGAAGATCATGCTGTGGCGGCTGCGTTGTTCGACGCGCACGGCGCGCGCCGCAATCTCGGCAAACTCGCCCGCGCCGAGCAGGCGTCGAAACTCCGCACGGCCGAGCGCTTCCTCCCAACGCTCGTGCGACTCCCACTTGTAATCTCGCTCCCAATCCAGATAAGTCGCGTCCGCGAACCCGCCCGGAAAATACTTGAGAAACTTGCGACGGCACGCCGCCGCGCCGGAATGAGGAGTTGACATCGCTGTTGTTTCCTTATCGCCTGCGTACCTAGCCCAACACGTCCTCTACGCTGACGGATAGATTGGCGATGGTATGTGCGTGCGCTTCTTCGCCGCGCTGGAAGATGGCGTTTGTTTGATACGCGCCGTTCGCCAGTTCCGCATATGTCTCGATCTGCTCTTCGACGAGATTGACGATCCAGACCTCTTCGATTCCAGCCTTCGCGTAGAGCGGCACTTTTACCTGACGATCATAAGCGAGCGTCGTGTCGGCGACTTCGACGACGAGGAGCACGTCGCGCGAGGTTGTTAGAGCGTCTTTGTAGAAATCGTCGCGCAAGCGGAGCAACGCTATATCGGGTTGCGGTTGTGAGAAGTCGTTGAGGCGAATCGGATTTTGTGTGCTGACGATGGCGATGTCGCCAACAGTCTGGTTCAACAAACGGCTAAGAAAGTTGACACATGCAATGTGGCGGCTGCCGATAGGCGACATCTCGATAATTTCTCCTTCGATCAACTCAAGGCGGGCGTCCATTTTGAAGACGCCCGCCTCGCCCATGCGCTCAAACTCGGCCACGGTGAAGTAATACTTGCTGATCGGCAGAGACATCGCTCTTTAGTCTTCCTCTTCCGCTCTGATCCTTCCTTCGGCGCGCGCCTGTTCGACGACCTTGTGCGCGATCTGGCCGGGGACGGGGTCGTAGTGTGAGAACTCCATGTGATAAGAGCCGCGTGCGGCTGTGATGGAGTTGAGCTTCGATTGATAGTCGAGCATCTCGGCCATCGGTACTTGCGCTTTGATGACCTGATTCTTGCCGCGCATCTCCATGCCCTGCACGCGCCCGCGACGCGAGTTGAGATCGCCCATGATGTCGCCGCTCGCTTCCACGGGTGCAACCACCTCGACGTTCATGATCGGTTCGAGCAAAGACGGCTTCACCTTTTCAATCGCCGCACGGAAAGCCTTGCGACCGGCCGCGCGAAAACTGTGCTCGTCCGAATCGACGTTGTGATACGAGCCGTCAACCAAAGTGACTTTGAAGTCAACAAGCGGGTAACCCGCAATCGCGCCGCCCGCCGCCGCTTCCACGATGCCTTTCTCGATGGCCGGACGGAACTGCTGCGGAACCGCGCCGCCGAAAATCTTGTCCACAAACTCGAAGCCGCCGCCGCGCTCCAAAGGCTCGAAGACGACTTTGCAATCGCCGAACTGGCCGCGCCCGCCCGTCTGTTTCTTGTGTCGTCCCTGCACCTCCGCGCGCGCAGTGATCGTCTCTTTGTAGGGCACTTTCGGCGGATGGAGCGCCACTTCGACGTGGTAACGATCCTTCAATTTCTGTACGACCGTTTCGACGTGCAGTTGGCCTGAGCCGGAGAGGATGAACTCCTTGGTCTGCGCGTCCCGCGTGAAGTGGAGGCTCGGGTCTTCTTCCAGAATCTTATGGAGGGCGACGCTGATCTTCTCTTCGTCCTGACGCGATTTCGGTTCGATGGCGAAGGCGATTGCCGCCTCCGGGTATTGCAGCGCGTCGTAGACGATGGGCGCGGCTTTGTCCGCGAGCGTGTCGCCCGTCTGCGTCTCTTTGAGTTTGACGCAGGCGATGATGTCGCCCGCGCCCGCTTCGTCAACTTTGTCGAGTTGCTTGCCCTGCATCGAGTGGAGCGCGCCGAGTCGTTCGGTGACGCCGCGCGTGGTGTTCTGCACGGTCGCGTCGTGTTTGATGTGGCCGCTGATGACTTTCATCACCGTGATGCGACCGGCAAAAGGGTCTGCGACGGTGCGGAAGACGTAGGCCGAGAAGGGTTCGCTCTCGTTGTACTTGCGCGTGAGCTGTTCGGCTCCCGTGTCGGCGCTCAGGCGGCCGTGCTCGGCTTCGTGCGTGTCGGGCGCGGGCGCATAGTCGATGATGCCTTCGAGCAGAGTTTGCAGGCCGACGAGCGTGAGAGATGAACAGGCGAAGACCGGACACAGCTTGCTCGCGGCGATGGCCTTGGAGATGTTCGGGATGATGTCCGACTCTTCGAGCGTCCCGTTCTCGAAATACTTCTCCATCAAAGCGTCGTCCGATTCGGCGATAACTTCGATGAGGCGTTCGCGTTCCTTCTCGATCACGTCGCGCCCAATTTCGGGGATGTCGCGTTCTTTAGCTCTGCCCTGTTCGTCGAATTCGTAAGCCTTCATGTGGACGATGTCGACGACGCCTTTGAAGTTGGCCTCCTGTCCGATGGGGAGCGTGAAGGGGACGATGGCGCGGCTAAAGGTGTGGCGCGCGCTGTCGAGTGCTGCGCCGAAGTCCGCGCGCTCTTTGTCGAGCTTGTTGATGACCATCATGCGCGGCACGATGTACTCGTTGGCGTAGCCCCAGGTCTTCTCCGTCTGCACTTCGACGCCGTTGACGCCATCGACGACGACGAGCGCGCAATCGGCGACGCGCAAGGCCGGGCGCGCGTGCGCGACGAAGGCGGCGTAGCCGGGCGTGTCTATGAAGTTGATTTTGTGGTCGCGGTATTCGAGGTGTGCGAGCGCGGTGTTGAGAGTGATCTGGCGCGCGATGGAGTCTTCCTCGTAGTCGGTGACGGTCGTGCCCTCGGCCACCTTGCCCCAACGCGGAGTCGTGCCCGTCACGTAGAGCAGGGAACTGATGAGTTGCGTCTTGCCTGCGTCGCCGTGACCGATGACGGCGAGATTGCGTATCTGGTTGGTCGGATAAACTTTCATAACGGGAAGAAAAGCATCCTTTCAGAGGGATTGAATACTAGCCGAGGAAAAGCGAGGCGCTGTTGGATTGACTGAAAATCTGGTCGAAAGAGTTTTGCGGCGTCTCGCACTCCGGGTGTAGCGCAAATTTATCCGAGCAGGGGGGCGAAAGCAAGCGAGCGCGGGAAGGGGAAAGAGAGGGAAAAGGGGAAAAGGGAAGGGGAAAGGTTAACGGGTAAGGGGAGAGGGTGTAGAGAGCACAGACCAGTCGCTTTCTTTTCCCTTTCCCCTTTTCCCCTTTTCCTTTCCCCTCGGATTTCAAGGCCGGCCGAAGCGCAGGCGATATTCGACGGAGTTAACGAAGCCGCTGACCATGGTGCGGAAGTCGTTCGGGTTCGCGTTGAGGTAAGTGAGCCACATTTCGTAGCCGGGACTTTCGGGGTCGCGGCGCAGGTAGCCGAAGTATTGCGCGGCGACGAAAGCGCGGTTGTAGAAGATGGCCGCCACCTCGCGGCTCTCGACAATCTCGCGCAGGATGGCGGCGCGCGTGCGGCTGCCGTCGGCCAACTGCGCGCGCGTCAGCGTCGTGTTGTCCTGCCGCGTGATGGACTGGCGGTCGCCGATCTCGGCCTTCGTGAAGAGGATGTCCACGTATGCGTTCAGAGGTATCTCGTTCGGGTAAGTGGCGGTGAACTCCGGCCGCTGTGTGAACTCCGTGGTGAAGGCATCCATCCGCGCGAGCGTGTCCTGCGATGTCGTGCCGGTCAGGCGTTGCAGGTCGCGTGCGAACTCCACGTAGGTCGGGCGACGGTCGAACGCCACTTCGTAGAAGCGGTAGGCGAAGTAGCCTTTGACCTGTAAGTACTCGTCCGAGCGGAAGAAGCCGGACGAGACCATCACGCGGTCGCACGCAGGATTGCGCCCACGGTCGCCGCTCCCCGCGCCGCAATTGTTGAGCGCGGCGACCCACTGCGAGAAGCCCATCGCTTCGGGCGCGCGCATCAGGAAATCTATGTAGTGTTGACGGATGAAGAACTCCGACGTGTCAATCGGGTTGGGAACGGCCGCCTGCGTGTCGTTGTCCTGAATCGTCACGGTCGTCGTCATCTGCGTGCCGATGCCGCCGCCCGTCGCGTTGGCGAGCGCAATCTGGAACGTCTCGTTGCCCTCGACGTGCGCGTCGTCGGTGATGAAGACGGAGAAGGTCTTCTGCGTTTCGCCCGCGGCGAAGGTGAGCGTGCCGAGTGTGGTGGCGTAGTCGCAGCGGTGGTAGGCCATGCCGTTCGCCGTGTCGCAGCGCACCTCGGCGGAGAGATCAATCGTGCGGTATTCGACTGTGGTTTCTCCGGAGGTGTTGACGGTGCGCGAGACGGTGACGGTCAGCGAGGCGGGGTCGGTGTTGCGCTCCGCGCCCTCGGCGACGGTGTAAGTCGCCTGCGCGAACTGCACGACGGCCGGGGTCGGCTCGGCCGGTTGGTCGCTGAGCTTGTAGACGAAGGCGTCCAGACCGCCGCCGTTCGTGGCCTGCGCGGGGGTCAGCGTCGGGAAGTTGGTCGAATCGGTGATGCCGGTAACGTAGGCGTTGGCTGTTGAATCGAGCGTGAAGGAGTTCGCCCGGTCGATGCCGCCGCCGCCGAAGTAGGTGGAGTAGATGAAGGCCGTGCCGCCCGGGTTGAGCTTCGACACGAAGGTGTCGCCCACGCCGACGAGCGCCGCCTGCACGGGGTTGAGCGTGGGGAAGTCGGTCGAGGCCGTGCCGCCCGCGACGTGCACGTTGCCCGCGGCGTCGACCGCGATATCGTTGGCCGCGTCCTCGCCGCTCCCGCCGAGGTAGGTCGAGTAGGCGAAGGCCGTCCCGGCCGGGTTGAACTTCGTGACGAAGCCGTCCAGCGTGCCGCCGAAAGCGGCATCGAGGGCGTTGGCCGTGGGGAAGTTCGCCGACTCGGTGAAGCCGGCGACGTGCGCGACGCCCGCGGAGTCAACGGCGATGTCCGCGCCTACGTCATCGTTGCTGCCGCCGAGGTAGGTGGAGAAGACGAGGGCCGTGCCGCCGGGATTGATCTTGGTGACGAAGGCGTCGCCGTTGGGGAAGCCGCCGCCGAAGGCTGCCTGGACGGGGTTGAGCGTGGGGAAGTTGGTCGAACGGGTCTGACCCGTGACGTAGGCGTTACCCGCGGAATCGACTGCGATGCCCGAACCGTTCTCGAAGTCGCCCTGCCCGCTGGTGCTGGCGCTGCCGCCGAGGTAAGTCGAATAGACGAGCGCGGTGCCCTCTGCGTTGATCTTGGTGACGAAGGCGTCGGCGAACTGGCTGGCCTGCGTCGCCTGGAGTGCGTTGGCCGTGGGGAAGTTCGGGGAGGTGGTGCGGCCCGTGACGTAGACGTTGTTGGACGAGTCGAGCGCGATGGACTGCGCCGCGTCGAAGATGTTGCCGCCGAGATAAGTCGAATAGACGAGCGCGTTGCCCGCCGCGTTGAGCTTGGTGACGAAGGCGTCGGAGAAGCCGCCGCCGTAAGTGGCCTGAAAGGCGTTGGCGGTGGGGAAGTCGTCGGAGTGGGTCTCGCCCGCGACGTAGGCATTGCCGCTCGCGTCCACCCTGATCCCGAAACAACGGTCGTCGCCGTTGATGTTGGGTTGGGCGGTGTTGCCGCTGCCGCCGAGGTAGGTCGAGTAGACGAGCGCGTTGCCCGCCGCGTTGAGTTTGGTGACGAAGGCGTCGCGCTGGCCGCCGAGTTGGCCGCTGCCGAACGTCGAGTCGAAGGCGTTGGCCGTGGGGAAGTTCGCGGAGTCGGTTTCGCCGCAGACGTAGGCGTTGCCCGCGGCGTCGACGGCGATGTCGCGCCCTTCGTCCGTGCCGCTGCCGCCGAGGTAGGTCGAGTAGGCAATGACGGGATCGATGACGAGCGGGCGCTCCGCGTCGTAGTCGCCGAGGTGGAAACCGACGCGGCCGTCCGGCTGCAATGCGTAGCCGCTTTCGATGGTGCGCCGCTCGCCGCTCGCCGCTTCTTCCTGATAGACCACGGGCTTGAGTTGCCGGATGATGTCTCCGTCCACCGTCAGCAGCAAATCCCCGCCCTCGTCAACTGCGACTTTGTCCGCGCCCACGAACTTGAGGGACACGGCGCGCGCGTCGGCTCCGGGCGCGACCACGAAGTCGTATTCCAACTGCCGCTGGTTGCCGTAATAAACCACGTCGATACCGGGATACACTTCACTGTAGCGCACTCGCCCGAAAGTCGGTACGTTCGCGCGCCACTTGGCCGGATCGTTGCCGCTGAAATAATTGACCTTGCCCGCCAGCTCGCCCAGGCCCTCCGCGTGTGCGCCCTCGTCCGCCCCGACGAGTTTCATGCGCAGGACGGACGAAGGCTGAACACCCTTCGCCGCGCGCGTGTCGCCCGCTTTGACGAAAGACTCACGCGCCGTGTCGCCGTGCGCTCCTTCAGACGCGCTGCGCAGTCGAAAGACGACCTCCGCCGGTTTCAAAAACAACGCGTAGCCCGCCCCGCGCGCGAGAAAGTTGACCGACGCGTCCGTCTGTCCCTGATTAGCCTCGAAATGCAATTCCAATTTCCCGTATGTCTCGCGCGCCGCCGTTTCCTCTGCGAGCGGCATGGCGGGCGCGGGATTCGGCGCGGGAGCGGAGGCTTGCGGCCGTGTGTTTGTGGCGCGCGTCACGTTGTTCACGCCTTCGGCGGGCGCGCTCGGCAGATTCAGCAGGCACGACAGTACGAGCAAGAGGCTCAGACTTAGTTTGACGTTGGCAGGACAAGATTTCATGGCATCCTCGGTTTTCTTCAAGAAGGGAACACAGCAATTGCGCCGGGCGCGGAATAGGGCATGGGGCACGAGAGAGACAATTCGAGAC
Source organism: Pyrinomonadaceae bacterium (assembly GCA_035942855.1). Lineage (GTDB taxonomy): Bacteria > Acidobacteriota > Blastocatellia > Pyrinomonadales > Pyrinomonadaceae > JAIVJZ01. The sequence continues at coordinate 13,880 of DASZCS010000015.1, read as the reverse complement.
GACAGGAAGCGCACGATCTAATTTTTCGCCGTTCATTTCTGCCTGCGGCGGCCTGATGGCGATGCGCGAAAATTCCTGTCTACAAACTAAAGGCGCAAATAGTAGTTCAAAACGGACACCGGGCGGAGATTTTTTTACACGCCGGGCGCGCATCAACAATTCAAAGGCAGGGAAGAGGTCTCGATGGGCGAGACGGAGTGAGGGCGTTGTGTCGTGTGCCGTCGCAGCGCGCACGGTTTCGGCGCGCGAGTTAAATACCTGTGAAGTGTGGAAAATGAATGTTGCAAAAAAAGGCGGGCGCGGTTAGATTGTGCCGAGTTCAAACCAAATAAACTGCAAGGTGGAGGTCTCCCCGAAACACCAAGGGCGCTCCTCCTGCTGAATGCGTTGGAGGTAGAGACGAAGTGCCAACCGGAACATGCCCCGAATGCGACGCCGATGTGCATGTTGATACAGACGCCGATAAGGGCGACTCTGTGGCGTGCGAGGAGTGCGGAACTGAACTGGAAATCGTCGGACTCGACCCGGTCGAACTCGACATCGTCGAAGAGGACGAGTTGGACGACGAAGAAGACGAAGACGAGTTTTAAAAGGCTGTAAGTCGTGAATCGTAAATCGTAAATAGAAGAAGACGGTTTTCTCTATTCACGATTTACGATTCACGACTTACGGCTTTTCCTGTCACTTGTCACTCGTTACCGTCTTTCCATATCCGGGACGGCTCTGCCGGACGTTGAGGCCGGGCGGGGCTGTGATGCGCAGCGGGTGGAAACGCCCGTCGCGCCGTTTTTCTTCGGGCGGGTAGAAGGCCAGAATGTAAGAGGAAGTAACCTCTTCGGCGAGCGTCTGAAAGAGCGGGCCGAAATCTTTCTCCGTCGCATAGACGTTCGAGCCGCCGGTCTTCTCAGCCAGTTCGCTCACGTCGAGCGGCGTCGGCAGCGGCGCATGCGCAGCCTTCCCGCCGCGCGTCGAGAAGAGACGCGAGAAGGATGGCAGCGTCACCGTGTAGACGCTCACGTCGGCGGCGTTGGCGCGCTCGATCACAGTCTTGGGCGCGACCGTGTCGCCGACGGGGAAGCCATCCGTCACCACCACGACGGCGCGTTTCATCAGCCGTTTATCGCGCGTGCGCGGCGCTTGCCGGACGAGCAGGCGGATGGCGTCGTCGATGGCGTCGTAGGTGTGCGTCGAAAGGCCGTTGGCTTCGCGCGCCAGTCGTGCGAAGGCGCGTTCGAGTTTCTGCTCGTCGTTCGTGAAAGATTGCAGCACGCGCGCGCTCATGCCGAAAGTCATCACGGCGAACAGGGACGTGCGATCCGACAGGCGACGCGAAAACAGACGCATCGCCGCCCCCAGACGCTCCATCTCATCCGGCGACATGCTGCCCGACACGTCCACCGCGAAGACGACCGCCACCGGGCGCGGCTGACCGCGCCTGCGCTCGACGTTGAAGAAGGCGATGGGGCGTTCGACGCCTTCGTCGTAGATTTTGAAATCCGACGCGGTCAAGTTGCGCACGGGTCGCCCCTCTGCGTCCGTCACCGTCACGTCTACGAGCACGAGGTCTGTCTCGACGCGCAGGACTTCGTCGTCGTCGAGCGGCACATCGACGGGCGCGTCGCGTCGTGCGTTCCGTTCCTGCGGCGTTTGAGTTTGGGCTTGGGTCGTGCGCGCACCGGGCGTGTGGGGCAGGGAAGCGAAGAAGAGTGCGAAAGGGACGAGCACGGCGACGACGAGCGCGTTGGTTGCGCGTCGTGCACGGGCGCGCACGACGGGCGCGTGCGGCGAAATTTTGCGGGGGCACTGCATAACAGCTCGAAAGCCAACTCGTTCGGACAACTTCAAAGTCGGTCAGGCGCGGACACCGCTCAAGGCAGACGCGCGAGGGAGTGCGTGCATTATACGGACTCCTTCGCCCCGGTGTCACCTCTGCGCGCGTGCGAGCAACAGCAGGCGGCGCGCGCCGCATCAACTGTAAGCGCGCACGTCGCCGAGAAGCGCGGCGCGACAAAGGACAGCCTTCCGCGTGTATAATAAACGCCTCTCAGAGAGAAGAGGCCGCGCTCGCTGTCGCTGGCGACGCCCACCGGAATTTAGCTCGATACGTATTATGAATAAACTGAAACTTACTGGCACACTTTTTTTCATCGCGCTTCTGGCCTTTGCCGCCAATTCTGTCACGGCGTCGGCGCAGAAGGATAAGACTACGGGGAGCATCAAGGGCAAGGTGAAGACCGAGAGCGGTTCGGCCGAAGGCGTAAGCGTTACGGTGCGACTGGGCGAACGCGAAGCGGCTTCCGCCACGACTGATCGCAAAGGCAACTTCGAGGTCACGGGACTCGCGCCCGGCCGTTACAGCATCACGTTTCGCAAGGCGGGTTTGAGCGTGGCCGAGATCAAAGACTTCGAAGTGGTGGCCGGAAAGACGCGCTCGCTCGGCGGCGATCTGGTCTTGCCCGTTGACGAAGGCTCTATCGTTTTCATCAAGGGGAGCGTTTTCAACGAGGACGGTTTGAGCCTGCAAGGGGCGCAGGTAGATTTAGCGCGCGTCGGCGCGGACGGCGCGACCAAAAAGATCGACGGCCGCGTCTCCACCAGATCGGGCGACTTCGCTTTCCGCCTGCCGAACGAAACGGCGCGCTATCGCGTCACGGCCAAACTGAACGGCATGACGGCGTCGAAGGATGTCGAGGTTGACGGCGCGGCCGTCTACCGCGTCGCGCTTTCGCTCAAACCCACACCCTGAACAGTTACTCTCTCGCGCGCTTCTGATGGAAGAGGCTTCGCCACACACTGACAAGCGCGAAGAATTCTTGACCGCGCGCCAACTCGCCGGACTCTTACAGGTGAGCGAATCCACCGTGCGTCGCCTCGCGCGCGAAGGCCGCATCCCTTCCGTCCGTCTCACCACGCGCCTCCTGCGCTTCCGCCTCCCGGCCGTGCTCGCCGCGCTCGACGGCACGCAGACCAAAACCCGCACACCGCGCCGCACCCACGCGCACGCCGATCCAACCGACACGGCACAACTCTCCTTTGAAGATTTGATGTGACAACTGGGAAGAGACGCGAAAGCAGCCCGCGCGCCTAATCAACTTCCAGAATTTAGCTTGACGCGATAGGTCTAGGGGCGTATTTTCCCTTTACCCACTCAACAACCGCTGACGCGTTGTCCGAAACCTCGTCAGCCTCACGTCAACCGACCAGCACAAAAGGAGCACGACGGGTGCAACCTTCCGGCATCTTTTCAACACCGGCAGAATTTGATGCCTGCAAGATTGAAGTGTGCTTCGAGCCTGACGGACTTCGGGAAGTTTATCGTTTGAGGAGGCTCAGTTAAGTTATGAACACAAACAAAAAAACTCTGCTTTTGCTCTTATCCGCGCTCACTGTCTTAACGGTGACGGCGATGGCGGCACTGCGCGGCCAGAACCAACAACCCGCAGCGCGCCAGCCACAGCAGCAGGCTAAACCACCCGATTATAGCGATTGGCCGGTTGCCGATTACGACGCGCCCGAGCCGGACGACCCGAAGAAGCGCGACAAGAGGCAGAAGAAGAATGGCAGAGATAATCTAGCGATAGCTCCACCTTACGGTGTGCGTGATGCAATAGGCTCTAATCTGATCAACGATTGGGAAGTAAATTTACCCGCGCTCCCTGCAAGCCAGAGCGATGCGGTGATTGTCGGCGAGATCGTGAACGCCGAGGCATATCTATCGGCTGACAAACGCAGCCTATTCTCCGTCTTCACAGTTCGTCTCACCGAAGTGCTCAAAACGGATCAATGCCCTTTCTTCGCGCCGGGAGAGACGATCACGGTCGAGCGCGAAGGCGGACGGGTCAAGTATCCAAACGGGAAAACTCTATACTTCGTCATTGAGGGTCAGGGAATGCCGCGCGTCGGCGCACGCTACTTACTTTTCCTCAAGCACGACGGCGAAGAGCATAGCATCGTCACTGGCTATCAGTTACAAGCAGGTCGCGTCCGCGCACTGGATTACTTTGAACAGTTCAAATCTTTTGAGAAGTTCGACGAGGCGAGCTTCTTACAGGAAGTGCGAAATGCCATCAAGTCTTCATTCACCCCGGCTTCTCAAGAAAGGAGATGAGACGATGACAGACTCCTCACATTCCTCACGACGTACTCAAATAACCTCACTCTGCATCCTCGCACTAACCTGCACCTCTGCATATCTGGTATTGCTAGCTCAGGCGCAAACTACTTGCGTTAATCCTCCCACTTTCGCAAATCCTTTAATTAATAGCTGGCCTGCGGGAGCACAGGTGACGGTCAACATCGATCCGAGCTTTTCGCCGCAACAGCAGGAAGCTATCAGGGCGGGCGTTCTGAGTTGGCAAAATGCCAACGGACGCACCGGCAACAATTCCGGCGTGACGTTCACCTTCACTTCTACCCCGCTGCCGCCACACCATCTACAGCCGCCTCTCAATACCATGCAAATTTATGCCGATCCGGCGAACTTGGCTGACAACCAGAACTGGCCGGGCAGTAACGGTCGTTTGGCCGGAGCTAACATGCGGATCGGTATTTGCACTACGCCTGAGGCGATGGTGGGCAAGGTCGCGCACGAAACGGGACATCAATTCGGCTTATTGAATTGTAAAGACTGCGTGCCCGGCACTTCGATTATGGCTCCGGCATACACCCCCGCGAGCGGCGACACGTGCAACGCATATTATCCCAATAACCTCGCCGGGCCGACCGATTGCGACAATGCCACGGCTAATCAGGTCGGGCAGTATCCGCCCCGCTACGACCCCTGCACCGATAACGCCCGCATCCAACAATGCGAATGGTCTGGACAGTCGTGGAGTTATGCCACCTGTACTTGCGGCAATTACGGCGGGACGTGTTTCCTCACGCCGGAAGAATGCAGGGAGCGCGGCTACAGCGCAGAGATTAACTATGAAACCTGTAGCTGCATCGCCAACCCGGTCGATTGCGGCGGCGGCAACAAAGGCCACTGCTCGCCCGTCATCTTAGACATCGACGGCGACGGCTTCGATTTGACCAGCGCCGAGGATGGCGTCCGCTTCGACTTGAACGGTGACGGCACGCCGGAACGCCTGTCTTGGACGGCGACGGATGCGGACGACGCGTGGCTGGTGCTCGACCGCAACTCGAATGGTGTGGTTGACGACGGCACGGAGTTGTTCGGCAACAACTCGCCGCAGCCGCAGACCGATGCACCCAACGGCTTCCTCGCGCTCGCCGAGTATGACCGGCCGGAGCAGGGCGGCAACGCGGACGGCACAATTGACGCCGGGGATGCTATCTACACACGTTTGCGCCTGTGGCAGGATAGAAATCACAACGGCGTCTCTGAGGCATGGGAACTGTACACGCTCGCAGAGTTGGACGTGGCGGCCTTGCAACTGAATTACAAGGAAGCGAAGCGCGTGGACGAGCACGGCAATCAATTTCGTTATCGCGCGAAGGTGCGAGACGCGCGCGGGGCGAGAGTCGGCCGCTGGGCGTGGGACGTGTTTCTCGTCTCCGCTCCGTGAGCCGCAAAGTCGATTGCACGAAAAACTCTTGTTGTCTAATTGAACGCGCGGGCTGTTTCGTTGTCCCTTGATCGGATGTGCTTATCTCGTTGCGCTGCGGCGGAGGCCGTTGAGTTCTTTCGTCACGTCCACCCAGCGGTTGTCGCGTTTCAGATAGACGCGCGGTTGCGTGAAGGGATATTTTTTGGCGAAGGACGGATTGGCGGCGAGCAGCGGGCGGATGGTGGCGGCGTCGCCGGTCGTCACGCGCCAGCGTCCGCCCTCGCGCACGAGGTATTGCCGCGCGACGAGCTTGGCCTCGCCCGCGAAAGGCGCGCGCACGCGTGCGTAGACGATTGAATCGGCCATGCCCAGATCGCCTGAGACGCGCACCGCGCCGATCTCCAGACGCTCCAACTCGTACATGCCGCGCGTGCGTTCCAGCGCGCCGACGAAACGCTCGCGCGTCACGCGTCGCTGCGAGGCCGAGGGCAGCACTTCGTAGAGCGAGTTGTAATCGCCGCCCCTCAGTTGTTGAAACGCGCGCTCGATGGTGCTGCGCGCCTCTGCTTCGTTCGCGGCGACGGGCGCGGTAGTAGCGGCGGCTGTGATCGAACCCGCAGTCAACGTCGCCGCAAAGAGCACTGCGACGAGCGCGGCGGCGAAAGTAAAGTTTCTATTCTTCAACACGATTCTCAACGTCTTCCTCTTCAACTGGAGATTTCTCGTCTCGTTCGATGCCGCGCGGGCGCAGGCGGTTGCGCTCGTTCCAGAACCAGGCGACGACGCCGAGGGTCGCCACCACGAAGGCCGCGTCCATGCGTCCCATCAGCAAGCAGACGGCCGCGACGACGACGCACAGGCCAGCCACCACGCTCCAACGCACACCGAACAGACGCGAGGCAAAATTCTCGTCTCGCGCGCCGTCCGGCGTCTCGCTGGCCTCTTCGCTCTTTTCTTTGAGAGACAAAATCTTTAACGGATGGTGACGGGGATGGATGTCTCGATGGTGGTTGGCGGATAGCACTTCTCGTCGTCGCACGGTTGCACGCGCAGGCGCGCGGCGAGCGTGTGTTGTCCGGGGGCTGCGTCTCGCGGCGCGCTCATCGTCAAAGCGATGCGCGCCTCGCCTTCGTAGACGGCCACGGGAACTTCCGCAAAGGGAAACTTCTTCACGAGCGCTTTCGGATATGTAATCTTGCCGGCAGTGATGCCTGCATCCGGCTTGACCTCAAGCGACGTGGGAATCAAAAACTTCTCCGTCGCCGGGTTAGCGTTCACGTGATAGCCCTCCGCGATCGAGAGACGCACCTCGGCATCGGCCGTCTCGCCCGCGCGCAACTCGACGCTCTCCGCGCTCGCGCGCACGATGCCTGCCAGCGGCGACTGCTGCCCTCCCCGCGCCGCGTTCGTCTGAGACGCAGACGGCGCGTTCGTCGCCCCGTTCGCGTTTGCTGCCGAGGACGTGTTCACGGGCGCGTTCGACGTGGGCGCATTCGACGTGCACGCCGCGAACATCGAGACGAACAGGAGCAGCGACAGCCAAACTTGCTGACGCCGCCGCGGGCAAACTTCCTTCAATATTCTATTTCGCTGCGCCTTCATGCTTCCGTGTCCTCTTCTTCCTCTTCAGCGCCGTGTTTCTTGTCCGCGCGTTTGATGCCAAACTTTTCGAGCCGGTATTGCAGCGTGCGGAAGGTGAGGCCGAGCAGTTTCGCAGCCTTCGTGATGTTGTAGTCGGTGCGCTCCATCGCTTGCAGGATCAAGTTGCGCTCGAACTCCTCGAACGAGATGCCTTCGTGCGGCAACTTGAACGCGCCCTCTGCCTGCGGGCGCACCTCCTGTCTGACTTCGAGCGGCAAATCTTCGACCGTGATCAAATCCGTCTCGGCCAGAAGGATCGCGCGCTCGATGGCCGATTCGAGTTGGCGGACGTTGCCCGGCCAGGCGTATTCGAGCATCACGACGCGCGCTTCGGGCGTCAGTCCGCGTATCAGCCGCGAGGTGTTGCGCGTGTGCTTCTTCAAAAAGAAGTTGATGAGCACGGGGATGTCTTCGCGCCGCTCGCGCAAGGGGGGAATGTCTATGGAGAGAACGTTGATGCGATAGTAGAGGTCGTCGCGGAAGCGTCCGTCCTTGACCATCGCCAACAGGTCACGGTTCGTCGCGGCAACGACGCGCACGTCAATTTTGATCGGGCGCGTGCCGCCGACGCGTCTGATCTCGCGCTCCTGCAAGGCGCGCAGCAACTTGGCCTGCATCGAGATGTCCAGTTCGCCGATCTCGTCGAGAAACAACGTGCCGCGGTCGGCCACTTCAAACAAACCTTTCTTCTCGGCGTGCGCGCCCGTGAAAGAACCTTTCTCGTGGCCGAAGAGTTCCGACTCCAAGAGATTTTCGTTGATGGCGGCGCAGTTGACGGCCTGAAACATCTCCGTGGCGCGCTGGCTCTGGTTGTGTATGGCGCGCGCGATCAGTTCCTTGCCCGTGCCCGACTCGCCGCGAATCAGGACGGTCGAGGCCGAGCGCGCGACTTTCAAGACCATCTTCTTGACCGACTCCATCTCAGGCGAGTCGGAGATGATCTCGTTGTCGAGCGATTCGAGTTTGGTGAGCGCGCGGCGGATGGTGTCTAAGAGCGTCTCGCGGTCGTAAGGCTTTTCCAGATAGTCGAACGCGCCGCGCCGGAGCGCCTCTTTGGCCGAGTCAATCGAGCCGTGCGCCGTCAGCAAAATGACGATGATGGACGAATCGTAGGCGAGCAGGCGTTGGAGCAGTTCGATGCCGTCCATGCCGGTCATCTTCAAATCGGTGAGCACGAGATCGAAGCGCCTGTCTCTGACAATCTTGAGCGCCGCCTCGCCCGACGCAGCCATCATCACGTCGTAGCCCTCGCCCGACAAGATCATCTCCAGAATCTCTCGCTGCGCCCGCTCGTCGTCCACCACGAGTATGCTTTTGCGTGCCATATTCAAACCTCAGAGGTCAGAGGTTAGAGGTCAGAGGTTAGTAAAAACTGTTTTCGTCTGACCTCTAACCTCTGACCTCTGACCTCTCTTCCGTTGGTAGTGTAATTGTAAACGTCGTGCCTACACCGTGTGTGCTCTCGACGTTGATCGTGCCGTCGTGATCGTCAACGGCTTTTTTGACGATGGCGAGGCCGAGTCCCGTGCCCGTCTCCTTCGTGGAGAAGTAGGGTTCGAAAACCTGTGAGACGTTTTCGGCTTCGATGCCGCCGCCCGTGTCTGCGATGGAGACGCGCGCGCGGCCGTCTTCGGCCGAGAGCGTGATGGTCAGACGCCCGCCCACGCCGTCCGTCTCTGCGTCGCTGTCCTCTGCGCCGTTTCGGCCTTCCATCGCCTGCACGGCGTTGATAATAAGGTTTGTGAAGATGGAACGTAAAGATTCGGCGTCGCCGCGCACGGGCGGGATGTCGCCTGCGGCCTCAAGTCGCGTCTCGATGTTGCTCTCGGCGGCCTGCGCCTCGACGATGCGCAGGGCGTCTTCGACCGCTTCGCGCAGGTTGATGGGGCGCATCTCCAGTTGCGCCGGGCGCGTGTACTTGAGGAACTCGGAGATGCGCGTGTTGATGCGCGCCACTTCCGTTTTGAGTTGCGCCGTGAGACGTTCGACCATCGCGCGTTTCTGCGGGTCGTTCGGGGCAAGCGAGGTGCGCAGGTGATCGAGCGTGAGATTGATGTAGTTGAGCGGGTTGCGTATCTCGTGCGCGATGGCCGAGGCGAGGCGTCCGACGACGGCCGAGCGTTCCGCGAGATTGAGACGTGTCTCCAGGTCGCGCATCGTGCCGAGCCGCGCGATCATCTCGTTGAAGACGGCAGCCAGTTCGCCCATCTCGTCGCGCCGCGTGGCCGAAGGGACGCGGAAGTTGAAATCGCCCGCCGCCACGCGCCGCGCCGCGTCTGACAACTCCTGAATCGGCCGCGTGAAGCGCCAGACGAGAATCCCTGCGGCGAGCGTGGCGATGAGGAGCACGGCGAGCGTCGGCAGGAGCGGGCGCGCGTCCTGCCAGAGCGAGTGCGATTCGTGTACCTGCGCCGAACCTAAGACGACGATGATGTAGTTGAGTCCCTTCGAGGTGGCGGCCGAGATGGTGAAGGCGCGCGGCTCGCCCGCCACGGGCTGCGTGCTCGCGGATTGATCCGCGTAGACCAGACGCGGCAGTTGCGCCTCGTCCACGTTGAAGTATTTGACGGTGCCGTCTTCGCGTCGTTCGGGGATGAACTTGGGATCGAGGCTGTCGTCGATGAGGTCGCCGTCGTCGAGACGATTCGGAACGCCGCCCTCGTCCTTGACGACGAGCACGTTCGTGATGCGCCCGGCATGTTTTTCGCGCAGGAGAAAGCCGCGCGCACGGTCGAGTTCTTCCAGACGCTCAGGCGTGTTGAAGCTCAGAGTGGCGAGAGAGATTCCGGCGGCAAGCGCCTGCTCCTGCTCCGCAACCGTGCGTGCAACCTGTTGCTCTGATAAGCGATTCAAATAGAACTGCACGCCGAGCGTGGCGACCAGAAGCCCGGCCAGCACGAGCAACAGACGCACGCGAAAACTGTTTAAGAGACGGAAAATTCCCATGCGAGACGTGACGTTTTAATACAACATTCCTTCAAGTTGAACGATAGATGCGTTCCGTTAAACAAAATTAAGTAAAGGTGTTGCTCGCCGCTAATTCGTGATGTTATAGTCGCAGGCGTCTCCAACGCAAACCCCCCGGAGACTCTTGGGGGATTTGTCTCTCCTGCCACGCCGTTACGAAGATTGCAAATTTGAATTCGCAGGAACTGTTTGAAAGAACGGCCTTAAGGGATCGTACTTTCAGCCCGAATAACTGTTCATCCAAAAACCAGGTTAGGACACGCCACCCGGCGGCGCAAAACCCTCGCGCAAGTAAAAACGCCCGGGACGTGTTCATCAAAATCAATTGCCGACAAAATCGCGCGAGCTTCCGACCCCGGAAAATCCGTGCGCTCTCAAATAGCTTTAACGGAGAGGAAATTTTTGATGACCCGAATGCCGCATCCCCCGCGCCCCTTGCTCGTCTCCCTGATCTTAACTTTCTGCGTCGCCGCCACGGGCTTTGCCGCCGCCAAGAAACCGAAGGCCAAGGCCGCCGCCCCTGCCAAGTCGGCCAAATCCGCGCCGTCCAGTAAAAAGTCGAAAGCCGACAGCCGGCGCGAGAAGACGGCCGCGAAGAAGCCTTCGGCCAAGGAGACGCGCGCCGAGCGCGCCGCTGCGAACAAGCGTGACCGTGCGTCTGCGAAGTCGAAGAAGGAGGAGCGCGCCGAGCGCGGCCGTGGTGGCCGGCTCTCGAAGCGCGAGCGCTTAGCGCAGGCGCGGCGCGAAGCGGAGGAGCGTCGCCGGCGTGAAGAGGCCGCGCGGCGTGCGGAGATCGCGCGACAGGCTGCGATTGCGCGCCAGCGTGCTTTCGATAAAGCGATCCGCGACGAAGTTCAGCAGAACATTCTGCGCGACGACCCGACGGGCGAAGACCCGGAAGTGCGCCGCGTGGCCGTGCAGGCGCTCGGCTATCACGCCGCTTCGGTCGTCGTGATGAACCCGCGGACGGGGCAGGTCTACACCATCGTCAATCAGGAATGGGGCGTGCGCAAGGGTTTCAAACCGTGCTCGACGATCAAACTCATTTCGGGGCTGGCGGGCGTCATGGAAGGCGTCATCGATCCCTTGATCGAGAACGCTTCCTACAATAATCGCATGAATTTGACGGACGCGCTGGCCTATTCGCACAACGGCTATTTCCAACAGGTCGGCCGCCGCGTCGGCTTCGACCGCCTGTCGAGTTACGCACGCCAACTCGGCTACGGCGAGCGCACGGGCATCAACCACGTCAACGAATATGCCGGGCGCGTGCCGCTCTTCAAAAACGACGTGGGTATCTTGCGCATGAGTTCGCACGGCGACGACTTCGAGGTCACGCCGCTGCAACTCGCCATGCTCGCGTCCGTCTTCGGCAACGGCGGCACGCTCGTCACGCCTCACCTGCCGCGCACGCCGCAAGAAGCTCAACGCTTCAAGACCGAAGTGCGCCGTCAACTCAACATCCCGCAGGAGGCTCTGCGCCGGATGCTGCCGGGCATGATCGGCGCGGTCAACTACGGCACGGGGCGCAAGGCGCAGGATTCGCAGCAGACCATCGCCGGGAAGACCGGCACGTGCATCGGCGCGAACGGCATCTGGGACGGCTCGTTCACCTCTTTCGCGCCCGTCGAAGATCCGCAACTCGCCATCGCCGTCATCGGCCGCGGGCCGGACGCGCGCCGTGGCTTCCCGGCATCCGTCGCCGGTCAAATCTATCGCGCGTTGGCCTATCGTTTCGGCAAGACCAACGGCAAGCCGCCGATCAAACTGACGCCCGAACTTCTCGCGCCGCGTCCGAAGGTTGACCCGTCGGCACTCGCCGACACAGAGGCGCAAGAAGATTCCGACGCGGACGACGCCGCCAACGCGACGACGGACACGAACGACAATTCGCGTACGGCAGACGGCCTCAAACGCGTCCTGCTGCCCGTCGAGACGCGCCCGACCGGCGTGACGACGCGCCCCGCAGCCACGCCTTCGCCCGCGCCTTCTAAGGGCACGCCGACGCCCGGGATGGATGGCCGCCCGCGCCGCGTGCTGACGAACCAGCCGTAACGAAGTTATAACCTGAATACAAGGAACAATGCGCCGCGTTTTGGTGTCTAATCGAGGACACAAAACGCGGCGTAATTTGTTGGTCGGGAGAACGAGACGGGCAATGTTGTAGCAGCGCCGCTGCTGCTGTTTTCGTCCGTCTCGGAAGTCGCGCGAATGCGCTTGACACGTTTCCGTCAGTTATTGCAGTATCACGGCGCAACGCTGTTATCGTTGCACCCGATCACATCTTGTCATTACCCCGGTGTCGCACCTCCCCAAAGGTCAGCACACCCGACTCGTGCCGCGAGAGACGGCAACTAGCCACGCGGCTTGCGCATCTGATTTGTCGCGCGAGGCTTGCAGCCGCACGCGGCCAGCCCCCATAAAGTTGAAGCTCCGAATCACGCAGACGATTTTTGCTTGGAGGACATGCGACACCATGAGAAACCTGATCAGATTATTGACCCTGGCCGCGTTCGCCGCCGTCTTCGCGCTGCCCGTCTGGGCGCAGGGCACGGCCGCGCCTGCCGCGCCTGCCGCTGCCGCGAATCCTTGTGAAGAGGCCGCGCGCACCGACATGTACACGAAATATTACGAACTCAAAGGTAAGAAAGACGCCAAAGGCCAACCCGACGCCGCCGCGCAGAAGGAAGCCTACGGCGTCGGCAAAGATTATTTAGCCAAGTACGCAAGCTGCAACGACACCTACTCGAAGGCCGTGCAGAAGTTCGTCGGCCAATACGACGAGGCCGTGACCAAGTTGGAGTTCCCGAAATACCTCTACGGCACTGACGCCGCGGGCACGGGCAAAGACCTGGGCAAGGCTTTCGAAGTCGGCCGCCAAATGCTCGCCGCCAATCCGAACGATGTCGGCGTCTTGATCAACCTCGGATACGCGGGCTACACGGCGCAGAGTTCCAAGCCCTCGGTGACGACCTACAGCGCCGACTCTCTGAACTACGCGCGCAAAGCCATCCAGTTGATTGAAGCCGGACAGTCGCCGGCGAGCTGGACGCCGTTCAAGACCAAGGAAGAATCGCTCGCCTATCTCAACTTCGCCATCGGCGAATACATGATCAAGAGCGACCCGGCGGGCGCGGTTCCTTATTACCTCAAGGCGCTCTCCATCGAGACGCCCGTGAAGACCACGGCGGGCGCATACGCTCGCCTGGCTGCGGCCTATCAGGTCGGCCAGTACGACCCGTTGCAGAAAGAGTTCACTGCGAAGTTCGGCGGCAAACCCGAAACTGAAGAGAGCAAGTTCGCTCTGAACAATCTCAATCAGGTGATGGATCGCGTTATCGACGCTTACGCGCGCGCCGTCAATCTGGCGGGCACCGATCCGAAACTGGCGGAAGACAAAAAGATCTGGTTGGAAACCCTGACCGGCTTCTACAAGTTCCGCAACAACGATTCGACCACGGGGCTTGACGCCTTCATCGCCAGCGCGACTTCCAAGCCGCTGCCCGCGCCTTTCACCCCGCAGCCCTACGTTGCGCCCGCGACGCCCGCGCCTTCCACCGGCGGCACTGCTTCCGATAGCGGCAGCACCACCGGCGAGGGTAACGGCAACGGTGCTGCAACTGCGGCTGCTGCTCCGGCGACGACGCCCGCGCAGAGCACGACGGCGGCCAAGCCCAAGCCGGCGACCAAGAAACCCTAACCCGACTTCCGGGCAGGAATCGTCTTCACCAACATAGCCGGGCGCATCGTGATGTACACGAT
>DASZCS010000014.1:0-51099 GCA_035942855.1 Pyrinomonadaceae bacterium | reverse complement strand
GCGCAGGACTGCGCACGACCCACTTTATCTGATCGCCATCGTCGAAGACATCAGCGAGCGTCGAGCGGCGGAGGAGCGTCTGCACGAATCCGAGGAACGCCTGCGCCTGACGCTGGAAAGCGCCACGGACTACGCCATCTTCACGCAGGACACCGAAGGGCGCATCCGGAGTTGGAACGTCGGCGCGCAGCGCACCTTCGGCTACGCGGAAGACGAGGCCGTCGGCCGACACGTCGGCATCATCTTCACGCCCGAAGACCGCGAGCGCGACGTGCCCACGGCGGAGATGCGGCACGCGCTCGCGCAGGGACGCGCCGCCGACGAACGCTGGCACTTACGGCGCGACGGCTCGCGCTGCTACGTCTCCGGCGTGCTCACTCCGATGCGCGATGCGGACGGCAAGGTGAGCGGCTATCTCAAGATCACGCGCGACCTGACCGAGCGCCACCGCGCCGACGAAAGTCTGCGCCGCGCGCACGACGCGCTCGAAACCAACGTGCGCGAACGCACGCTGGAACTGGCGAAGGCCAACGAAGCCCTGCGCGACGAAATCTCCGAGCGCATCCGGACAGAGAGAGCGCGCGTGCGTCTGCTCCGCCAGCTCGTGCGCGCGCAGGAGGGCGAGCGCCGCCGCATCGCGCGCGACATCCACGACCAACTCGGCCAGCAGATGACCGCTTTGCGCCTGAACCTCGCCGCGCTCAATCAAGGCTGCGACGGCAACGAAGAGTTGTCACGTAAACTCGAACAGACGAAATCTCTCGCCGAGCAGATCGACGCCGACGTGGATTTCCTCACGTGGGAACTGCGCCCCGCCGCGCTCGACGACATCGGACTGGCCGAAGCCCTCCGCAACTTCGCCCGCGAGTGGTCGAAGTATTCCGGCATCGAAGCCGACTTCCACACGACGGGGATGGACAAGGGGCGGCTCTCGCCCGAAACCGAGATCAATCTCTATCGCATCACGCAGGAAGCCCTGAACAACGCCTCGAAATACGCCGAGGCCACGCGCGTCGATGTCTTGCTCGAACGCCGCGACCGTCAGGTCGTGCTCATCATCGAAGACGACGGCGTCGGCTTCAACCCGGAGCAGGACGCGCGCGGCGAGGGGCACAAAGGCATGGGACTCGTCGGCATGCGCGAGCGCGCCATGCTCGTCGGCGGTACGCTTGAGATCGAATCCAAGCCGACGGAGGGCACGACCATCTTCGCGCGCGTGCCCGTCGAGTTTCTCGCCGAAGACGAAGAGGAGGAGACGGCGTGAGCACGAAACTCCGCATCCTGCTCGCGGACGACCACGAAACCGTGCGCGAGGGCTTGAAATTGATCATCAACGCGCAGGACGACATGGAGGTGGTGGGCGAGGCGAGCGACGGGTTGATTGCCGTCGCCGAGTCGCAGAAGCTCCTGCCCGACGTGCTCGTGATGGATATTTCGATGCCGAACCTGAACGGGTTGAAGGCGACCGTGAAAGTGAAAGAGGTCTGCCCGCAGGTGAAGGTGTTGACCCTCTCGCGCCACGCCGACGACGGCTACATACGCGAACTGTTGCGCGCCGGGGCAAGTGGCTACATCCTCAAGCAGAGCGCCTCGAGCGAACTGATCCACGCCGTCCGCGCCGTTGCAGGGGGCGGCAAGTATCTCGACCCGAAATTGGCCTCGAAGGTCATGGACACTTTCGCCGGACGCCCTGCCGCGCCTCTGCGCGGCGAGACGAAAGGCACTTTGAGCGAACGCGAAGCGGAAGTCCTGCGCCACATCGCGCTCGGCTACAGCAACAAAGAGATCGCCGCGCGTCTCGAACTGAGCGTCAAAACCGTCGAAGTGCACAAGGCCAACGCCATGCGCAAACTCGACATCACGAGCCGCATCGACATTGTGCGCTACGCCATGTTTCAAGGCTGGCTGCAAGACAACTGAGAGCGACTAACAAAACCCTGGAACCACGAATTCACACGAAACAACACTAAACTTCTTCTTCGTGTGGTTTCGTGTGGTTTCGTGGTTTCTCAGTTTTCCGCGTTTTGTCAGACCCTTGATAGGGATAATCCTTATCCGCGCCGCGCACCTTCCCGATAGCCCGCCCCACGATCTTGTGAGATAAACCCTGTGCTCTTAATCGAGATGAAGGTTTTCCTTGCGTGCGGCGAGGGAAGAGAACAAAACCCCTTCCACTCATTTCTCGTCGGCGCTCTCACAAAGTCATGACTATTTCGCACATCAACTCGCAGAGCGCACACGGCCGTCGCCGCGCGCCGCGCGTCCTCGTGACGGACGACGACGACGACACGCGTTCTCTGTTCAGCACGATTCTTCAGATCAACGGCTGCGTCGTCCTTGAGGCCGCGGACGGCGAAGAGGCCGTGCGCCTCGCGGAGAGCTCACGCCCCGATCTGATCTTGATGGACGGCAGCCTGCCGCATCTCGACGGCCTCGCAGCCACGCGCCGCATACGTCAACTCGTGCACATCGGCCGCGTGCCTATCATCTTCGTCTCCGGCCACGCCGAGCCGGACTTTCGCGCGCGTGCGCGCGAGGCCGGGTGCGACGATTTCCTCGTCAAACCGTTCGGTCTTGCTGAACTTGGCGGGGTGCTGGAAAAATATCTAGGCCACGACGCCGAGGCGTTCGCCGTCTAGCCGCGACGCTTTCGCCATGAATTTTACGGAGGGATTTTTAGAAGTATGAGCATCAGGCTGTTGATGGAGCAAAAACTATACGGGCTGTACGAACTGGACGACGTGGGTACGGTGCTCTACTCGCGCATGGAGCCGGAAGGCGAGACGCCGACCATCGCGCCCGACGACGTTGCGGGTCGCAATTTTTACGACGATGTCGCGTCCTTCAGGAACGTCGAAGAGTTTCGACGGCTCGTCGTGCAGTTCACGCGCGGCGCAAGTCCGGCCGACAACTTCGAGTTCGACTGTCTCTACGAAGACTGCGCGCTGCCCGTCAAAGTGCTCTTGGCGCGCATCCGCGAACGCGTCCACCACGACCGCACCAAGTCTGTCCTCGTGCACATCAGGCGCGCCGCTTGAACCCGGCCGCGCGCGAGTCGTGTTGTTTCCCCGGTGACGACGATGAAAGAGATGTTGACCAATAGAATACTGACACATCTGCCCGACGCGGAGTTTGCGCGCCTGATGCCGCTCCTGGAACCCGTCTCGCTCTCCGCCGGACAACCTCTGGCCGAGATCGGCGAGACGCCGGAGTTCGTCTACTTTCCCGAAAATTCCATCATCTCCTCGCACGCCTACATGCAGGACGGACGAGCCATCGAGATCGGGATGGCGGGTTTTGAAGGCATCGCGGGACTGACGGCGCTGCTCGGTGCGCGCCCGGCCGCGCATTCGCTCGACGTTTTAGTGCCGGGCAGCGCGCTTCGTGTGAAGAAGTCGGACTTTGAACAGAAATTGGCGAGCACGGAGCACCTGCGGCGTTCGCTTCTGGCCTATTCGGGCGAGTATCTGACGCAGGTTTCGCAACGCGCCGCCTGCGCCATGCTCCACCGCATGGAGCAACGTCTCGCCGTCTGGCTGCTGCTCGTGGCCGACCGCATCGACACGGACACGATAGAGATCACGCAGGAGCGAATCGCACAGCACCTCGGCGTCAGGCGCGCGGGCATTACGGAGATCGCGGGCGACCTGCAATCTCGCGGCATCATTAGCTACGCGCGCGGCCAGATGCGCTTCGTCAACCGCCAGGCGCTGGAAAAGGTCGCCTGCGAATGCTACGCCGCGATGAGCGACGCGCAACGGAAAAACACCTACATCTGAACACCGGCCTCCCGCCCCAACCCTTAACGCCCCACATCAGTACGGAACGGGACAGACGGCAAATACAGGCTCGCGCTAAAGTCTTCCGCAGCCTCGCCGCGTGCGCAGTGCTCTCCCGCGAAAGGGCTTATGGGTAACTCTGACGACCGACCTGCCACGATTCTCCTCGTCGAAGACATAGACTGGATACGAGCCAGCATGAAGAGTTCGCTCAAGCGCGAGGGCTACCTTGTGGCCGAAGCGACGAACGACACGGAGGCTCTGGAGGTCGTAGAGCGAGAGCCAATCGAACTGGTTCTGACGGAAGAGAAGTTGCCCACCTTTCAATCTCTGCTCGCGCGCCTGCGTGAGCATCCAGTCTTCAGCCTCCTCCCCATTGCCATCATCAACCCCGACGCCGACGAGGGCGCGCGCTGCGAAGACGCTTACCTCCTGACGGACTACACGCGCATCGCCGCCCTGCTCCCGAGCCTGCGCCCCTAAAGTTTCCCTCCCGCGAAATTTCATCCTCTTTTGTGCCGAACCGCTTGGCCTTCGACTTGCATTGAAGCCGTGGCAAGAGTCGTCTCCGACAAAGCGACGGGTTCGTTCCCCATAAAAATCGGCCGTCCCCTTGCCGGAGCCGTCGCGCTGCGTAGCGAAAACCTACATGCGCGCCGCACGTTTTTGGATAAGAGCGAGACAGCGATTCGAAGAGAAGCCTTGGAGGGCTAAAGCCTTTGAACAAGATCAAACTCACGCTCGGCCTGGCATTGGTGTGCACGCTCCTGTCGGCTGGGCTGCCCGCACACGCGCAACGCAGAACCGCCACACA
This sequence comes from Pyrinomonadaceae bacterium, assembly GCA_035942855.1. Lineage (GTDB taxonomy): Bacteria > Acidobacteriota > Blastocatellia > Pyrinomonadales > Pyrinomonadaceae > JAIVJZ01. The sequence continues at coordinate 46,506 of DASZCS010000014.1, read as the reverse complement.
GCCGCGCCGCACCGCGACGACGAAGTCCGCGCCGCGTCAGACGACCGCCACGCGTCAAACGACGAAGGCGCGTCCCGCAACTACTGCGGCCGCCGCGCGCAAGCCGCAGACGCCCGCCCGCAGGCCACAGACTCCTGCGTCGCAACAGGCCGAGCGGCGCACGACGCCCCCTGCCGCGCCCGCCGACGTGCGCCTGACCGGACTCTATCGACTCGACCCCGCGCGCAGCGACGACCCGCGCGCCGCCGCCGAGCGTGCGACGGGCTTACTCCCGCCCGAAGAACAGGAGCGCGTCGCCGAAAGTCTGACCGCGCGTCTCACTTCGCCCGAACAGCTCGCGATTGAGCGGCGCGGGCAGACCATCAGCATCGGCTCAACGCGCGCGCCGCGCGTCACCTTCGAAGCAGACGGCCGCACGCGCACCGAACAGGCCGGAGACGGCGACACCGTCATCACGCGCGCCGCGCTCTACGGCGACCAGTTGATGATCAGTTCCGGCAACCGCGACGACGACTTCTCCGTCAACTTCGATTCACTGGACAAAGGCACGCGCCTGCGCGTCACGCGACGCATCACCGACCCGCGCATCTCGCAGCCGGTCGTCGTGCAGAGCACCTACACCAAAGTTTCACAGGTCGCGCGCTTCAACATCTACGGCGAACCGGAGGCGACGCGCATCACCACGACCGCGCGCCGCAGAGACAACGCGCGCCCAACGCAAGCGCCGCCGGTGAATGAGCGCAACAACGTGCCTCCGGCCGAGCAGGCGCGTCGGCAACAGACGCGTCCCGCTCCGCCCGTCTTCAGGAACGAGCCGCGACGCGAGCCGCGTCCTATCGACGAAGGTTTCGTCATCGGACGGGGCACGCAATTCGTCGCCTCGCTCGACAACCACCTGAGCACGGACGGGGCGCGCGAAGGCGACCGCTTCACCATGACCGTCAGCGAGCCGTCCGTCTTCGCGGGCGCGATCATCGAAGGGACGATTTCGCGCGTCCACGCGGCCGGGCGCATTTCGGGACGCTCCGAGTTGACGTTCAATTTCGAGCGCATACGCTTGCCCGACGGGCGCACGGCCAACTTCGACGCGGACATTGAGAGCGTGCGCCCCGTGGGCGGCGAAGACGTGCGCGTGGACAACGAAGGCGGGGGCGCGGTGCAGGAAGACGACAGCCGGACGAGCCGCACCACGGAGCGCGCCGCCATCGGCGCGGCGGTCGGCGCGATCATCGGGGCGATCTCAGGCGGCGGCAAGGGCGCCGCCATCGGCGCGGTCATCGGCGCGGGCGCGGGCGCAGGCTCGGTCTACGCGCAGGGGCGCGACCATCTCGAACTCGGCGCGGGCACACAGTTCATCCTCCGCGCCGCCGGTTCACGCTAAACGGACACCGCCGCGGGTCGTCTACACTTTCGCGCGCCGCGAGAGTCGTCTTCACATGCGACTCTCCGGCGCGCACGCTTTTGTGTACAATGGCGCGGCACGGAGGCGACAGTGATATGACCAACGAAGAGATGGAACGAGCTATCGAGTTCCTGTTGAAGAATCAGGCCGCTTATGAGGCGAGACAGGCAGCGCTCGATGCAAGGTTCGAGGCGGAACGAGAGCAAACGAATCAGCAAATCCGCGCGCTCGCGGAGGGACAACAACAGATACAAGAAAATATCAATGCTTTGACCGGCGTCGTCAACCATCTCAGTACAGTGATGGTGAGCATGGTAGAGGTGCAGAATCGCCACGAAGGAGAGATCGACGCACTGATCAAACTTGTCGGCGGTTTGATCGAAGGGCGTCGGAACGGGAAGTCTGAAGAGAAGTCCGAAAGCTGAAATTTTCCCTCTGTCCTGACCAACATTTCCGCGCGCGCCGTGCAACCTTTTTGCCCTCTGAGGCATCTGTAAATCTGCGCTCTTATTCCACTTCGTTTGCGTGAGTTCGCTTCATCAGTCTCGCGCCAAACGGCACTCTCAAACATTCTTGAAGAGACGGCGATTTAAACGTCGCCCGTTCGACACGCACTCAAAGCCCCCGCTTTTGTGGACGGCTGTGCCTTGCGCTCTCACCGGCGACCGGGGCATGCCGAAACCACCAACACTCACCCAAGTTAAGGAGACTATTTATGCGCCTTGTGAATCAAACTCGCCTGCGGCGTGGATGGAAAAGCATCCTGCTGGCGACGAGTTTCCTGTTCCTCTTCAGCGTGTGCGCCTCGTCTGCTTTCGCGCAGGATGCGACGACGCCCGCCGCGACCCCCGATTCCCATTCCGCCAACCAAGAAGTTACCGTGACCGACATTTTAAAACTGAAAGGCCGCGTGCTCGGCGAAGGCTCGAATGCGAAGGCCGTAGGCCAGCATAAAGTAGCCAGCTATCGCGTCGAAGAAGTGACGCTGCCACGCGTGCAGGAAGTGGAAATCAAAGGCGAGACGCGCACCGTCGGCCGCGCTTTCCGCCTGACGATCAAGGGCGGGCCGTTTCCCGTCCGCGCCATGCCAGCCGTCGTCTGGTTGGACGACACGGCCGTCGGCTACGGCATCGAGAACGAAGACCTCAACGAGATCACCGTCATCACTTACGACGAATCCTTGCTCAAGGAAGGCGCAAGCATCTACCTCTCCTACGGCGACAAAAACAACAAAGAAGACCGCTCGGCGTTGCCGGAAAAATTGAAACTCGGCGGAGCGAAAGGAGATAACCAGTAATGAAACCCTCGCGTATGAATCACCTCATCGCTTTCGCTTTTCTCATGTTCGTCTCCCTCACGGCCGCAACGTCCGCCACGCAAGCGCAGACGCCCGACCCCGGCACGACCGGCCCCTACGCCGTGACGCGCGAAGAATACAACTACGGCGACTCAGTCTTTCGTCCCGCGGGCTTCCCCATCTCGGTCGAAGTGCGCGCCTCCATCCACTATCCGACCAACCTGGGCAACGGCCCTTACCCCGTGATCGTTTTCATGCACGGACGCCACGCCACCTGCTATCGCGGCTCGACCGCCGCGCTGCGCTGGCCGTGCCGTTCGACCGAACAGCCGATCCCCAGTTTTCAAGGTTACGACTATATCTCGCAGACGCTCGCCAGCAACGGCTACGTCGTCGTCTCCGTCAGCGCCAACGGCATCAACGCCTACGATAACAACATGACCGATCTCGGCATGCAGGCGCGCGCCGAACTGATCCAGCATCATCTCGGCCGCTTGAACACTTTCAACACGACGGGCGCTGCGCCCTTCGGCACGAAGTTCGTCGGCAAACTCAATCTCGCCAAAGTCGGCACGATGGGACACTCGCGCGGCGGCGAAGGCGTCGTCAAGCATTACGTCTATAACGCCTCGCTCGGCTCGCCTTACACTGTGAAAGCCGTGCTTCCGCTTGCGCCCGTAGACTTCAACCGCCCGGTCGTCAACAACGCCGCGCTCGAAGTCATCCTGCCCTATTGCGACGGCGACGTGAGCGATAATCAGGGCGTCCATTTCTACGACGACGCACGCTACAACGTGCCCGGCGACACCGGCGCCAAGCACACCATCCAGGTGATGGGTGCGAATCACAACTACTACAACACCGTCTGGACGCCGGGGCTGTTCCCCGCAGGCACGGCCGACGATTGGGGCTACGTCACGGGCGGTTCGCTCGATGGCCACTGCGGCACGGGCGCGGGCAACAAGCGCCTCACGGCCGCGCAGCAACGCGGCACTGGCCTCGCTTATCTCTCGGCCTTCATGCGCGCCTACGTCGGCGGCGAGACGCAATTTCTCCCGCTCCTGACGGGCGAAGCGCCGCCCCCGGCCTCTGCTCTGACGACGAATCTGTATGTCTCCTATCACGCGCCCGACGCGGCAGCGAAGCGGCTCGACGTGAACCGCCTGCTCACTTCGACCAACCTGACGACGAACACTCTGGGCGGCGCGACGACGCAAAGCGGGCTGACCCCGCACGACCTCTGCGGCGGCAACTCCCCGCAACCGCAACACTGCCTGCCCTCGACGCAGTCCACCTCGCGCCAGCCGCACACCGTACCTTCGGCGCGCGCCACGACTCTGCGCGGCCTGAGCCAACTTCGCACCGGCTGGGGCGCGTTCGGCTCGACCTACACGAACGACCTGCCGCTCGGCGCACGCAACGTGAGCGGCTATCAGGCGCTCACCTTCCGCGCCAGCGTCAACTTCAGCGACACGCGCAACGCCTCGAACACGCCGCAGAACTTCAGCATCGTCCTGACGGACGGCGCGGGGGCAACTTCCACGGTGCGCGTCGGCGACGTGTCTAACGCGCTCTTCTATCCGCCGGGAACGGTCGGCCCCGTGCCGAAGGTTCTCTTGAACACCGTGCGCATCCCGCTCTCGTCCTTCACCGGCGTGAACTTGTCGGACATCCGCTCCGTCAAATTCAACTTCGACCAGACGGGCACGGGCGCGCTCCTGATCTCCGACATCGCCTTCGCCTCAGCCCCCTAAGCGACGCGAAGCCACCGACACACAAGAGGCGGCGGAGTCTGAAGAACTCCGCCGCCTCTTTTTCATTCATGATGATCTCTCGTGCCCTCCCGGGTCATTTATGATGAAGACGTTTAAGGTGGCACGAGATGGTCAAGCGACATGGTGAAAAGTCCTTACGGACTTGTGAAGGGACTAGGGCAAAAGGCCACAACACGTGTCATTACCATGTTCGACGCAAGATACTAAGCCCCCGCACAGTCTATCAAAGCGATATATAGCTCTTCACAGAATCTATCAGTTGGCCAACTACTTATTACTTCTTTGACTTTTTCTTATCAAGCTTTGCCTGAAGTTTTCTAGCTTGTGCTTTCAATCTTTGCGCCTCTCCCTTTCGGTTCAAGCCTTGTAGCAAATCTGCTAGAACGAACATAGCATTCATGATCTCTCTATGTTCTGCCCCAAAAGCATTCTTCAGAATTACTAATGCTCGCCGAGCGAATGGTTCTCCCTTTATATATTTACGCTGGTTTGAATTTAGATTGGCTAACCCCAATAAGGCTATTCCCACATTAGGATGATATAAGCCTAGTGATTGTTCCAGAATTTTAAGCGCTCGGACATAAAGTTCCTCAGATTCAGTATAACGATTCTGGGTTTTATATAAATATGCGAGTTTGATGAGAGAATATGCTATATCTGGATGTTCTTCACCCAATCCTGCTGCTCGAATCTCTAACGAACGCATGATTAGTTGTTCAGACTCAGCATACCTACCTTGCTCGGTATAAGTTTGTGCGAGATTGGTAAGTATAGGCGCTAATGCTGGATAGCTAGTTCCAAATATCCTTTCATAAATCGCTATACAGAGTAAGTAACATGCTTGGGCTTCAGCTGATCTAGAATACCTGCCATGTATAATACCCAAGGAATTAAGAATCAAAGCGATTTTAAAATGCTCTTTCCCAAATGCTTGTTCATTAATTGTTAATGCTCGGTTTAAGAGCGATTCAGCCTCTATATTTTTGTCTTGTGTTATGTAAAGGGATGCTATATCGCTAAGACTATCAGCGACATCTGGATGATCTGTGCCTAGAAGCTGCTCACGAATCTTCAACGCTCTATGAAGGGCTTGACCAGATGCTGAATATCTCCCCTGCTCTTCATAAAGATTCCCTAATAGACTAAGAGTATCTGCCACATGGGCATGCTCAGTCCCTAATACCTCTTGTCTGATAGTAAGTGCGCGAATAGAGAGAGATTCAGCTTCTTCATACTTGCCTTGATTAAAGCGTAACCACGCCTGATTGTGAAGACTTGTAGCAACGTCTGGATGCTCAGAACCTAGTAAGGTTTCTCTAATTGTTAATGCCTTACTGTATAGCGATTCTGCCGCTTGTAAACGTCCCCGTAAATGTAAATAGCGTCCGGCGAGATTGAGTAAATGTGCAGCTTCAAGAAGTTCTAAATTGTTATTCTTTATCAGTTCAGCGCAGGCTTGGGCGTGTGGTAAGAGGCGTTCGATGCTATCCCATTGTGAGAGATCAATAGAATCCACATCAGGGAAGACGCGAGCGGTAGCTTTTACGGTGCGTTCAACCCACAGACGTGTCGTATCCTTATCCATTCCATCTCTTAGTACGACTTGCACCAAGCGATGAATGTCGTATGTTTTCGATTTACGGTCGCGATGAATAAGCGAATATTGGATAAGGGGTTTCAGCACCTCATCAAGCGCAAGCGGGTCAGTGTCAACATGGGCGAGCGCGGCGGAAAGCTCTGAGCCAAGCTCCATAGCTCCGCCACTGATGAGTTCGTTCGGTATTCGGTCGGGATTTAGAAAAGCGCTGACACGCAAGAGGTCAGAGGCGGCCGGGGATGTTTGCTCTACCTGCTGAAAGTTCAAAGACCATGTAGTCCTAACGGATTTAGGGTATTTGCCTGTGGGTTGGCCTTTCTCAAGTAATGCCAATCCACGCTGCTTGTAACTGGTAAGATAATCCTGAAAGCTGCCTCTCAGTTCCTTGATGTAAGCCCCCGCCTGATCTAATGCCAGTGGAAGATAGTCGAGTTCTTTGGCGAGTTCTTCAAGTGCTGTTGCTTCATCCGGTTCGAGTTCGTCTCGTCCGGTTCTCGTTAAGAGGAAATCTCTAGCGTCGCCGGGCGTCATTTCCTCAAGCTCTATCGGATTCAGGATTCCAATATTGTCAAAGACCTGCGCCCTTGAGGTAAGAAGAATATGGCCTTTGGAGTTTTCGGGAATAAATTCTTCAATGATTACGGGTTCATCTGCATTGTCGAGAATCAGCAGCCAGTCAGTATTAGTCTCAAGCCATCTCTTAACGGCGCGCACCGTCAGACTCTGATCCTGAATATTCCTTTCAGGCAGATTGAGCGCGGTTGCGATGGCAACGAAATCCGAGAGCAGCGATTCGCGTGTCTCTGCGACCGCCCAGAGGACAACCTTGTACCGGGCGCGATGGCGTTTGGCGTATTCGATAGCGGTCTGCGTTTTTCCGATGCCGCCTAGCCCGCTAATTGCCTGTCGCTGCTTCAATGCGGCAGTTCCGCTTGTTGTCAATGCTTCATCTATTTGCTCCAAAATTTCCCGACGCCCGGTGAAAAATTGAATGCCCGTTGGTATGTTCCAGATCGTATCAGAGTTTGGTGATTCGCTTGCCTGACTCTCCGAAGTGCCGGGATATTGAACTGGATGGGAAATTACACGTTCTTCACTAGCCTTATTCTCATTGTCGCTTGTAGTAGGAAAGGCAGGAGGCTTATCCGGTTTGCCGCGTTCCTTAAGCCCATCCATGATTACTTTGTGCGCTGCTTCTTCTGAGAGACCGATTAGATCAATATATGTAGTAGAGGTAAGCAACCCTTCGGGTTTACATTCTTTTACTCGGATCGGGATTAAGATTCTTTGTTTGCCCCGTGGATCGCCCACAAATGCGGCTGCCCACTCCGGATGTGTAAACTCGGCCTTGAGATAGTTCTCCGATAGAACTGCAATAGTCCTTTCAGTGCCCGCCGCTGCTTCATGCATGTCAATCACGAAATTGCCGCCGGGTCGAAAATCCCACGCTTGAATAACGACAGAATAGCCTGCCTCTTCTAAAGTCCAAGCAATCCATTCAGCCCAAGCTTTGTCGGCTTTGTTGTAGCTGATGAAGAAATTTTTCATTGGTTAGTGAGGATTATAGCTAGCAGTAAAACAGAGATGATTCAGCACCGTTTATTCGATTGATTTGACCATCAGGAGGCCGTCGCCGCCGTTGGAGTAGTAGCGTGGGAGGCGTTGGGTGACGGTGTAGCCGAGGTTGCGGTAGAGGATTTGCGCGCCGTTGTTGACGGAGCGGACTTCGAGGCGGATGGTGCGGACGCGGCGGCGGCGGAAACTCTCTTCGACGCGTACGAGCATCCGTTCGGCGATGCGGCGGCGGCGGTGTTCGGGGGCGACGCCGAGCGTGGTGATGTGGCCTGTGTTCTGTGGTTCGACCAGCCCGACGATGAAGCCGACCATGAGGCCGTCGGGCGTGACGGCACGATAGGCGACCGATTCGGGCGAGGTCAGCAGGTACTCGAAGGTGTCGCGGCTGTAGGCTTCGCCGTCCACGAAGCAGCGTTGGTCGAGTCGCCAGCATTCGTCGAGTTGCGAGATGGTGAGCGGGCGTATGTCGTAACGCTCCTCTACAAGCGCGCGGCCTTCTTCCGGCGCGTTCTCGCCCGTGGCAAACGTCATCGCCCCGCCGCTCGCGGCGCGCTTCTCCACGGCGCGCTCCGCAGGCGTCTCATCCGGCGTCGAAAACAGACGCGAGCGAATTTTCTTCAGCACAGCCATATAGAACAGTGACGAGTGACAAGCGACGAGTGACAAGTTAGAACCGTTGCGTCCGTCAAGCGTGATTTTATCTTGTCACCTGTCACTTGTCACTTGTCACTTAAAGGATGAGCATGCAGTCGCCGTAGCTGTAGAAGCGGTAGCGGGCAGCGACGGCGTGGCGGTAGGCGGCGAGTGTGAGTTCGCGCCCGGCGAACGCGGCGACGAGGACGAGCAGGGACGAGCGCGGGAGATGGAAGTTGGTGACGAGAGCGTCAACGACTTTGAAACTGTAGCCGGGCGTGATGGTGAGCGTGGCGCGGCGCGCGCCGGGCGTGAGTCGCCCCCGTTCGTCAACGCTCGATTCGAGTGCGCGCACGGTCGTCGTACCGACGGCGACGAGGCGTCGCCCGCGTGCGCGTGCTTCGTTCAACGCCTCGGCCGCTTCCTCAGTGATCTCGTAATGCTCCGGGGCGACGGTGTGTTGGCTCAGGTCTTCGGCGCGGACGGGCGCGAACGTGCCGTAGCCGACGTGCAGTGTGATCTCCGTGATCCCGACGCCGCTTGCGCGCAAAGTTTCGAGGACGCGTGGCGTGAAGTGGAGTCCGGCCGTGGGGGCGGCGATCGCGCCGCGCCGCTCGGCGTAGACCGTCTGGTAACGTTCGCGGTCTACTGCGGCCTGCTGCGCGTCGTCTGCATCGTCGTCGGCGCTCGTGTTTGTAGCGTGAGGGCGTTTGATGTAGGGCGGAAGGGGCACGCGGCCAAACTCTTCGAGCAGCGCATTGAAGTCGGCCGCGTCGCAGTCGAAGCGGACGGTGCGTCGGCCTTCGTCGCCCGCGTCGATAACTTCTGCGCGCAGCCGTCCGTCGCCGAAAGTCAACGCTTGTCCGCGCGCGAGACGGCGCGCGGGGCGCGCGAGCGCGTCCCAGACACAGGGCGCGCGTTCCTCTACGAGAAACAGTTCGACCGCGCCGCCAGAAGGTTCGCGCCGCCCGACCAGACGCGCCGGAAAGACGCGCGTGTTGTTGACGACGAGTTGATCGCCCTCGCGCAACTCCGCGGGCAACTCCGCGAAGGCGCTGTCGCGCCACACGCTGCGCGCGCGATCCAACACGAGCATACGCGATGCGTCGCGCTCGGCGAGCGGCGCTTGCGCGATCAACTCTTCGGGTAGTTCGTAGTCGAATTCCGAAATCAACATCAGCACAAACAGGGCAAAGGAGAAGGGAACAGCAACGATTCGTCCGACGCTTGAGTCAACCTCGCGCGCCCGCTCTTTCTACTCCTTTGCCCTTTCCCGTTGCCTCTCCTTAAGACATCGCGGCGGGCGTCTCGATCTCTTCGCGGCGCGCGTTGGCCGTGAGAGAGTCATGCGCCGTCGAGTGTTCCTGGTGAAAGACGACGGAGAGTTGCGCGCCGAACAGAAGGATCAGACTCGACACGTAGCTCCACGTCAACACGGCGACGACCGCGCCCACCGAGCCGTAAATCTGATCGTAATGAAAGTAGTGCAAACTCGACGCGAAGATGAATTTCGCGGCCTCCCACAACAACCCTGCGACGACCGCACCCGGAATCGAATCGCGCCACTCGACGCGCCCGCTCGGCATGAAACGATAGACGAGCGTAAAGAGCGTGACCGTCACGGCGATACTGACGAGCGCGAAGATCAGTTGCCAGAAGGCGTTGCCCACGAGAGTCAGGATCGTCACGCGTTGCAGCACGCGCAAAGGAAGTCGCTCGGCCAACTCTTTGAGCGCGACGAGGACGTAAGTGATCATCACGGAGGCGATGAGCAGCACGCCGACGCCACCCATCATGCCGAGCGTGAGTCCGCGCCCGTGCAGGAAGGCGCGCGGGCGTGTGCCCCACAGACGGTTGATGGCGCGCTCCAACACGTTGAAGACCCAGGAGCCTGCCCAGAGCGTGACGATGACGCAGGTGATGACGACGCTCGTGCCGACGTTTTCCAGAGAGCGTACGGTGGTGCGCAGGAAATCGCGCGAGCCGGGATAGGCTTCGACGGCGCGCGTCAGCATCTCGCTGCCCACGTCGAAGTAGTTGCTCAGGGCGAGCAGCACGAGCAGCATCGGAAAGAGCGTGAGCAGTCCGAAGTAGCTCATGGCGGCAGCGGGCGTGAACAGATCGTTTTCGTGGAACTGATGAAACGAGTGGCCGAAGATGTTCAACCACGGCGCGGCGTTGCGCACGCCGAAGTGGTGACGCGTGTATGAGCGAAGGCGTTTCATAAAGTAGGGATGAGGGATGAAGGATGAGGGATGAAGAAGCGGAGGTCGAAACACAGAACACAGAATACAGGAGTCGGAATCAAAACCGCCTGTCTTTCTTCTGACTCCTGTATTCTGTGTTCTGAATTCTGTTTCTTCATCCCTCGTCCCTCATCCTTCATCCCTTAATTCTACACGCCGAACAGCCCCGGACTCGCGGGCAACTGGCTCAGCCCGAAATGCTCGTAGGCGAGGCGTGTCGCCATGCGCCCGCGCGGGGTTCGGTTGAGAAAGCCGATCTGGATCAGGTAAGGCTCGATGATCTCTTCGATGGAATCTTTCTCTTCGTGAATCGTGGCCGAGATCGTGCCGAGGCCGACGGGGCCGCCGCTGAATTTTTCGATGATCGTCAAAAGAAGTTTACGGTCAACTTCGTCAAGCCCGTAGGTGTCAACCTCCATGCGGTTCAGCGCGTCGTGCGCCACCTCGCGCGTGATGTGTCCCTCGTAGTCAACTTCGGCGAAGTCGCGCACGCGCCGGAGCAGGCGGTTGGCGATACGAGGTGTGCCGCGCGCGCGTCGCGCGATCTCGCGCGCGCCCCCTTCGTCGATCTCCGTGCCGAGGATGTCTGCCGAACGACGCACGATCAATTCCAACTCTTCGTGCTTGTAAAAGTCCAGATTGAAGACGATGCCGAAGCGCCCGCGCAAAGGGGCGGTGATAAGACCTGCGCGCGTCGTCGCTCCAACAAGCGTGAACTTCGGCAACTCTAATTTGATGGAGCGTGCGGCCGTGCCCTGCCCGATCATGATGTCGAGTTGGTAATCCTCCATCGCCGGATAGAGCACTTCTTCGATGGCGGGGTTGAGACGATGAATCTCGTCTATAAAGAGCACGTCGCCTTCCTGCAAGTTGGTCAGGAGGGCTGCGAGGTCGCCCGCCTTTTCGATGACGGGGCCGGCGGTGGAGCGCAGTTCCGCGCCCATCTCGTTGGCGACGATGTTGGCGAGTGTCGTCTTGCCGAGTCCCGGCGGCCCGGTCAGGAGGACGTGATCGAGAGCCTCGCGCCGCATCGTGGCCGCGCGGATGAAGATGCGCAAATTCTCCGTCGCCTTGCGCTGCCCGATGTACTCCGCGAGCCGCGCCGGTCGCAAAGACAACTCGAACTGCGCCTCCTCGTCGGTCGGCGCGGACAAACGTATGCTGGCTGGTTCGAGTTCTTCAGACATAAAAGCAGAGGTTAGAGGTCAGAGGTTAGAGGTTAGTAGGAAGCAGGGTTGTTTTAACTGATCTCTGACCTCTAACCTCTGACCTCTGTTTTGTTCATCCTTTCGAGAGCGATTTCAGGCTGCGGCGCAGGAGCAGTTCGACCGAGAGATCGCCGCCTTCCTGAATCGCCTGATTGATGGCCTTTTCGGCGGCGGCGCGTTGGTAGCCGAGGTTCGTCAAGGCCGAGAGCGTGTCTTCGCGCAAGGTGTCTTCCGACGGTGCGCCGCCACGGGTGTCTGCGGCGAGTTGTTCTTCGAGCGCGGGATGCGAGAGCGTCGTCATCTTGTCGCGCAGTTCGATGACGAGGCGTTCGGCGGTCTTCTTGCCGAGACCGGGGATCGAAGTCAGGCGCGCGAGATTGTTGGAACGAATGGCGCCGATGATCTCGTCTGCGTTCATGCCGGAGAGCATGGCGATGGCCGACTTGGGGCCGATGCCGCTCACAGAGATGAGCATGGTAAAGAGTTCGCGCTCACGCGCCGTTTTGAAGCCGAAGAGTTGGAGGGCTTCTTCGCGGACATGCGTGTAGATGCGCAGGGAAATCTGCGCGCCCGTCTCTTCCATGTCGTAGAAGGTCGAGACCGGAATGGTTACTTCGTAGCCGACACCCCCCACGTCCAAAATCACACTGGTGGCCTGTTTTGCGAGTAGAGTTCCTGATAAATGTGCGATCATTCTTCCGTATTTCTGCCGAGAGAAGAGATTTCGGGAGCGTCTCCGTGTGCGCGAAAGATTGTAGTTGAACCGTGAAGCGCAGGCAACGAACGAAGATGCGTAAATCGTGAATCGTCAATCGTCAATAGAGAAGAGATGGTTTTAAACTATTGACGATTGACGATTCACGATTTGCGGCTTTTGGGCGCTCGTATGCGTTCGCGTTATACTGGCTGGCGGAAGAGAAGGAAACGGGATGAAGTCGGAGAAAATATCTGAACTGACGACGAACCGTCTGAGCGTCTACCTGCGCTGCCTGAACAAACTGGCGGCCGCAGGGATCAAGACAGTCTCCTCGCGCGCGCTCGCCGAACAATTCAATCTCAACTCGGCGCAGATCAGGAAAGACCTCGCCTACTTCGGCGAGTTCGGCACGCGCGGCGTCGGCTACACGGTCAACGACCTGCGCGCGCACATCACGAACATCCTGGGACTCGACACGGAGCATCGCGTCGGCATCGTCGGCGCGGGACATCTGGGGACGGCGCTCGCCAATTACAACGGCTTCAGCGCGTCGAACTTCTCGGTCGTCGCCCTCTTCGACAACGACCGCGCGCTCATCGGCCGGACGGTCGGCGACGCGCAGATCAAGATTTACGACGTGCGGCAGATGGCGCGCATCGTGCGCGCCGAGCGCATCGACGTGGCAGTTATCGCCGTGCCCGCGCGCGCCGCGCAGAGGGTTCTGAATCAGGTCATGTCGGCAGGTATCAAGGCTGTCTTAAACTTTGCGCCCGCGCGCCTGCACAAGCGCCCCGACGTGAAACTCAAGACCGTGGATTTGACCATTTCACTCGAAACGCTCTCGTACTTTCTCGCCCGCCCGGCTGCCACAAGTACGACGAACCCTCGCCAACTGTTGTCCTTCGAGCAGATCACCCACCGTGGAGAAAACGAGCTTTAAGCTCCCAGCGGAAAGTGAATCAACATGAGCGAAGACCTGACACAACATTTGCCGAACTCGTTTCAAGAACGCCTCTTCGCGGAGTTTGCCGCTTTGAACGTTCGCTTCACCAATTTGGAAGACTTGATCGAAAGCCGTTTCACTTCTCTCGAAGGTCGCATGACCTCACTTGAAGATCGCATGACCTCTCTTGAAGGTCGCATAACTTCAGTAGAAGGTCGGATAAACGATTTAGACGGTCGCATGACTTCACTCGAAGATCGTATAACTTCGGTTGAAAGTCGCATGACTTCACTTGAAGGGCGCATGACTTCTCTCGGGGATCGTGTGCTCTCGGTTGACACGCGTTTGATTTCGCTGGAAGACAAAGTTGACGCGCGTTTGCACGAGACGCGGCCGATCTGGGAGAGCGTGCAGCAACGTCTGACCGGGGTGGAATCGGAGTTGAACAATCTGAACCGGCAAATCAGGGCATTGCTCGCAGACATGTTTCAGATGCGTGTCCGGGTCGATAAGTTAGAGGATAACCAGCAGCCTTTGTGAGTTGTCATTGATGGATGAACAGACAGCGCGGCGCGAGATCGTGCGCGTCGGCCAGTTGATGTACGAACGCAGTTACGTCGTCTCTTCGGACGGCAACGTGAGCGTGCGTCTGGACGACGGGCGGATACTGGCGACGCCGACACAGACCAACAAGGGACGCATGACCGAAGACTCGCTCGCGCTGACCGACATCGAGGGCAAGCCTCTAAACGAACGCAAGGCTTCGAGCGAACTCGCCATGCACCTTTTGATCTACCGCGAGCGGCCGGAGATCAAAGCCGTCTGCCACGCGCACCCGCCGCACGGTTCGGCCTTCGCCGTCGCCGGGCTGGCAATCGATCAACCGATCCTCTCCGAAGTGATCTTAACTTTGGGCTGCGTGCCGCTCGCGGATTACGGCACGCCTTCGACAGACGAGTTGACGAGTGCCATGCGCCCGCTCGTCAAACATCACAACGCGCTCTTGATGGCGAACCACGGCGCGGTCGCTTACGGCGAAGACGTGTGGCAGGCGTTCGACCGTCTGGAGACATTGGAGCACACGGCCAAGATCGCCATCCTCGCACGCGCGCTCGGCGGCGCGAGCAATCTGCCGCCCGACGCGATTGAGAAGTTGATCAACGTCCGCGAGCGCGCCGGATATCTGGACGAGCGCGCGCGCTGCCAGTCGTGCGGCTACCTCGCCGACACGCAGATCGTTTGCACGCACGGCGATGCTCCGGCGGTCGCGCAAAGTAACCCGCCGCGCGCTGTAGCGACAAACGGTGCGGGCAAGATTTCTCTGACACGCGAAGATTTGGTCGAACTGTTGAGCCAGGCCGTGAACCTGAAGGGCTGAACTGAAGCGCCGAAAATTTTTGACGATAACCGCCACCTGTAACGTCTTATGGCTTGTTCGATCGGTTACAGGGTATTGCGGGGAACAAGCCATCTGGGGTTCGATTCCCCTTAACCATTGCTTGGTAAGCAAATGCAAACCGGCCGCAGGAGCGGCGACGGCGCGCAAGCGCGAAGCCGTGTGCCGACTTGCAAAATCGAGGATACCGGCGCGACCCCTTGTGAGCCGCGTCTCAATCGATTTTCCTCGGCGCGCGGTGTCGCCGCCTCCTTCGGTCGGTTAAAATTTCAAACGCGATGAAACTACTGCCTCGTAAATTTTCCGTCCCGCCCAATTACGTCGGCTACCTGTTTCGCAAGAACCGCTTCGACGTGCGACTCGAACCGGGCATCTATCGTTTCTTCGACCCGCTCGAAGAGATACGTGTGATCTATTTGCCGACCACGATTAAGATTCAAAACATCGTCAACCAGGAAGTGCTGACGAAGGACAACATCGCCCTGCGCTTCTCGTATTTCATCGAGCATCGCATCAGCGATCCGGATAAATACGTCGCGCGCTTCGACGTGCATGGTCTCGGCGCTTACGAGGCTGAACAACTGCTGCACAGCCTGACGCAGGTTTACCTGCGCGACCTGATCTCGCAGGTGTCGAGCGAGGAACTAAACGACCGTCGTGCCGAACTGTTGAACGTCGTGCCGGAACCCTTGCGGCGCGAGTTGGCCGACTACGGCATCGAACTCATACGTCTGATGCTGCGCGACGTGACGTTTCCAAAAGTGATTCAGGATTTGTTCGCGCGTCAGCTAGAGGCTAAAATTCGCGCGAAGGCCGATCTGGAAAATGCGCGCACGGCCGTGGCGACCGCGCGTGCGCTCAAAAACGCCGCCGAGTTGATGAAGGACGACGACAACATCAGGTTCTTCCAACTCCTCGAAACGATCACCAAGATCGCCGACAAGGGCAAGCACACCTTCGTCATCGGCGACTTGCAGCAGGGCGGACTGAATTTGCGCAAGTGATCTTCTGAAGTTTGAACGGGCAGTTAAATCTCGAAGGAGCGACAACTCGAATGGCACAGGAAGCACTCGGAATGGTGGAGACGAAAGGTCTCGTGGCAATGATCGAAGCGGCGGACGCGATGGTGAAAGCGGCCAACGTCACGCTGGTCGGTTACGAAAAGATCGGCGCGGGATTCGTGACGGCAATCGTGCGCGGCGACGTGGCGGCCGTCAAAGCCGCGACGGACGCGGGCGCGGCGGCCGCGCGTCGTGTCGGCGAACTCGTCAGCGTCCACGTCATCCCGCGCCCGCACGGCAGCGTCGATGACGCCTTGCCCGTCGGAAACGGTAATTAGTAAATCGTGAATCGTAAATAGAAAAAGCAAAGCAGTCCTCTTCTTCTATTCACGATTCACGATTCACTTCCTTTTATGATTATTGCGCGCATACTCGGCACGGTCGTCTCGACGCAGAAGGACGAACGGCTCAAGGGCAAGAAACTCCTGATTGTGCGGCCGCTGAATCTGGACGGCTCGGACACGAGCGGTTTCTTGGTCGCTGTGGACACGGTGGGCGCGGGCTTTCACGAGCGCGTGCTGGTCGTCGCCGGTTCGAGCGCGCGTCTCGCCGAAGGCATGAAGGACGCGCCCGTCGATGCCGCCATCGTCGGCGTCATCGACACCGTTGATTTCGTCAATGATTGAAAAGCTGTTAGCTATTAGCTATTAGCTGTTAGCTAAAGCCGGAAGGCACGATGGATCGATAATTGAAGGCTCATGGCCGAATTGATGTTTTTGCTAACAGCTAACAGCTAACAGCTAACAGCTAATAGCTAATCGCTTCTCATGCAACTTGCGCGTGTGATCGGGACGGTGGTGGCGACCGTGAAGAACGATTCGTTGGAGGGGCGGAAACTGCTCATCGTGCAATCGCTCGACGGTCGTTTGCAGCCGCAAGGGTCGCCGCTCGTGGCGCTCGACGCCATCGGCGCGGGGACGGGCGAGTTGGTCTTGTGGTGTCGCGGCAAGGAGGCGAGTTTTCCGTTTCGACGCGAGGACACGCCGACCGATTGCACCATCATCGCCATCGTGGATTCGGACGGGCACGTCTCAAGAGAAAGGCGCTGAGTCAAGCACATGATTCTCGCGCGTGTGATCGGAAACGTCGTGGCAACGCAGAAGAACGAGCGTTACGCGAACGCGCGCGTGATGTTGTGCCAGCCCGTGAGTCTCGAAGGCGAAGAGATAGGGGCGACCTTGGTTGCTCTGGACTCGGTTGACGCGGGCGTGGGCGATACGGTGCTCATCGTGCAGGAAGGTTGGGGCGCGTCGACGGCCGCGACGAAAGAGCCGGGCGCGGCTATCGATTCGGCCATCGTGGGCGTGGTGGATTACATAGATTTGCTGCCGGAAGCGGACAAAGGAGCGAGACGTTGAGCGCGCAGAAAGAACAAGACCCGGTTCGCACGCTGGCCGAGCGCATCGCCACACGGCTCGCCGAGCGCGACGCGCCCGATAGTCCTGCATCCGAGGGACGGCCAGGTGCGGGCGCAAATGTCGGCGATGAACTGGCCGCGCTCCGCGCTTCGGTCACGGAGATCGGGCAGCGGCTCACGCAGATCGAATCGCATGTCAGCAAGAACAACGCGCCGAACGCGTCCGCGCGCCGCGAAGAGACGCGCGAACAAAGGTCGTCTCAAACACTTTCAACGCAGCACGATCCCCGCGCTTCGCACGCGAACGGCAATCCCACGCGCTGGCTGAGCGGCACGTATGTTCCGGCCGTGCATCCGAGCGAGGAACGTTTCGGCATCGACGAAGCCGTCTCGGAACTCGTCGAATTCTTCGAGCGCGAGAAGGTGTGCAACGTCGAACCGGGCGGCAAGCCCTGCGACCATTGCGGCATGTGCAGTTCGCGCGGGTTCTGAAAGTTGAAACGGTTAAGGCAGGCATTAACTACTAAGGCGCAAAGACACGAAGGAAGACAAAGAACAGATCAACTAAGAACACGTCTCAAAAAATCGGAGGCCGCTTTCCAACTGAAAGCGGCCTCCGATTTTTGTTTGCAGCGCACGTTGCGAAAGACGCGCGGCTCGTCTTGTTACTTGTTGCCTTGATTACGGCGCATGGCGTTCGGGTCGAAGCGTGGGGCTTGACGCGCGCCCTCGTCGGCCTTGAAGTAAGGCTCCTCTTTGAAGCCGTAGAGTTTGGCCGCAAGCACGGTCGGGAAACTGCCGCGCGTCGTGTTGTAGTCCTGCGCGGCGGTCGTGTAATCGTTGCGCGCCGTCGCCAGTCGATTCTCCGTGCCCGTCAGTTCGTCCTGCAACTTCAGGAAATTCTGGTTCGACTGCAACACCGGATAATTCTCTTGCAGCGAGAGCAGGCGGCCGATGGTTCCGCCGAAGCTGTTGTTGGCTTCGATGATCGCCTGTTTTTGTTCGGGCGATTTGTCGCCGCCCTCGCCCTGCGGCTGTGCGCTCGTCGCGTTCAACAGGCGCGAGCGCGCTTCTGCAATCTGCCCGAAAACTTCCTGCTCCTGCACACCCGCCGATTGCGCCGCCGCGACGATGTTCGGGATCAAATCCGCGCGCCGCTGCAACTGATTTTCCACGCCCGCCCACTTAGCCCTGACGTTCTGCTGCTTCGATTGCAATGTATTGTAACCGCAGCCGCTGGCCGTCATCGCTACGAAGACCACGAAGGCCGACAGCAAAAATCTTCTCTTATTCATTACTCGCTCCTTATTCGATGAAAGAATAGACACTCTGGAGATTGACAGTTGAACAACCGCCGTTCCCCTATTTCTCCCCACCCAATCTCAACTCGTCAACCGCCTCAGTTACCATCTCGACCTGCGCCATGTAGGCGGCGAACAACTCGTGCGCCTCCGCATCGCTCGCGGGAGTTGAACCCGTCTCGCGCAGCGCAAAGATGCGCTCGAAAGGCGCGGGGTCGAGTCCGAAATGTTTGACCGCCGCGCGCACGCAATCGTGCTTCAAAACTGGCGGCTCAGCGACGCCGTGCAGCATCAACGCGGGCGCAAACAGCACCGCGAAACTCGTCAGACTCTCGCCCATCAGATCGGTCAACTTCTCGACCGAGACGGACGCAGGAATGTAGAGCCGTCGTAGTTGAATCAACTTGCTCCGCAACTCGTACTCTGTCTGGTGACGCAAATTGTGATCGTGTATTACGAGATCGACAAACGGATCGTTTCCGTAGAGCACGACGCGCGCACGTTGCATTTGATGAAACTCAATAGGGAAAACGTCGGCCGCGTCGCGCAACTCTTCCGTCGTGAAATAGACCGGCAGCGGATGACCCAGACGCCGCCACTCGCGCAGAGGGGCTTGTGCCAGCCGCAAATCTTCGGGCGTGATGCGATTGAGCGCGATCAGCAAGTTGTAGTCGGAACTCTGATCGATGTGGTCGCCCGCCGCCGCCGACCCGTACAACACCACCGAGGCGAGATTGTCGCCGTGCGTCGCGCGCAAATCGCCGATCAGATGATTGAAAGCCTCTTGAGCTACTTTGTTAGCCATCCGCAACTCCTGGAAGAAACGATCAACAAGGAAAGATGAACGATGAATGAAAGAAGTTGATTGAAAGTTTTTACTTCATCGTTTGCCGTTCAGCCTTCCTCGTTTCTCATTCGTCGTTTCACTTACCAACTACCGCCCGAACCGCCGCCGCCGAAACTTCCGCCGCCACCAAAGCCGCCGAAGCCCCCGCCTCCGCCGCCTCCACCGCTGAAGCCACCGAAGCCGCCTCCTCCGCCCCAGCCGCTCGAACCGCGACTGCTGCCGCTGCTCAGAAGCGAGTTGAGCAGCAGCATGCTCAGGCAGCCGCTCCCGCCGCCACCACCGCGCCCGCGACTAGACAGGACAAAGATAATGATGCCGAGAATGATCAACCCCAGACAGCACGGCGACAGAGCAGCACTCTGCCTGCGAGTGCGGCGCGTCTGCGAGGCCGCCGGGCGATAGGCGCGACTTTGATCGATGCCTTCCAGACTGAAACCGCGTTTCTCTGCGAGCGTCGCCACGTAGGTTTCAACCGTGTCGGAGATGCCACGCGAATAGTCGCCCTGCTTAAAGGGCGGGACGAGGCGCGCGCGTTGAATCTGCCCCGACAGGCTATCCGTAATGTCACCCTCCAGGTGACGGCTGATCTGCGTGAAATACTTCCGATCATTGATCGCCACGAGCAACAGCAGCCCCTTACTTTCGTCCTCTTTCGCTCCGATGCCCCAGCCGCGCGCCACTGCCAGAGAGTAGTCGAAAATGTCCTGCTCGCCCGTCGTCGGCACGGTCACGACCGCAAACTCTATGTCGCCGACCGACTTCAAGTTTGTCAGAATCGTCTCCAGACGATCCTCGGTCGCCGGTTCGATGACGTTGGCGAAGTCATTGACATAGCCGGTGGGCGTAGGCAGAGGCGAGGTGGCAGTCTGCGCGCGCGCCGCGTCGAGGCCGTTTGAAAGGCAGAGAAGCGCGAAAACTACCAGAGCGGGAAATGTTCGTCGGGTTCGCATGGGATGAACTGATAATACAAGGCGCGGGGCAAAAGGTAAAAGCCAAAAACGAACACGCGGCCTTGTCGCGCCGCGTCAGTGTTCCAGCAGCATGTGTAAAAGGTAAAAGAGCGCGACGCCCGCGAAGACCACGATGGAAACGAGCGGATTCTTCCGTTCCATGTGATTGACCTCCGGAATGAGGTCGCTCGCCGCCACATAAAGCGTCACGCCCGCCGAAAAGGGCAGAGCGTACATCACCGCCGCGTTGACGCGCGCTTGCAGCAAGGCTACGCAGAGCACGCCGCCGAGCGTCGCCGCCCCGACGATGAGCGTCGCCAAAAGCGCACGGCGCGGCGACCGACCCGACGCCAGCATGATCGACGCGGCCGTAAACCCTTCCGGAACTTTGTGCAACAGAACGGCGACGAAGACGAGCAGCCCCGCCCTGAAGTTCACCAGAAAAGCTGCGGCCACCGAAACCCCGTCGAAAAAGGTGTGGATCGAGAGACCTGCGATGGCCGTGTAGGCGGCTTTCGGCTGAAGCATGGCCTCCGTGTGCGTCTCTTCACCGAAATGGAAATGCGGCGCGATGGTGTGTTCGAAAAGATGGATCAGCAGATAACCGAGCAGCAGAAGCGTCATTGCGCCGAGCACGGCGTGGCTGATCTCTTCCGCTCCCACGCTCCACAAACGCACTGCTTCCGGCAAAATCTCCAGGAAAATCGCGGCCAGCATGAAGCCCGCGCCCAATGCGATGAGATAACGCAGGATGTGCACATCGCGCAGGGTCGTGCGCGGCCGGGTTAGCAAAAGGCCGCCGAGAACGTTAGCGAGCGCCACGAGCGCGCCGAAAAAGAGAAGTCCGCCGAAGCTGGTCATGCAGAAACGTCGCCGCCGGGTCGCAACTTTGGATGTGGAATTACGGCGGGCAACTATACAGGATGGCGCACGAAAGTGACAGGCAAGAGTTTAAGCGGCCGAGCCTTTCCAGATGCCTTTTTGACCTCACTGCTTAAGCAAACGAGGGTTGAAGGCGCACTAAATGCACGAAATGGTGCTTAAAATTATCTGTTCGACAATGTTTTTGGTCTTGACAGTGTTCGGTAATGGAGCGTAGTATTCGCGTCGAGTGGGAGAAAGTGGCTAGAAGTGGACTCTCCAGAGCAGCTTGGCGTAAACGGTTTAAGTTCTACTTTAACTTTTAAGCAATTCTCGCCCCAGCCGAACGCCGAAGCCCTATGTTAAGAGGAAATTACACGGCACGCATAGACGACAAAGGGAGACTCAAAGTGCCGACAGCCTTCCGCCGCCACATACAGGAGACTCACGGCGCGGAAGTTTACGTGACGAGTTTAACAGGTGAGAGCGTGCGCATCTACCCACTGGCCGAATGGGAAAGCATCGAACAGCGTCTGGCGCTTTTGCCTTCGATGGACACGGCGCGGCGCAAGTTTCTGGATCGCACGAACTACTACGGGCAACAGACGACCATCGACGGGCAGGGGCGAGTGCTCATCCATCCCTTGCTCAGAAAAAGCGCAGGCGTGATGGGCGATGTGGCCGTGCTCGGCTATTTGAATTATCTGGAGGTCTGGGAATTGGAGAGATTCCAGCAACGCCTGCTCTCAGACCCCTACACGGAAGAGGACGAGGCGGCAATCGCGCGCCTCGGAATTTGACGGAAAGTGACGGGCGACAAGTGACAAGTGACAAGTTAAATACAAAAACTTGCCTCGCAGACACTTGCTCCTGCTCGTCGCTCGTCACTCGTCACTCGTCACTGTTTTTCAGGTCTTTGAACGACTTCACGGGGCGGTGGTGATGTTTGCATCAGGTGGGGGGCCTGATGCGCCCCATCGCCCCGTGTTGCTAGCAGAGTCGGTGCGCTATCTCGCGCCGGAGCGCGGCGGGCTGTTCGTGGATGCGACGCTCGGTTTGGGCGGTCACAGCGAAGCGTTGCTGGCGGCCTCGCCCGATGTACGCGTCCTCGGTATCGACAGAGACCGGGAGGCTCTGGCGTTAGCGAGCGCGCGTTTGGCCGTTTTTGGCGAACGCTTCCGCGCCGTGCACGCGAACTTCAAAGAGATCGCGGAGGTGTTGGAGGGCGCGGGCGAGAGGGAAGTGAGCGGGGTTTTGGCCGACCTCGGCGTGTCGTCTTTACAGTTCGACGCGGCGGAACGCGGCTTTAGTTTTCGCCAGGACGCGCCGCTCGACATGCGCATGGACGCCGCGGGCGACGAAGATACGGCGGCCGAACTGCTCGGGCGACTGCCGGAAGAAGAGATCGCGCGCATCATCTTTGAATACGGCGAGGAGCGCAAATCGCGTCGCATCGCGCGCTGGATCGTTGAGCGGCGCGAGGCGGGTCGCCCCGTCGAAACGACCGTTGAGTTGGCTGAACTCGTGGCACGCGCCGTCGGCCACAAACGCACGGATCGGATTCATCCGGCAACGCGTACTTTTCAGGCGTTGCGCATCGCCGTCAATCACGAACTCGAAGGGCTGGAAGCATTCCTCGAAGCCTCAATCGATCTTTTACAACCATCAGGCCGCCTGGCGGTCATCAGCTTTCACTCGCTCGAAGACCGCATCGTGAAACGCGCGTTGCGGCGTCTGGCGGGGCAATGTGAATGCGACCCGCGGCTTCCCGCCTGCGCGTGCGGCGCGCGCCGGGTCGTTGAGATACTGACCCGGCGACCTGTCACTGCCGACGCGGCGGAACTGGACGAAAACCCGCGCGCGCGCAGCGCAAAACTCCGCGCCTGCCGGAAACTCGAAGTTGTCGAACCGCAAGCGACTTGAAAATCCGTACCGGCCGAGCCTTCTAGGCTCGGCCACGCGAATCTGAAACGAACTCTATTTTGTTTGGAGACGGAAACGGCGATGAGAAGATTCCCCCAACAAAATTTCAATCACGGCGTGCAGCGCGAATACGACGCGCGCGCCTTGAAGCGCCAGCTCGTGATGCTCGTCTGCGGTTTGGCGATGGCCGGGGGGTTCGTCGTCGCCGCCGGGCAACACTTCGCCGCGGTGCGTTACGGCTACGACGGCGAGAAGCTGCGCGCCGAGCGTGCGCGCTTGTTGGAAGAACGGCAACAACTGCTCTTGCAGATCAATGAGGCGACCGCGCCTGCATCGCTCGACCGCGCGGCCCGCGAGATCGGGATGCAACCGGCGCGCGCCGCACAGATCAATCGCGGGGCGGGAAAGAGCGTGAGCACGGTTCGGTCGCCCGCCGAGTTGCCTGCGGCACGCAAGAGCAAGAGTTCGCGCGCGCGTTCGGCGGCGACGCATTGATTTAGAGAGACGAGAGTGAACGGCGTTGAACGCTTCGATTTGGTAGAGACAAGAGTAACCGGCGTTGATTCGAGAGAGACGACAGTGAAGGAGACGCTTCGAGTTCATCCCCCTCGCCATCCCCACAGGCTTCGAGTTTTCCGGGCGCAAATTTTCCGTCCTCAGATTTTGACAGGCGCGCACGAACACGGATCGTTTGAGAAAGTTCTCTTCCATGATGCCCGAACGCTCTAACGCGAAAACGAAAAACCGACCCGACGCGTCGCGCCAGCGCGTCTCTCTCGTCGTCCTCCTGCTCGTCCTCTGGATGCTCGCCATCGGCGGGCGACTCGTCCAACTACAAATTTACCAACACGACGCTTTAAGCGACCGCGCGCGCCGGCAGCAGCAGCAGACGGCGAAGACGAACGCTCTGCGCGGCCTGATTCTCGACCGCAACGGTCACGAACTGGCGCGCAGCCTCGACACCGATTCTTTCGTCGCCGATGCGACGGATGAAAAGTTCGATGCGCGTGAGACGGCGAAGAAATTGTCGTCGGTGCTCGGCCTCGAAGAGTTAAAGCTCAGGGCGCGTCTGGAAGCAGCGCAGAAGTCGAAGCTCAAGTTCGTGTGGCTGGCGCGGCAGGTTGATGCGGAGCAGGCAGCGCAGATTCACGCGTTGAAACTGGCGGGCGTGCGCGTGGAGAAAGAGCCGAAGCGTTATTACCCGAACGGCGCGCTCGCGGCGCACGTGCTCGGCTACGTGGGGACGGAGGACGAAGGACAGGGCGGGATCGAGTTATATCAAAACGCCGCGCTCGGCGGCACGGACGGTAAAACCGTCACAGACCACGACGCGCGCCACAAAGTCTTCAACAGTTTCGAGGTTGAGGCCGAGCCGGGGCAGTCAATCGTGCTGACGATTGATCAGAACATACAGTATCAGGCGGAGCGCGCCGTGGCTGCGGCGATGGAACAGACGCGCGCGAAGTCGGCCACAGCGGTCGTGCTCGAACCGCGCACGGGCGAAATTCTCGCGCTCGTCAACGCCCCGACTTTCGATCCGAACAGCGCCCGAAAGATTAGCGAAGAGGTACGCAAGAATCAGGCTCTACAGAACATCTACGAGCCGGGTTCAACCTTCAAGGTCGTGGCCTACTCGGCCGCCATCGAAGAGAAACTCGCGCGCCCGGACGACCTGATCGATTGCCAGATGGGATCGATCAACCTGCTCGGTCGCACCATCCGCGACACGCACGCCTACGGCACTTTGACCGTGACCGAGGCGCTGGCGAAGTCTTCAAACGTCGCCGCGATCAAGTTGGGCTTGCGCGTCGGCAAAGAGCGCATGTACGACTACATGCGGCGCTACGGCTTCGGCGAGCGCACGGGGATCGAACTGAAGGGCGAGACGCGCGGCATCGTGCGCGAGCCGAAGAAGTGGCATCCGAGTTCGATGGGTTCGGTCGCCATCGGTCAGGAAGTGGGCGTCACGCCGATCCAGATGGCGGCGGCCTTCGCCACGATTGCCAACGACGGCGTGCGCGTCGCCCCGCATCTCGTCCGCGAAGTGCGCGACGCCAACGGGCAGGTGACGCAGCGCACCACACCTGAGTCGCACCGCGTCATTAGCACGGAGACGGCGCGCACGCTGCGTCCGATGCTTGAGAGCGTGACCGTCAGCGGCACGGCCAAACTCGCGCAACTCGACGGCTACACGGCTGCGGGCAAGACCGGCACGGCGCAAAAGATCGACCCTGCGACGCGCGCTTATTCGAAGACGAAATACGTCGCCTCGTTCGCGGGCTTCGCGCCGATAGAGAATCCGGCGGTCGTCATCATCGTCGTTATAGACGAACCGGCCGGTTCGTATTACGGCGGCACGGTGGCCGCGCCCGTCTTTCGCGCCATCGCCGAAAGCGTGCTGCCTTATCTGGACGTTGCGCCCGACACGGAATTCAAAACTCCCGACGCCGCGCCCTTCGAAGACGAACTGGCCGCGGTCACGCACGCCGACAAAGACGACGCGCAAGGGGCGACGCATCACGCGCAATATTCTTCCGAAGCGCGAGGAACGAGCGCGAATCTGCCGCAGGTGGAGCATGGGCGCGGCGCGGGCGGCGTCGGCGAACTGGTCTATGCGGCGGCAGGCGATCGCGCTCTGTTGATGCCTGACGTGCGTGGCCGCAGCGTCCGCGAAGCGGCGCGCATCTGCGCCCAACTCGGACTCGAACTTGAAGCCCACGGCGAAGGCCGCGCCGTCGTGCAACACCCCGCGGCGGGCGCACCCGTGGAGGCCGGTCAGATAGTCCGCATCGAATTCGGCCGCAGCGATTGACGGCGCGAAAATTTGCGTTCGCCGAACGTGCTTGCGGCGTCCACCGGTACGCCGCGCGAACAGCAGAAACGGTCTTGGAGCGAGCAGATGACACTTCCCCCGCAAGATAGTCAACAATATGAACTGAGACGTAGAATCGTTGATTGCCGGGAGCGTTTGCGGCGCAGGCGTTCCGGCACGGCGCGAGCGGCGCGACAACGCGCAGCAGAGCCAGCGCCCGCGCCTTTGGCGCAGAAAAAAGAAGCGCAAAGGAAAAATTAGCAGCGTGAACATACGAACGGCGTCTCAATTCATGCGTGCCCACGAAGAGGGCGCGACCGAGGCGCGGGAGTTCTTTGACAAAGAGTTGACGGGTTTTTCGATCGACTCGCGCACCGTCTCCGAGGGGCAACTGTTCTTCGCCCTCTCGCCCGAAGATTACCGGCGGCACTTCTTCACCGCCACGGACTTCGACGACGGGCATCGCTTCATCCCCGCAGCCTTCGAGCGCGGGGCGGCGGCTGTGGTGGCGCGGCGCGCTTCGGTCGAGAGTGATGCCGAACTGCAAAGGTTCGGCGACCGTCTCTTATTAGTTGAAGACGTGATCGAAGCCTTGCAGGGGGTCGCGCACGGCGCGCTCTTGAGTTGGGGCGGCACGGTCGTCGCGCTCACCGGCAGCGCCGGAAAGACGACGGCCAAAGACCTGACGGCGCACGTCCTCGCCGCGACGGGACGCCGCGTGTTGAAGACGCAGAAGAACTTCAACAACGAACTCGGCCTCGCGCTCTCGGTCTTGCAGTTGGAGACGGCGGGCGCGCGCCCGTCTGATTTCGACGTGGCGGTGCTTGAGATGGGGCAGTCGATGTTCGGAGAGATCAAGCGTCTGACGGAAGTTGCGCCGCCCGACATCGGCGTCGAGTTGAACGTCGCGCCCGTGCATCTGGAGTTCTTCGATTCCGTCGAGCACATCGCGGCGGGCAAGGCGCAGCTCGTCGAAAACCTGAAGCCCAACGGTACGGCGATTCTCAACGCAGACGACGCGCGCGTCGCTGCCATGCGCGACAGACACAAAGGGCGCACCGTCACCTTCGGACTCGAACAGCGGGCAGACGTTTCCGCGCAAGAGGTCGAAAGCGTGCGCTTCGGCCTCACACGCTTCCGGCTCATGACGCCGCTCGGCGCGTCGCCCGCGGAGTTGCGCTTGCCCGGTCGCCACAATCTTTTGAACGCGCTGGCGGCCGCGTCGGTCGCCACCTGTTTCGAGATCGCGCCCGCAGAGATTGCCGAGGCGCTTCGTTCGGCCACGGCTTCGGAAAAGCGCGGCGAGCTGATTGAGTTTGCCGCAGGGTTCAGCGTGATCGACGATTCCTACAACTCGAACCCGCGCTCGCTCCTGAGCATGGCGCGTGCGCTGGCGGAAGCGAAGGGCGCGGGCGACGGCGCGCAGCGACGAACGTTCGTCATCGCGGGCGAGATGTTGGAGCTCGGCGAGACGGGCGCACAGTTGCACCGCGAGGCCGGGCGCGACATCGCGCTGTTGGGGATCGACGTGTTGTGGGGCGTGCGCGGACTGGCTGCGGAACTCGTCGCGGGCGCGCGCGCGGCGGGGATGGACGGGGCGAAGTTTTACGCGACGACGGACGAAGCCGCCGCCGCTCTTGTCGAAGAAGTGCGTGCAGGCGACCTGCTCTTGGTGAAGGGGTCGCGCGGCGTGCACACGGAACGGATCATAGAGGCGCTGCGCGGACGACATAAGGAAAGGGATGCAGGATGAAGGATGAGGGATGAATAAGAAAAGCCTTCAAGACTGTTGGCGAGCTTTGTTTTTATTCATCCCTCATCCCTTCGCCCTCATCCCTCAAAACGGATGATTTATTACATCTTCTACCAGTTGATTTTCGAGCGCTCTGGCGGACAGTACGCGGAGTCGGTCTTCATCAGAGCGCTCAACGTTTTCCAGTACGTCACGTTCCGCACGGCCTACGCCACCGTCACCGCGCTTCTCATCTCGCTCGTCTTCGGCGGGCGCGTGATCCGGGCGCTGCGCGAGATGAACGTCGGGCAGCAGATCAGGGAAGAGGGGCCGCAGGCGCACATGGCGAAGCGCGGCACGCCGACGATGGGCGGCATCCTCATCATCGGCTCGGTGCTCATCTCCACACTGCTGTGGGCGCGTCTCACCAACCTCTACGTCTGGATCATTCTGATCTCGACCGCGCTCTTTGCCATCGTCGGCTTTCTGGACGACTACGCGAAGGTGGCGAAGCGGCAAAGTCTTGGCCTGACCGGCAAGCAGAAACTCGCGGCGCAGTTTTTGATCGCCACCGGGGTGTGGGCGACGCTCTATTTCTTCTCGCCCGACTACACCTGGAATCTCAGCTTCCCGTTCTTCAAACAGACAGCCACTTCGCTGATCACTTACATCGGGCCGTGGTTCTATCTCGTCTTCATCATCGTCGTGCTCACCGGCGCGTCGAACGCTGTGAACCTGACGGACGGACTTGACGGACTCGCCATCAGCGTCACCTTCATCGCGATGGTCGCGCTGACGGCTTTCACTTATGTCAGCGGCGACGAGCGTTGGGCGCGGCAACTGTTCATAGACCATCGCCGCGAGGTGGGAGAACTCACGGTCTTTTGCGGAGCGATGGCGGGCGCGTCGCTCGGCTTCCTGTGGTACAACGCGCCGCCCGCAGACGTCTTTATGGGCGACGTGGGAAGCCTCGCCATCGGGGGCGCGATCGGGACGATCGGGATTTTGACGAAACAGGAGTTCATCCTTGTCCTCGTCGGCGGCGTGTTCGTCCTCGAAGCCTTCTCGGTGATGCTGCAAGTCTCCTTCTTCAAGATGACGAAGCTGCGCACAGGCACGGGGCGGCGACTGTTCAACATGACGCCGCTGCATCATCACTTCGAGTTGCAGGGCTGGAAGGAATCGAAAGTGGTCTTCCGCTTTTTGATCCTCGCCATCCTGTTCGCGCTCTTGAGTCTTTCGACTTTGAAACTACGTTAGATGTCGGCAATTGAAAGCTGAAAACTTTGCAGCTTGAAGGCAAAAAAGTTCTGGTCATCGGCGCGGCGCGCAGCGGCGTGGCGGCGGCGCGTTTCCTTGCAGGGCGCGGGGCAGTCGTCGCTTTGAACGACCGGAAGGCGGTGGAAGAGTGGACGACGGAAGCGCGCGCGTTGAAGGCAGAGGGCGTCGGCCTCCTCGGCGGCGACGTGCCGATGTGGTTGATGGATCAGATCGAACTGGTAGTGGTTAGTCCGGGCGTGCCTGCGAAGAACATTCCGGTGCGCTACATGGAGAGGGCGGGCGCGGAGGTGATCGGCGAAGTGGAACTCGCCGCGCGTTTCCTTCGCGGGCGCATCGTCGCCATCACGGGCACGAACGGGAAGACGACGACGACGGCTCTCGTCGCGGAGCTTTTGCGCGGCGCGGGGCTGCCCGTGCAGGTCGGCGGCAACATCGGCACGCCGC
This sequence comes from Pyrinomonadaceae bacterium, assembly GCA_035942855.1. Taxonomy (GTDB): domain Bacteria; phylum Acidobacteriota; class Blastocatellia; order Pyrinomonadales; family Pyrinomonadaceae; genus JAIVJZ01. The sequence goes on along the minus strand of DASZCS010000014.1, from coordinate 17,168 downwards.
TCGTCTCGCTCGTCGAAACGTCCTGCGAAGACGGCTGGACGGTCGCGGAAGTTTCCAGCTACCAGCTTGAGACGATTGAGAGCTTTCACCCGACGGTGGCCGCTGTCTTGAACCTGATGCCCGACCACATGGATCGCTACGAGACCTTGACCGACTACGGCGCGGCCAAGCATCGCATCTTTCGCAACCAGACGCCGGAGGACGTGGCGGTCTTGAACGCCGACGATCCTATTGTTTCTTCGTGGGCATCAGGCTTGCGCGCGCACGTCACATTTTTCAGCGTCGAGCGCGAACTGGAAGAGGGTCTGTTTTTGCGTCGCGGCGAAGGGGCTGGCGGCGAGTTAATTTCGCGCACGCGCGAGGGGGAGCGCGTGCTGATGCGGCGCGAAGAGATGCAGCTACGCGGGCTGCATAACGTGCAGAACGTTTTGGCCGCGCTCTCATGTGGCCTTGCGTGCGGCGCATCGCCCGCTTCGATGCGCGAGACGGTGAGGAACTTCCGGCCGGTCGAACATCGTCTGGAACGCGTGGCGGAAGTGGGCGGCGTAGAGTTCTACAACGACTCGAAGGCGACGAACGTGGACGCGGCACAGAAGGCGCTCGAAGCGTTTGCCGAACACGCGGGGCGGATCGTCTTGATCCTCGGCGGGCGCGGCAAGAACGCGCCCTATGCGCCGCTCGCGCCGCTCGTCGAGCGCAAGGCGCGCGCGCTCGTCGTCCTCGGCGAAGACGCCGACCGCATCGAGCGCGAGTTGAAAGATTATGCGCGAGTCATCCGCGTCGCTGACATGCAAGAGGCCGTGCGTCGCGCGGCCGAAGCGGCGCAGCCCGGCGACGTGGTGCTGCTCGCGCCCGCGTGCTCCAGTTGGGATATGTTCGACAGTTTCGAGCACCGGGGCAGAGTTTTCAAGGACTGCGTTCTCGAAGGGATGAAGGATGAGGGCGGAGGGATGAACAAGAATAAGCAGGAGAGGTTTGATCTCCATCCCTCATCCCTCATCCCTCATCCCTAGTTTTTGTTATGGCGAGAAAGCTACAAGCTGACGAGTGGTTGTTTGCGGCGACGGTGGGGCTGGCGCTGTTTGGCGTCGTGATGGTCTACAGCGCGTCGGCCGATCTGGCGTATGCCGAAAACGGCACGCAGTATCACTACGTCAAGCGACAGGCGATGTGGACGGTGGCGGGCTTGCTGGCGATGATGTGCGCGATGCATTTCGATTACGGGCGACTGCGCGACCGTCGCGTGGTCATCGCGCTCGTGGCCGGGGCGGTCGTGCTGCTGCTGGCGGTCTTCCTGTTCCCGCGCATCAACGGCGCGCATCGCTGGATCAGGTTGCCGGGCGGTTTCCGTTTGCAACCTTCGGAGTTGTCGAAGCTCGCTCTGGCCGTCTTCCTCGCGCGCTTTCTCGAACGCCGCGCGGGCGAGGAGCACGCCTTGTGGAAGACCTTCGTGCCGTGCGTGGCCGTGACGGGGTTGTTCGTGCTGCTCGTCGCGGCTGAGCCGGATTTGGGAACGGCGATGATGCTCGGCGTGATCTCGGTCGTGATCTTGTTCGCGGCGGGCGCGCGCCTGTTGTATCTGGGCGTGCTCGGCGCGGTGGGTCTCATCGGCATCGTCTTTATGATCGTGTTGTTCCCATGGCGTCTGGGACGCGTAACGGCATTTCTCGATCCGTGGGCTGACGCGCAAGGGACTGGATTTCAGGTTGTGCAATCTCTGATCGCGGTCGGGTCGGGCGGGACGGACGGCCTCGGCTTCGCGCAGGGGCGACAGAAGATGTTGTTTCTGCCGTTCGCACATTCCGACTTCATCTTCGCGGTGGTGGGCGAAGAGTTGGGCTTGCTCGGCGCGCTGACTCTGGTGAGCGTCTTCGGTCTGTTTTTGTGGCGCGGGGTGCGCGCAGCCCGTCGTGCGCCGGATCGTTTCGGCATGCTGCTCGGTTTAGGGATCGTCGTGGGCATCGTGGCGCAGGCGCTCTTTAACATCAGCGTCGTCCTGGCGCTCGTGCCGACGAAGGGCATCCCTTTGCCGTTCATCTCCTACGGCGGTTCTTCGATGATGTTGACGCTCATCAGCGTCGGCGTGCTCTTGAACATCTCGCAGCAGGGGACGGCGCAGGGCGACTGGGCGACGGCGACGCGCAGAGAACTTGTGGCGGGAGGCGTGCAGACGCCTCGACGCGAGCGCATGCCCGTCACGCAGACGTGGCGACCGGAAGGGCGCGGGTGAGTCGGGGGATGCGCGCGCTGTTTGCCGCCGGGGGAACGGGCGGGCACATCTATCCGGCGCTCGCCGTGGCGAAAGAGTTAGTGACGCGCCACACAGATGCGGCGGTGCGTTTCGTCGGCACGGCGAGGGGGTTGGAGACGCGGCTCGTGCCGCAGGCCGGTTTCGAGTTATCGCTCATTGAATCGGCGGGGCTGACGAACATGAGTCTCGGCGCGCGCGTGCGGGGGCTGATGCTGTTGCCGAAAAGTTTCGTGGCCGCGCGCGCGTTGATACGCGAGTTTCGTCCCGAGGTGGTGGTCGGCGCGGGCGGTTACGTGACGGGTTCGGTGCTTTTGACGGCGGCGTTGATGAGAATTCCAACGCTCGTCATGGAGTCGAACGCCGTGCCCGGTTTTACCAACCGCAGGCTCGCGCGCTTCGTAGACGCGGCGACCGTCTCGTTCGAAGCGACGCTGCCATATTTTCGCGGCAAGGCGATTGTGACGGGGAATCCCGTCCGCCGCGAGTTCTTTGACATTCCGTCGAAAATGCGCGACCCTTCGCGTTTTTCTTTGCTGCTCTTCGGCGGGTCGCAGGGCGCGCGTGCTGTCAGTCAGGCGATGGTCGCGGCCTTGCCGCACCTCTCTGCGCACCGGCAAGTGCTGCACATCACGCACCAGACGGGCAAACTCGATTTCGAGACGGTGCGCGAAAGTTACGAGCGTGCGGGTTGGGCTGAGACGAGCGACGTGCGCGAATACATAGACGACATGGTGGCTGCCTTCTCGTCGGCAGACCTGATCGTCTCGCGCGCAGGGGCGACGACGGCCGCAGAGCTAATGGCCGCAGGCAAGACGGCGATCATGATCCCGCTGCCCGGCCAACTCGAACAAAGACGCAACGCCGAAGTCTTGCAGCAGGCCAACGCCGCACGCATGATTTTGCAAGACCAACTGACGGGCGAAACCTTGGCGAAAGAGATCATTGAATTGATAAACGACCCCGCGGAGATCACACGCCGCGAATATGCTAGCCGCAAGCTCGCCAAGCCCGACGCGGCGGGCGCAACCGTTGACTTGATAGAAAAGCTGGTGGCTTAGAGGAGTGAATCAAGGACGAGCAGCCATAACGAAAAGCTAATCGCTAACAGCTAACAGCTAATCGCTCACTTATGTTTCATCGCATCAAACACGTCCATCTGGTCGGCATCGGCGGGATCGGCATGTCCGGCATCGCGGAGGTGTTGTGCAACCTCGGCTTCGAGGTGTCGGGTTCGGACGTGCGGCGTTCGGCGGTGACGGAGCGGCTCGCGGCGCTCGGCGTTGACTTCAACGAGGGACACCGCGCGGAGAACGTGGGCGACGCGCAGGTGGTGGTTCGCTCCACGGCCGTGCGCGATAACAACCCGGAGCTCGTCGAGGCGCGCGAGCGTTCCATTCCGGTCATCCCGCGTGCGGAGATGTTGTCGGAGTTGATGCGGCTCAAGCAGGACACGGTGGCCGTCGCCGGCTCGCACGGGAAGACGACGACCACTTCGATGATCGGGACGATTCTCGGCGCGGCCGGACTCGACCCGACAGTGGTGGTGGGCGGCGTGGTCGGGGCGTTCGGCTCGAACGCGCGTCTGGGTAAGAGCGACTTGATGGTGGTCGAAGCGGACGAGAGCGATAGATCTTTTCTGATGCTCGCGCCGACGTTCACGGTCGTGACGAACATCGACCGCGAACACATGGACTACTACCGCGACATGGAAGACATGCAGGATTGCTTCGTCAGGTTCGTCAACAAAGTGCCGTTCTACGGCGCGTCCGTTTTGTGTCTCGACGATCCTTACGTGCAGGCGGTCATCCCGCACGTCAAACGCCGCCGCATCACTTACGGCTTGAGCGCGCAGGCGGACATCTCCGCGCACGGCATACGCTTCGACATTCCGTTCGGCTCGCGCTTCAACGTGTGGCGCGGGCAGGAGGTGATGGGCGAAGCGGCTTTGCGCGTGCCGGGTTTGCACAACGTCTATAACGCTCTGGCCGCCATCGCCATCGGTTTCGAGTTGGAAGTGCCGTTTGAAAAGATCGTCGAGGGCTTGAACCAGTACACGGGCGTCAACCGTCGTTTTCAGTTCAAGGGCGAAGCGCGCGGTGTGCTCGTCGTGGACGACTACGGGCATCACCCGACGGAGATTCGCGCGACGCTCGCCGCCGCCAAGATCGGCTCTGCGGGGCGACGCATGATCGTGCTCTTTCAGCCGCATCGTTACACGCGGACGAAGGATCAGATGGAAGAGTTCGCGCGCTCGTTCAACAACGCGGACGTGTTGCTTGTGACGGACATCTACGCGGCGAGCGAAGACCCGATTCCGGGCATCACGGCCGAAGCGCTGGTCGAAGCCGTGAAGCGCTACGGTCACAAGAACACTTTTTACGTCGGCACTCTGGAAACGGCCGTCAAGGCTCTGCTCAGCGAGGCGCACGCAGGCGACATGGTGATCACGCTCGGCGCGGGCAACGTCTCGCGTGCGGGTGAAGAGTTGATCGAACTGCTCAACAAGAACGGCAACGGCAACAAGACTGGCGGCAGCTAGGTTGAGGGGAAGGCGAGCGGGGACGACAAATGACGACGATGACCGACAGCGGCACTTTGAGTCTCAGCGAGCGCGACGCGCTGGTGGAAGAGATCGCGCGGCGCGTGGGCGTGCGCGCGGAGCGCGGGCGGCGTTTCGCAGAGTTGACGAGTTTGCGCGTCGGCGGCCGGATCGATTGGGTGTTCGTGCCGGAGACGGAAGAACAGGCGGCCGAAGTTGCGGGCGAGTTGGACGCGGCGCGTGTCGCCTGGCGCGTGCTCGGCGCGGGCAGCAACGTTCTGGCCGAAGACGAAGATCATCATTACGTCGTCCTCAGTATGCGCGAGGTAAAGGGCACGGCGCTTTTCGAGGGCGAGCGCGTCAGTGTGAGCGCGGGCTATTCGCTGCCGCGCCTGTGTGTGGACGCGGCGCGGCGCGGGCTGGCGGGAATCGAAGGCTTGGGCGGTATTCCGGGGACAGTCGGGGGCGCGCTCTGGATGAACGCGGGTGCATACGGGCACGAGATCGGAAACGTCGTGGAGTCGGTGCGCGTGGCGCGTGGCGGCCGTGTCGTCGCCGTGCGTGGCCGGGACATCAAGTGGGACTATCGCCACACCTCTTTCCGCGAGGGCGAGTTGCTGTTAGGCGCGACGCTCAAGTTGCGACGAGATGATTCGGCGAAGATCGTCGAGCGGATGGCGGAAGTGAAACGCAAGCGTATGGAGACGCAGCCGCACGGCGCGCGTTCGGCCGGATGCTTCTTCAAGAACCCGCCGGGCAGCAATTTGAGCACGGGCAAGATGATCGACGAGATGGGCATGAAGGGAGAGAAGCGCGGCGGTGCGGTGGTGTCGCCCGTCCACGCGAACTTCATCGTGACCGAGGGCGAAGAGGCGCGCGCCGCAGATGCGCTCGCGCTCGCAGAAGAGATCAGGGAACGCATACGCCGCGAGCGCGGCATCGAGTTGGAATACGAAGTCGAACTCTGGCGCAGCGGCAACAGCAGCGGCGGCGACGAGGCGCAGCAAGCAACCGGGAACGTTTCAGTTGAAGAGACGCCGAACGAGCAGAGCCGGTCAGACGAACAGAAGGATGAGACTGACGACTGACGGAAAAAAGTTTTTTCCTGTCACCTGTCACCTGTCACTTGTCACCTGTCCCTGTCATTAGGAGTTGAGATGTTGAGAGAGCAAGTCATCACACCACGCGCGGGGCGCGGCTCGCAGGGCGGCGGCGCAGGCGGCCGTGGCCGCGCGGGAGAGTTGGCGCAACAGCGTCCGGCGAAACGCGGCGGCGGCAGCGGCGGGCGCGGCGGCGTTACGACGAGCCGCAAGGCGTCGAAGGGCGGTTCGTCGTCCTGGGGCAGGGCGGCGGCGTGGATGCCTTTTGTGGGAAAGACCTTGTTCGTCGTGTGCCTCGTAGTCGTCTGCTTCACGGCGTATCGCACGGCCGCGTCTTCTTCGTTCTTCCAGTTGCGGACGGTGGACGTGAGCGGCGTCTCGCAAGGCTCTGAGGATCAGATCAAGGCTGTGGTGCGTCGCGCGGGCGCGAGTGCCGGTGTCTGGAAAGCAGACCTCGCAGCCATCAGCTCGGAACTCGAACGACAGCCGTGGGTGCGCAAGGCCGTCGTCACGCGCGTCCTGCCTTCGGGCTTGCGCGTGAGAATCACGGAGCGCGTGCCGCGCGCGGTGGTGCGCACAGGAGCGGGACGTTTCATCTGGGTTGACGAAGAGGGCGTGACGGTCGGCACGGTTGCGCCGACGCAGAACGCGCCCGCCTTCTTCATGCGCGGCTGGGATGAATCGGGAACGGAAGCGGGACGCGCGGAGAACCGTCGCCGCGTGGAGAAGTATCTGGAACTGTCGCGCGAATGGGAAGCGGCCGGGATCGCTCTGCGCGTCAGCGAAGTGAATCTGGATGACCTGCGCGACGTGCGCGCGCAGTTGACGGGCGACGATTCGCAGATCGAAGTCAGGCTCGGGCGCGAAGATTTGACGAAGCGACTCAAACAATCTCTCGAAGCGCTCGACGAACAGCGCTCGACGCCGCGCGGCGCGCACATCACCTACATCGACATGACGCAGGGCAAGCGTGCCGTCATCGGCTTCAAAGCGCACGCGCTCAACCAGAGCGGCGCAGGAAGCACGCCGGGCGACAACTCGACGGGCGGCGCAAGCGGTAACGAATCGGTCGCCACGTCGCGGACAACAACTGCTTCAAACGTCGCGGCGGATGCGAGCCGTCGCGCGAAGGATGCGAAGAAGTCTTCAGTCGAAACGGATAGTCAAACGCGCACGCAGAGTGAGAAGACCGCGAAGGCCAGAGAGGACAAGAAGGAGAACGGCGCGCGCAGTAATGATGGAAGCGAGCCGTCAGCGGGAGCGAAGCGCAATAGTAGCGGTGACGAGCGCCCACGCCGCGTCGGTCGCAGCAACGGCTGAGACTGTCGAGAGCGGCAATGTTAAGTGGCGGCAAGCGGGCGCAAGGTTCGCGGGGCTGACGTTAGGAGGAGAAGTAAACGCATGGCGAAACGCGGAGCACACACGGTTGGCTTGAGCATCGGCACGAGCCGTGTGACGTGCATCATCGGCGAGCCGGGCGACGCGTCGGGCACGCTCGACATCGTCGGCATCGGCGAGGCGGAGGCGCGCGGTCTGCGTAAAGGCGTCATCGTCAACCCGGAAAACGCCGTCGAAGCGATCAAGCATGCCGTCGAAGCCGCCGAGCGCATGAGCGGGCTCGAAGCCGAAGAGGTCACGATCAACCTGGCGGGTTCGCACATCATGGGCTTCAACGGTCAGGCCATCGTCGCCGTCTCAGGGCGCGACCGAGAGATTACGCCCGACGATGTGCGGCGCGCCATAGATTCGGCCTGCGCCATTCAATTGCCCGCCGGGCGAGAGATCGTCGACCGCTTGCCGCAGGAATTCATCGTCGATGATCAAGACGGCATCAACGATCCAGTCGGCATGATCGGCGCGCGTCTTGCCGTCAAAGTTCATATCGTGACGAGTCCCGTCACGGCGCGGCAGAACGCCATCAACGCCGTCAACCGCGCAGGTCTGGTCGTCTCCGACATGGTGCTCGAACAGTTGGCTGCCGCCGAAGCGTCTCTGACGGAAGAGGACAAAGAATTTGGGTCAGCACTTGTTGACATCGGAGCGGAGACCACAGGGCTTGTCATCTACCAGCGCGGCGCGGTGCAGCACACGGCCGTGTTCGCGCTCGGCGGCGCGCACTTCACAAACGACATCGCGTTCGGCTTACGCACGCCGATTCCCGAAGCCGAGAAGATCAAACGTTCATCGGGTTATGCGTCGAGCGCGGGCTTGAGCGAGATGGAGCGCGGCGAACTGGTCGAAGTGCCTTCGGTGGGCGGGCGCGGGCCGCGCCAGTTGTCGCGCCAGATTTTGTGCGACATTTTGCAGCCGCGCGCCGAAGAGGTGTTGATGCACGTGGCCGACGAGATACGCGAGTCTGGTTGGGACAGGCAGTTGTCGAGCGGCGTGGTGTTGACGGGCGGCGGGTCATTACTGGGTGGAATGGTCGAAGTGGCCGAGCAGGTTTTCGACGCGCCCGTGCGTCTGGGTTATCCGGAGCGCGACCGTTTCGGCGGCCTCGTCGAAGACATTCAGACGCCGGCGTGGACATCGGCCGCGGGGCTTTCGCTCGTCGCCGCACGCGCCAATGCTGTAGAGGCGCGCGCCGCGGGCGCAAGACGCGGGGCGACGGGTGGATTGACCGCCTTCGTTTCGAAATTTCGCAATCGTTTTAGTAGTATTTTCTGACAAGTTGTTGTATGCTGCCGCGCCAGCCGGCACAAGATGTTGTCCGCAATATATGGGTGTCACCGGCGCGCACAGCCCAAAATAACCGCTTTGGCGCTTCTCCAAGCGGCGGGCGTTCACAGAAGAGGAAAGGACTTATACGATATGACACCGGAAAGCCGTCAGCCGGGCAGTGGCATTAATATTTTCATAGACGACGATCCTCCGATCACCGGCGCGCGCATTAAAGTGATCGGCGTGGGCGGCGGCGGCGGCAACGCCGTCAATCGCATGATCGAGGCCGGCATCGAGGGCATTGAATTCTTAGTCGCCAACACGGACTTGCAGGCGCTCAAACGTTCGCGCGCGCCGATCAAGATTCAGCTCGGCGGCAAATTGACCAAGGGCTTGGGCGCGGGCGCGAACCCGGACGTTGGCCGCAACGCCGCGCTCGAAGATACGGAGAAGATCATAGAGGCTTTGGAAGGCGCGGACATGGTGTTCGTCACCACGGGTCTCGGCGGCGGCACGGGCACGGGCGCAGCGCCCATCATCGCCAGCCTCGCCACGGAGTTGAACGCTTTGACCGTCGCGGTCGTCACCAAGCCGTTTCACTTCGAAGGCAAGCGACGCATGAATCAGGGCGATCAGGGCTTGAGGGAGCTCCGCGAGTGTGTGGACACGGTCATCACCATTCCGAACGAGCGTTTGCTCGGCAACGTGAGCCGCGACATGTCTCTGACCGATGCTTTCAAGATGGCCGACGACGTGCTCCGTCAGGCTGTGCAGGGCATCAGCGATCTGATCACCGTGCCCGGCCTGATCAACCTCGACTTCGCCGACGTGAAATCGATCATGGCCGGCATGGGCATGGCCTTGATGGGCGCGGGACGCGCGAGCGGCGAAGACCGTGCGCTCAAGGCGACGCAGGAAGCGATCTCTTCGCCCCTTCTGGAAGAGGCGTCGATCAACGGCGCGAAGGGCGTGCTTATCAACATCACGGGTGGAAACGATCTCACCTTGTTTGAAGTCAACGAAGCCTCTTCGATCATCCGCGAGGCGGCCGACGAAGACGCCAACATCATCTTCGGCGCAGTCATCGACGACTCCATGCGCGACGAGATGAAGATCACAGTCATCGCCACGGGCTTCGACAAAGAGTCGGCCGATGCCGGTCTTGTCCCGAACCCCAACGTGATCCCTTCGGCGCAGCCTCGTTACATACCGCGCACGGACGATCTGCCCGCGCGTTCGACGGCCGCCGGACAGACGCGCACGGACGATCTGGATGTGCCCGCCTTTATCCGCAAGAAGGCCGACTGAAAAAAAGTGAGCAGTAAACAGAGAGCCGTGAGCAGTTTTATTTCTGCTCACGGCTCTCTGTTTACTGCTCACACTCGTCAGGCTTGCCAAACCGTGAGGCGTCGTGTAGCATGTCGCCCATTCCTGACAGGATTGTAATTCAACTAATCGAGACAAACGTTTCTCGTCTTGCAAACGACCACCGCCTGTAAAGACAGGCACATCCAAGCGCGCCTCTTTTTTTGGCAACTCGTTTGAAAAGAGTTGGGGGAATCAAAATCCAGCGCGCCGTATTCCTGCATGTCAGACCCGTTGGAGGCTAAGTAAAGTGAGTAATCGTCAACTTATACGACCGAAATTGGCCGACGTAAAAAACCGTGAGCCGAACTCTCAAAACGAACGCAACGACCGCTACAACGACGGCGCGGGTGCTGGAGGGGCGCGCACCGGCGGCGCGGCACGCAGCGGCGGCGGGGGCGGTGCATCGTCGCACCAGTCGCGCCCGCCACAGCAGTCCGGCGGGGGCGACCGCCAGAACAGTGCTTCGTCGGCCGCCGCGCAGGGACGCAAGCGCGTTCCGCCTTCGGAAACCAACGCCGAAATCTTCTACTACAAGAAGCAGATGGACGCGCACACGCAGATGGTCATCGTCTTGAACGACGACGAAGAGATCGTCGGAACCATCGAGTGGTATGATCGCGCCGCGCTCAAGATCAATCGGAAGGACGAGCCGAACATTCTGCTGCTCAAGCACAACATCAAATACATGTTCAAAGCCGAAGACCGCGACGGCGGCGGCGACGCGGACGATGAGTCGGGGAAGGGCTAACTGCTTCCCCACATATTTTCAGACGAACGCGAGCGCGCGGCTGTTGTTAGACAAACAGCCGCGCTCGCTCGTCTGCGCACCGCGTGATGAGCGAGACGAGTTACAGCACAAACGGCAAAGAAGCGAACGGCGATGGCGCGGTTCGCCGTCCGCGTATTGGCATCACCATCGGCGACCCGGCGGGGATCGGGCCGGAAGTCGTTCTCAAGGCCGTGGCCGAGGAAGCGGTGAGGCGTGCCTGCGCGCCCGTCATCGTCGGCGACGCGCAACTGCTCGCGCACACGGCGCGCAAACTCAACTTGCAGTGCGGCTACGAAGTCGTTCGCCGCGACGAGCCGTTCCCTACAGACTTCGACGCCCCGCTCATCTATCATCTCGACAACATTCGCGCAGACATCGAACCGGGCATCGAATCGGCCGACGCCGGACGCGCGGCGGGCGAATATATCGAAGCGGCCGTCGAGTTGTGCATGCAAGGAAAACTCGACGCCATCTCGACCGCGCCGATCAACAAGCGCGCGCTATTCTTAGGCGGCTACAGTTTCCCGGGCCACACGGAATTTCTCGCGCACCTCACGCGCACGCCCGAATGCGCGATGGCCTTCGTCGCGGCCAACTTGAGGATCGTGCTAATCTCGACGCACGTACCTCTGGCCGAAGCGATCCGTCTGGTGCGGCGCGAGAAGATCGAGCCGGTCGTGCGACTGGCGAACCGCGAACTCAAACGTTGGGGCATCAGCGAACCGCGTCTCGCCGTCGCCGCGCTCAACCCGCACGGAGCCGAGGGCGGACTGTTTGGCGTCGAAGAGTCCGCCGAGATCGTCCCGGCGGTCGAAGCGTGCCGCGCGCTCGGCATCAACGTCACGGGGCCTTATTCGGCCGACACCGTTTTCCTGCGCGCCTCGCGCGGCGAGTTCGATGCCGTCGTGGCCTGTTATCACGATCAGGCGATGATCCCGGTCAAGTGTCTCTCGTTCGGCGAGGCGGTCAACGTCTCGCTCGGCCTGCCCTTCATCCGCACCTCCGTGGATCACGGGACGGCCTTCGACATCGCCGGGCGCGGCCTCGCTGAACATTCCAGTATGGTCGCGGCCATCACCCTCGCCGCAGAATTTTCGCGCACGGAAGACAGCAATCAGGAGGCAGTGACGGGTGACAGGTGACAAGTTAAAGCAAAGAACTTGTTTTCAACTCGTCACTCGTCGCTTGTCACTCGTCACTTAAAGAAATGGCAGAGCAAACTTCACAAACTCCTCGCCGCATTTTGGTCGCCGATGACGACCCGGCGATCTTGCGTCTCGTCAAAACGCTCGTCGAGAAAGAGGGCTACACGGTGGTGACGGCCGCCGACGGGCGCGAGGCTTACAAGATTCTGCAAAACGACACCAACTTCACCGCTGCCATCTTCGACGTGATGATGCCGCACATACAAGGGCCTGAACTCGTCCGCCACATGCGCACGGAAAAGCGCCTGATGAAGATTCCGGTGATGATGATGACGGCCGAGCAGAACCCAAAACATTCGTCCGAGAGTTTCAGCGCGGGCGCTATCGTCTTCCTCCCGAAGCCCTTCACTGCTTCGCAACTGCAAGTCATGTTGCGCGTCCTCGTCAGCAATTCGGGCGCTTGAGTTCCGACTGACTTCTTCGATACCCTCTCTCGCCCGCACACGCTGCGCCGCCCGACCTATGAGACACACCACTCGACGCACGACCCTGACCCTCTGCCTCTCGGCTGTCTTGTGCGCGCACGCCGCTTGGAGCGTGTGCGTCGTCGCCGCCAGCGTTGTTGCTGCTGCTACGGCGGCGGAGAAAGCGATCAAGCGCAACGACGCGCGCAAGTTGATCGCCGCCGCGTCGCTGCTCGAACTCAACAACGCGGCAGTGACGATCAAGGAAATCTCGCCGCCCGGCACGGTCTCGACGGTGCTGGCGAGCGTGCGGCTCGGCTTTCATTTCACGAAGGACGCAAAGGGCGCTTGGCGCGTGGTCGAAGTGAGGACGGGCGACCGGCGTTGGGAATCGTTCGACCTGCTCGCGCGTGCGGCAGGTGGCGACACGTTTCTGGCAGCACGCGCGGAACTCGATGCGCTCGCCGCCGAACTCGCCGCGCTCGGCGCTCAGAAACGAGCGAGCGGCAAAGACGAAAACGAGCCTCCGAAAGAATTGAGGCGCGGCGCGCTCTCGGTCAAGAATCCGGCGAGCGCGCTTTCGGGTTCGTCGGCCGTGGTCGAGTTGGAGATTGAAACGTCAGTTGATTTCCAGCGCGACGCGCGCGGCCGCTGGCAGGTGGCGCGCGTCAGCGTCGGTGGTCGCAGTTTCGACGCCTTCGAAGCGTTCGAGCGTGCCCTCGACACGGAGAAACGCGAACGCGCCCGCGCCGACCTCGAAACTCTGTCGGCCGCGCTCGAAGCGTATCGACGCGCGCGCGGCTTCTACGTCGCCGCCGAAACGTCCGCCGATCTCGTCAACCATCTCAACCCGGGTTACACCACAGCCTACATCCGCGTCGATCCGTGGCATCGCCCCTACGAATACGCAGGCACGCGCGAACGCTTTACCCTCCGCTCGCTCGGCGCGGACGGCAAGCCCAACACTCCCGACGACGTAACGATTGGTAAACAGTGAATGGTAAATGGTGAATGGAAGAAGACAGTTCTTCTCTATTCACGATTCGCGGCTTTTCACCCTTCACCATTTACCATTCACTATTCACCTTTTCTTTGGCATAATGCCGCCCTCGCTGAACGTGTCGGCGGGCTGACGAGTCCGCCGAAAAACTCAACCGCGCTATTTCTTAAGTACGTCGTCCTTTCCTTCACGGATAGAAATCCGCGTACCGACTCTGCGTGGGTGCGCTTTAGACGCACTCATCCTCCGGCCGCATAACTTCACACGCACGGACGCGCCCCGCTTTCGTGCTCCGAGCATCCGACAATCCAGGCGAGGAAAAATGAAGATCCCCACCCCCCGCTCTCGCGCCGCCGTTCTCATCATCGGCCTCTGTCTCGTTTCGTTAATAACTCTGGAAGTCGTTCATACGTTGCGCGTCGCCTCTGCGAGCGCAGCGCCGCAGAACGCGCAGGGCAGGCAGAGGCGCGGCAGGAGTGTCGGCGACGAGGTGGCGGAGACTCGCCCTTCCACGGGTCGCCTCATCATCGGCGAGTTTCGTCTGCACGGTTCGCGCGGCGCTCGGGACGAGTTTGTCGAAATCTACAACGATGGCGACGCGCCCTTCCAAGTCAACGCGACGGACGGCTCCGACGGCTTCGCGCTCGCAGGCTCCGACGCGGTCGTGCGCTTCCATATCCCGAACGGCACCATCATTCCTGCGCGCGGGCGCGTCCTCGGCGTCAACTCCAAAGGCTATTCGCACGGCACGAAGGGCGACGCAATCTACGCAGACAATCTGCGAGACGGCGGCGCGGACGAAGGCGGCGTCTCCGACGGCATCGCTCTCTTCAACACCTCGAACCCGGCCAACTTCACGCACGCCAACCGGCTCGACGCCGTCGGCGCGGACACGGTGACCGACCCGCTCTACAAAGAAGGCACGGGCTACACGATTCGCGCGCCCTCTGCGTCCGAACACAGCCTCTATCGCAAACTGCGTGGCGGCACGCCGCAGGACACGGACGACAACGCGGCCGACTTCCTACTGGCCGACGCGAGCCATGCAACTTCCGTTGAAGGGAAAAGCCCGAACCCGACCGGCTTGAAGAGTCCGGACGAAGATGTCCGCCCGTACGGCGTGTGCAGCACCGTAAGTTTCAGCAAGACCGACTACGCGGCGGGGAGGGAAGCTTACGCGGTCGCCACGGGCGACTTCAACGCCGACGGCAAAAGCGATCTGGCCGTCGCCAATCTTATCTCCAGCGACGTCTCCGTTCTGCTCAATACAGGCAACGGCAGTTTCGGCGCGGCCACCAACTTCGGGGTGACCGGGAGTCCCTTAGACATCGCCGTCGGAGATTTTAACGGCGACAACAAGACCGATCTGGTGACGGCGAATCTCGGTAACAACGATGTCTCGCTCCTGCTCGGAACGGGGACGGGGAGCTTTGGGGCAGCTACCTCCGTTCCAGTCGGAAACGATACCGTCTCAGTTGCCGTCGAGGATTTCAACGCGGACGGCAAGAGCGATCTGGCGACAGCAACCTACAGTCCGAGCATCGTCGCAGTCCTGTTAGGAACAGGGACAGGAACGTTCGGCGCGGCCACCACGTTCGCCTCCGGTGCTGGCCCTAACGAGATAGTCATCGGCGATTTCAACGGGGACAGCAAGAGCGATCTGGCGACGGCCAATGCTGATGGCAACAATGTCTCCGTGTTCCTCGGTACGGGAACAGGTTCGTTCGGCGCGGTCACCAATTTCGCGGCCGGGACGTTCTCTTATTCAATCGCCACGGGCGACTTCAACGCCGATGGCAAGAGCGACTTGGCGGTAGCGAATCGAAACTCCAACAACGTCTCCGTGTTACTTGGAACGGGGACGGGTTCGTTCGGCGCGGCCACCAACTTCGCAGTGGGCACTGCTCCCGAAGGAGTCGCCGTCGGCGACATGAACGGCGACGGCAAAAGCGATCTGGCGGTGGCGAATCGAAACTCGAATAACGTTTCGGTCTTGCCCGGAACAGGCACGGGCGCGTTCGGCTCGGCCATGAACTCTCCAGCCGGGACTGCCGCCGATTCGATTGCCGTGGCCGACTTCAACGCCGATGGTAAGAACGATCTGGTGACGGCCAACGGCAACAACTCCAACAACGCCTCCGTCCTGCTCAATAGTTGCGTCGTGACCGAGTATCAAGTGACGAACACGAACGACGCGGGGGCGGGCAGTCTTCGTCAGGCCATCCTCGATGCCAACGCGCAGGCGGGCGCGCAGACCATCACCTTTCAAATCCCGGGCGGCGGCGTCAAAACGATCACGCCGCTCTCTGGACTGCCGAACATCACCGACGCGGTCGTCATAGACGGTTTCACACAGCCCGGCGCGTCCGCCGCCGGAGCGCCGCTGTTGGCCGGAAGCGGCGCGACTCTCCTCGTCGAAATCAGCGGCCAGAGCGTGCCGACGGATACGTCCGGCCTAGTCGTCAACGCGAGCAACACGACGATCCGCGGCCTCATCATCAACAGTTTTAGCGGCAGCGCGGTGCTCGGCGGTTCGGGCATCAGCGTGAGCGGCGGCGGCAACTCCGTCGTCGAGGGCAACCGCATCGGCACGGACGCAAGCGGTTCGACGGCGCGCTCGAACAGCACGGGCGTTATCCTGCTCAACACCACCGGCGCGACGGTGCGCGGCAACGTGATCTCAGGACAAGTTAACGCGGGAGTCTTCGTCCTCGCCTTCGGCGGTTCTTCGGATTCCAACTCCATCCAGGACAATCTGCTCGGTACAGACCGCGACGGAACCGAAGTGCTCGGTAACATCGGCGGCGTAGACGTGGCCGAAGCAACGAACACAGTCATTCGCAACAACGTCATCTCCGGCAACACATTCGTCGGCATCACGCTGCGCGGCGCAAACACCTCGCGCACAATCGTGCAGGGCAATCGCATCGGCACGGATGTCACCGCCACAGCCGCCATCCCCAACCGCAGCCACGGCATCTCCATCTTCGGCGGCGCAAGCAGCAACACCATCGGCGGCCTCGGCGTCGGCGCGGTCGGCAACATCATCGCCAACAACGGCGGCAACGGCATCAACGTCGAGGGCAACACCAGCAACGGCAACGGGCTTCTCTCAAATTCTCTCTACGCCAACACGGGGCGCGGCATCCTCTTGCAAAACGGAGCGAACGCAAACCAGAGCGCGCCCGTTCTGACCTCGGCCGAACTCAACGCGGGCACGACCACGATCAACGGCACTCTGACGAGCGTGCCCAACACTCTCTTGAACGTGCAGTTCTTCGCCAGCGACTCGTGCGATTCTTCCGGCGCGGGCGAGGGACAGTTCTTCCTCGGCACAGTCGCCGTTACGACGAACGCTTCGGGCACTGTGCCCGTCAACTTCCAGACGACGAACGCAACCGTCGGTCAGTTCATCACCGCGACGGCGTCAGACCCGTTCAACAACACTTCGCAGTTCTCGCTCTGCCGTCCGGTCGTCGGGCAGGGGCTCTCGATTTCGGGGCGCGTCACGAACGGCGGCGCAGGTCTCGCGGGCGTGATCGTCACGCTCTCCGGCGCGGGTTCACAGACCGTGCAGACGGATGCTAACGGCAACTACTCTTTCAACGTCGCCGCCGGTCTCTCCTACACCGTCACACCGACTTCGCCCTATTTCGTCTTCACCCCTCTGCGCGCCGATTTTGCGAACATCGCTTCAAGTCAGGCGGCGAACTTCTCGGTCGTGCCGACGGCGACTCCGACGCCCACGCCGCCCCTGCAAGACGACTTCAACGCCGCCCAGCGCGACCCCGACAAGTGGAATCTCGGTACGCTCACGCAACCGGCCGCCGCCTTCGACCCGCAAGTCTCCGTCACGCAGCAGAGCGGCCAA
>DASZCS010000013.1:0-168913 GCA_035942855.1 Pyrinomonadaceae bacterium | reverse complement strand
ATCGTGATGTACACGATGCGCCCGGCTTTCTTGTCCATCTGGCTTTGCTTGTCTGTGTTGCTACGCGCGCGTTCGCGTCTGCTGCACGCAACGCTTGCGCTTCACTTAAAGTCGCGGCCGCTTGACGCGAACGGAAGAGACTTGGCAAGCTATTTCCGCATCACCTGCATCAGAGAATTGGAAGTATCCGACCCGCAATGAAGTCGAAACAGAGAACACAGTCTGACCCGCAGCGCACCAGGCGACGCGCGCTCGCATACGCAGTCGCCGCGCTCGTCCTTGTCTGCCCGCTCGCACACACGGCGACGGCGCAACAGCCTTCGGCTGAGCGCGCCAGATATGCGCGCAGGCAGCAGCAGGCGCAAGTAACGGAAGCGCAGGCCATGCTCTACGAACGCTGGCGCGCGAACATCAACCTCAATCAGGCGGCGGCCTTCGAGGCCGGGCGCGAGTACGTCGGGAAATATCCGAACGACGAGTACAGCACGCGCGTGCGTGCGTGGGTCGAAACTTACGAGCGCGCCGCGCGCAAGTTGCAGTTCGAGTCTTTGCTGTTCAGAGAGAAGAAGTATGCGGCCGCCTACGCGCTCGGCAAGCAGGTGCTCGCAAGCGAGCCTGACAACTTGCGGACGATCATCAACCTCGCCTCTGCCGGT
This sequence comes from Pyrinomonadaceae bacterium, assembly GCA_035942855.1. Lineage (GTDB taxonomy): Bacteria > Acidobacteriota > Blastocatellia > Pyrinomonadales > Pyrinomonadaceae > JAIVJZ01. The sequence continues at coordinate 168,257 of DASZCS010000013.1, read as the reverse complement.
TATCTCGCGTCGAGCGCGGGCGACGCTTCGACGGGCGCCGAAACGCTCAAACTGGCGCGGCGTGCGACGACGCTTCTGGAAAGCGGCGCGAAGCCTTCCGATTGGAAGCCATTCACCGGACAGGCGGACGCACTGGCCTATCTCAGCTTCATCACCGGCGAATTGATCCTGAAAGAGACGCCCGCCGAGTCGGTCAACTATTTTCTCAAGGCCATCGCGGCCGAAGGCAATTTGAAAAATACGCCGGTCATCTACTCGCGCCTTGCCGCAGCCTACGTCGCCAGTCGTTACGAACCGCAGTCGAAAGAGTTCGAGGCGCGCTTCGGCGGCAAAGAGGCGACACCGGAAAGCAAGGCCGCGCTCGAAGAGATCAATCAGACGGTTGACCGCATCACGGATGCCTACGCACGCGCCGTCGCCTACAGTGCGACTGATGCCCAGTACGCGGACGCACGCGCACGCTGGATGCAGGAACTCACGCGCTTCTACAAATTCCGCAACAACGATTCCACCGAAGGACTCGAAGCCTACATCGCGGGCATCACCGCCAAACCGCTGCCTTAGAAGAAGGGGAAAGAAAAAAGGGTCAAGGTGAAAGGGAAGAAGAGGCGCGCACGACGAGCGCAGCTTGTTCACCTTTCACCTTGACCCATTCCCCTTGTTCTCTTTTCCCTTTCTTCTTTCTCCGTGCCGTTTGCTACAATCGCGCGCACTGTGGAAGATTCCGAACAGACAGCACCCGACCTCGGCGAGTTGGAAGTAAAGCTCGGATACGCTTTCAACGACCGCACGCTGCTTGAACGTGCGTTGACGCATCGCTCCTGGGCGCACGAGCATGTCGCGCCGGGCGAGGAAGTCGAAGCGCGCCGCCTGCACAACGAGGCTTTGGAATTCGTCGGCGACTCTGTGCTCGGCCTCGCCGTGGCCGACTACCTTTTTCAATCCACTTCCGATGCCACCGAAGGCGATCTCTCGCGCATGAAGCACCGGCTCGTGAGCACTTCGATGCTCGCGCGCGTCGCGCATCGGCTCGAACTCGGCGACTATTTGCGCGTCGGGCGAGGCGAGGAGAAGACGGGCGGGCGTCGCAAGCGCGCGCTGCTGGCTGATGTCGTCGAAGCCGTCATCGCCGCAGTCTATCTGGACGGCGGCTACGGGCGCGCGAGCGAGTTTGTGCATCAACTGCTGAGCGACGAGTTGACGGAAGCGAACCCGGAGCAGGCTGCTGCCGCAGATTACAAAACTTTACTGCAAGAGCGCGTGCAGGCGACTTTTCACGTCACGCCGACGTATGACGTGGTGGATACGGAAGGGCCGCCGCATCGACGCACATTCCACGTGCGCGTCGTCTTCAAGGACGAAGCAGTGCCCGGCGCAGGCTCGACCATCAAGGCCGCAGAGATGGACGCCGCACGCCGCGCGCTCGAACAACTGAACCTCGCGCCGCAGACGGAGACTTCGCACGGAAAAGGCGAGCCGGAAGAAGAGGCGCAGGAAGAAATGGAGCGAGCCGAGACGGCCGAAGCGGCAGATTGAGCATCATGCGAAACAAAAGCATAAAACCATGAAGCACATGAAAACACACGAACCTCTTCTTCGTGTTATTTCGTGTGTCTTCGTGGTTTCAAGTCTTAAGTTTTATTTGACGCTGATAGAAACGAGAAGGGAAGTGTGGCTTGACCGCCGCGCACGACGTTATCTACGATAATTTTTATGAGCAATGATTCACGTTCGACGATCATCGAAGAGCCGCCGGTAGAGCCGCAGGCGAGTAAAACAGGAGCGGCGCGAGGCCGCAACGCCACGCACGCGGGCGCAGACGAGACGGCGCGCGGCGCTAACGCCGCTGCCGCCAAACCAGTCCAGCCGGGGCCGCCGCGCAGCGTGTGGCGCGAATATTTCGAGTCGCTCGTCGTGACGGCGATCATGGCTCTCTTCGGCATGACGTTTGTGGTGCAGGCGGTGAAAGTTCCCACGGGGTCGATGCAGAACACGATCACCATCGGCGACCACCTGCTCGTCAACAAGTTCATCTTCGCGCCCGGTTCGACGCCTCTGCCGTTTCTGCCGCAGCGCGAGATCAGGCGCGGCGACATCGTCGTCTTCAAATATCCCGGCAACCCCATCGAGCCTTGGCGCGACACGCCGAACGATCCGGGCAACAAACAGTACATCACCAACTACGTCAAGCGCGTCATCGGCCTGCCCGGCGATCGCATCGAACTGCGCGGCACGAGCATCATCGTCAACGGCGAACCGCTCAAGGAGCGCGTCATCACGGCCATCAATCACCCGAACGATCCTCTGACCGAAGTGAACGAGGAACTCGCGCCGCTCGTGACCGAGGCCGAACCGCCGCCGCAGGGCGAGGGGTCTTACACTGTCTCTTACAGCCCCGCCTCGCGCCTCGGCGAAGAGGGCGAGCCGAACCTGCCCATCTATAAACTCTTCAAAGGGCAGCGCACCATCGTCGTCCCGCCCGATTCCTACTTTATGATGGGCGACAATCGCGATAACAGTCTCGACAGTCGCTACTGGGGCTTCGTCCCGCGCGATCTCATCATCGGCCGCGCACTCTTCGTCTACTGGTCTTACGACGAGAGCGCGCCTTCGGGCGGCTTCCCCTACATACAGGATTTTTTCCGCAACACGCGTTGGAGCCGTACGGGCACGATGATCAAGTAGAGCAGACGAACCGGCGTTTGTGTTCGTGGATGAATATTAAGGGGGAACAAGGTTGATGGTCGGTTCTTTGTGGCAACTCGGCGGCTTGGGTTGGAAGGAACTCGCAAAGCGCGTCTGGAGCGAGATCAACGAGGACGACATCTTCGGGCGCTCCGCTCAACTCTCCTACTACTTCCTGCTCGCGCTCTTTCCTCTCCTACTCTTCATCACGGCCGTGCTCGGCCAATTCGCAGACGCGGGCACGGAACTGCGCGAGAACCTCTTGAGCCTGCTCGGCTCGGTCGTGCCGCAGGAAGCGGGCGACCTCATCCACGAGACGATTGAAAACGTGGAGGAAGGTTCGGGCGGAGGCAAAATCTCCTTCGGCATCCTCGCCACGCTCTGGGCGGCCTCGAACGGCATGACGGCTATCTGTCAGACGCTCAACGTCGCCTACGAAGTGGAAGAGACGCGCCCCTGGTGGAAAGTGCGCCTCGTCTCGCTCGGCCTGACCGTCGCGCTCGCCGTCCTGATTCTCTCCTCGCTCACTCTGACACTCTTCGGCGGGCACATCGCCGAATACATCGCCGCGAGTTTCAGCTTCGGGCAAGTGTTCGTGTGGGGCTGGAAGGTTTTGCAGTGGCCGGTGGTGCTCATCTTCGTGCTGCTGGCCTTCGCGCTCATCTACTATCTCGCGCCCAACGTGCGCGACCGACGCTGGCACTGGGTCAGCCCCGGCGCGGGCGTCGCCGTCGCGCTCTGGCTCGTCGTCTCCTTCGGCTTCCGCGCCTATCTCAGCTACTTCAACTCCTACAACGCCACCTATGGGTCGCTCGGCGCGGTCATCATCCTCATGCTCTGGTTCTACCTGACCGGCGCGGCCATCCTGATCGGCGGCGAAGTCAACTCCGAGATCGAACTGGCGACGACCGGCAAGGAGGAGAAACAGATAGATCCGAGCGCGGCCAAACCCGCCTCGCCCGCCGCACCCAACGCACGCCAAATCACACCCGAAGGCACGAGAACCCCCGGCGAACTCGCCGCCGCCGCACGCCGCCGCGAAAGAGAGAAGAGAAGAAAGTGAATGGTGAATGGTGAATGGTAAATGGTGAATGGAGCGGAACAGGTTTTATCCATTCACCATTTACCATTTACCATTTACCGTTCACCAGCTATTCGCTGACGCCTGCGAGTGCGAGGCCGAGAAGTATGATCTTCTTGATGCCTTTGTAGAGCGGTTCGATCTCGCAGCTTTCGGTAAGGGCGTGCGAGTCTGCGCAGGGGCCTGCCCCGGTGGAGATGGAGGAAATGCCTGCGAGCAGTGCGGCGCTTGAGTTGTTCGAGCCGGTCATGGTGATGGGCGGATTCTCGAAGCCGAGCGCGAGGTGGACTGCTTCGGCCGTGCGGACGAGGGGCGAGTTGCGATGATTGGGAATCTGCGCCGAAGGCGAAGACGAGAGCACTTCGGTCTTCAAGGTCATCCCGGCGCGCTTCGCCTCTTCCTGTATGATGACGTTGATCTTCTTTTCCAGATCGGCGATCACCGCGTTGTCGGTCGAGCGTAGATCGACCGTGAACCACGCGTCGGCCGCCTTCGCGTTGACCACTTCCGAGGCGCCGAGCATCCCTATGTTCAAATTCGAAGACGGCGTCGTCGGCACTTGCAGTTCGTAGATGCGCGCGATTGAGCGCGCGAGCGGAAGTGTCGCAGAATAGGGCGGCGTGCGCGAGCGCGTGTGGCCGCCGGGGCCGATGAAGTGATGCTTGTACCAGTTGATGCCGATGCCGCCGTAGGTAAAACCCTCGTAGCCGCCGTCGAGCGCGATGTAGTGGTCGATCCTGTCCCGGTTATCTTTGATGTACTCCTCCGCGCCGACCAACGACGTTTCCTCTTCGACGGTGAAGACGAAGATGAGGTCGCCGCGCGTCTTCACCCCTGCCGCGTCGAGCGCGCGGATCATGGCGAGTAGGGCTTCGATGTTGCGCGTGTCGTCGCCGATGCCGGGCGCGTAGACGCGGCCGTCGCGGACGGTGGCCTTGATCTGCAAGCCTTCCTGAAAGACGGTGTCGAGGTGCGCGTCGAAGATGATGCGCGGGCGACCGCCGCCCGTGCCCTTGCGCTCTGCTATGAGGTTGCCCGTGCGGTCGTAACGTATGTCTGAGACTTTGTAGCGGCGCAGTATTTTTTCGATGTACTCGGCTCGCCGACGCTCTTTGCCCGAAGGCGCGTTGATCTCCGTGATGGCAATCCATTCGCGCAGCGTCTCGGCGCGGTCTCTATCGACGAACGCGAAGGCCGAACGCACGTCAGGACGGTTCATCAAGTCTTTCGCCTGTTCCACGGTCAACTGCGCGCGGCCTGTCGCAGAGAGCGCGACGAGGCAGACGAGAAGCGCAAAGAGACGGGACAGGATGCGGGCGTTGCGGGTCATCAATATCACTCCTTCAGGTACGGCTTGAGACGCTTGTAGGCTTAATCAACGTTGCCAGTAGTGCCTGATCTTCTGCGGGAGCAGTTGGAAGGGAACGTACTCGGCGCGGCGGCCTGCGCGGCGCATCTCTTCGACCATGCGCATTGCGCCGTCGGCGTTGCGCGTGTGGACGAGAATGGTGGCCGCGGGTTGAACGTGCGGATTGGCGGCGAGCCAGCGCGCGACGGCATAGCCGGTGCGCTCGTCGTCGTGCGCCGAGGATTTATAGTGTTCGGGCAGCAGGTCGTGATCGAGAAAGATCGCGTCGTAGAAATTTTGCGAGAGCAGTTCGATGGCGCGGCGGGGTTCGATGGCGATGTCCAGATGGTCTCCGGCGAAACGCGCGTCGAACCAATCGTGGCGCTTCTCGTCGTCGTCCAGTAGAAAGACGCGGATCGCTCCACGCTCGTGCGCCGGGCTTGCGCCCAAACCGAGTTTGCCGAGTAGTCCTTGCCAGATGCTCATAAACTTGCGAGGAGCAAATCGGGTCGCGCGCTCGGTCATGCCGGGCGCGTGTTGCATTATCTCCGTGATAAAATTAGTATGTCGTCAGGAAATATAGCATAGACGCTAGAGCCGCAACGACAGAGCCACGTCCCCTCGGATTTATAAAGTTTAATTTGTTGATGCCGTTTGCGAAGCCCCGCCGCTTCGGCACAGGTGAACGCTTTTATAGACAATGGCGAAGTGCCCTTACTGTAAAAGACCACTGCACGGTCTCGGACTCAAGTGCCGCGCATGCCGCCGCTATGTGCTCGGCTGGCCGCACGTCCTCCTGCTCTCCATCTTCGTGCTCATCTCGCTGGCCGTCATCCTCGAACTGGTCTTCCGCTTGCTTTGAGAGCGCGTCGCTGACGCGCCGTTCGGGCGAGTTAAACGACCAAACGCGGATAAAATGGCGGCGTTTCTGTGCGTCGAAACGACGACCTTGCATTATCAATCTCGGATGCTATAATCCGCCCGCGTTCCCTCAGGGATGAAAATTTTTGGGGAGTCAAAATCGGGCTGCGCCTCCGAAGTCATACCCCGCGCGGCTTCGCTCCAAACAACCAAGCCTTAAACGTCAGAGCAGGATGTCTTCCGACAACGCCAAAAAGAAACCGCCGCTTCGCGCCGTGCCGGAGAAAGACGCCAGTGTGCCCGCGTTGCCCTTCGATGCGACGCCAAACGACGGCGAAGCGGCTGAGTCTGACGCGTCTCCGGAGACGTGTCCGCATTGCTTCGGTTCGGGCATGGAAGTGATCGCGGGCAAGGGTGCGCGTCCCTGCATCTGTCGCAAGCAGGGCGGGCGGACGAGGATCATCGAAGGCGCGCGCATCCCGCGCCGCTACGATGGTTGCTCGCTCCAAAACTATTTCCCCGCGCCCAATAACGGCACGCAACTCAAAGCGTTCAACTACGCCTTCCGACTCGTGCGCGAATACCCGGCCGTGGATCGCGGATTGTTGTTCATGGGCACGGTCGGCGTGGGCAAGACCCACCTCTCGGTCGCAATACTTCGCGGCCTGATGGAGAAGGGCGTGCCCAAGTGTCTCTTCTACGAATTCGGTTCGCTCCTCAAAGAGATACAGGATTCCTATAATCCGATCTCGAAGACTTCCGAACTGCGCGTGCTGGCTCCCGTCTATCAGGCTGAAGTGCTCGTCCTCGATGAACTCGGCGCGTCGAAACCGACCGACTGGGTGCGCGACACTATGATGCAGATCATCGGCACGCGTTACAACGACCGGAAACTCACCATCTTCACCACCAACTACCTCGACGCGCGCCGCGCCCCCACCGACGAGACTTTGGAAGACCGCGTCGGCGTACGCCTCCGCTCGCGCCTCTTCGAGATGTGCAAGACCGTCCACATCGAAGGCGAGGACTATCGCCGCCGCTTCGACGAACAGCAATCTCCTTAGTCGCAACCTCCAGCATTTTCTCTCAATAGTTTCACCGCCGCGCCGCGCGTCCGCACATGCTGATGCCGAACTACGCCGTCGTCTGCATGCCGCAGCCGCCTACCAAAACCGGGGCGGTTCTGGTAAGTTTAGGCGCACAGCATCAACCGAATTCAAATCGCTTTGCAAGGGGGAGAAGATGAAAAGAGTTGCTATTCTGGCGCTGACGCTCGCGTGTGCGCAGTCGTCCTGCATCATGGTGGGCGGGTATTCGAACGAGGGCGGCTGGTTCTTCTGGCCGGGAGGCTTGGGAGTTTTGCTGCTCGTCGTCGTACTGCTGCTCATCGCGCGTCGAAGGCGCAGGTGACTCCATGTATAATGAGCCCCTTCGTGTGAGCGAAACAATCCATTCCTGAATCAACGCGCGACGAAATCATAAATGCCCAAACGCACGGACATACACAAAATTCTCGTCATCGGTTCGGGGCCTATCGTCATCGGGCAGGCCGCGGAGTTCGACTATTCGGGCACGCAGGCGTGCCGCGTGCTCCGGCAGGAAGGCTACGAGGTAGTGCTCGTCAACTCGAACCCGGCGACGATCATGACCGACCCGGAAACGGCCAACCACACTTACGTCGAACCGCTTACGGTCGCCTCCGTCACCGAGATCATACGCAAGGAGAGACCGGACGCGCTCCTTCCCACCGTCGGGGGGCAGACCGCGCTGAACCTCGCCGTCGCGCTCGCAGATGCGGGCGTGCTCGACGAGTTTGAAGTGGAGATGATCGGGGCAAAGCGCGAGGCCGTGAAGATCGCCGAAGACCGCCAACTGTTCAAGCAGGCGATGGACGAGGCAGAGTTGCCGATGCCGCGCGGCGGCTTTGCGCGCTCCTGGGCGGAGGCCGAGGCGCTCGTGGAGACGACCGGGTATCCAGCCATCATTCGTCCGAGTTTCACTCTCGGCGGGTGGGGCGGCGGCATCGCGTTCAACCCGGAAGAGTACGAAGAGATCGTCAGGCACGGCCTGTCGGCCTCGCCCATTCACGAAGTCCTGATCGAAGAGTCGATTCTCGGTTGGAAGGAATACGAACTCGAAGTCATGCGCGATCTGCATGACAACGTGGTCATCATCTGCTCGATTGAAAACTTCGACCCGATGGGCGTGCACACGGGCGACTCGATCACGGTCGCGCCCGCGCAGACCCTGACCGACGTGGAATATCAAATTCTGCGCGACATGGCGATCAAGGTGATACGCAAGGTGGGCGTCGAAACCGGCGGCTCGAACATACAGTTCGCCGTCAGCCCAGAAAACGGCGACGTGCGAATTATCGAGATGAACCCGCGCGTATCGCGCTCGTCGGCGCTCGCCTCGAAGGCCACAGGGTTTCCCATCGCCAAGATCGCGGCCAAACTCGCCGTCGGCTACACGCTCGACGAGATTCCGAACGACATCACGAAGAAGACGCCCGCCAGTTTCGAGCCGACCATCGATTACGTCGTGGCGAAGATTCCGAAGTGGAACTTCGAGAAGTTTCGCGAAGCCGAAGACGTGCTCGGCACGCAGATGAAGTCGGTCGGGGAAGTGATGGCAATCGGGCGCACGTTCAAGGAGGCGCTGTTCAAAGGCCTGCGCTCGCTCGAAGCGACGAAGCCCCTGCGTTTGGCGGACGTGCCCGGCGACGAACTGCAACGCAAACTGGCGCGCCCCAACTCGCAGCGCTTCTCTTACATCACCTACGCCTTGCAGCACGGCGTCTCCATCGAAGAGATACACCGCCTGTCAAAGATCGACCCCTGGTTTCTCGAACAACTGCAAGACGTGATGTTGATTCAGGAACGCATAGAGGGGCGCACGCTCGAAGAGATTCCGGCGGAAGCTTTGCGCGAGGCGAAGGAAGTGGGACTGTCAGATCGTCGCATCGCATATCTCACGAACCGCACGGAGGACGAGGTGCGCGCGCGTCGCAAGAGTCTGGGGATCGTGCCCGTCTACAAGCGCGTGGACACTTGCGGCGCGGAGTTTGAATCCCACACGCCTTATCTCTATTCGACCTATGAGGAAGAGGACGAAGCTGAGCCGACCGACCGCCGCAAGATCATGATCCTCGGCTCCGGCCCGAACCGAATCGGGCAAGGCATCGAGTTCGACTACTGTTGCTGCCACGCCGCGTTTGCGCTTTCGGAAGCGGGCTTCGAGACGATCATGGTCAACTGTAACCCCGAAACAGTCTCGACCGACTACGACACTTCAGACCGTCTCTACTTCGAGCCGCTGACGTTCGAAGACGTGATGAACATCATCGACGTGGAACGCCCCGAAGGCGTCATCGTGCAGTTTGGCGGGCAGACGCCGCTCAATCTGGCGATGCGTCTGGACGAGGCGGGCGCGCCCATCATCGGCACGTCGCCCGATTCCATCGATCTGGCGGAAGACCGCAAACGCTTCGGCGCGCTCTTGAGCAAACTCGGCATCCCGCAGCCGGAAAACGGCACGGCCACTTCTCCGGCCGAAGCGATTGAGCAGGCCGCGCGCATCGGCTACCCCGTCCTTGTGCGTCCGTCGTATGTTTTGGGCGGGCGTGCGATGGCGATTGTGTACGACGAGCGGAGTTTGGAAGATTACATGCGCACGGCCGTCGATGCGTCGCCGCAGAAGCCGATTCTGATCGACAAATTTCTCGAACGCGCCGCCGAGTTTGACGTGGACGCGCTGGCCGACGCGGAGACCTGCGTGGTCGCGGGGATTCAGGAGCACATCGAAGAGGCGGGGATTCATTCGGGCGACTCTTCGTGCGTGCTGCCGCCCGTGCGCATCGCGCCCGAGCACGTCGAGACGATGCGCCACTACACACGCATGCTGGCCGACGCTCTGAAAGTGCGCGGGCTGCTCAACATCCAGTTCGCCATCAAAGACGACCGCGTCTATGTTCTGGAAGTGAACCCGCGCGCGTCGCGCACAGTGCCTTTCGTATCGAAGGCGACGGGCGTGCCGCTGGCACGCATCGCGGCGCTCGTGATGGCGGGTCGGCCGCTCGCATCGTTCAATCTGCCGCCGGATTTGAGCGTGGCGCGTTTCTTCATCAAGTCGCCGGTCTTTCCGTTCGTCAAGTTTGCGGGCGTCGATCCCATACTCGGCCCCGAGATGCATTCGACGGGCGAAGTGATGGGCATCGGCGACACCTTCGGCGAGGCTTACGGCAAGGCCATGATGGGTGCAGGGATAGAACTGCCGCAATGTCAGGGCACGGCCTTCATCAGCGTCAACGATTCGGACAAGGGACAGGCCGGGGTGCTCGCGCGCAGGCTCGTCAGGCTCGGCTTTCGCCTGACGGCGACCGTGGGCACGGCGGCGCGTCTGCGTGAAGTGGGCCTCGACGTGGAGTCGGTCTTCAAGGTCAACGAGGGGCGACCGAACATCGTGGATCACATCAAGCAGGGCGAGATCGCGCTCGTCATCAACACGCCACTGGGGCGCGCATCGCACTACGACGAGCAGGCGATACGCCGCGCCGCGCTGCAACACAATGTCCCCTGCGTGACGACGATGACCGGCGCGCAGGCACTCGTCGAAGCCATCAGCGCGTGCGACGAAGACACGCCTCTCAAGCCCGTCTCATTACAGGAACTGCACGCCGTCGCCGCGACGGTTAAATAAGTCCCGGGTCTCAGGTCTCAGGTCCCAAGTCTGAATACCGCTTTTGACCTGAGACTTGAGACCTGAGACCCGGGACTTGAAGAAGGAGGTAAGTGGAGTGGAGATCAATTCGCCGAAGGGGATCAAGCGGATTCTTGAGGAATGCAAGACGATTGCGGTGGTCGGGTTGTCTTCGAACACCTGGCGTGCGTCGAACAGTGTCTCGGCCTACATGCAGAGCAAGGGCTACCGGATCATTCCGGTCAACCCCAACGAGACGGAGGTGCTTGGCGAGCGCGTCTATTCGTCGCTCGCTGAAGTGCCGGAAGAGTTTCAACTCGTCAACGTGTTTCGCCGCTCGGAAGAGGCGGGCGCGGTGGTAGACGAAGCCATCCGCGCAGGCGCGAAAGCCGTCTGGTTGCAAGAGGGCGTCATCGACCGCACGGCCGCCAAACGCGCGCTCGACGCCGGACTCCTCGTCGTCATGGATCGCTGCATCCTCAAAGAACACGCACGCCTCCAACGCGCCCTGCGCAGCGCCGCAGAGGAAGAAGACTAGGCGGTGAATGGTAAATGGTAGATGGTGAATGGATCAGGACAGTCATTCACCATTCACCATTCACCATTTACCATTTACCAGTCTTCGCTTCATCGTTATTTTTTTATGCCTGAGCAGATTCGAGCGGTGGTGTTGACGGCGAGCGATGCGTGCGCGCGGGGCGAGCGTGTGGACGAGTCGGGCGCGGCACTGGTGGAGATGCTTGGCGAGTTGGGCGCGGAGATTGTGGCATGGGAAGTGTTGAGCGATGACCTCGAACCGCTCAGGGAGAAGTTGCGTGCCTTTGCGGAACGCGCGGACGTGAATTTGATTGTGACGACGGGCGGCACGGGTTTCAGTCCGCGCGACAACACGCCGGAGGCGACGCGCGCCGTCGTCGAGCGTGAAGCGCCGGGCTTGGCCGAGGCGATGCGCGCCGAGACTCTGCGGCAGACGCCGACGGCCATGATCTCGCGCGGCGTGTGCGGCATTCGTTCGGGGGCGCTGATCATCAACCTGCCGGGTGCGCCAAAGGCCGTGCGCGAATGTTTCGCCGTCATCCGCCCCGTGCTCGGCCACGCCGTCACGCTGCTCGCCGGACGCTCGCACGAAGAGGCGAAAGAGGCGTAAAGGCGAGGTAATAGGGTAAAAGGGGAAGGGGAAAGAAGCTGTTAGCTGTTAGCTGTTAGCTATTAGCTTTCAGCTTGAAGAGAGGAAGCGGGACGCAAGCATCGAGTTGTTTGCGTCCCGCTTTTTGTTTTTTACCTTTACTTTTTACCCTTTCCCCTGCTTTTAAAACTCTCCGGGTTGCGGCGGGCCGGGGTCGCCGAAGCGTTTGCGGTATTCGACGGAGTTAATGAAGCCCCTGACCATCGTGCGATAGTCGTTCGGGTGTGCGTTCAGGTATGCGAGCCACGCGTTGAAGCCCGCAGGCTCGGCGTCGCGCCGCAGGTAGCCGAAGTATTCCATCAAGACGAAGGCGTCGTTGTACATCCTGTTCCTGACTTCGTTGCTCTCGACGACTTCACGCAAAACTTGTGCGCGCGTCTTCGCCCCGCTGTTGAGGTCTGCGACGAGTTGCGACTTGTTCGAGAGCGTCACTCCGGCCGTCTGTTCCAGTTTATCCACGTACTCCTGATTGGAGAGGCCGTCGAAGATGGCGCGGAAGTCTGCTCGCTGCACCCACTCGCCCGTGAAGGCGTCGCGGTTGGCGAAGACTTCTTCGGCCGTCGCGCCCGTCACGCGCTGCGAGTCGCGCGTAAACTCGCGGTAGCCGGGATTGCGACCCAGCGAGACGCGATAGAAGCGTATAACGAAGTTGCCCTTGAGCATGAACTCCACCGAGCGGAAGAAGCGCGAAGAGACTTCCACGCGGTCGCAGGAGGAAGGAGCGAAGGGATCGGCGGGGCGCGGGCAGGTGTCGAGCGAGTTGACCCAACCGTCGACGCCCGCCGGTTCGCCCTCGCGGTTGAGGAAATCGACGTAGTGCATACGGACGAAGAAGGTCGAGTTGTCGATAGGGTTGGCGCTCGTCTGCGTCGTGTCGTTGTCCGTGATGACGACGGCGGTCACCTGCGGCGTACCGAGCGTTGACCCGGAGGTCGGATTCAGAAGCGAGATGGTGAAGGTCTCCGCGCCCTCGACATAGGCATCGTCGGTGATGAAGATGCGGATGGTCTTGCTCTCTTCGCCCGCGGCGAAGCGCAGCGTGCCGAGCGTCGTCGTGAAGTCGCAGCGTTCGGATGCGTTGCCGTTCACCACGTCGCAGCCGACGAAGCTCGCGTCGGCCGCCGTGGCGTATTCGACGGAGGCCGGGATGCTCGTGTTGCCCGTGCGCGTGACGGTTACTGAGGCGCTCCCTGCGCCTTCGGCCACGGTGTAGGTGTCCGCGCTGAACTGGAAGCACGCCCCGGCGGCAACGTCGCGCAGGAGGAACGTGGCTTCATTCAAAGAGGCCGGAACGACTAAGACGGTTTTGCTGTTGTTCGCGATCTGCCCGAAGTTCGGTGCGCTGTTCACGGTTACATCGATCTTGCCTCGCGCTCCGAGATCGACCGTTTTAGTCTCGCCCATGTCAACCGACATACGGCGCAGGTCGGACGTAACGGTATAGACGAACCTGTAGGAGAGCGTAACCGACGCGATGCCCTCAAAGGAGATGGTCTGTGAGACGGTCGCGGTGTACTCGCCGCTCGGGGTCGTCGTATTGGCAGGGAAAAAGTTCAGCCCACCCCGGAAGACATCGTTGACGGGCGTGCCGGGCGTAGCCCTGAGTACACGCCCCGTGCCGGAGATGAAGAAACTATCACCGGCGAGAGTGAACTCGGCACTGCTGACCGTATAGGCGATCGACGACGGACAGGCCGGGGTCGAGCTAGGCGTCGGCGTGAGGGGCGGTGTCGGAGTCGGCGTGGGAGTCGGGTCTGCCGCGCCGAGGTAGCGTGCAAGGGCGAAGTGGTTGCTGCTGCCCGCGTAGGCGTATCCGCCCACGAGGATTTTACGATCCGGCAAAATGGCGACGGCGTACGCTTCGCTCTGGTTGCCGCTTAAATCGCTCGTGACTTTGCCGCCCTCGCCGAACGTCGGGTCGAGCGCGCCCGGCATGTTCTGCTGCGCGGTGGCTACAAGATAATGCGTCGCCGTCAAGGTCAGAAGCAGAACGGGCAGCGCGACGAGCAACGCTTTGGTGAACGTGCGCCGCGAGGCGCGACGGCGGGCTTGCGAGTTGGAAGAGAAGCGGGCAAAGCGAAGACGCGAAGGACGGGAGGGGCTTTGGGATTTCATTCGAGTTACGTCTCCGTGAAAAGATGTGCGGGCAGACGAGTAGCCCATCTCGCGGTAGACGGGCAAGATTTTCGGCCGACGGAGCGCCACAGGGATGTGGCCGTGCACCGCAAGCGCCAGAAGATTTTGTTAGACCTCTACATCAGTTACATGCGTATTCCGAAAGTGAGAACGGACACGAAGCAAAAAAACTTTCGCCGCTGCGCCCAAAATTTTCTCTCCCGGTGGATTCGGGGGTAAAATTCGAGGCCGGATAACGGAGGCCGCATTTGGAGACACCCTCGCCACAGGATGTAACGCGCATCCTCAAAGATTGGAGCGACGGCGACAAGGAAGCGCCGTTGCGTCTGATGCCGCTCGTCTACGACGAACTGCGCCGTCTGGCGCGCGACTACCTGCGCCGCGAACGTTCCGACCACACTTTGCAAGCCACCGCTCTCGTTCACGAGGCATACGTGCGCATGGTCGGCTCGCAGAAAGTGGGCTGGCAAAACCGCGCGCACTTTTACGGTGTGGCGGCGCGCGTCATGCGCGCCATCCTCGTCGATCACGCGCGTGCACACGCGGCGCAAAAGCGCGGGGGGCTGGCGCGGAAGTTGACCCTCGACGAAGCGCGCGTGCTGCCCGGCGAACGCGCCGCAGACCTTGTGGCACTCGACGACGCGCTGAAACTACTGGCGCAAACCTACCCGCGCAAAAGCGAGGTCGTGGAGTTGAAATTCTTCGGCGGGCTGGAAGCGAAAGAGATCGCGGAAGTGCTCGGCGTCGTGGAGAAAACCGTCCTGCGCGATTGGAACTTCGCCAAGCTCTGGCTCTGCCGCGAATTGAGCAAAGACACTGCGCACGGCGGCTGAGCGAGTCTGCACGTCTTAAGAAAACCATGAACCACGAACACACGCGAAAAGACACTAAACTCTGCTTCGTGTTGTTTCGTGTGAATTCGTGGCTCCGCTCTTTCGTTTGGTAAGACATTTTGATGGAGAACGACAGGGCAGAACAGGTGGCGGAACTCGTCGAGTCGGCGCTTGAGCGCGAGCCTGCGCAGTGGGGCGCGTTTCTCGCTTCGGCGTGCGGCGGCGACCAAACTCTGCGCGCCGAAGTCGAATCGCTTCTCAGCCAACAGGAAAACGCGCGCCATTTCATCGAAGCCCCCGCCTTTCAGTTCGCCGCCGAACTGTTCGCAGACGACGGCGGCGAGTTACAGGCGGGCGAGCGGCTCGACGGCTACGAGATCAAAAAGCTGCTCGGCGAAGGCGGGATGGGCGAAGTCTATCTGGCGTCGGACGTGGAACTCGGACGCGAAGTCGCCCTGAAGCTCGTCAAGCGCGGCCTCGGCACGTCCGAAGTGCTGCGCCGCTTTCGTCACGAGGAACAGATTCTCGCCTCGCTCGACCACCCGCACGTCGCGCGTCTCTTCGGCGGCGGCCGAACGAAAGAGGGCTTGCCCTACTTCGTCATGGAGTACATCGAAGGGCAGCCCATCGACAAGTTTTGCGACGCGCAACGCCTCTCTACGACCGAACGCCTCGAACTCTTTCGCAAAGTCTGCGCCGCAGTCTCTTACGCGCACCGCCACCTCGTCGTCCATCGCGACATCAAACCCGGCAACATCCTCGTCACGCCTGCGGGCGAACCGAAACTGCTCGACTTCGGCATCGCCAAGCTGCTCGACCCGACGGCCGCGCCCGATACGCCGGCGCACACCATCACGATGCTCGGCGTGATGACGCCCGAATACGCTTCGCCCGAACATGTGCGCGGCGAAGCCGTCACGACCGCCACGGACATCTACTCGCTCGGCGTCCTGCTCTACAAACTTCTCACGGGTCGCCGCCCCTATCACTTGCAGAGCCGTCGCCCCGAAGAGATCGCCCGCGTCATCTGCGAACAGGAACCCGAACGACCGAGCACCGCCATCGCAAACCGCGAAACGCGGAATACTGACTCGCAAGCCGACTCCGCCAAGCCGCAATTCGCAATCCGCAATCCGCAATCGCTTCGCGGCGACCTGGACAACATCGTGCTGCTTGCGCTCAGGAAAGAGCCAGCGCGCCGCTACGCCACGGTCGAACAATTCTCCGAAGACATACGCCGCTATCTGGAAGGCTTGCCGGTGATGGCGCGCAAAGCCACGTTCGGTTATCGCGCCGCGAAATTTATCGGGCGGCACAAAGTAGGCGTGGCTTCGGCGGCACTCGTCCTTTTGGCGCTGATTGCCGGACTGACCACCACCGTGTGGCAGGCGCGCGTCGCAAGCGCCGAGCGAGCCAGAGCCGAGCGGCGTTTCAACGACGTGCGCAAACTGGCGAACTCGAACTTGTTCGAACTGCACGACGCCATCGCTAACCTTCCCGGCTCGACGCCCGCGCGCGAACTGCTCGTCAAGCGCGCGCTGGAATATCTCGACAGTCTCGCGCAGGAATCGCAGGGCGATGCCTCTCTGCAACGCGAACTCGTCGCCGCCTATCTCAAGGTCGGCAACGTGCAGGGCAACCCGAACAACGCCAATCTGGGCGATACGGCGGGCGCGCTCGAAAGTTATCGCAAGGCGCTCCGCATCGCCGTGCGTTTGACTGCGGCCGACCCCGCGGACGCGCAGACGCGCCGCTTCGTCGGCGTCATCAGCGAGAAGATGAGCGATGCGCAGTCGGCCACGGGCGACACGGCGGGCGCGGTCGAAAGTCAACGTCGCTCGCTCTCGATCTTCAAGGCGATTGCCGACGCCGCGCCCGCCAACACGGAAGCGCGCCAATCGCTCGCCATCAGCTATCTCAAACTCGGCGACGTGCTCGGCAACGCCAACTTCAACAACTACGGCGACCGCGCCGGGGCGCAGCAAAGCTACACTGCTGCGGCCGAAATCTTGGAAGCGCTCTACGCCGCCGACGCAAACAACCCGAAGACGCGCCGCCTGCTCGGAGTCATCTACGAACGGCTCGGCACGATGCTCGAAGCGGACGGGAAGATCGACGAAGCGCTCCTGACCTATCGCAAGTCGGGATCCATCCGCGAGCGCTTTGCCGCCGACTTTCCCACCGACACCGACGCCATCCGCGACGCCGCCATCGCGCACGAAAAGATCGGCGACGTGATGACCACGAAAGGCGAACTAGAAGCGGCGCTTGAGAGCCGCCGCAAGTCGCTCGCGATATTTCAAAGTCTCGTTGACGCCGACCCGCAAAACGCGCAGGCACGCCAGTCGCTCGCCATCAGCCACCTGCATCTGGGCGAGGTGTGGGGCAATCCGACGACGCCCAACCTCGGCCGCCCCGCCGAAGCTCTCAAGCACTACCGCCTCGCCCTCGAAATCCTCCAACACGACAAAGACGCCGCCGCCAACATCAAAACCCGCGAAACCCTCGACACCATCCGCCAGCGCATCGAAGCCCTCAAAAACAGTGACAAGTGACGAGTGACAAGTGACGAGTTGGAAAACCACTGCTTTAACTCGTCACCTGTCACTCGTCACTTGTCACTTCTAAATGTTGACGAACGGCGCGCGGCGCGCTTATATTGCGCTTGTTCACTGACCCGGAGTTTGAACCGAAGCGCCCCGCCCGTCGATACTCGAACAGACCATGCTGAGTTTGATACTTCTTCAAGCGGCAAACGCGGCCACAGATGCGGTGACGGCAACCAATGCCGCGCCCGCCGCGACGCAAATCGGCAGCCCCGTGACGGCCTACTGGCCGGTGATGATCTTCTTCCTGTTCGCCGTCGCATTCCCGGTATTGCCTATCGTGCTGGGGCGACTGCTTCGTCCGAGCATCTGGCAGAAAGACAAGATGCGCCCCTACGAGTGCGGCATCGACCCGACGACCGAGGCGCACGACCGTTTCACCGTCCGCTACTACATCGTGGCGATGCTCTTTCTCGTCTTCGACGTGGAGACCATCTTCCTGTTGCCGTGGGCGATCATCTTCATGGGCGACGATTTCTCCTTCACCAAGTTCGCCCTCATCGAAATGCTCGTCTTCATCGGCATCCTCGTCCTCGGCTACTACTACGCCTGGCGCAAAGGCGCACTCGAATGGGCGTAAAGAAGCTATTAGCTGTTAGCCGTTAGCTTTTAGCTTTAAATACAGGCTGATGGGATATTTCTTTGAAAGATTTTAGGAATCTGAAGGCGTGGGGAAAAGCGCATGAGTTGACGCTGAAGGTCTATAGTGTCTCTAAAACTTTTCCGAGGGATGAAGCGTTTGGACTAACGAGTCAGTTGAGACGAGCCTGCGCATCTATCCCGGCCAATATTGCCGAAGGCTGCGGCCGCAACGGCGACGTGGAACTCGCGAGATTCTTGTCTATTGCAGCAGGCTCGGCCAGCGAGGTTGAATATCACCTGCTCTTGGCTCACGACCTGAACTATTTGAATCATGCTGAATACAATCAGCTTGACCCAGAAGTTAATGAACTGAAACGCATGCTGACAGCATTCATCTATAAACTGAAAGCTAACAGCTAACAGCTAATCGCTAATCGCTTAATCATGGCTGAGCATCAAGAAGGAATCGTACTGACGACCGTTGACTCGATCTTCAACGCGTTGCGGCGGAACGTGGCCGCGCCGGTGTTGAACGCAGGGCCGGTGAAGAACACTGTGAACTGGGCGCGCAAGTCCGCTTTGTGGCCGATGACGTTCGGATTGGCCTGCTGCGCCATCGAGATGATCGCGGCGGGCGCGGGGCGTTTCGACATAGACCGTTTCGGCGCGGGCGTCTTTCGCCCCAGCCCGCGACAGAGCGACCTGATCATCGTGGCGGGTACGGTGACGTTGAAGATGGGGCCGGTCGTGCGTCGCGTCTACGATCAGATGCCTGAGCCGAAGTGGGTCATCGCGATGGGCGCGTGCGCTTCGACGGGCGGTCCGTTCGATTCCTATTCGACGATGCAAGGCGTGGATCGCACCATCCCCGTTGACGTCTACATCCCCGGTTGCCCGCCGCGCCCCGAAGCGCTGCTTTACGGCTTGATGCGCCTGCAAGACATCATCATGAAAGAAGCGCCGGGGGCTTACATCTTCGACTCCGACGATGGCACAGTCCACCGGCAGCGCCATCTCGAAGGCGACGAAGAGACGGACGAATCGGCGGGCACGGAGACGGAAGACGAAGAGGTCGTCGCCGTCAATCGCTAAAGTCAGAACGTCAAAACAAGAAACCACGAAGCCACACTAAACAACACGAAGAAGAGTTTTCGTGTTGTTTAGTGTGGCTTCGTGGTTTGAGAATTTTGGGAGCCGTTATTTCTTCAAGAGCAGCCAGTTCAGCTTTGTGCCTTCGGTGTTTTCGCCTTCGGCGCGCAGCGTCGTCCCATCGAGCCTGCCCTGTAAGACGGAGTAGGAATTGCCGATCACGATCTGCACCACGTCGCCCGACTGCCGCCACGTTCCTTTGACGGCGCGCTGCTTCAACTCGCCGTTTTCGCGCACCGTAATGACGTAGCGCAGTTGGCCGCCCTTGAGAAATTCGACGGCGAACTCGCCCGTGTAACCCGCGTTCGGACTGTTGCCCGTCCAGGTCGTGCCCGCCAAGTCGTTCGGGTTAGTCTCCACGACGGCCGGTGCTTCAACGGACTGTCGAGGTTCGGACGCCGCCGTCTCCCCGCCGCCCTGCGTCGATCTCGCTTGAGAAGAATTGGCGGCGTTTATGGCGGGCGTTGCTGTCGCCGTCGTTGTCATCGCTGCCGTCTTGTCGCCGGGCTTCATACGCACGAAGACGAAGTCGCCGCTTTCGTGGCCGGAGTTTCGCAGAGGGTTATATTCGGGCGTCTGGTTGGCTCTGCCCGCGACGCTCTCTTCGACATAGCTGCGGAAAAGTTCGGCCGCCGTGAACTGGTCTTTGTCCATCTGCCTGAGGCCGCGCAAAAGCGCGCTCGCAAAGACCGAATGACGACCACCGCCACCGCCGTCGGCTACGGGTTCGTTCCCGCCCGAAGCCATCAGCGTGCGCGACCTGCCCGACATCATCTTTCGCAAAAACTGTTCGCGGTCGGAAGGGCGCGGCAACATCTCTCCGATGCCGCGCGTGAGCGTGCCCGAATAGCAACTGTCGGAGATGACGAGGACGTGTTTGGCCGGAATGGCCTTCGTGCCCGCGGTGATGTCGTCGGCGCTGATCCAGTTGGACGAGTCTTCACGGCTCGAATCCACCGGCAGCCAGTAAGCGCGTCCCGCTTCCGTGTCGTTGATGCCGTGCCCTGCGTAGTAGACGAGCAGGTTGTCTTCAGACGACAAATCGCGCCGGTAGGCGCTGAACGCGCCGACGATCTGCTGGCGCGTGCCGTTCAGGAGCAGGCGCGTGCGAAAGCCGTAACTGTCCCTGAGCAGTTTTTCCACTTCGCGCGCGTCGTTCTCGGCCGTCTGCAACTTCGGCAGTTGACGATATGCGTTGTTGCCGATGACGAGCGCGTAAGACACGCCTGTGGAGTTCGGCGTGCTGAGGCCGAGGCCGCGCTCCTGTTCGTCTGACCCGGCAGCGGGCGCGTCGCTTTGACGCGCCGCAGCGGTCGTGGAATGCAGCGGCGCGGGCAGTAGCGATAGCAGGAAGAGAATGGCGAGGGAGGCGACGAAATATTTACTTGTGCGTGCTCTGCGAAATTCTGTGATCATGGCGTGACTTTATCCTGTTTTTCGTTCACACGAAAGATTCATCAAAAGACCAATCTGCCGGGCGCGTCCTACTTGAGATTGAAGGTGTAACGCGGGTCGAGTT
Organism: Pyrinomonadaceae bacterium; assembly: GCA_035942855.1. GTDB lineage: Bacteria > Acidobacteriota > Blastocatellia > Pyrinomonadales > Pyrinomonadaceae > JAIVJZ01. The sequence goes on along the minus strand of DASZCS010000013.1, from coordinate 147,570 downwards.
GTTGCTCTTTCAAGAGAATCTCGTGGATGTTGTAAGGGTGCGTGGGCTTGCCCGTGAAGTGATTCCTGAGCACCTGGAAGACGTGACCGAGACCGGCCGCGTCATCGATGTCTATGTCTACGAGATAATCCTCGCCCTTCTGGAAGAAGGTGCATTGCAAATTGCCGTAGCGGTCGTTAGCGGTCTTGAAACTCTTGGTTAGTATGTAGTCGGAGAACTTCGGCGGCGGGTGATGTTGGCCGCCGAGCGCGTCGTCGAACAGCCCCTTGTGCTCGCTCAGTTTGACCTCGTCGAATAGTTCGCGCGTCGTGCGCGCGTAGACGCGGTCGCCTTCGATCTGTTCGAGCGAAGTCAGCAGCGTGAGCACGTTCTTGCCGCCGGGTAACACCGTCGCCAGCGACTTGCAGGCGATGTTCGAGAGACCGGCCTTGCGTATCTCATCCTTCAGTACATCTTCATAGAGAGCCTGCCCGGCGTCTTTGCCCAGACCGAAACTGGCGGAACTATTGTTGAGCAGTGTCTTCAGTTCGGTTGCCAGCGCCGAAAACTTGAGGAAGTTGACGCTGACCACCTTCGTCAAATCGACGGGGAAGACGATCTTCTTTTCGGTCGTGCTGCTGTTGAGACGGACGGGTAAGTTGAGGGGATGATATGAGGGCGGATCGATGTCGAGGCGATAGACGCCGTGCGCGCCGGTAAACAGGTTCTTGATGGGGATGATTTTGGAGGCGTCCTGGTTTTTACGGAACACCTTATCGGCGGCAAGATGCTCGTTGCGCAGAGCGACATCCACGTTCTCTTTCAGGCGCTTGCCGTAGGTGTCCACCAATTCGAGTTTCAGTACGCCGTTTTGCGACATTTACCGATGCTCTCCTTTGTGAGTCATAAGGCTGCGTCCCGGCCTTTGTAGAGATGAAACATGAAAAACTACATCGGGCGACAACACGCAGGGTCAATTCGAGGCGGGCAGAAATTATAGGACTTCGCACGCACTGTCAAGAATGCGCTTGTGAATGGAAATTGTGCATGGAGATTATTGTGTGCCGTCGTTGCGATTGCTACTATCAATCGCGTTCGGCGTAGTTACCTATCCGCCTCTTCTCGCAGCGAGGCGAGATGCCGCGTGTCGTTGAGTGCTTTGACGCGAACGAAGCCGTCCTCGCGCAGTGTGATGCGCGCGATGCCGCAGTTCTCGGTGGCGAGCCAGACGGGGCGCAAGGTGGGCGAATCGAGCGCGCCCATGAGATGCAGGGCGAGGATGCAGATCGTGCCGGTGTGGGAGAAGACTGCGATCGTGCCGCTCGCGTTGGCTGCGATGGCGCGGTCGAGTTCGCCGGCGGCGCGGTCGAGCAGTTGGCGATAGCTTTCGCCGCCGGAGAGGACGTGTTCGAAGTCGCGGCGCAAAAGCGCGGCGTACTCTTCGGGAAATTTTTCCGCCGCCTCTTCGAACGTCAACCCTTCCATGTGGCCAACGCTGCGTTCGCGGAAAGCGGCCGTCCGTCGTATCTCCAGATCGAGCGCGCGTGCGAGCGGCGCGGCCGTCTCGACGGCGCGCAGCAAGTCGCTCGAATAGATCGCAGTGATCTGTTCGCGTGCGAGCGCAAGTGCCGTTGCCTCTGCCTGTCTTCGCCCGAGCGCCGACAGAGGCGTCGCCGTATGCCCCCCGAAGCGACGCGCGGCGTTGCCCTCCGACTGCCCGTGGCGTATGAGCAAGATGCTGGTGGATGACATAAGAGAACAGTGACAAGAAAAACAGTGACAAGTGATGAGTGACAAGTGACGAGTTAAAGACAAGGTTTTTGCTTTAACTCGTCACTTGTCACTCATCACTTGTCACTGCTTCTAAGCTGCGACCGTTTCGGCTCTCAGTTTTTCGGCCTGATAGTGTGTGACGAGGGCGTTGATGATCTCGTCGAGTTGGCCTTCCATGACGAGGTGGAGTTGGTGGACGGTCAGGCCGATGCGGTGGTCTGTGACGCGGTTCTCTTTGAAGTTGTAGGTGCGTATCTTCTCGGAGCGGTCGCCGGAGCCGACCTGCGAGCGGCGTTCGCTCGCCAACGCCTCGTGCTGTTTCTGTTCCTCCTGCTCTTGCAGGCGCGCGCGCAGGACGCGCATGGCCTTTTCGCGGTTCTTGATCTGCGACTTCTCGTCCTGCATGGAGACGACGGTGTTCGTCGGCAAGTGCGTGATGCGCACGGCCGAGTAAGTCGTGTTGACGCTCTGCCCACCCGGCCCCGAAGAGCAGAAGGTGTCGATGCGCAGATCCTTCTGATCAATCTTCACGTCCACCTCTTCGGCTTCGGGCAGCACTGCGACCGTGATGGCGGAGGTGTGGATGCGCCCGCTCGTCTCGGTCTGCGGCACGCGCTGCACGCGATGGACGCCCGATTCGTGCTTCAACTTGGAATAGACCTTATCGCCCTCGATGAGCGCCGTGGCCTCTTTGACGCCGCCGACGCCCGACTCGGAGGTGTTCAGGATTTCCATGCGCCAGCCCTGACGTTCGGCGTAGCGGCCGTACATGCGCAGCATCTCTGCGGCAAAGAGCGAAGCCTCGTCGCCGCCCGTGCCCGCGCGAATTTCGAGAATAACGTTCTTCTCGTCGTTCGGGTCGGTCGGCAAGAGCAGCACCCGCAAGTCTTCCTCCGCGCGCTCCAACTGCTCTTGCAGCGTCTCGACTTCGACGCGCGCCAGTTCGCGCATCTCCTCGTCGTCGCCCATGTCGAACAACTCGCGCGCGCCCGCCAGTTGTTCCTTCAGCGCCTTCCATTCGCGGTAACGCTTCACCACGTCGCCGAGACTGCGATGCTGCTTCGCGGCCTTCGCATAAGCCGCCTGATCCGCCAGCAACTCCGGCGAATATAATTCTTCCGACAACGCCTCGTACCGCGCTTCGATCTGTTCGAGTTTCTCTAACATGGCTTTTAGCTCTTAGCTGTTAGCTATTAGCCAACAGCTTGTGTTCAATGTCTAATCTCTCAAATATGAACTACTCAACTATCCCGAAGACGAAAAGCTAACAGCTAACAGCTAATAGCTAACAGCTAAGAAAGCGGCGTCATCACGGCTTCCTGCGGGCGTGGTTCGAGTTTGAGCGATTCCTTGAGGGCATAGATGGCGACTTCGAGTTGCTTGTCGTCCGGCTCCTTCGTCGTGATGTTTTGCAGCCAGATGCCGGGCAGCGTCATCACTTTGAAGATGATGCTGCCTTCGCGCTTGGCCGAGAGCCTGATGATCTCGTAGGAGAGACCGGCGATGAGCGGCATGAGCGCGATGCGCGTGAGCAGGTTCAGAGCGAGCGAATCGAATTTGACGATGGAGAAGATGACGATGGAGACGAGCATCACGATCATCAGAAAACTCGTCCCGCAGCGCGGGTGCTGTCGCGGTTGCACGCGTGCGTGCTCGACTGTCAAAGGCAGTCCCGCTTCCCATGTGAACACAGTCTTGTGCTCCGCGCCGTGATACTCGAATACGCGGCGTATGTCTTTCAACAGCGAGAAGGTGAAGATCATGATCAGGAAGAACAACATGCGCAGCACGCCGTCCACCAGATTGAACGCGACCGACGGCCGCACCGGATGCAGGTACCCGCGCACGCGCGTCCACGCGCGCCCGTACCAGGGTTGCTCACCGGTCGCCTGAGTCGTCGCCGCGCTCGCGCCGCCCGTGTTCGAGACGTTTTGAGTTTGCGTCGTCGCTGCTCCGGCGTTCGCAGGGGTAGCCCATCCGGCGGCGATAAAGAGCGCGTTCGTCAGGACGAGCGGCGCGACGATAAAGAGCATGATGTTGAAGAAAACGGCGAAGATGATTGAGCCGACGACCGAAGCGTTAGCGCCGCGCTTGAGTTCGTCTTCGGCGCGTCGCTCGGTCGGGATGGGGATGAGGCCGGGGACGCCGCCGGTGATGCCCGCGAAGTCGCCTTCGCCCTCGACGACCGCCGGCTTGAGCGCGACGGCTACCTCTTTTTCCTCCGCGTCGGCGAAGGCTTCGCTGGCCGAATAGTTGAGCGCCTTGATGCCGAGCGCCATCGACTGCACGAGCACCGCCGCGCCGCGCAGGACGGGCAGGCGCAGGAAGCGATAACTGTCGCTCCACTTCGGCAAGGCCGCGCCCGTGGACACGATCTCGCCGTCGGCGCGACGGACTGCGACGGCATAGGCGTTCGGCGTCCGCATCATCACGCCTTCGACGACCGCCTGGCCGCCGACGATCAAATCTTTTTCGTTTGCGCTCACGTCTGTTTCGCTCTCCGGGGATTGTTCAACTTCAACTGGAAGCAGGGGAGATAGAACGACGCCGACGCTCAATCAAAATTCGGAGGTCGTTCGTTGGCGCGTCGCGTTTTGCAGTGACGCACGGGGACGACCGCCGCGCTTTGTGTGCGTCGGCGTCAAGTTTTGGGTCGCTAAGACTGGCCGGGGATAATTCGCTTCATCTAAAACAGGTTTGCGCCGCTCTTGAAACTCTAGCGGGCGGGCGGCTCGCGCCGCCCTTGCTGCTTTGGTTACTGGCCGCTCGCGGCCGTCTCGGTCTTTTTGCCGTAGCGTTTGTTGAAGCGGTCGACGCGTCCGGCCGTGTCTACGAGTTTCTGTTTGCCGGTGAAGAACGGGTGGCACGCCGAGCAGATTTCAACGTGCAGGTCGTCCTTGCGGGTCGAACGCGTGGTGAAATTCTCGCCGCAGGCGCACACGACTTTGATTTCGTTGTATTTGGGATGAATTCCTTCTTTCATGTTTTCCTTCCTTATGACAGGCGCGAATTTGGGTCGCCTGTCAAACCGACATGATAACGTTCGAGGTTTCTTATCGTCAAGTTAGATGGGGATTTATGGCGCGCGGTGGCCTCGCCCGCGCGTGCCGACAAGTTTATTGACAACCTCTCAAAGCGCGTGTTAAAAATCCACCTCGTCACCGCCTTTTTTGCTTCTTTGTCAGAGATTACAAGTCGAAAGTTTGGGGCAGCAATTTTCGTTACGACGCGCGCGAATCGTGCGCGTCTGAGCTGCCGGAGTCTAACCTCTAGCACCGATGAACGACGAACCTGACAACACCTCATCCCCAGACTCTGCCGATAGCGCGACGGAACACCCGGCCGCGCCCCCCGCCGACGAGACAGCTGAAGAGAGACGCGCGCGCATCATCGCCGAAGCAAAGGCCAAAGCCGCCGCCAAAATGGCCGCCAAAGGTGGCACAAACGCACAAAGCGAAACTCCGACACCCGACGCCTCTGCGCCACCCACGCCCGAAAGTCAGGCCGCCCCTCAAGGGAAAGCCCCGTCCGGCCAATCGCGCGACACTGTGATGGGCGCATCGACAGGTGAGGAAGCGGCCGCGAGCGCGCCGCCCGCCGACGAGACGCCCGAACAGAAACGCGCACGCATCATCGCAGAGGCCAAGGCCAAAGCCGCCGCGAAGATGGCCGCTAAAGGTGGCGCACCGGCTGCGGGTGAGACGCCGCAAGCGACTAAGCCGCCCGCCACGTCCGACGAAGAGAAGGCCGCGCGCATCGCGGAGGCACGCGCCAAAGCCGCCGCGTTCAAAGGTGCGGCGGGCGCGGGAGGAAGTGCGGGCGGAGCGACGCCGACGCCCAAGCCGCCTGCCGCGAGTGGTGCGCCTACAGCGTCGGCGGGCGCACCGAAAGCTCCCGTCAAGAAGAAGGAGGAAGGGGCGAAGGCTGCGGACGCGTCCGGCCACCCGTTGGTCGCGCGCCTGCGCGAACATCTGGACGGCGCTGTGACGGAAGCGTCGGAATTTCTCGGCCAGTTGTCCGTGCGCGTCGCGCGCGAGCGCATCGTGGAAGTGTGCGAGTTTCTGAAACGCGATTCGGAGACGCCGTTCAACTATCTATCCGATCTCACCTGCGTCCACTTTCCCGAAAACACGGACGCGCCTTTTGAGGTCGTCTACAATCTCTATTCGATCAGCGCGAACGTGCGCGTGCGCCTGAAGGTAGGGACGACGGAAGACGCGGGCGTCGAGAGCGTGACAGGTGTGTGGCCTGCGGCCAACTGGATGGAGCGCGAAGTCTACGATCTCTTCGGCGTCCGTTTTCATAACCACCCGGACTTGCGCCGTCTCCTCTTGCCGCCCGATTGGGAAGGCCATCCGCTGCGCAAGGATTACCCGCTCGAACCTGTGGAGAACAACTGGACGACGAAGCACCTGCCCGAGTTTTCAGAAGTGCAGCGCGAACAACTCGAACAACGCCGCGCCTACGGACTCGAAGCGCTCTCGACGCCCAACGAACGGCGCGTCCGCGAAATCTTCCGCGCAGGCAAGGAAGTAATGCCGCTAGACCGTAAATAGTGAATAGTGAATGGTAAATGGTGAAGAGATGAAAAACTGCCTTCCACCATTCACCATTCACCATTCACCATTCACCAGAATATGCATCAAGTAGAAGTCGCCACCACACAAGAGACCCTTCTGGACAGCCCGGAGATGGTGCTGAACATGGGGCCGCAGCATCCTTCGACGCATGGCGTGCTGCGCGTCGTCCTCAGACTGGACGGCGAGACGGTTATCGACCTCGACTGCGACATCGGCTACCTGCATCGCGGCATGGAGAAGATCGCCGAGAATCGTCTCTACCCGATGATCGCGCCCTACTGGGACAGGCTCGACTATATCGCCGCCGTCTCGAACGGCCTCGTCTGGGTGGAGACGGTCGAGCAGATGCTCGGACTCGAAGTGCCCCCGCGCGCGCATTACATACGCACCGTCCTGACCGAACTCAACCGCATCTCTTCGCACCTGCTCTGGCTCGCCACGCATGGCCTCGACATCGGTTCGTTCACAGTCCTCCTGTGGGCTTTGCGCGAGCGCGAAGAGATTCTGAAAATTTTCGAGCGACAGTTCGGCGCGCGTCTCACCTGCCACGCGTGGCGCATCGGCGGGATGCCGAACGACACTTACGACGGTTTTACGGAAGACGTGACGCGCTTCGTCGATAATTTCCCCATGCGTCTGGAAGAGTACGAGACGCTGCTTTCGGAGAATCGCATCTGGCTCGGCCGCACCGTCGGCATCGGCGTCATCTCGGCCGAAGACGCCGTCGCCATCGGCCTGTCTGGGCCTGCCCTACGCGGTTCGGGTGTGGCGTGGGACATACGCAAGGCGCGGCCTTACGCCGCTTACGCCGACATGGAGTTTGAAGTGCCCGTCGGCGAAAACGGCGACACTTATGATCGTTACCTCGTGCGCCTCGAAGAGATGCGCCAGTCGCGTCGCATCGTGCAGCAGGCTTTGGCGAAGATGCCGGACGGCCCCGTCAACGCCAAGGTGCCGAAGATCATCAAGCCGCCCGCGGGCGACTACTACCATTCCATCGAAGGGCCGAAGGGCGAGATCGGCTGCTACCTCGTCTCGGACGGATCGAGCCGTCCGGCGCGCGTGCGCGTGCGCCCGCCCTGCCTGATCAACTTGCAGGCGCTACGCCAGATGTGCCTCGGCCACCTCGTCGCCGATGTCGTCGCCATCATCGGCACGCTCGACATCGTGCTCGGAGAAATTGACAGGTAGCGATTAGCTGTTAGCCGTTAGCTATTAGCTTTCCGCTTCTCAGCTAACGGCTAACAGCTAATCGCTAACAGCTTCCTATGAGAGTTGTTCGCCTCGCCGTGCAGGAGATGACCCGCGAGCGGTTCGCGCCGTATGGGATTTTGCTGGACAGTCGCGGCTCGGTGGAGATCGACTTGGGAACTGGCGTGCCGAGTTTAACGGGCGCGACGAGCGAGCGGCGGCCGTTCACCTTTCAATTCATGGCGCGCCATCGACGCACGATGCAGGTCTTCTCGCCGCTGGCCTCTTCGCGTTCGATCATCTGCGTCGCGCCGCCTTCGGAGCGAAGCGCCCCGGCCGTCGAAGAGATCGCTGCGTTCCTCGTCAGCGGCCTGTTGCCCTACGCCTATCACAAGGGCACCTGGCACACGCCGCCCTTCGCCGTCGGCGAGTGGTCTTCCTACCTCGTCGTTGACCGCTCCGGCACGCTCGACAGCGATTACGAACTGGTCGATTTGCAGGCCGTTCACAACTGCACTTTCGAGATCGCAATCTGACACCTGATATGAACATGCTCGCCTTATTCGCGCCGCCGGATTTAATCAACGGACTCCTGCTGAGGTTCGGGCTGGGGCAGGAGACGATCAGCTACGTCGTCTGGCCGTTCATACAGATCGGCGCGGTCGTGACGGGCGTGGCCGTCTGGGCGGCTTATGCCACGTATCTCGAACGCAAGATTTCCGCTTTCATGCAGGCGCGTCTGGGGCCGATGCGCGTCGGCCCCTGGGGACTGTTGCAGCCCATCGCAGACGCCATCAAACTCCTGACCAAAGAAGACCTCAAGCCCGACCACGCCGACACCTACATCTTCTTCTTCGCGCCTTTCATCTCCGTGGTGGCGGCCTTTGTCGTCTTCGTCGTGATTCCGTTCGCGCCCGATTGGGGCGTCATTACGGACATCAACATCGGCCTCTTGTTCGTGCTCTCGGTGTCGTCCGTGGGCGTGCTGGCGCTGATACTTGCAGGCTGGTCTTCCAACTCGAAGTACGCCTTGCTCGGCGGCCTGCGCTCCAGCGCGCAGATGGTGTCTTACGAGGTGGCGATGGGCATGGCGCTCGTCGGCGCGTTGATGTTCTCGCGGACGCTCAGCTTGTCGGGCATCGTCTCGGCGCAGGGGCTGGATTCCATCTGGTACATCTTCTATCAGCCGCTCGGCTTCATCATCTTTCTCGTGAGCGGCATCGCGGAGAACAACCGCGCGCCCTTCGATCTGCCGGAGGCCGAGTCGGAACTGGTCGCAGGCTTCCACACGGAATATTCCGGGATGCGCTGGTCACTCTTCTTCATGGCCGAATACGCGGCGATGATCGTCGTCTCGGCCATCGCCACTTCGGTCTTCCTCGGCGGCTGGTATTTCCCCGGCGTGTGGCGACTCGGCATCAACTACCCGAATTTGTTCGTCGCCTTGAGCCTCGTCATCTTCCTGACGAAGATGGCGTTTCTGCTCTACGTCTATTTCTGGCTGCGCTGGACGTTCCCGCGCTATCGCTACGATCAGTTGATGGACCTGGGCTGGAAGTGGATGATCCCGGCCGCGCTGCTCAATATCACGCTCACAGCAATCGCGCTCTTTGTCGTGCAGGCGCTCGACGGCTGGCGCGGCATGAACACGGTCGAATCGCTCGCGCGCGGCCTGAACCTGACGGGGACGGGCAAACTGATCATGATCGCCTTCGGCGCGCTCGGCGTCTTTATCGCCGCCGGAATGCTCTCTTACATCAACCGCCACGCGCGCGATTTCAACTTGAAGAAGCAGCGACGCGGTATTCGACTCGTCAACCCGCCCAAAGGTCAGTCCGCAGTGGCGGCGACCGCTGCGGCGGCGGAATAGAAAACAGAGGTTTTTATGCCGGAAGTTTACATACCAGAGCCGACTTGGAAAGAGAAGTTGAAGCGTTTCTTCCTCGTGGATTTGCTCTCGGGGTTAAAGTTGACGCTGAAGTTCAACGTTGGCGCGCTGACGGACAAGGACGCGGTCGGGGGCAAGGGAATTTACACGGAGCAGTATCCGAAGGTGCGCCCGGAAGTTGCGCCGCGCTTTCACGGTGCGCCGCGCCTGAACATGGATCCGGATACCTACGAGACGCTCTGCATCGCCTGCAACCTCTGCGCGCTCGCCTGTCCCGAAGACTGCATCGACGTGATCCCGATGGACATCGAGATCATGACTGCGGGCAAGGCGCGCAAGAAAAAGGTGCTCGACGAGTTTATCTTCGATACCTCGCGCTGTATGTTCTGCGCGCTCTGCCAGGAGGCGTGCCCGACCGCCTGCCTCGAACTCACGCAGGAATTCGAACTCGCCACCTACTCGCGCGCGGGCTTCGTCTGGAACCGCGAAATGCTCGAACAGGGACGCGAGACGGTGAAGTACGAATCTTAAAAGAAACGATGAATGATGAACGATGAAGTAAATCAAGCCGTCTTTCATTCATCGTTCATCGTTCATCACTAAGCCTAATTAAGCCTATGACTCTCTCCGGTTGGGAAGCGGCTTTCTTCTGGGTCTTCGCTGTGGCGTCGCTGGTGGCGGCGCTCTTGACCATCCTCGCGCGCAACGCCGTCCACTCCGCTCTGTTTCTGATCTCGACGCTCGTGTCGGTGGCGGCGCTCTTCGTGTTGCTCGGCGCGGAGTTCATCGCGGGCGTGCAGATACTCGTCTACGTCGGCGGCGTGATGGTGCTCTTTCTGTTCGTCATCATGCTGGTGAACGTGGGCGCGGAGGAACGCGGGCGCGAGATGCTTTTCAATCGTCCGGCGCAGGTCGGGGCGAGCGCGGTCTTTCTCGTGCTGCTGTCGCTCGGCTTCATCTACGCCATCCGGCAAGGCTATGAAGGCTTGCTCGTGCGCGATAACTTGCTCTCGACGGAGATGCGCGACGAGAACGCCGAACGCAGGCGCGTGCGCGAACAGCGTTTGCGACCGGCGGCGACCGGCACGTCGCGTATCTCCGAGGACACGCAACTCGTGGGCGCGAGCCTCTACCGTTTCGCCGCGCTGCCTTTTGAAATCGCGAGCGTCCTTCTGCTCGTCGCCATTGTCGGCTCGGTAATGCTCGCGCGCACCACCAAACAGGAAGCGGCCACCGACGACCTTGAAACGGCAAAGGATGAGGGATGAAGGATGAGGGACGAAATTAAAGTATTCAAGCGCTTGAGTGCTTCCTTTCATCCCTCATCCCTCCGCCTTCATCCCTCATCTTACTTATGAACCACCTTATTGCACCCGCGCTCGCATTGGTTTGGCAGGAAGTTCAGCTCGACCGCTGGCAGGCGATCAAGCAGGGCGTGTTGCAGCCCGACTTGTCGAAGTTTCTGGTGATCGCGGCGCTCCTGTTCGTCATCGGCGTGGCGGGCGTGCTGACGCGCCGCAACATCATCGTCATCTTCATGTCCATCGAGTTGATTTTGAACGCGGCCAATCTCAACTTCATCGCCTTCGCGCGCTACTTGCAGGACACGGGCAGCATGAATGCCGTCGCCGGGCAGGTCTTCACAGTCTTTATCATCGTCGTCGCTGCCGCCGAAGCCGCCATCGGCCTCGGCCTCGTCATCGCGCTCTACCGCAACAAAGAGACCATCTTTGTTGACAAGATCGATCTGTTGAAATGGTGAAAGAGCTATTAGCCATTAGCTATTAGCATTCAGCTTTCCCGCTTTTGCTAACAGCTAACGGCTAACAGCTAACAGCTAATTATGCACAGACTCATCTGGCTCATTCCGCTTTTGCCGCTGGCCGGGGCTGCGATCAACGGGCTGCTGGGGCGTCGCCTGCGCTTCTCGGAACGTGTGATCGGGGCGATTGCGGTCGGTTCGGTCGCGCTGGCGTTTCTGCTCGGCTTGGCGGCCGTCTATTCGTATGGCTTCGGCAGCCATGCGCAGTGGCCTGAGCCTTACGTGACGAGCCAGGACGGCGCGTTCGTCTACAAGTGGATTCCGGGCGGCGCGACGGAGTTGACGCAAGGGACGCGCGAGCGTGCTTCGATGGCGACGAGCGCGAAGGCCGCCGAGCGTGCGCGCGAGATCGCTGCCGAGACGGGCACGCCGCCGTCGGCCGTGCTCGTGGCGGGCGAGCCGGAACAACGCGGCCTCGGCGCTGTGCTCGACGTGGAGTGGAGTTATCAACTCGATCCGCTCTCTTCGATCTTCATCCTCGTGATTACGGGCGTCGGTCTGTGCATCTTCGTCTTCGCCACGGGCTACATGCACGGCGACGCGGGCTTCTATCGCTTCTTCGCCTATCTCGGCCTCTTCATGTTCATGATGCTCGTCCTCGTGATGGGGTCGAACTTCCTGATGATGTTCGTCGGTTGGGAAGGGGTGGGCTTATGTTCCTACCTTTTGATCGGCTACTACTTCGACCGCAAAGAGGCGGGCGACGCTTCGCGCAAGGCTTTCATCACGAACCGTGTGGGCGACTTCGGCTTCGCCCTCGCAGTCTTCGGCATCATCGCCACGTTCGGCTCGACGCAGTATACGGAAGTGATGTCGCGCGCTTCGGGTTATCCGATTGAGCCGCTCGGACAGTTCGGCTTGATGTCTTGGCTCGCGCTCGGCCTGTTTGTCGGCGCGTGCGGCAAGTCCGCGCAGATACCTCTGTACGTGTGGCTGCCGGACGCGATGGCGGGGCCAACGCCCGTCTCCGCGCTCATCCACGCGGCGACGATGGTAACGGCCGGACTCTACATGCTGACGCGCACCAACGTCATCTTCCAGCACTCGCAGACGATGATGCTCGTCGTCGCGGTCGTCGGCGCGCTGACCGCGATCTTCGCCGCCACCATCGGCATCACGCAGAACGACATCAAGAAAGTTCTCGCCTACTCGACCGTCTCCCAACTCGGTTTCATGTTCCTCGCCTGCGGCGTCGGCGCGTTCGTCATCGGCATCTTCCACGTGATGACGCACGCCTTCTTCAAAGCCCTGATGTTCCTCGGCGCAGGCTCTGTCATCCACGGGATGCACCACGAACAGGACATGCGACGCATGGGCGGCCTCCGGCGTTACATGCCGAAGACCTACCTGACGTTTCTCGCCGGGTGGCTCGCCATCTGCGGCATCCTTCCGTTTTCGGGCTTCTGGTCGAAGGACGAAATCTTGTGGAACGCCGCTTCGACCACGCTCATACCTTACGGCTGGCTGCTCTGGGCAATCGGCACTGTGACGGCCGCGCTGACCGCTTTCTACATGACGCGCCTCGTCGCCATGACCTTCTGGGGCAAGGAGCGCTTCCTCGAAATGCACGCGGGCGGGCAGGCCGACGAAGCGCACGCGCACGGATACGACGACGAAGGCAAGACTCATCACGCGCACACCGAGTCGGCGGGCGACCGCCCGCACCATGCGCCGGACGAGCGAGTGGGGCTGGCGCACGTCGAAGCGACCGGCGGAGGCACGCACGAGGATGCGCGCGGGCGCGACGTGCACGACCACCACGACCCGCACGACAAAGATGCGCACCGTCACGGCGGACACGGGCACGGCTCGGTCGTGCCGCACGAGTCGCCGCCCGCGATGTGGATTCCGCTCGCGGTCTTGGCGGTCTTGGCGGTCGTCGGCGGCTTCGTCGGCATCAGTCCCGCGTTTACGGGCGGCGCGCACGTCGGCGGGCGCTTGAACATTGTCAACTGGTTAGAACCCGTCGTCTGGAATCCCTCGACGCAAAAGTTCAATGAGCCGCACGGCGCGGGCGCGGAACATGCGTCGAACCGTGCCGTAGACGCGCACGGCGAGCCAAACGCCATCGCGCAGAATCATGGCGAGCCGGGGGCGACCCAAGCCGCGCCGCACTCCGGCGCTACGCCCGCCCCGCATTCCGACGCCGCGCCCGCACAAGCGCCGCACGCGGCAACCAGTGCGAGCCACGGCCACCCGTCGCCTTACGGCAACGACGCGGGCTTCAACCTCGCGCACGCCGTCGAAGGCGTCACGCACAGCCATCTCTGGACGGAACGGCTGTTCGTCGTCATTTCGCTCGTCGCCGCAGGGCTCGGCATGCTGCTCGGCTGGTTGTTCTACGTGAAGAATCCGCGCCTACCCGAAGTCTGGGCGGCGCGGCTCGGCGCGCTCTATCGCGCCAGCTACAACAAGTATTGGGTTGACGAACTCTACGGCCTCTTGTTCACGCGGCGCACGATGGACGCCGCGCGCGGCATCTACGCGGCCGACTCCAAAGGCATCGACGGCGCGGTCAACGGCTCGGCGTGGCTCGCGCGCCGCATGAGCCGCATCACCGGCGCGTTCGACCGCACGGTGGTTGACGGCGCAGTCAACGGCATCGCCGGATTCATCGGTCGTCTCATGTCGCCGCTCCTGCGCGCCGCACAAACGGGCCTTACGGCCAACTACGCGCTCGTCATGGTGCTCGGCCTCGTCGTCGCCGTCATCATCTTTTTCAGCGGCGACATCCTCGGGTTAGTGCGCGGCAGATAAAACGTTGTCCGTTGTCAGCGGCCAGTTGTCCGTTGTATGTGACGGATGATCAACTCGCTGAGCACAGTCGCTCGAAGCCCCGCGGCTGGAAAACAACGGACTACTGACAACGGACTACTGACCAATATGAACATTCCCTACCTGCTCTCCATCATCACGTGGCTGCCGCTCGTCGGCGCGCTCATCATCCTGTTCGTCTTCAAGAAAGAGAACGCGAGCGGGATCAAGCGATTCGCAACGGCGTGGTTCGGGTTGGTCTTCCTCGTCTCGCTCGCGCTCGTCGGCTACAACCGCGCGGCGGGTGGGATGCAGTTCATCGAAGACTGCCAGTGGATTCCCATCATCGGCGCGCGCTACCAGATGGGCGCAGACGGCGTGGCCGTCCTGCTCATCGTGTTGACGACACTCCTCGGCGTCATCGCCGCGCTCTCTTCCTGGGAATACATCCAGAAGCGCGAGCAGGAATACTACGTGCTCCTCCTGCTGTTGCAGACGGCCGTGGTCGGCGTCTTCGCCGCGATGGACTTGTTTCTGTTCTATCTCTTCTTCGAAGTCTCGCTCGTGCCGATGTATTTCCTGATTGGCATCTGGGGCGGCGAGCGTCGTCTCTACGCGGCGATCAAGTTCTTCCTCTACACGCTCGTCGGCTCGGTCATCATGCTGCTCGGCGTCTTGAAGATGTATTTCCTGACGCAGGACGCGGCGCTCACTTCGACCATCACTCCGGCCGTCCTTGACAACATCGCGGCCGGGGGCACGCAGGCGCGAAACGTGCTCGACAACGCGCGCGCGGCTGCGGGTGCGGGCGGCACTTTCAACATCATGTTCTTGCAGGCGCTCGGCTCCGTTTTGCCGATGGGCACGATGCAGGTCTTGCTGTTCTTCGCCTTCGCCATCGGCTTCGCGATCAAAGTCCCGATGTGGCCGTTTCACACTTGGCTGCCGGACGCACACGTCGAAGCGCCGACGGCCGGTTCGGTCATCCTCGCCGGGATTCTCCTGAAACTCGGCACTTACGGTTTCTTCCGCTTCAACCTGCCGATGTTCCCCGAAGCCTCGAAAGATTTGAGCTACTTCCAACTGTTCGGCGCAACCTTCGGCGTGCGCCACGTGATGGTTACGCTCGCCATCATCGGCATCATCTACGGCGCGCTCGCCGCGATGTATTTCGTCGTCATTAAAGATGGCGACGTGAAAAAACTGGTCGCCTATTCCTCTGTCTCTTCGATGGGCATCGTCATGCTCGGACTCTTCGCCCTGAACCCGAACGGCTTGAACGGCGCGGTGCTCCACA
This sequence comes from Pyrinomonadaceae bacterium, assembly GCA_035942855.1. Taxonomy (GTDB): domain Bacteria; phylum Acidobacteriota; class Blastocatellia; order Pyrinomonadales; family Pyrinomonadaceae; genus JAIVJZ01. The sequence continues at coordinate 132,286 of DASZCS010000013.1, read as the reverse complement.
TGATCAACCACGGCATCTATTCGGCGGCGCTGTTCCTCCTGGTCGGCATCATCTACGAGCGACGCCACACGCGCAAAGTCTCGGAGTTCGGCGGGCTCTCTCACGTCATGCCGGGTTATGCGACGGTCTTTCTGGCGATGGCGATGACGGCCATCGGGCTGCCGCTGCTTTGCGTCTTCATCTCGGAATTTCTGGCGATGCGCGGGGCGTTTGAGGCGCAGCCGTGGTGGGCTGCGTGGGCGGCGCTCGGCATCATCCTGAACGCGGGCTACATGCTCTGGCTCTACCAGCGCATGTTCTTCGGCCACGTCGAGAATCCGAAGAACGAGAATTTGCCCGACATGAACCGGCGCGAGTGGGCTTACATGCTGCCGCTCGTCGTGCTCTCGCTCTGGATCGGCGTCTACCCGAAGCCGTTCATCGACTACATCCAACGCCCCGTCAACGCCGTCGTCCGACAGGTGCGACCCGACTACCCGCTCCAACCCGCCGCGCCCCAGGCGACGACGGCCAGAGCCGAAAGGTAGTGAATGGTAAATGGTGAATGGATGAAGACAGTTCTTTCTTCTATTCACAATTGACGACTTTCCACCATTCACCATTTACCATTTACCGTTCACCGATTGCTTATGTTGCTTCAAGCCAACACCACCGCGCTGTTTAGCGCGAGCGATTTGCGCCTCATCGTGCCGGAGTTGATCGTCACGCTCGGAGCGTGCGTCGTGCTCGTGCTGGAAGTCATCCTGCCGCGACGCGACCGCAAGTGGACGGCCTACTTCGGCCTCGCCACGATCTTGCTGGCCGCCCTGTCGCTCTTTCTGCTCTGGCAGACCAACCGCGCAGCCCTCCCGCTCGACGCTTTCTACGGCATGGTGCGTATCGACGGCTTCGCGCTCGTCTTCAAGTTGATCTTTCTGCTCGCGGCGGCGCTCACCATCGCCGTCTCTCTACGCTATCTGGACGTTGAAGGCGAGCAGCGCGGCGAGTATTACGCGCTCGTTCTGTTCGCCACCGTCGGGATGATGTTTCTCGCCTGCGGCTACGATCTGATCTCGCTCTACATCAGTCTGGAACTGATGGCGCTGACCTTCTACGTGCTCGTCGGCTTCACGAAGCGCGAGCGGCGTTCGAACGAAGCGGGCATGAAGTATTTTCTGCTCGGCGCGTTCTCTTCGGGTGTGTTGCTCTATGGCATGTCGATTCTATTCGGCGTGGCCGGTTCGACGAACCTCGGAGACATCTCGCGCAGCGTTGCCGCGACCCTCGGCGGCGTCTCGCTCGAAGGCGGGCTGGCCGCCAGTGTGCCGCTCCGGCCGATGCTGCTGCTCGGCATGATCGCGCTGGCCGCCGGTCTGTTCTTCAAGATCGCCGCCGTGCCGTTTCACATGTGGGCTCCCGATGCTTACGAAGGTGCGCCCACTTCCGTCACGGCCTTTCTCTCCACGGGTTCGAAGGCCGCGAGCTTCGCTTTGCTGGCGCGCATCTTTCTCGAAGCGCTCGGCGGGATGCGCGCCGACTGGGCGCCGCTGCTCGGTCTGGTGGCCGCCGTCACGATCCTCGTCGGCAACTGGGCGGCCGTCACGCAGGTGAACGCAAAGCGTCTGCTTGCCTATTCGTCCATCTCGAACGCGGGCTATCTCTTGCTCGGCGTGATCGCCGCGAACCAGTACGGCTACGTCGGCCTCGTCGTCTATCTGCTCGTCTACACTTTGATGAACATCGGCGCGTTCGGCGTCATCATCAGTTTGCGCCGGAAGGGACTGGCGGGCGACAACGTTGACGACCTGCGCGGTCTGGGGCAGAGTGCGCCGGGCACTGCTCTGATGATGACGATCTTCATGCTGAGCCTCGGCGGCCTGCCTTTGACGGGCGGCTTCATCGGCAAGTGGTTTCTCTTCGGCGGACTCTTGCAACGCGCCGACCTCGACGACAAAGACTGGTACATCTGGCTCGCCATCTGGGCGATTCTCAACACGGTCGTCTCCTTTTTCTATTACGTTCGTTTCATACGCGTGATGTATCTCGGCGATGCGCAGGCGACAGACGCGCGCCCGCTCTCTCTGTCGCCTGCGTTGCGCGCGGCGCTCGTCGTCGCCGTCGTCGGCGTGATCGTGATCGGAGTCTACCCGCAGCCTTTCATCAATCTGGCGCAGACGCTCGTTTCCACTCTGACGGGCGCGGCGAGCGCGGTCGCCTTGAAGTAAAAACTGAAACAGCCTCGCTTCGACCAGAACACCTCACGAAGGAGATGTGCAAGATGAAACTCACTTCCCACAGCTTTAGCCGACTGGTATTCGCCTTCGTCTTGTCAACACAACTTTTGCTGCTCGCCCCGGCCGCGACGCGAGCCGCACGCAGCAGCAACGACTCAATCAGCGCGCAACATGAAGGCCACACGGCAGCGCGTTCGTCCGCTCGTAGTTACCGGCTCTGCCGCGAGCGTTGCCTGCGGCAATATCGGCAATGCCTGCGCGGCGTAGTCCGTCCGAATCGGGCGCGCTGCGGCCAGCGTTATCGCGCCTGCCTCGGCAGATGCCGCCGCTGAGTCGTTTTGAGTGAAGATGCCTGTAATTTTTCTCTGAGGCCACGATCCCGTTAGTTGTCCGTCAGGTTTGCGGAAGGCGATGTTCTCGTGAGAGCATCGCCTCCGTTTTTTATGGGCATCTTCTACTTCTTCGCCGCGCTGCTGCTTTTGCAATCGCTCGCCTCGCTTCGCGGCGGCCTGCGCTACCTGCGTTTCTTCCGCCGCGAACTGGACGCGCCCGCGCCTGACTTCAAGCCTTTCGTCACGCTATTCGTCCCGTGTCGCGGTATCGAAGAAGGTTTACAGGAGAATCTTGAAGCGCTCTTCCGGCAGGGTTATCCGGCCTACGAGATCATCTTCGTCGTAGACAGCGCGGACGACGCGGCCCTGGAGGCCGTCGAGCGAGTACGTTGGGTGTGGGAGCAGGTTTGGTTCCCTAAAACGCGCGTCGTCGTGGCGGGGCGCGCGACCGAGAGCGGGCAGAAAGTTCATAATCTCATCGCCGCCGTCGATGCGGCCGACGCCCGTAGCGAAGTCTTCGTCTTCGTTGATTCGGATGCGCGCCCGCGCATGGGTTGGCTCCACGCGCTCGTCGCGCCGCTTGCGGACAATTCGATAGGTGCAACGACCGGATACCGCTGGTTCGTCCCGCCGCGAAACATCGCCTCGCAGTTGCGCGCCGTCTGGAACGCCTCTATCGCTTCGGCGCTCGGCGAAAACACGCGCGCGAATTTTTGCTGGGGCGGCTCAACCGCCATCCGCCGCGAAACTTTCGCGCGCCTGCGCATCGCCGAACGCTGGCGCGGCACGCTCTCCGACGACTTCATGCTCACGCGCGCGCTACAGGCGGCGCGTCTCCCCATACGCTTCGTGCCGCGTTGCCTGACGGCCTCGCACGACGCTTGCGACGCGCGCACGCTCCTTGAATTCACCACGCGCCAACTCAAGATCACGCGCGTCTACGCGCCGCACCTGTGGCGCATCGTGCTCGTCTCAAACTTTCTCTTCGTCACAATCTTCTACGGCGGCCTCGCGCTCGCGCTCGCCCGCTTTGCGCGCGACTTGCCCTACCTGCTGCCGCTCGCGTTCGTTTCGACCATCTATGCGCTCGGTTCGGCGAAAGCCATCCTGCGCCTGCGCGCCGTCGCGCACGCCTTCGCGCCGGAAGAGAAATTGTGGCGCGCAGGTGTGATCGCCGCGCACGCACTTTTGTGGCCGCTCGCCTCGGCGCTCTTTCTCTACAACGCCGTGGCCGCAAGCCTCTCGCGCCGCATACGCTGGCGCGGCATCACCTATGAATTGAAATCGCCGTCGGAAACTGTCATCATCGACGCCGCACGAACCCAAGAAGAAGCGGCAGCGACGAAAGAGACAGCGCGCCGCGCACGCACCTGATGTCCAACAAAGCAGTCAAACTTGTTCAGTTGCTCCGCTCGACGAAGCGCGAACGGCGTCTCGGCACGTTGATCCTGTTCGTCACCTCGCGCTGCAACGCGCGTTGCGCGACCTGTTTCTACTGGGACGAACTCAACCAACCGGGCGACATGAGCTTCGCCCAGATCGAAAAAGTTTCGCGCACGATGCCGCCCGTCACAGACCTCTGGCTCTCAGGCGGCGAGCCGACGCTCCGGCGCGACCTGCCCGACATCATCAATCTCTTCGTCCGCCAGAACGGCGTGCGCCGCGTCATCATCCCGACGAACGCCATCGTCAAAGCGCACGTCCTCGAAGTGGTCGGGCGCGCGCTTCGAGACAATCCCGGCATCGATCTCTATCTGAACGTCGCGCTCGACGGCTACGGCCAGACGCACGACCGCATACGCGGCGTGCCCGGCAACTGGGAGCGCACGCTTGACTGCATCCGCGCGCTCTACCCGCTGAAAGAACTTCACCGGGAACGCTTCCGCCTCAACGTCAACACGGTCGTCTGCGCCGAGAACTACACGGAGATCGAACGCCTCTCCGCCTATCTCTGGGAAAATTTCAAACTCGACGGCCACTACTTCAACCTCATCCGCGGCGAGACGAAAGCGGGCGCGACGATCAAACAAGTGCCGCCGGAAATTTTGCCCGAGATGTATGCGCGCGTCTCCGCTCTGACCGAACGCTACGGCGAGCGTATGTTCGCCGCCGACGATGCGACGACGCGCTTCGTCAAAACGGTCGCCTACGTCGGCGGCATCGCCACGCATTACCGCACGCAACTCGCCAACTTCGAGCGTCAAACCCCTTGGGGCTTTCCCTGCACGGCGGGCGAGACAACGGCCGTCATCGATTACAACGGCGACGTGCGCGCCTGCGAGCTGCGCGAAAAATTCGCCACGCTCGCCGACTACGATTACGATTTCGACGCGCTCTGGAACGACCATGCGCGCACCGTTGAACTCGCAGCCATCGACGGCGGCCGCGCCTGCTGGTGCACGCACGTCTGCTTCATACACGACTCCATGCGCCACTCGCGCCGCGCACTTCTCTACGAACTGCCGAAGAACTACGCGACACGCGCGAAATGGTAAATTTCAAGTATGACGAAGAAAGACGAGCAGAACGTGCATGCCAAGAGCAGCGTAGTCTATGGGGCGGTGCTGTCGCTGGCCTTTTCCATCGTCTCGTGCCTGTTGGTCGGGTGGGCTTTGGATCGCTGGCTGGGCACGAGTCCGTGGCTCATCGTCGCGGGTATCGTGCTCGGCTCAGTGGCAGGCTTCATGCAGTTCGTCCGCCTCATGTCGCGCATCTCCTGAAGACAGGCGGCAACTCTTCAACTCGACAGGCCGCCGCCTGTGCATGTAAAATCTAGCGTTCTACGATGAATGAAATTGCAGACAGCGGCGCGCTCGAACGCGAAGCGGGAAGCGAAGATGCGTCCGCGATGGCGGAGCGGCTGTTCCGTGTGATGACGTGGACGGTTGGGGCGGCCGTGCTGTTGAGTGCGTTCTTCATGCACTGGCGCGTGACGACGGGCTTGTTCATCGGCGGCGCGTTGTCGCTCTTAAATCATCACTGGATGCGTTCGGCCGTGGCGGCTGCGTTCGCGCTCTCTGCGGCGGAAGCGGGCGCGCGGCCGAAACTCAAAGTGGTGCGTTTCATCACGCGCTATTTTATCGTCGCCGCGATGGTTGCCGCCGCCAATTGGCTCGACATCGCGTCTCTGACGGCCATGCTCGTCGGCCTCTGTTCGTTCGTCGTGGCGGCGCTCGTAGAAGGTTTCATGCAGGCTTATTTCGTGATCATACATCGAGAGGAAACTAAATAATGTTCTGGTTGCTGCAAGCGCATGGCGAGGAAGCGGCGGGGCACGGCGCGACTGCGGGCGGGCACGCCGAGACGGCCGGAGCGGCCGCCGCGCATGGTGGCGGCGAGGCCGCCGCACACCACACGCCGCCGCTCGTCGAAGCGGTCAATCATTTCATCGGCGAACCCATCCATCATTTTCAGGTCAACTACACGGAGCCGCTGTGGAACAAGTACGTCTTCAGTAACTTCGGCACGTCGGCGGCGGAAGTGTTCGGCCCTTACACGGTCGAGAACGCCGTGCCCTGGTACACGGTGATGTTCGTCGTGGCGTGTCTGATCACGCTCGCTCTGATCTGGATTTTGAAGGGCAGGTATCTGTCTGAAGACGAGCCGAGCGGCGGGCAGCAGACGCTCGAAGTGACGGTGCTCGCCGTGCGCGACATGGTGGAGAACATCATCGGGCCGCACGGGTTGAAATACTTTCCCGTCGTCGCCACTTTCGCGTTGCTCATCCTCGTCTCGAATCTGATGGGACTGTTTCCGATGTTCATGCCGCCGACGGCGCACACGTCCGTCACCTTCGCGCTCGGCATCACTTCGTTCGTCTATTACAACTACATCGGGATCAAAGAGAACGGCCTGACGGGGCATCTCGGCCATTTCGCGGGCGTGCATTATTTCAGCGGCGCGATCCTGTTCATCATGGGGCCGGCGATGTTCGTCATCGAACTGATCAGCAACGCCGTGCGCCCGCTCTCTCTGGGCTTGCGTCTCTTTGGCAACATCTTCGGCGACGAGCAGGTAGCGGTGAACATTGCGGGCGTCGGCGCGCCCTACACTTACTGGGTGCTGCCCGCGATCCTGATGGTCTTGAGCGTGTTCGCCTCCGTCATGCAGGCGTTCATCTTCACGCTGCTTTCGATGATCTACATCGGCGAAGTCTCGCACGCGCCGCACGAAGATCACGAAGACGAGCACGGCCACCAACAGCAACCGATTGAAGGCGACGAGATCATCGCCCCTGCATTGTAAAAGCAGAGGTCAGAGGTTAGAGGCTAGAGGTTAGTTAATACAGAGGCGGCCTTTGATTTTTCACTGACCTCTGACCACTGACCTCTGACCTCTGTAGTTAAGCGTCTTGAGCGGTGCGGGCAAGTGTGCACGCGCGCGTTGGGGCGCAAGGGAAGTGGGAAACATCGAGGGGGAGAAGATCGTTTGAGTTGTTGAAGGGCGTCGGGGCGCGCGGAGAATAATAACTTTCGCGGTTTGAAAGTGTGCAGACGGTCGACATCGCTGGAGCGCCGTTGTAAGAGGGGCGGCGGATACCGGGTGGCGGCGAAATCATAGAGAGCGCGTGCGACGCTTACCGAACGACCGACGGACGGTTCACCTTCCTCTCTTTTGACATTCGACTCTGAAAAGGAGAGATGAACATGAATAAACTCAGAATGGCATTCTTCGCCGTGGTCGGTGTGCTGATGGCCGCCATGCCCGCGCTCGCGCAGGCGGGTCAGGTGGCTGCCGACAACGAATCGAGCGTCGCCAAGTATGCGAAACTGGCCGCCGGGTTCGGCTTCGCCATCGCGGCGGGCTTGGGCGCTATCGGCCAGTCGCGCGTGGCGGCGGCCGCGGCCGAAGGCACGGCGCGCAATCCGGGTGCGGGCGGCCGCATCCAGATTCTAATGATCATCGGCCTGGCGTTTATCGAAACGCTGGTCATCTTCACGCTCGTGATCGTCTTCGCGGCAGTTCGATAGACGCGGCGACACGAGTTACGAACAAGAAGCAACTAGCGGGCGCGCTCCTTTGAAAGAGCGCGCCCGCTGGTTTTTATGACGCATGAGAAATTGTGAGTAACTTTTCTTTAACACCGAATACTTGCCCGCCCCCTTGCTTCGTTGTAATCTCTCAACATCATATCCCCCCATAGCAGTCTTAAACGAAGTCATCTTTCCCCTGCGTCGTGGCTACTCTCCCGTGCATGAATGCGCGGCTGGTTTGAGCACCTGATGGCTGCGCGCGAGTTTGGCCTATAAAAGATCGGAAGTGCGCTCTTAGAACTCCGAAGTTGAGAGGGTAAAAAAATGAAGAAGATAATTCTTGCCTTAATGTTTGTCATCGTGTGCGCGCCGCTCGCGCTGGCCGACACGATCTACTTGCGCGACGGGCGTACCGTGCGCGGAACCGTGCTCGGCTTCATCGGCGGGCGCTTCGCCGTGCGCGTCGCCACCGGCACGGGCAGCACAGGGACGACGGGCGCTGCCGGTGCGGCCGAACAGGGCGAGGTGCAGTTCTTCCGGCCGAACCAGATCGAACGCATCGAGATTGAAGGCCGCTCGCTCGACGAAGCGCGCTTTTCGACGCGCTCGGTCGAAGTCGGGCTGGCGGCCAACTGGATCGACAGCGGTGTTGATCTGCGTCGCGGCGAGCGCGTGTCTCTGAAAGCGACGGGCACGATTGTCGCCGGGCGTTCGCGCATCACGCCGGGCGGCCTCGGTTCGACCGACCCGACCGCGCCGCTGCCACGCGCCGCCGAAGGCGTGCTCATCGGCGCTATCGGCAACGAACCCGATTCGCCCATCATCGAGATCGGCATCGGCCGCGACTTCGTCGCAGACCGCGACGGACGCCTCTACCTGACCGCCAATCGCGGCACTTACTCCGATGCACGCGGCGCATACAGGGTGGAGGTTCGCACCGAACGTAATCTAACAGGGCGACGACGCGACAACACGGCCAATCGCAACAACACCAACAACAACACCGATGAAGTGTTTGAGGACGACAGCGTGTTCGACACGCGGCCGACTTCGCCCGCCCCCGTCCGCTCGCGCACGCGTTCGGGCGACACGCGCGACACACGCGACAGGAGCGACGCAGACCGCGTCGGTGCACCGCGCGAAACGACCGTCAACGTGCCGGGCACTTCGCGCGACACGGATTCGGGCGTCGAGGTGCGCGCGGGCGAACAGGTGACGATCACGGCCAGCGGCACTGTCATCGCCGGGCGTCGCATCGGCGAAGTCGGCCCGCAGGGCGGACGCGCCACGGGCTTCGGCGCAATTGTCGGAACGCGTCCCGTGAACACGGCCGGCCCCGGCGCGCTCATCGGCTACATCCGCACGTCTACGGGTCAGGTCACGCAGCCGTTTTTGATCGGCAGCCAACTGACCTTCAGCGTCCAAACGGACGGTCGCCTCATCCTCGCCATCAACGACGACGACTACAGCGACAACGGCGGCAACTTCGCCGTCCGCATCAGAGTGAACTGAAGCAAGGGATGAGGGCAGTGGGATGAAGTAACAGCGATTGATTCATCCCTCTGCCCTTATCCTTCATCCCTTCCTTTTGTCGCTCGGAGAATCGGGTCGATGGTGGGGGCGAAGGGCGGGGCGTAGGCGAGGTCGAGTGCGTTGATCTCTTCGATTTTGAGATTAGCGTGGAGCGCGGCGGCATACACGTCTATGCGCCCGGCGACGCCTTCGCGGCCGACCATTTGCGCGCCCAGCAGCCGCCCGCTTTTGTCAGAGATGAGGCGGGTCAGAATTTTCGCGCCGCCCGGATAGTAGCCCGCGCGCGTCGGAGCTTCGTCTTCGACGGCCGTAGCATCGAAGCCCGCCTCGCGCGCTTCTTCCAGAGACAAGCCCGTCCGCCCCACTTCCAGATCGAAAACCTTGATGGCGTTTGTGCCGACCACTCCGGCGTAGCGCATTTCGGGCGTTGCGCCCGCAGCGTTCGCGCCCGCCACCCAACCCTGTCGCACGGCCGGTTGCGCGAGCGGCATCCACACGCGCCGCCCCGACACGCGATGCAGCGTCTCACAGCAATCGCCCGCCGCAAACACGTTTCGAGCGCTCGTTCGCTGGTTCGCGTCCGTGATGATCGCGCCGCTCTCGCCCGTCTCAAGTCCGGCGTCTTTAGCGAGTTCCGCGTTGGGACTGACGCCGACACCGATTAATACCACTTGCGCCTCGAACGTGCGCCCGCTCTCCGAGACGACTCGCGCCACACGCTCGCCACGCCCTTCAAAGGCCGCCACGCGTTCGCCCAAAACGACTTCGACGCCGCGCCCGCGCAGTTCTTCGACGATGCGTTCGCGCAAAGACCCGCCGAGCGTGCTCATCACGCGGTCGGACGATTCGACAATCGTGGTCGCCAGCCCACGCGTGCGCAGCGCTTCGGCCATCTCAAGACCGATGTAGCCCGCGCCGACGATGACTGCCGCACGCGGTCTTTCCTGTTCGATGAACGCAAGGAGTCGCCGCCCGTCGTGCAGTTGGCGCAGGACGAAGACGCCCGCGAGGTCTCGCCCCGCGAGCGGCGGGCAGACGGCCGCCGCGCCCGTCGCCAGCACGAGATTGTCGAAGTTCATCTCGCGTCGTTCGCCTCCGACGTTCACGCGTGCGAGAGAACGCGCCGGAAGAATTTCCAAAACTTCGGAGTCCGTTTGAACGTCTATACCGTGGCGTTCGCGGAAGTATGCGGGCGTGTGCAGGACGAGGTTGTCGAGTTTCGGAATCAGACCTGAGACGACGTAAGGCAGACCACATGCGCCGTAAGAGATGTCGCCGGTCTTTTCCAGCACCGTGATCGATAGGTCGGGAGCGTGGCGTCGCGCCTGCATGGCCGCCGCGAGTCCGGCGGCGACGCCGCCGACGACGAGTAGCTGTTCTTTACCCAAACGTTTAGCCGCCTTCAAACGTATAATTGAACCACACGGGCAAGATTACTGAAGATCGCGGGAAAGTTAAAAGAAAAACCGAAAGCAGAAAGACTGCGCGCCTGTGGCTTCAGTTTTGCGTATGATAGTTTTATCTTGGGTCGTCCGTAGCGGTATGATACGCTTCATCCAGGAAACTCCTTCAGAATCGTTTGTGCGAGGCGATAGCGTTTAATGAAAAAATGTCCGAAATGCGGGAAGTCGTTTGAGAACGCACCCACTTTATGTCCGAACGACGGCGCTGTTCTGGTGAAGCCGGGCGACGGTTTAGTCGGGCAGACATTGGCCGGGAAGTACCGCATCGAGGAACGCATCAGCGAAGGCGGCATGGGCACGGTCTATCGCGCCACGCACGTCCTGATGGAGAAGGCCGTTGCCATCAAAGTGCTCCATCCTTCGCTCGCGGCAGACGATAAGATCGTCGCGCGCTTCACACGCGAAGCCAAAGCCGCCTCGCGCATCTCGAACCCGCACGCACTGAACGTCACGGACTTCGGCGAATCCGAAAACGGCATCGTCTTCCTCGTCATGGAATACCTGCGCGGGAAGACCTTGAAGGAAGTGATTCGCAGCGAAGGCCCTCTGCCGCTCGCGCGCGTCGTCGAAGTGACGAAACAGATCTGCGGCGCGCTCGACGCCGCGCACGCCGAAGGCGTCGTCCATCGCGACCTCAAGAGCGATAACATCATGCTCGAAGAGGTGGCGGGCGGTAACGACTGGGCGAAGGTGCTCGACTTCGGCATCGCCAAAATTCAGGAACCCGTCGGCCAAGACCCGGAACTCACCGCGCCAAACTTGATCATCGGCACGCCGCAATACATGTCGCCCGAACAGTGTTCGCAGGCCAGCGACATCGACGCGCGCTCCGACATCTACAGTTTAGGCATCATCCTCTTCGAGATGCTCGCCGGGCACGTCCCCTTCACGGGCGATTCGGCGACGGCCATCATGTTGAAGCATCTGCAAGAGCAGCCACCTTCGTTACTCGACGAACGAAAGGACGTGCCGCCCGCGGTCGCTGCTGTCGTGGCGCGTGCGCTGTCGAAACTGCCCGACGAACGACAGGAGAGCGCGGGCGAGTTGGCCGAAGCATTGGCGACGGCAGCGGCCGATTCGTCGGCCGCTGTTGCAGGCGGCATGGGGACGAGTGAAAACGCGCGGCCGGGCATGGGTGACACCAATCGCATCGTCGTGCCGACCGCGCCTCTGGAGACGCGCGCGACGACGAGCAACGAGGTGGACGAGGCGACCGTGGTGCAAGCGCGCCAGCACGCTTACGTCGAAGACGAGCCTGAGCTATTCGAGATGCCGCCGCCCGCCGCTGCGTTCAATCCTTGGCGCATCATGATCCCGGCGGCCGTCCTGCTGATCGCGCTGCTCGGCGTCTTCTTCGCCTACCAGCGCAACTCGAATTCAACTCCCGCAAACGACAATTCACAACCGCTCACGGCAGATCCCAACGCATCACCCGTGCAACCGGGCGCGTCGCCCACGGGCGCGGCCGAGAACAACATCGTGCCGGTCAACAGCACGCCCACGCCCGCCGCTTCGGGCGGGTCCGGCCAAACTTCGACGGGCGGAGACGGCACGCCCGTCAACCCGAATCCGACACCGCAGGCGACGCCCTCGGCGACGCCGACACCGGACGAGGAAGGGAACAGCAACACGCCGCAGGAAGACGAAGAGGACGAACCGACGCCCACGCCCACGCCGCGCCGCAATCCGACTCCGCCGCCCGCAAGGACGCCGACGCCGACACCGGACGCCGATCCGCCTCCTCCCAAGGCGACGCCGCCCGCACTCTCCGCTCCAAACTCAGACCCGCCGCCCGGCGACAACTTGCCGAAGGTCGGCGACAACTAAGAGTCGCTGGTAAAACGAAGAGTGGAACTACGAAGAGACACGAAACAACACTAACGAAGAGTTTAGTGTTGTTTCGTGTCTCTTCGTGGTTTCAGGATTTGTGAGACGCTCCAATCTCCCTGTCATCGGCCGCGATGATTCAGTCATAGCTTGCTACGGCGCGAGAGACATTCATTCAAGACGGCGCGCATCTTCTGTTCGTCGTCAAATCGCAACGCCACTTCCAGCACGTAACAGGGCAGCGCCGACAGGTCGAGCGCGCGAAGTTTAACGGCGTCTTTGGCCGTCGTCAGCAGCGCACGCGCGCCGCGCTTCACGGCCTCGCGCGCGCAATCGTCAACGTCGCGTTGCGTGTAGACGTGATGGTCTGTGAAGGCGCGTGTGTAGTTGAGCGAGAGACCTTCGCGACCCGCGTGTGCGAAGAACGCCTGTGGGTTTCCGATGGCGCAGAAGGCCGCGAGCGGTTGCGGGATGTCGGCGACGTGTATTGGTGAAAGTTCGTTCGCGCCGCTCGCCACGGCCGCGTCTGTTATGAGCGGAGCTATGCGCTCGGTGGCGGTGCGCGCGACGAGCACCGTGCGTCCGTCGCTCAAACTGCGTGCGCGGGCGCGCAAGTTTTCAACGTCTCCGGCGAGTTCGGCGCGCGTGATGACGATCAGATCGGCGCGCTTCAACTCTCCGAGCGGTTCGCGCAGACGCCCCGTTGGCAGCAGACGCCCGCCGCCCCACGGGTCTGTCGCATCGAGCGTCAGGATGTTCAAATCGCGCGCGATGCGCAGGTGTTGGAATCCGTCGTCGAGGATGAACACCTCGCTCCGCAAGTTTTCCACAGCCCAACGCGCCGCCGCAACCCTGTCGGCATCGCTGACGACGGCGACGTGAAGCCCTGACAGGCTCTCCGCCAACAGGCGCGGTTCGTCGCCCGCCTCGCGCGCGCCGGCCAGCACGCGCTCGCCGTCCGAGACTACGACGCGCCGCCCTGCATCCGCACGACCGTAGCCGCGCGAGAGTATGCAGACGCGTCGCCCCTCGCACGCCAGAGCACGCGCCAGCCATTCGACGAGCGGCGTCTTGCCCGTCCCGCCCGCCGTGATATTCCCGACGCTAATCACCGGCACGCCCACCTGCCGAACGCGCAGCACGCCCGCACGATACAGAGCACGCCGCACACTTCCCGCCGCGCCATAAGCGACGCCGAACGGTGCGAGCGCGAAGTCAGGCAACACAAGCATATTGAGCGTTCAGGTGACGGCAGGCTCTCAGTTTTTATCTGAGCTCTGTTCCAACAGCGGAGCGAGAAAGTTGATCGTCGCTTCGGTCGCGCCGCGATTCTCGTCGAGGGCGGCGCGGGCGCGTTCTCCCGTGCGGCGTCGGCGCTCGTCCGTATTTAACAACTCGCGGAAAATTTGTGCGAGCGCGGCGGGCGCTTTACCGTAGTCGAGCGCAGGCAGTTGTACGAGCGCATCGCGCGCAATGAAGTCACGCATGATGGAAGAGAAATTGAACGTGTGTGCGCCGGTGACGATGCAGCGAGCGGCGGCGGCCGGTTCGAGCACGTTATGTCCGCCCGTCGGCGCGATGCTGCCGCCGACGAAGACGAGGGCGGCGAGCGGATAGACGCCGCGCAGTTCGCCGATGCTGTCCAGCAGAACGACATCGCACGCGCGGTCTGCCTCCTCATGCGGAGAACCGGAACGACGCGCCCAGGCGAGGCCGCTGCGTTCGAGCAAAGCGGCGACTTCGCCAAAGCGTTCGGGATGGCGTGGCGCGATGAGCAGGCGTGGGCGTCTGTCGCCGTCGAGCGCGGCGCGAGTTTGCTGGAACGCTTCGAGCGTGACTGCTTCTTCCGGCGCGTGCGTGCTGGCGGCGACGATGAGCGGCCGCCGTGCGTCGTCGAAAGCGAAACGCTCGCGCAGTTCAATCGTGACGGCCTGTTCGCCCGTCGCTTCTTCAGCGTCGAACTTGACGTTGCCGGAGACGCGCACGCGCGCGTGTGCAAGTCCGAGCGCGCGGATTCTTTCGGCGTCCGCTTCCGCCTGCATGACGGCGAGCGTGAGCGTTTCGACGACGCTCTTGATAAAGCCGCCGAGACGGCGATAGCCCTTGAAAGATTTCTCGGAGATGCGCCCATTGACGAGAGCGACGGGCACGCCGCTCCTTCGACACTCGCGCAGAAAACGCGGCCATAGTTCCGTTTCCATGACGAGCACGGCGGAAGGTTTGATCTTGCGCAAACTGCGGCGCACGCTCCAGGCCCAGTCGAAAGGGAAGTAAAAGACTGCGGCCGCGTCGTCGCGAAAAACTTCGCGTGCAAGCGTCTGCCCGGTCAGCGTCGTGGTGGAGACGACGAGCGTATGTGTAGGAAATCGTTTGATGAGCGCGCGAGCGAGAGGTCGCGCCGCCTGCGTCTCGCCGACCGAGACGCAATGCAGCCAAATTACCTTGCGCCCACGCGCGTCAACCGACGGCACGTCGCCCAGACGCTCGCGCAAGCCCGCAATGTATTTGCCGTGACGCAGTGCGTCGAACAGAAACAGCGGCAGCAGCGCGAAGATGGCGAGCGTGAGAAGGAGGCTGTAGAGAAGATACATCAGCGACAAGTGGCGTGTGACAAGTGACGAGTCAGAACAAAGCAAGCCTTTGGTTGCGACTCGTCACTTGTCACACGCCACTTGTCACTTTATTTGGCACGTTCGATGTAGCGGCCTTCCGAAGGATCGACGCGGATGCGGTCGCCTTCGTTGACGAAGGGCGGGACGGTGATGGTCACGCCGTTTTCAAGCGTCGCGGGTTTGTTGACGTTGGAGACGGTCGCGCCCTTGAGCGTCGGTTCGGTGCGCGTGACGGTCAGTTCCATCGAGGGCGGCAGCGTGATGCCGATGGGTGCGCCTTCGTAGAACTCCGCCTGAATCTTCAAGCCCGGCGTGAGCCACTGCGCCATATCGCCGAGGTCTTCGTCGGTCAGAGATGTCTGCTCGTAGTTCTCCGTGTTCATGAAGTGGTGCTGCGAGCCGTCGGAATAGAGATACTCCATCTCGTGCTGTTCGAGCGAGGCTCTGTCTACCGTGTCGGAGGAGCGGAAGCGGTGCTCGAAGGACGCGCCCGTGCGCAAATTGCGCATTTTCGTCTGCACCATCGCGCGCAGGTTGCCGGGCGTGTGGTGTCGAAAGTCGATCACCTTGCACAGATTGCCCTCGAAGAGTATCACCATCCCGCGCCGGATTTGGGTTGCTGGAATCGCCATGAAATTTCTTGCTCCGTATCGAAAAATTTCCCGCTTGGACGACGCACGGCGCTCCAGTTTGAAAATCAGGCCGCGCGCAAACTGCGTAGTCTAGCGAGCGCCCGTGCGCTTTGTCCAGCGAGCACGTATGCGAGCACGTCTTCGACTCGCCGTCAGACTCGATCCAACTCGTCGGCGGGTTCGAGTTTGAAATAGACTTCGAGCGTGACCTGATACTCAAGCCGACCCTGTTGCAGCCCGCCGCGCTGTTCCTTCACGATGAACCAAGAGAGATTGCGCAACGTCTGCCGCGCGCGCGTCACGGCCACCTCGATGGCGTGGCTGAAACTCTGATCGGACGTGCCCACCATCTCCACGCCCTTGAAAACACTCTCGCCCATGTGGAATCTCCTTACAAAACTTCGGAACGAATTTTAAGCCGTAATGCAAGGCATGAAATCACGCACGATTGAGCGTGTCAAGACGAGTAAGGAAGTTGTCAGTTTCAAATCTATCTTTAGCCAATCGTGCGAGATGACACATGCGACTGGCAACTGACGAAGAACAACTGACGAAATAAAGAACGGGCGACCAACTTGCAAACGTTGCCGCTTGGTAACGCGTGCCAGTTGCTCGCCCGTTCTCTTCGGAGGAGCCCACCTTCCTGCACGTAATAACGATGCGAGGTGTGGAAAGTTTCAAAAAAATCCGACGCCGTCACACGCCTTCAAGCGGCACGTGCGGGCGCAGTAGATTCAATGCGGCGTTGGCGCGCTTCGCGGTCGAGCCATTCCTGCGCTTCGTCGAAGTGATGGTAGCGTTCCTCTTCCGCGAGGAATGCTTTCGTGTGCGAGAGACGACGGCCTTTGACGACGCGCGCCGGGTGCTTGATGTGCAGCATCTCGTGATAGAGCACGTACTCCACGAACCATTCGGGCACTTCGGGTGCGTCGAGCGTCTTGCTGATGACGATGGTGTTGTCCGAAGGGTCGTGGTGGCCGAGCAGGCGGCGCGTGCGTCTTTGCGACCAGGCGAGCGTCGGCTTCTCCATCTCGTCGTCGAAGTAGCGACGGTTGAGGCGCGCGAACAGGCGGTCGAGATTATGATGGTTGCCGCGCGAGGTTGAGACTTTTCGGCGACGGCCGCGGCTGCGGCGCGCGAGGTCTGAGGCGCGCTGCACTTGCGGCGAGATAACATAGTCGCGGTAGATGCGTTCGTGAACTTGCAGCGCGGGGCGGCGGAGCAGTTTGGCGACCAGTATGAAGGCGAGCGCGCGTTGCACGTTCGGCGGCGCGTCGCGGAAGATGTCCGAGATGCGGACGTGGATGCGCCCTGCGCGCGAGCGTATGGTGTGGGTCAGTCCGGCGTAAGGATAGAAGCGAACTTCTATCTCCGGCGTCGCGTGTTGACGCTCAAGCTGCCGGAAGGCGTCCACGAACAGGGGGCTGAGATGTGTCTGCGCGGCTGACATGCGAAATTACGTTCTGCGCCGGCGATAAAAGAGTTGACGGCAAACGGGAACGGCTTCCAAAGCGACTGACGGGTCGGCCCGAGACTTCACGAAAAAACTTCACTTCGAAGCCCCTGCCGGAGAAGACGATTTGACGCCGAGCGCGAGCCCTATATTAAGGGCGCTCCGGCGGGGCGTCAACGACCCTCTCCGCGCCCGCCGCTAAGCCTTTTTAAAGCATCAATTGGGAGGTGAGGGTGCAAACGAAGCGCCCGAACCGCCGCGCACGGTAGGGGTTAAGTCTATTGTAAAGAGCAGTTTAACTGTTGAGGCGGCGCGGCTCGCCTCGTTGCGCCGCTAACTCTTGTGAAATCTACAAATTGACTTCGGCGGCGAGCGCGGGGCGAGGCAGCGGCGCTCGCCGCGCGGTGCGATTGCCCCAGTTTCATACATCCGTTATACTTCGTGCGCGAGACGTGTATCGGACGCGTAAAATTGAACCTTGACAGGTTTTAGGCGCGGCGGTAATGATGGAATAACACCCGGCGCGGGTTTTTGGCCGCCCGGCCGGAAGCGACCTGCAACGTTCCCCGCGCTCCCTTCAAGCAACAGATGGCAAATCGTAGTTCCACATCAGCGACGACTCCTGAGCGCACGCCCGATGCGCGCTCTCGCTACGTGTTGTCGGCCATCATCAAAGAGCACTTGCGGACGGGCGAACCGGTCGGTTCACGCACCATCTCGGAACGTCTGGCGGGCGCGCCCGGTTGGAGCGCGGCCACGATCCGAAACGTGATGGCCGAACTCGAAGACGCTGGCCTCGTCGAGCAGCCGCACACTTCCGCCGGGCGCGTGCCGACCGATCTCGGCTATCGTTACTACGTCGATCACATGCTCGGCGACGCGCGCCTGTCTCCGGCCGACACGGCCGCCATCGACAACCTGCTCGGCATACGGCAGGGCGAAGGGAACATGACCTCTCCGAATCGCCTGATGGAGAAAGTTTCCCACCTGCTGTCAGAGCTTTCGGAGAACGTCGGCATCGTCATCTCGCCGCCGCTCTCGGACAATCGTTTGCAGCACATAGAGTTCGTGCAGTTGACGGACGGACGCATCCTCGTCGTGCTCGTCTTCGCGCCGAACATCGTCCAGAACAAGATCATACGCATCGACGAACCGTTCACGCAGGAAGAACTGGAACGCACGGCGCGTTATCTGAACACGGAGTTCAGTGGCAAGAATTTGCAGACGATCCGTGCGGAGATCGTCGGGTTGATGCGCGCCGAAAAAGCTCTCTACGACCGGCTGCTCAGAAACGCGATGCTCTTGTGCGAGTTGAGTCTGGAAGGCGAAGAGGCCGCGACCGGCGACGTGTATGTTGACGGCGCGTCGAACATTCTGGTCAAACCTGATTTCACGGACATCGAGCGTCTGCGCCAGTTGTTCCGCACGCTGGAAGAGAAGACGCGGCTCGTGAAGATTTTGAACGAGTGCATCCGGCGTGAGCGCGCCTTTGGCGATGTGCGCGTCCAGATCGGGCGCGAGTTGACGACGCCTTCTCTGCAACACTGCGCGCTCATCACCGCTCCTTACCGCATCGGGACGAGCGGCGTTGCGGGCACGGTCGGCGTCGTCGGCCCGATGCGCATCGAGTACGAGCGCACGATGGCGGTCGTCGGCTACGTCTCGCAATTGATTGAACGTATAATGCGCGAAGACAGCGCGCACGTCTAAACACGAAGTCTGAAGCGCGTCGCGTCGCTTCCTGCTTCCACGCCGACAGAGGGTCACCAAGGTCAAATGGAGATGATTAACCACAACAGCCCGGCTCCCAAGCGCATCCCCGTCCGCTTTGTAGACGAAGAGGGCAACGCCGAACGCGCGCACGCCGCGCCTGAACAGGCCGACGAAGACAACACGCCGACGGCAGACGAACTCGGCCGCGCTTCGATCTACGAAGGCGAGACAGAGATGCAGCGGCGCATTGATCGCGGCGAGGAAGGCGACAGCGAGCAGGGCAAGGCCGACGCGGACGACCGCGACACGGCGGGCGCACCGCCCCGCACAGACATGCCCGAAGAACGCGACGAACAGGACACGCAACGTCCGATGCAGGCCGAAGAGGCACGCGGTGGCGGCGAACGCGCAAACGCGCGCCGTCCGAACGCCCGCGGCGGCAGCAGCGCCGGAAACTCCGCCCTTGCGATGCAGGCCGAACTGTTCGCCGCGCAGGCCGAGTTGGAGATGGTCGAGGCCGAGTTGCAGAAAGCGCGCGCCGAGCGGCAGGAGTTGCAGGATTTGGCGGCGCGGCGTCAGGCCGATTTTGACAACTATCGCAAGCGCATCGAGCGTGAGCGCGGCGAAACTTATAACCGCGTCGTCGCGGAAGTGATCGGGAAGTTGTTGCCCGTGATGGACAACCTCAGGCGCGCGCACGAAGCGGAATCGTCGGTCGAGGCGACGGAGTCGCAGGAGTTCAGAAATTTTCTGCACGGCGTCGAACTCATCAGCAAGCAGTTGAACGGCGTGTTGGAAAGTCTCGGCGTCGAGCCTGTGCCGACCGTCGGCCATCGCTTCGACCCGCACATCCACGAAGCCATCGTCACCGAACAGACGGATGAATTCGAACCCGACACCGTGATGCAAGAGATCGTGCGCGGCTATCGCATCGGCGAAAAGCTCTTGCGCCCCGCGATGGTCAAGGTGGCAACGAAGTAAAGTGACAAGTAACGAATGATGAGTGACAAGTTGAAAACGCAAACTTATCTTTAACTCGTCATTCGTCGCTCGTCACTCCTCACTCTTAAAAAAGCTATGGGCAAAGTCATCGGCATAGATTTGGGGACGACGAACTGTTGCGTGGCCGTCTTGGAAGGCGGCGCGGTGCAGATCATTCCGAACAAGGAAGGCGGGCGCACGACACCTTCGGTCGTCGGCTTTACGGACAAGGGCGAGCGGCTTGTCGGCCAGATCGCCAAGCGACAGGCCGTCACCAACGCCTCCAACACCGTCTACGCCGTCAAGCGCCTCATCGGTCGCAAGTTCGACTCGCCCGAAGTACAACGCGCGCTCGAAACCACGCCCTTCGAGATTATCGATTCGCAGAACGGCGACGCGCGCATACGCGTGCAGAGTCGCGTCTACAGCCCGCAGGAAATCTCCGGCATCGTCCTGCAACGACTGAAAGCTGCCGCCGAAGATTTTCTCGGCGAAGCGATCACCGAAGCGGTCGTCACCGTCCCGGCCTACTTCGACGATTCGCAGCGGCAGGCGACGAAAGATGCAGGGAAGATTGCGGGCTTGCGTATCGAGCGCATCATCAACGAGCCGACCGCCGCCGCACTGGCCTACGGCCTCGGTCGCTCCGCTTCCGAGCGCATCGTCGTCTACGATCTCGGCGGCGGCACGTTCGACGTGTCGATCCTCGAAATGAACGACGGCGTCTTCGAGGTGCTCTCCACATCGGGCAACACTTTTCTCGGCGGCGAAGATTTCGACGAGCGGATCATCAACTGGATGGTCGAACAGTTTCGCGAAGAGACGGGGATCAATCTGCGCGAAGACCGTCTTGCCCTGCAACGTCTGAAAGAAGCAGCCGAGCGCGCCAAGTGCGAACTCTCTTCGCTGACCGAGACGAACATCAATCTGCCGTTCATCGCGGCGGACGCATCGGGGCCGAAACATTTCAGCAAGACCTTCACGCGCGACACCTTCGAATCGCTCGTCGCAGACCTCGTGGAACAGACCATCGAGCCGTGCCAGAAGGCGCTGTGGGACGCGAAGCTACAACCGGACAACATAGACAAGGTGCTCTTAGTCGGCGGGCAGACGCGCTCGCCCATTATCGCGCGCACGGTGCGGGAGATTTTCGGGCGCGAGGCTTCGTCTGAGATCAACCCGGACGAAGTGGTCGGGATGGGCGCGGCCATACAGGGCGGCGTGCTGACGGGCGAAGTGAAAGACATCGTGCTGCTCGACGTGCTCCCGCTCTCTTTGGGACTTGAGACGCGCGGCGGTCTCTTCACCAAGTTGATCGAGCGCAATTCCACGATCCCCTTGAAGAGTAGTTTGACGTTTACGACCGTAGCCGACAATCAATCGAGCGTGGAGATTCACGTCCTGCAAGGCGAGCGCGAGATCGCGCAGGGGAATCGTTCGCTCGGCAAATTTGAACTCGTAGGGATTCCGCCGGGGCCGCGCGGCGCGGCGCAGATCGAGGTGAGCTTCGAGGTGGACGCAAGCGGCCTCTTGAGCGTCTCGGCGCAGGAGAAGGCGACCGGCCGTCAACAGCAGATGCGCATCACGCCCACTTCCGGGTTGAACCCGGACGAGATCGACGCTTTGATCGCCGAGGCCGCCACGGCCGCCAACAGCGACCAGCGCGCGAAGGAGTTGATCCACATGCGCAACCGGCTCGACAGCCTCTTGCGCAACACACAGCGCACTTACAAAGAGTTATCCGCCGCGCTCTCGGCCGAGGAGCGACAAGACGCCATGCGCGTCTTCAGCGACAGCGCGGAGGCAGTCGAATCCACGGACGAGGAACAGATCCGGCGCGCCCTCGCCGATGTCGAGCGCATCGGGTCTGTCCTCACAAACGCCATGCTCGGCGGCGCAACGCCCGCCTCGGGCGGCTTCGTCACCAACAGCAACGACCCCGGGGCATGATCGGAAGCGACAAGTGACGAGTGACGAGTGACAAGCAGGAAAAGTCGTGAATCGTAAATCGTGAATAGAAGAAAGCAGTTTTCCTCTATTCACGATTTACGATTCAAGACTGACTGTTTTATCTTGTCACTTGTCACTCATCACTTGTCACTGTTTTTGAGATATGAGCAAAACGGACTATTACGAAATTTTAGGTGTCGGGCGCAACGCGACCGAGCAGGAGTTGAAAAGCGCTTATAAGCGACTGGCGATTCGTTATCACCCGGACAAGAACCCGGGCGACGCGGAGGCGGAGGAGAAGTTTAAGGAAGTGGCGGAGGCTTACGGCGTGCTGTCGAACACGGAGCAGCGTGCGCGCTACGACCGCTACGGCCACGCGGGCGTCTCCGGCGCGGCGGGCGCAAACTGGGGCGCGGGGCAAGGCTTCGGCGGCATCGAAGACATCCTCGGCGACCTCTTCGGCTTCGGCGATGTGTTCGGCGGGCGCGCAGGCGGCGGCGGTCGTCGTTCAAGCGCACAGCGCGGCGCAGACTTGCGCTACGACTTAGAGATCACGCTCGAAGAAGCGGCCGCAGGCATGACGGCGCAACTGCGCATCCCGCGCCTTGAGACGTGCGACACTTGCACGGGCACGGGCGCGAAGACGGGCACGCAACCTGAATCTTGTCAGACGTGCGGCGGCGCGGGACAGGTGCGCTATCAACAGGGTTTCTTCTCCGTCGCGCGCACGTGCGGTGCATGTCGCGGCACGGGTCGCATCATCAAGAATCCTTGCGAGACGTGCAAGGGCGCGGGGCGCGTCGAGCGCGAGCGGCAGATGGAAGTGAAAGTCCCTGCGGGCGTCGAAACCGGCTCGCGCCTGCGCATCACGGGCGAGGGCGAAGGCGGCACGCAGGGCGGCGGCGCGGGCGACCTCTACGTCGTCATCCACGTCAAAGAGCACGAGCAGTTCGAGCGGCAGGGCAGCAACCTCTATGCGGCCGTGCCCGTCACCTTTGCGCAGGCCGCGCTCGGCGCAGAGATCATGGTGAAGACTCTGAACGGCGAGCAGCCTTTGAAGATTCCGGCGGGCACACAGACGGGCACGGTCTTCCGTCTCAAAGGCCACGGCATGCCCGTGCTCGGCGGACGCGGACACGGCGATCTCTTCGTCTCGGTCGCACTGCGGACGCCGACGACGCTCACGCGCGAACAGCGTCGCCTGCTCGAAGAACTATCCAAGATCGAAGACCGCGACCTCGAAGACAAAGGACTCATCGACCGCGTACGCGACATCTTCGGCTGACCCGAAACCCGAACTTCAACGCAGCACAAAGGCCGTCACTTCATTTGAAGGGGCGGCTTTTTCAACTTCCTACGCAGTTTCCGCCGCGCTCTCACCGTTTCACAGGGGCGCGATTCGAACGTTTCGCAACCATACAACCGTCCGCACCGTCGCGTAACGATACGAACGACAAGCGTTCAGCGGAATTTTAGTCGCGGGCGAGCCAAAGACGCGTTTTTCGTGTATTTCGTCCGAAATTTCGACACCGCGCGGTTCGACGACCGAAAGGCACGATGCTTGCTCTCTGCATAGCCAGCGAACTTTTGAAACCGCGTCTCTCCCGAAACAGATGTGGCGATGGGAGCAAGGAAGAAGATGAGAACATTCAAACGCGCGACTCTGGGCATGCTGGTCTTGATGCTGATGCTGAGCGCAAACGTCGCAAGCGCGACCGTCACGGACGACCCCGAAACGGAAGGGCGTCTGGTCAACGTCCGCGTCGTGGAAGTAGGTGAGGAACGCATCTCCGTGATGACGCGCGAAGGAGTCGAACACGTCATCGCCATCTGCCAAATTAAGACGCAGGTGAAACGCGGCAAACAGTACGTCCACGGCAAAGACCTGCGTGTGGACGACGTGGTGACAATCGTGCTCGACGAAGAGAAGCCGATCAAGTTTGCGAAGAACATCGAAGTGAGGGAGATGGTGGCGGACAACCAGCCGTAAGCTCACCTTCTAACATAACGAGTTCGCCGTTGAGATGGAGGCGTCCTACGGGCGTCCCCTCGCACACTCTCCGGCAAACAAGAGCCGCTTGGCCGTCAGGTCAAGCGGCTTTTAGTTTAGGGATGAGGGCGGAGGGATGAGGGGATGAACAGGAGTGAGTCAAGTTATTAAACCTGGATGCTTTTCTTACTCATCCCTCATCCCTCCGCCCTCATCCCTGTCTATAGCGGATGCGGCCGCGGCGTGCGGCGTCTTCGGCGGCGTCGAGATTGCCGAGACGGAGCGATACGTCTGCGTTGAGGTCTAGGTCGGCGCGCTCGCCCGCCTGAAGTTTGACCGTTCCGGCGGCAGCGATCATGGCGGCGTTGTCGGTCGAGAGATGACGCGAGGGGAAGTAGACCGGAATCCGCAAGCGTGCGCCGGCCGCGTCGCATGCGTCGCGCAGCGCGCCGTTGCAGGCCACGCCGCCCGCGACGATGAGCGTCTGCGGACGATGTTCGGCCGCCAGTTTCTCCGTCGTGCCGACGAGCGAGCGCACGACCACGCTCTGAAAACTTGCGGCCAAATCTTTCACTGCCTGCCCCGGCGTCTCGCCTTCGCCGACAGGTTGCAAGCCGGTCTCGCGCACGTACTTCGAGACGGCCGTTTTGAGTCCGCTGAAACTGAAGTCGGGCAATCCGTCGCCCATGCGCGGTATGCTGAAAGGCACGGCGCGCTCGTCGCCCTCACGCGCGAGCCGTTCGATGATGGGGCCGCCCGGATAACCGAGTCCGAGCATCTTCGCCACCTTGTCGAAGGCTTCGCCCGCCGCGTCGTCGCGCGTGCGCGCGAGCACCTTGTACTTGCCCGGCTCGGGCACGAGAAAGAGGTTCGTGTGCCCGCCCGACACGATGAGCGCGAAGGCCGGATAACGAATCGGAGGATTCTCGAAAACCACCGAATAGATGTGCCCTTCGATGTGGTTGACGCCGACGAGCGGCCTGCGGAGCGCGAACGCCATCGCCTTCGCGTAAGAAAGGCCGACCAGGAGAGAACCGACCAGCCCCGGCCCTTGCGTCACGGCGATGCCATCAACGTCGCGCTTTTCAATTCCGGCGCGCCGGAACGCCTCTTCGACGACGGGCACGATCTTGTCCAGATGTTCGCGCGAAGCGAGTTCGGGCACGACGCCGCCGAAACGCCTGTGCGTTTCGATCTGAGATGAAATGACGGACGACACCATCTCGCGCCCATCACGCACGATGGCCGCCGCCGTCTCGTCGCAGGAACTTTCGATACCGAGTACAAGCATGATTCTAAGTAGCCTTGAAAAAATCAATCTCCATCCGAACGCGTTTGAAGCGGTTGTTGGAAGTCAGTCTATTGTTTCCGTGCGGAACATTCAAATTCGCGCCGGGCTTACTAGGCCGCTTCCGCTTCGTAGAAACTCAAGGCCGAATCTCCCTGCTTCAGGATGCGCCAGCGCCGAACACGTCCGATAGCGTCTCTGAGAGCGTTCTTGTGATGATGCTCGACGACGAGGATACCGTCCGGCGCAAGGAGAGACGCGGTGCGTTCGCCGAAGAGTTCGAGGATCGGCGTGTAGTCGATGGCGTAGGGCGGATCGAAAAAGGCTATGTCGTATGGCTCACTGCCGCGCGTCTCCACGCGGCGCAAAAAATCCGCGGCTTCACTCAAGGCCACTTCTGTCAACTCTTCCGGCACGCCGCACAAGTCCAGGTTCGACTCGACGAGGCCGCACATCTTCCGCGAGCGATCCACGAAAGAGACGAACGACGCGCCGCGCGACAGAGCCTCTATGCCGACCGCGCCCGACCCTGCGCAGAGGTCTAAGAAGCGCGCACCGTCGATGCGCGGAGCGAGCACGTTGAAAAGCGTCTCGCGCAAACGGTCTGAGGTCGGGCGAATCTGCATGGAGGGTGGGCTTTTCAGCACCCGCCCGCGATATTGTCCAGCGATGATTCTCACAATAAGAGTAGTTTCAGGTTTCGAGTTTAAAGTTTCAAGTCGAAAACGGGTTGTCTGAATTTAACTTGAAACCTGAAACTTCATCCGATGGCGGCGAGGCCGAAGCGTGCGTCGGCGCGGACGCGTTCGATGAGGCGTGAGGTTTCGCGCGTGCGGCGGCGCGCGTTGGAGAGATAGTAGTCGGCTTCGTTGCGCGCTTGTTCGAGTATGCGCACATCGCGCACGAGATTGCCGACGCGAAAGGTAGGCACGCCCGATTGCCGTGTGCCCATCACTTCGCCGGGGCCGCGTATCTCCAAATCTTTTTCTGCGATGCGAAAGCCGTCGTTGGTCTCTTCCATGATGCCGAGGCGTTCACGGGCGACGGCGGTTTGCTTGTCCGAGGCGAGCAAGACGCAGAAGCTCTTTTCCGCGCCGCGCCCGACGCGCCCGCGAAGCTGGTGCAACTGCGACAGGCCGAAACGCTCCGCGTGTTCGATGACCATGACGGACGCGTTCGGCACATCGACGCCGACTTCGACCACCGTGGTCGCCACGAGTATCTGCACTTCGCCGCCCGTAAAGCGACGCATCGTCTCTTCTTTCTCGGCAGACTTCATCTTGCCGTGCAGAAGTCCGATGGTGAAGTTGGGGAAGACGCGGTCGCGCAGGTGTTCGAACATGCGCGTGGCGTCCTTCAAGTCCATCTTCTCCGATTCTTCGACGAGCGGGTAGACGATGTAAGCCTGACGCCCGGCGCGTATCTCACGCTCGACGCCTTTGTAAACTCCGGCGCGCTGGTCTTCGCCGCACACGACCGTCTTGATCGGCGTGCGGCCGGGCGGCAGTTCGTCTATGACAGACACGTCCAAGTCGCCGTAGACGGTCATGGCGAGCGAGCGCGGGATGGGCGTGGCCGTCATCACGAGCACATCGGGGTTGAAACCGCGTTCGCGCAAAGAAGCGCGTTGCAGCACGCCGAAACGATGCTGCTCGTCGATGACGACGATGCCGAGTTTGCGAAAGGCGACTGACTCTTGGATGAGCGCGTGCGTGCCGATGCAGGCATGGATTTCACCCGCGGCGATGTCCGAGTGGAGGCGTCTTTTCTCTGCGGCGCGAAGCGAGCCGGTGAGCAGTTCGGCACGATAAGGCGTGCGCGCGAGCATGCGTTTGATGTTGCGCGCGTGCTGTTCGGCGAGGATTTCGGTCGGAGCCATAAGCGCGGCCTGATAGTTGTTCTCCATCGCGGCGAGCATGGCAAGCAGGGCGACGATGGTTTTGCCGCTCCCCACGTCGCCCTGTAGCAGGCGGTTCATCGGCACGTCCGACTGCATGTCGTCGAGGATACGCATAATGCAACGCTCTTGCGCGCTCGTCAGAGTGAAGGGAAGTATCTCTTGCAGATGCGTGCGCACGCGTTCGTCGATCTCTATGACCGCGCCCTTCGGTTCTTTGACGCGCTCGCTTTTGCGCAGGGCGATGGCAAGTGCGACCCAGAAAAACTCTTCGAAGATGAGACGCAGGTGCGCGGGCGAGCGTGCGCGTTCGTAGTCGGCGAGGGGCGCGTCTTCGGCGGGAAAGTGGATGCGGCGCAAGGCTTCGGCGCGCGAGATCAAGTTCTGCCGGCCGACGAGCTCGATGGGCAGCGTCTCTGTGATCTCAGCATCGTCGATCCGCGCGAGGACCGCGTGCATGATCTCGCGCAGGCGCTTTGTGGGAAACTCGCCGAGCTTGCGATAGACGGGCACGCGCCGTCCGACGTGAATCGCGGCGAGACGCGGATCGGCCGTCTCCGCTTCTTCGTCGTCGGAGAAAGAGTCGGCATCCGTATCAGTTTCCTCGTGCGACGCGTCTTCGGAGGTGTCGTGTTGCGCGTCGGTGTTTGCGTGTTCGTCGTTCTCTTCGGCGAGACGCAGGAGCGCGTGTTCGGGCGGCGTCCAGATGCCGGGAAGCATTTCGAGTTCGTCGGGTTTGCCGAGACGCAGGGCGAAGGTGTTGCGCCGTGCATCCCACTCCCAGCGTCCGTAGGCGACGAAGCGCGCGCCGCGCGTGAAGCGTTGACGGTTGTAGGCGACGATGCGCGCCGCCTGCCGTCCGGAGACGAACCACCAGACGACGACAGGCTTGCCCGTCCTTTCCGGGTCGCTCGCCGTGATCTCGAAGATGAAAAGCGGCGGCGCTTTCGCCCCGCGATGCTTGCCCACCTGAAAGCCGCCCGACACGCGCACGTAAAGTTCCATAGATGCCTCAAGCCCGTCGCGCAGTTCGGCCACGCGCGTCAGATTCGAGCGATCTTCATAGCGCATCGGCAGGTAGTTCAAGAGGTCTTCGACCGTCGCCTCGCCCGCCTCGCGCTTGCCTACGAGAGAGGCGACCGCAAGCCCGAGACGACGCGCCGTCGGCTGGCCGAAACGCGGGATGCCGCAGCCTGTGAGCGAAAGGATGGGAGTGTCGAGCGACAACAGGGATGAGGACGGAGGGATGAGGGATGAATGAGAAGCAGGCAAGTTTGTTTTCTTTACTTCATCCCTCATCCCTCATCCCTCATCCTTGCCGTTAGGCGTTGGCCGAGCTCGCGGCGGAGCAGTGTTGGTCAAAGGCGCGGGTCAGTTCGTCGGCAATGGTGGGCGCGTCTTTGCCTTCGATCTGGTAGCGTTCCATGATGTAGACGAGTTGACCGTCTTTGAGCAGGGCGATGGAGGGCGAAGACGGCTGGTAGCCTTTGAAGTAGGCGCGCGCCTGCTCGGTCGCTTCAATGTCCGCACCGGCAAAGACGGTGATGGCGCGTGCGGGGCGCGTTGTGTGCTGCATCGCACGCGCGATGCCGGGGCGCGCCTTGCCCGCCGCGCAGCCGCAGACGGAATTGACGACCACCATCACCGTGCCCTCTGTGGTTTTAACCACTTCGTCAACTTGTTCGGGCGTGCGTGCTTCCTCAATGCCGAGCCGCGTTAGTTCCTCGCGCATCGGGCGAATCATGATCTCCGGATAAGGCATCTCTAAATTCTCCTTTGTGATAAAAGTCTTCGCGCAAATTCTAACATAGCAACGCGATTTAGACGGGACGCGCCCGCGCCGGAGTTCAACTCATAGCGTCCGTCGTTCGACTCGCTTCTCGCAGTCACTTCGTTCTTCAAACCGCGTCCGACTCATTCTTTAACGATTCTGATATGACGAACTTCTTCACCGTCGCCTTCGATGCGGACGCGATAGACGGGCGCGGGCAGTGGATAGTTGCGCAAACGCTCTGCCCATTCGATGACGATGACGGCGCGTTCCTCCGAGAGCAGTTCGTCGAGGTCAACGGCGTAGGCCGCAGCCACGCCGTCGGTCAGGCGGTAGAGGTCCAGGTGATAGAGCGTCAGGTGCGCGTCGTAACGATTGACGAGCGTGAAAGAAGGACTCGTCACCTCGTTGAAATCCAGACCGAGCGCGCTGCCCACGCCTTTGACGAAGATCGTCTTGCCCGCACCGAGCGCACCGTCGAGCAGTATGATCTCGCCGCCGCGCAGATGTTCGCCGATCCATTTGCCGAGCAGAAAGGTGTCCGCCAGTTTGTGCGAAGTCCAGTCGCCGGTCGGGTCGAAGTCGGAAGTTGAATTGGGATCGAGAGTCGTGGTCATGGTCTTTCACCATCGGGGTCGAGCGCGCGGACGGCCGCGCCGAAGTAGCGGCTGATGTCGGACGCGACGAGCGTGCGCATGCCTTGCGAGACGGCGGTCAGGTCGGCGGCGAGTCCTGCGAGATAGACGGCGGCGACAGTGGCCGCGTAAGCGTCCGCGTCTTTCCCAAACGCGCCGCGCGACTGTGCGATGCAGCCCGTGACGATACCGGTCAAAGTGTCGCCCGCGCCCGCCGTGCCCGTCCCGGCATTACCGGTCGGGTTAACAGCGACGCGCCCGTCCGGCGCAGCGATAAGAACACGCGCGCCCTTCGAGACGACGAAGACTTCGTGCGCGACGGCGAACTCTCTGGCCGTTCGGACGCGGTCGTCGAGTGAATTTTGCTCCGCATCCGCGCCCAACAGGCGACGCATCTCGCCGGGATGAGGTGTGAGGATGAGCGGCGCTTCGGGCGTGCCGCGCAAGTCCGCAGGCCAGGGGGAGAGCGCGTTGAGTCCGTCGGCGTCGATGACGACCGGACAGGCGCGGCGTTCGACGACGGCGCGGACGAGGCGGCGGACATGTTCGGCCGACGTGAGACCGGGGCCAATCGCAATCGCGTCGGCGCGCGCGGCGAGTTGCAAGACCTGTTCGATGGCAGTCTTGCCCAAGATGCGTTCATTTCCGTGTGCGCTGTTCTCTTCGGTCGTCTCGACGAGTTCGGCCGTCATCACTTCGGGCATGACGCGCGCGGCGATGGCAGACAGTGCGGAGGCGGGACTTGCGATGGTCACGAGTCCCGCGCCGGAGCGCATCGCGGCGTCGCCGCACAACACGGCCGCGCCGGACATCCGGCGCGAACCCGCGACGACGAGCGCGTGGCCGTGCGTGTTTTTGTAAGAGGCGGGGCGATAGCGCGTCTGTTCGAGCCACACGCGCGCATCCTGTTCTTCGGTCAGAAAAAGTTGCGAGGCGGTGGCGTCGAGCAAAACGGCGGGCGAACCGATGGGCGCGATGAGAAGTTCGCCGCCGTGATAAGACGCGGGCGGCAGGACGTTCGCGGGCTTCGGCGCGGTGAAGGTGACGGTCAGATCGGCCTGGACTGCGTCGCCAATCAATGCGGCCGTGTCGGCATTGAGGCCGGAAGGCAAGTCGAGCGAAACGATGAGGGGACGGCCTGCGGCGCTTTTGCTTCCGCCGCTTCGCTCTACGTTGCTCATGTCTGCGGCGCTTGTGCCTGCGGCGCTCGTCGCGTGGCGCGCGTCTCTGATCTGCGCGAGATACCGGACGACCCCGGCATAAATGCCTTCGAGCGGACGCGTGAGGCCCGTGCCGAATAAGGCATCGACGATCACGTCGTAATCTCTATGCGCCGCTCGAAAATCTCTCCACGCAGCGTCGTCTGTGCATTCCGTGAAAGATAGGCGCGAAGCCGCCGCGGTTTTCCAGGGAGAGGCGGGTGCGGTTTCGTGTGCGGAGTCTGGTCCGGTTTCCGGCACTGCGGATGCGAGACTACGCGCGGCCTCGAAGTTTGTGCGGGCGTCGCCGTGCGCGTCCTCGACCCGGCCGAAGAGTACAACTTCGACCCGTGCGCCTTTGAATGAAAGGAGACGCGCCAGCGCAGCGCCGTCTCCGCCGTTGTTGCCGCGCCCGCAAAGTATCAGCATGCGTAGGCCGGAAACGTCGTCCGAGAAGCGCGCGGCGATGGCGCGCGCCGAAGCGTTCGCGGCCGTCTCCATCAGCAGCAGCGACGGCACGGCGTAATGTTCAGTGGTCAGGCGGTCAACCTCACGCATCTCTGCGGCTGTGATCACTTTTTGCACAGCGCGGATGATAAGGAGAGAATTACTCGCGGGTCAATGGATTTAAATGGCCGAGCAGGCGGAAAAATGGGGAAACAGGTGTGGGCAGTGTGGAAAATGGGCACAAAAAAAGAGAGCCTCGCGCTCTCCCCGCCGCCATTCATGCCTGCCGCTAACCTCTCGCCGTCCTGTTGTAACCATAGAAAAGTTTGAATGCTCGGAGTTCTCCAGAAAAATTTGTCAAAACTGTTGTTGTGAGAAAATTGGCCGGAAATGACGACGAAGACGGCTCGCAAAAGGAAAACGAGCCGGATTAGCTTTCAACTAATCCGGCTCGTTTTGCCTGCAACTGAAAGAGGCTGGTCAGACCTCTGATACGCCCAAGAGAGGCGGAGAACCTGTCGGATGCTTAATTTTGTGCATCTTTGCGCCGTTTGCGAATGCGCGCGGCGACGCCAGCCAGACCCGTGCCGAGCAGGAGCATGGTGGCCGGTTCGGGTATAGGAGCATTCTGATTGCCCGTCAGACCGGCCGTAAGGTTAGCCGTGTCACCCGACTGGACGAACAGCTTGGGCAGTTCGATGGAGAAAGTGCCGCTGCCGCTCGCGTTCGAGAACGTGAAGGTCTGAACCGGATTGTCGAACACGATCTGCACGCCGCCGACGTTGGGCGTCGAGATCGTGCCGGAGACGGTCGCAGTGTAAGTCGCGGCCTGACCACCGGCGATTCCGGCCGGGGCGGTGAACGTCAGATTGAGCGTGAAATTGCCGCTCACGGGCGTCTCGCCGACGGTCGAGGCGAGAGTGAAAGTGCCGATGCGGTCAGCACCGCTGAAGGAGCCGACGCCTCCGGCGGTCGTCGCCGTGAAGTTGTTGCCGGTGAAGGTCAGGAAACTGGCGGCCGTGCCGGTAACCGTGCCGGACGAAGTGCCCGAGACCGTGACGGGATCGGCTTTAGCGACTTGCGCCGCGCCGAAAATGGCGAAGAGCGCGAGGCTCATCGCTAGCGGTTTGAACATAGTTGCGAAATTCTTCATCGTAAATCGCCTCCGTGGACCCTTTTTACGGAAATCTGAACAAATATCAAAGCCTCAAACTGTAAGCCCGCCTTCGGCACAAAGGCCGGATTTAGGAGAGGCTGGAACGCGCTAAAGCGTAAGGAGAGCTATGTCGAACCGCACTTCAAACATACCCTCAAGGAATCAGGGGCGGAGCAAAACCCTTGATTTATCTTTCCAGACGGCGAGGCAGCGCAGTCCTTTAACCGTCGAATTCTTTTATTTTCAAGCCTGTAATTGCCAGTAAAGATGTAATGCGCAGGCACTTCCAGAAAATTTCTGTTTCCGGTTAAAAGTATCCGGCGAGCCTGATCATATGATTCAGACTCGCCGGATACCGCTTTAACTTGAAGATGTCGCAAAAAAACTCAGATCGACGGCATTCCTCAGGCATCTTCGGACGATTCCGAGGCTTGTCCGGCTTTGCGTCTGCGTCGAATGCTGGCTGCAGCCCCGGCCAGTCCCGTCCCCAGGAGAATCATCGTCGCCGGTTCGGGTACGGCCGCAGGCGGACTACTCACAGCTCCGATGAAGAAACTCTCCGGCCCGCCGTCCGCGCGCGAGACGCTGGCGATCAGGCCGAGGCGCAGGTTCGGGTTCGCGGCGATGGCCGCCTGCAAGCGCGCCGCCGCCTCTGTATCAAGGGCGAACGTGTAATCCGAAGTTCCCTGACCGTTGCCGACCATCTGGAAATTCTGTCCCGGATTGACCAGAGAAGCTCTGAACACTTCAACGCCCTGTGCATTGAACGCCGTCAAAACCAGCGCATTCAGCGTGACATCGCTTTTGAGACCGCTGCTCGGCTCGATGATGTCGAAGTAGATGCGGATGTCGCTCGCTTGCGTCGCGCCGATCTGAGTGAGGCTGATGGTCTGCGTGTTGCTGCCGCGCGACCAATCGCCGGTGCGCACGTCCGTGCTGGGCGAACTGGGCGACCTGCCGACCGCGCCGGTGGCATCTGTGTGATTTTGGATCGACAGGACATGCGGTGCGCGTGCGTCGCCGCAGCCGCGCCCAACTCCGCAAGGGTGTTGACGGTCAGTGCCTACGAGCACGAGGCCATCGGCATAGGCGCTGCTCGCGCTGAGACCGAGAAAGAGCAATGCGGCGAAACTCAAAGTCAGCCTGGAGAAGATGCGGCGCATGATGTGTACCCTTTTCCTTGAAGATGGTGCTTCCCTGATTGTCAGTAGTTTTTACGCTTGATCGGCTGCGTTTTTACGTCTGCGACGAATGCTCGCGGCGGCTCCCGCAAGTCCTGTCCCCAGCAAGATCATCGTCGCCGGTTCGGGCACAGGCGCGTTAGGTGCCCCTCCGACCAACTTCGAGCTATCGCCGCCATTGTTGATTGCCTGTATGTGTGCCAGAAGATAAAAATTTTGCTGGCCGCCGATGCTGATCGCGTTGAATCCGCTTGCGAAGATGGGAGACGCGGCGTCTAAGTCGAACGTCACGCTCTCGCCCGCATTCAGCCTGCCTGCCGGTTGCCCGGTCGGGAAGTTAATGTTCACGTCGAACCTCGCTCCCCCCGGCGCATTCACGTTGTTGCTGCCGAAGACCACGCTCGTCGGTGCAGGGCCTGCGCCAGAGAGGTTACTGACCGCCGCCGCTCCGCTGACTGGCGAACTGTAGTTGAGCGCCAAATTGGTCAAGTCGCCGTTCGTGTTGTTAAGAACGGTGACTCTGACATTGCCGGTCGAGCCAATGTCGGTGATAGTGATGGTCACGTTCCCCGTAACGGAATTGCTTCCCGTGAGTAACGTGCCTGCCACTAAAGTTACGCTGTCAGCGCGGGCAGCTTCCGCCCCGGCACTTAAAGCAACAATCATAACCACGACGCCAGTTAGTAACATTTTGCGAATCATTAAGTTGGCCTCTCCTTCAGAATCACCGGTTGGATCTATCGGTAAAGATGCCGCGAACCTGAAAATAAAGACTTTCAGCGCATAGTGACGAGAATCTCGTCACTATATTTCGAGGTTGTCTTGGCTTCTCTGTGTAAAGGAAACCGACAATGCCCGGAGTTTTCCGAAAAATAGAATGAAATCTTAATAAAGCGCCTGTTAAATCAGTCCTGCGAGGCGCGATTGAGTGAGGGAAAGTTTTCCGGCGAAGTTTTTCACAAAAGAGCGGTTTGCTATTTGCGGCCGAAGGGCAAAAGACGCGTGAAGCGGCCGATGACGCGGTGCGATTCGGGCAATTTGAAGAGAGAGGTGATGGCGAAGTAGAGAAGCCCATAAGGGACGAGGATGAGCGCGGCGAGCAGGAGCGGGTGGCGTCTGCCGATGAGGAGTTTGATGCCCCAGGCTACGCCCGCGCCGAGAAGGGCGGCGAGCCAAAGTTTCGAGATATAGGCGAAGGGAAGTC
The DNA here is from genome assembly GCA_035942855.1 of Pyrinomonadaceae bacterium. Taxonomy (GTDB): domain Bacteria; phylum Acidobacteriota; class Blastocatellia; order Pyrinomonadales; family Pyrinomonadaceae; genus JAIVJZ01. The sequence goes on along the minus strand of DASZCS010000013.1, from coordinate 97,836 downwards.
CCGTCCGACCAATGCGACGATTGAGCGTGCGGCGCAGGAGGAAGAACTCGACCCAACCGGCCATGCCGGAGGCGACGGTGAGGCCGGCCACGCCCCAACGCGGATCGATTCCGATGGCGCGCGGCAGGTAGAGCGCGAGCAGTATGCCGAGGCTGATGGAGACGACGATGCGCAGCACGGCGTAGCGCAGGGGCGTGCGCGTGTCGTGCAGGGCGTAATAGGTCGAAGAGTAGAGCCGGCCGAGCGTGGAGGCGAGCAGCCCTGTGGCCGATCCGGCGATGATGCCCCAGACGTAGAGCACGTCCGAGTCGGTGAAGCGCCCGGTTCGATAAAGCACGCCCACGATGATGTCGCCGAGCGCGACGAAGGCCATTGCCGAAGGAACGATGAAGAAAGCGATCTGCCTGAGGCCCGCGTCGAGGCGTCGGCGCAACTGCCCGGCCACCTCCGCGTCGTCGCCCGTGGCGCTCGACATGGCGGGCAGTTCGGCGGCCGAGACGGACATGCCGAAGAGACTGACGGGCAGCGTGTAGATGCTCTGCGCGAAAGTGAGCGCGGAGACTGCGCCGATGGGAAGGTAGCTGGCGAGCAGTTGATCTACGAACGCGCTGATCTGTATGACGCCGCGGCTGACGAAGACGGGAAGGAAGTTGCGCACGACCGTGCGCAGGTGCGTCGAAGTGAAATCCAGAGTCAGGCGCAGGCGTTTGATGAGACGGAGCACGGTCGGCATCTGCACGCCGAACTGCAAGGCACTCCCGACGACCGAACCCCACGCTGCCATCAAGGCGAGGCGCGCGCCGAAGTCGTCGCTGAACACACGCCCGCCCGCACTTAACCCGCCGAAGCCGACGAGCGCGGCGATGATGGCGAAGTTCCAGATGATCGGCGCGGTGTAGGAGAGGAAGAAGCGGCGATGACTGTTGAGCACGCCGAGACACCAGGCGGAGAGCACGAGCAGACCCGCGCCCGGAAAAAAGATGCGCACGAGCCGCAGCGTCAACTCCTGCCGCGCGCCCTCGAAACCCGGCGCGATGATGTTGATGAGATAAGGCGTGGCGAGGACGCCGCCGAGCACGAGCACGGATGTGACGAGCGCGAGCAGAGTGAAGACCGCGCCCGCCACGTTGTCTGCCTCTTCCTCGTCGCCGCGCGCGAGCAGGTTCGCGTAGACGGGAATGAAAGAGGCTGAGAGCGCGCCTTCGCCAAAAGCGTTTTGCAGAAAGTTGGGAATACGAAAGGCCGCGTCGAAAGCGTCTTTGGCGAACGAATTGCCGAAGTAGTAGGCGAAGACGCGTTGACGTATTAGTCCGACGATACGACTGAGCAGAATCCCCGCGCCGACGAGGAAGGCATACTTGGTCGAAGAAGCCGTCGCTTCGCGTTCGCGTGCGGCGACAACGTTCTCGGCGGGGAACTGTCCCGTCGCAGCTCCGACCGGAGCTTCTGTCTCGCCCGCCACCGTGCTCGCCTCTTCCAGACGCAACTCGACGCCCGAAGCCTCGCGCTCGCTTTCGCGTTGATTAAGACCTTGTGACTCGGAGTCGCGTGTGTTTGTCGCGTTGCTTGCGCGCGGGTTGTCCTCTGGCTCGTGGGTCATGCGTTAAGTGTTTAGAGGTCGTAGTCTTTGATCTTGGTGAGCAGGGTTTTGTAACTGACGCCTAGGGTTTCGGCGGCGCGCGTCTTGTTGCCATCGTGCGCGCCGAGGGCTTCGGCGATCTTGCGGCGTTCGACGAAACTGACGACGCGCTCGGTCGCTTCGGCCAAACCGCCGGAGAGATCGAGTTCAGCAAAACTCTCAGGCGTCGCCGCGTCTTCGCCCGCGCGTGCGAAGGGGAGACTGAAATCGCGCGCTTCGAGCGCCGCGCTGTCGGCGAGGATGCAGGCGCGTTCGATGGCGTTCTCCAATTCGCGCACGTTGCCCGGCCAACTGTAGGCGGACAGGATCGCGAGCGCATCGTCTGTCAGTGTGGCTTCGCGCCCGCGCAACTCTCTGCCGAACTGCGCGGCGAAATGGCGTGCGAGCAGCGCGACATCATCGCCGCGCGCGCGCAAGGGCGGTATCTCGACGGGGAAGACTGCGAGACGGAAATAGAGGTCGCGGCGAAACTCTCCGGCCTCGGCCGCCTGTTGCAGTTCGCGATTGGTCGCGGCAACGATGCGCACGTCCACGGCGACGGGCACGCGCCCGCCGATGCGATCCACGGTCTTCTCTTCAATAGCGCGCAGGAGTTTTCCCTGCACGGCGAGCGGGAGTTCGCCGATCTCGTCGAGGAAGACAGTGCCGCCCGTGGCGAGTTCAAACTTGCCGGGGCGGCGTTCATTCGCGCCGGTGAACGCGCCGCGTTCGTGGCCGAAGAGTTCCGACTCGATCAGGGTTTCGGGGATGGCCGCGCAGTTGATGGCGACGAAGGGTTGATCGCGGCGCGGGCTTAAGTGATGAACGGCGCGCGCGAAGAGTTCCTTGCCCGTGCCGGATTCGCCGAGCAGAAGGACGGTCGCTTCCGTCGTGGCGACGCGTTGAGTTTCGGCGACAGCGCGTTTGATGGCGTCGGATTCGCCGATGATGCGGGGGAAGCCGTAGCGGCGCGACCACTCTTCGCGCAGCAGAATGTTTTCGGTGCGCAGCCGCGCCTGTTCGAGCGCGCGATTGATGAGCAGCAGCAGGTGATTGGAATCGACAGGCTTTTGCAGAAAGTCGTGCGCGCCGTCTTTCATGGCCTGCACGGCCTCGTCAATCGAGCCGTAGGCGGTCATCACGACGACGGGCACATCGGCGTCGGCCGCCCGCGCGGCACGCAGCACGTCAAGCCCCGACCCGTGCGGCATGCGCAGGTCGGTGAGCACGAGACGATAGGGCGCACGCGCGATCTCCGCGGCGGCGGCGGGCGCGTCCGCGCATTCGGTGACGCTGTAGCCCGCGTGCTCCAACGTCAGGCGCAGCACGCGCCGCAAACTCTCCTTATCTTCGACGAGCAGAATGTCAGGCATAAAAGCAGAGGTCAGAGGTTAGAGGTCAGAGGTTAGTGAAAGACAGTTTTGTTACTGATCTCTAACCTCTGATCTCTAACCTCTGACGTGTGCATCGTTCATCATTCCTCTGTGTGTGTCAAGCGGGTGTTTTTCGGCGGCGACGAAAGGCGCGGAGGGAGATGTGCGGAGGAGGGAAAGAAAAGTGCGCGCGCTTCTTCGACGAAGAGGAAGCGCGCGCAAGGCAAAAGGAGTGTGTGGAAGACGACCGCTTAACTTTCGCTCGTCGCTTACCTTTCGGCGATGCCGATGAGCGAGAGGCCGACGGCGCGGTTAGCGCCGACGATAGCAGCCCAGTCGAATTGAAAATTGCTGTTGCCGCCGCCGGATACATCGAACGTCGGAGCGCCGAAACCGCCGGGGCCGTTGCGGTTGAAGTTGGCGACGATCCAAGCGCCGCGTATGTCTGCGTTGCCACCGCCTTTGCGTGTGACGCGTCCGTTGCCCATCACGAGGATGATGCCTCTGAACTCGCTGTTGCCATTGAGTTCCAGATCGCCCGTCACGACGAGCAGTCCGCCGCCGCCGTCCAGTTCGCAGTTGTTATCGACGAAGGTGAAGCCGCCCGTGTTGTAGTTTCCGGCCGTACCGCTGAAAGGCGCGTCGAAGTAGCGTCCCTGCGAACGAGCTTTGGCGCGCAGTCCGCCGTTGCCGTTCGCGCCGTAGAGAAATTCGCGCGCCGCGTCGGCCGTGCGCAGGAAGTCGGGCGTGACAGCCTGAGGCGGAGGTCGGACGGGGATAGGCGACGGCGCAGCCCAGGGCTGAGGGACGGGGTTCGGGTCGGCCATCATACTGGCCGGGATAGTGTGATCGAGAATCGCCAGTTTGTGATCGTCGGGCGAGGCCGGCGGCGAGGGTTGCACCGTCGAGCCTTTGGATATTCCGTTGTTGGCCGCAGTCCAGTCGTGCAGGGTGATGGCAACGGCGGGCGCGGTCGGCTGTTGTCCGGCGGCATCCACGCCGATATATGCCTTAGCGTTACTGTTCCCCAACTCGAAGGTCATCGACTGCGCCACGTTGTCCGAGCCGCGGATGCAGATGGGCGCGGGCGGGCGGATGCCGAAGTTGAAATTGTCGAGCGTCGCCTCAATGAATTTCCGCGCGCCTCTCGGCCCGTAGCCGGTGGAGGTGACGACGAGCTTGCGCGGTTCGGGCGCGGTCAGCGTCGCATTGAGTTGATTGTTGCCGGCGGCCGAACCGATCAGACCGGAGATCAAGTCTAAACTTCCGGGCAACTGCATCGTCGTGCCGCCGAAGACGACGCTCTGCTCGCCGTAGAGAATCTTCGCCGTGTTGGCCGCGCCGGGGGCGATCACACCCGTCAGCCTGTTGACGATGGTGTAGGTGGCAGGCCACGGCCTGATCTGGTTAATCGTGATCGTGAGCGTGGTGTCGAGCGGAATGTTGACGTTGACCGGAAGCGAGTATTGCGCCCTGATCGTGCCGAGCGAAACGGGCACGGAAGGATTGGCGTTAGTAGTAACAGGTGCGGGCGGCGTATAGGTCAGGTTCGCGGTGTTCAAGCCCCCGCCGAAGAGGCCGGTGGAGAGCAGTCCGTTGTTGAACCTTCCGGTCACGGAATAAGAGACTACCTGACTGTTATCCGGGTCGCGCAGGGCGACGCTGTAGGCCGTGCCGTTCAGAGGGCTGTAGCCGGGCGTGATGGCGACGCGGTCAGGATAAGTGAGATTGGGCGGCTGGTAGTTGTAGTTGAGCCAGCGCGACAGGCGCAGCGGAAACGTGGCGGCCTGCGAATCGCCCGCCAGATTGGAAGTGCAGCGTGTGAGCGCGCGACGGAAACTGATCTTTTCCGGGTCGGGCATAGCCCCTCCCGGGCAAGCGGGCGCGGCCGATGCCTGACCGTTGCCGCGCAACACGTTCAAAGTGTCTTCGATGCCCGTCTCGGCGGCGTAGTAGGCCAAAGTCTCCGGCGTCGATTCGTAGACTGTTGTGGTGGTCAGCGCCGTCGTCATGATGAGCGCGCCGCCCGCCGCCAGGAGCAGCATCGAAACGAGCAGCATCATGATCATGGCCGCGCCCCGCTCGTTTTGTTTGCGACGAGCGACGCGAGACGTGTTCTTCTTCTTCTTCTTCTGGCTCTTCATGTCATTCACCTGTTGCGGGATGGAAACGCCACGGCCGTGAACGTCAGTAGGTATCGAGGTGTGCGTTGCGCAGGTTGATGAGCGACGACAAGTTGACCTGCCCGGGAGCTTGATAACCGGCCGTTCCCGGTTTGCCGCGGGCGCTCAGCGTGACCCAGACCGTGACGCGGATGCTGACGGCTCTGGCGAGATCGGCTGAAGTGTCGTTGCCCGCGGCGTTGAGATAGTCGAAGCGCGCGCCGTCGATGCGGTTGGCGAGCACAAGCGAGTCGCCGGTGGTGACGCTGCGGCGGACGAGGAAACTGTCAGCTCCGTTCTGGACGAATTGAAACTTCACCACTTCGTCTTCCACGCCGTCGCCGATGCTGTTGCTGGGGGCGGCCGCCGGATTCGTGACCTCTCCCTGCGCGTTGAGGTTGGCGACGAAGGTGAGTCCCGTTGCGTCGCAGTCTTCGGGCAGGAGTCCGTTGACGGGGACGAGCTTCGTGCCGCCGGGCGCGGAGTAAGTCAGACCGCGCGGCAGCAGGTAACCGGAGTTGGCGACTTCGCGTGTGATGATGTTGAGAGCGCGGCGCGCATCGCTGATCGCCTCGGAGCGTTGGTCTTCGCGCGAGCGCGTGTTGAAGGCGCTGACGAGCAGGGTGGTGGCGGCTCCCGCGATGAAGATCATGACGGTCATCGCCACGAGCAATTCCATCAGGGAGAAGCCCGCCTGCCGTTTAACGTGTGCCGTGTGTCGCATTGAATGATGGTCTCCCTCTCGGGCCAGCGCATCGGGGTCGTGCGCCTTACAATTTGTTCGGGCCGGGCGTCGTGCTGCTGCGGCGGATGACGACCTCGACCGGGTTCTGGTTGATCCAGGAATTTGTGCCGTCGCCGTTAACGGGGGTGACGCGAATCCTGACTACCTTCTGCGTCGGGGTGGCCGCTCCGGCGGGGAAAGGGTCAACCTGAGTTTGCACCTGAAACCGGCTGCTGCCCGTTGAAACGGGGGCTGGCGTCGTGCCACCTGTGCCGGGAGTCGGATACGGTGTCGGCGCAGGAGCGGCCGCGCCCGTCGCCGTGCCGCCCATCGACGAGGAAGGCGCGGCGTAGCTCTGCGCGGTGTAGCTTTGCGTGGTGTAACCGCCATACTGCGAGTAGGCGCTCGCCGGGGTCGTCCCCTCGATGACGACGTTCTCGGTCGGATGCACGCCGAAGTTGAGCCGGGCATCGGTGTAATCGACGTTGCGTAAATCTTCGATGCGCTGCTGCGCGATAGCCATCGCGAGCGAGCGTTGCGCACCGCCACGGTTGTTGCGCACGGCATAGAGGAAGAGAGAACTTGCGCCGAGGCCGACGACGAGCATCACGAGCATGGCGATGCTCGTCTCGATCAAGGTGAACCCTTTTTCATTCGCCGTTTGAGACTTCATAACCTGCTCCTAGTTTCTGACGGTGACGGTGACGGTGGCATTGCCGCAGTTCGTTGACCTGAACGTGGCTTGATAGGTGAAGCCCGCGTTGTTGCGACGCGAAGCGATGGTGAAGTTGGCCGAGCCGCCGACGGCCACGGAGGCCGAAGCAGGGCTGACCGAAATTTCGTTCGAGTTACTGACGGTGGCAGTCACGGTTGTCGCGCTCGTCGCGTTCAGGACGGAGACGGCGACCGCTCCGTTCGACAGTCCGTTTTTGCGTATGCTCACCGACGTGGGGTTGACCGTCAAAGTGCATTGCCCACCGCCGCCGCCGGAAGGCGTCGGGGTCGGATTGGGCGTCGGCGTTGGTGTCGCAGACGGCGAAGGGGTTGGCGTCGGGTTGGGCGTCGCGGTTGGCGAAGGTGTCGGGGTCGGGTTGGGCGTGGCCGTGGGCGAAGGCGTGGGACTCGGCGTCGGCGTGGAACTCGGCGTCGCGGTCGCAGCCGGCGTTGCGGTGGGGAAAGGCGTGGGCGTCGGCGGTGGCGTCGGCGCGTTGAAGTTCGAACTGTTGGTGTCAACGTCCGGCGTGTACACGTCGCTGTTGATGGTGACATCGCCGAAGCCGGAGATGGCTACACGCGTCATGTAATTGGCGTCGCCGGGATTGGTGCTGTTGAAGACGTTGATGAGAAAGTCGCCGTCGGTGCGCCCGCGCCAGTCGAAATTGATAGTCGAGCCGATGTCTTCGGCTTGGAAACTGACGCCGTTTTCGAGCGTGAAGCTGCGCAGGACGGGAACGCCGTTGCCGTTGAAATCGAGGAAGACATCGTAGGTCGTCGCGCCGGTGATCTGCACGAAGGCGAAAGGCGTGTCTGTGCCGTTGGCACGACGGCGCACGGAATCGGCGCGCGCCTTCTCCAGGTATGTGCCGAGCATGCGCGAAGAGTTAATGCGTCGCTGGTTGGCGCGAGCGGACGTGACGCCAATGAGCGCGATCGAGGAGAGGACAGCGATAATCGCGATCACAATGATCATCTGTAAGAGCGTGAAGCCGCGCTCGCCGCGCCCTTCGGCTGACCGCCGCGCCCGTTTCTTCGTCAACTTGTTCATCATCGCCTCCACTGGCAAGCAACTCTTTCGCGCACGCGCCGGACTCGTCCGGCGGACATTTCGTCCCACCCTCTTGGCAAAGGCGATGCCACGCGGCCTGAGTCGGCTTTTAACGGCCTTTCCCTCGCGTCGCGCTCAGAACGCGCGCCCCGCCCGTCACCTTAAGTAACAAAACAGGAAGCGGCCTACACACACACGACACCGACGCACGCCACGCACCGAGCGACGGCCGCGCGCGACAGGGCGACGAACCTTCGTTACACACTTTGTCACCAACGGAAACAACGTGCGCGCATGATGCGCTCTGACGCGGCGTGCGTGCCTTGATGCGTACGTGCCCGCAAATGACGGTACGGCGGGTGTTTGAGTTGGAAAGTTGAAGCGCGCTGAGGGCGGCGGCTTGAGGATTGCAGTGGAGAGTTTCGCGTCGCCGCGTGCGACGGCGAAGACGCACTCACATATGCGTCAGGCGGCTTAGCCCACACACGCGGCCAAACCAACAAGGGGGAACTCCAACCAACTGCCGGGCGGGCGAACATGTGCGGCGCGTTTGCGACTGAAAGCCTCGCGGCAGTCCCGAATCAAGCGGGAGAAACACAGGGATCGTCCGCTCGCGCGCGGTGCCGCACGCCGCGTGCTGAGTCGGACGAAAAAGCGCCCCGGCGACTCTCAGGCCGCCGGGGCGCACATTTTTAGGGATGAGGGCGGAGGGATGAATGAAAGCACTCAAGAAGTTGAATGCTTTTCTTCATCCCTCATCCCTCCGCCCTCATCTCTTACTTCAGCGGTTGTTCGAACTCGGACGCCTCGGCCTGTTCGACTTCGGTGTCGGACAGACGCATGGCGAGCGTGTGGGGTTCGTACTTGAAGGGCGCGGGGCCGCCGCGCGTGAATTGTAGTTCGGAGACGAGGCGGTCTTGCGCTTCACGGAAACGCGGGACGCTGCCGCGCTGGTTGAAGATGATGAACAGGAGCGTCTCGCCCTTCTGCGTGCGCATCTGTCCGGCGAGCGCGCTCGCGCCGCCGTCCGTGCGTCCGAGCGTGCCGGTCTTGCCGATAACGCTGCCGCGCGAGTAGCCGAAGGTGTAGCGCTTCTGCAAAGTGCCGGGGTCGATGCCTGCGACCGGCATGATGTCCGAAGGCGAGAGATTGTGCTTCGCCAGTTCCTTCAACAGCGCGCGATAAATTTTCATCATCGAACGTGGCGAGAGACGATTGACGCCGAGGCCGCTCGTCGAAGCGAGGCGCACCTGTTCGGGCGCGAGTCCCACCTTGCTGATCAGGAAATGACGGACGCCCTGTGCGCCGCCGAGAAAGTCGCCGAGGCGTTCGGCCATGAAATTGTTCGAGTAGCAGAGCAGCACTTTCAGCACGTCAACCAACTTGCTCGAACGATGCGTGAGCAGCACGCGCGCTTTGGCCGGAACTGAAGCGACGTAGACCGCGCCCATCACAGCGACGCTCGGAATCGTTTGCGTCGCGGCTGTGTCGCCGTGCGCGAGTCGCTCGTCGAACCACGCGCGCGTCGCGGCGGCCGGTCTGCGCGTCACGTCGAGCGTATCGTAAAAAATCTCGCCGGAGCGCTGCGCGGACCAGCCGAAGTTCATCGTGAACTTCGGCGGCACGATGAGGTCGCCCGTCACCGTGCGGATGCCGAGGCGGTTCAATTCGCGTGCGACGTCGATGGCGTGTTCGTAGTGGAACGAGGGATCGCGTCCGGAGATGATCAGGTCGCCCGTGATCGTGCCCGTCGTTTGATCGAAAGTCCCGTTCGTCCACACAACGGTCGAGAAACGATAGTTGGGGCCGAAGGTTTGCAGTGCGTGGAAGGCCGTCGCGAGTTTGACGACAGAGGCCGGATTGTACTGTTGATCCGCCGCCTGCTCCATCACCACTTTCCCGTCGAGCGTTTCGACGAGTACGCCCTGCGTGTAGAAGGCGGGCGTGGGTTGCGGAACGAGATCGTCCGCGAGTTCGGGCGTCGTCGTAGATGCGGGCGGCGTGCCCGGCCAGGTGGAGACGACGTAGGGCGTCGCCGAAGGCTGCGGCGCGGGTACGTAGTCGTCCTGTGCGGCTGTGGCGGCCGCGGTGGTCAGCAACAACCCCGTCGCCAAAAACAATTGTCTGACTTTTGCTCTGAACATTCTTATCCTCTGCCAATTGTTTGGGGGCAATCGCATCATAGCACGGAGAGAGACGACTTGTGCGAATCGTTCGGAGGAGAGCGCGGACGCGAACTATAAGATGCTCTCGCACCGCGCGGGGGATGTATCGGGGTCTGCCTTCGATAAAAGTCGAAACCCGCCAAACTTCCAGACGGCAAACTCGTTGACAAGGCCGCGAAGGCGCTCCTAAAATTCCAACCGTTAATCGCGCCCTCGCAGTTGACAATCCGGCAAACGTCACCAATCAAACTTAGTGCGTCGAGAACAACAGCCCGTCACCATCGAGCGGATACAGGAGACCCACGCGGCGCGCGGCGCGGAGATTCGACAACGCCTCGCGGAGTTTCAAGACGTATGGCGCGCAGGCTCGGACGAGCGCTTGTGGGAAGAGTTGGTCTTCTGCATCTTCACGGCGGGCGCATCGGCGCGCATGGGCTTGCGCTCGGTCGAAGCGGTGCGCGCGCTGCTCTCGGAAGGGACGCACGAAGAGTTGGCACGCGCGCTCAGCAGTAAGCACCGCTATCCGAACTCGCGTTCGGGCTACATCGTCGTCACGCGCGATTACCTGCGCGAGCACTGCGGGATGCGACTGCGCGAGCGTCTGGAGAGTTTCGCAGACCCGCACGCACGCCGCGACTGGCTGGCGCGCGAGCGACGCATCAAGGGCTTAGGCTACAAGGAGGCGAGCCACTACCTGCGCAACATAGGTTTTCGCGGCTACGCCATTCTCGACAAACACATCCTGCGCAGCCTCTTCGAACTCGGCGTGATCGAATCGCCGCAACCGCCGACAACCCGCGCACGCTACCTCGACATCGAAGAGGCATTAAGACGATTTGCCGCACGCCTACGGATAGATTTCGACGAACTCGACCTGACGCTGTGGTCTCTCAAGACCGGGGAAGTACTCAAATGATTGCGGAACGAGGATTGCGAAACGCGAATTAGGAGAGAAGAACCTCTCGATTCCTTAAGTTTCCGCGATCCGAAAGTTTCTTCAATCCGAAATCCGCAATTCGAAATCCACAATCCGCAATCCTCGAAGGGGGTGGCCGAAAGATGAAAAAACTGAGCCGTGTTGTGTGGGGCAGTTTGGCTGCCTTCGTTCTGTGTGTGATGCTCGGCGGCGACGCGTGGGCGGCTGCCGTTGTAATGGGCAAGGGCGACAAGAATCGTGAGAAGGCTGCGCGCGCTTTGCGCGAGGGCGAGTTTGAAGTCGCCGAGAAGATTTATCGCGGTCTGGTCGAGAAAGATCAGAAGGACATCCCTGCGCGTCTGGGACTCAGTTTCGCACTGCTCAAGCAACGCAACTTGCGCGACGCCTACGACCACGCCGCGCGCGTGCTGGCCCTCGATCCAACCTCGGCGCGCGCCCATGCGCTCCTCGGTTCGACGCTCTTGGCCGCGGGCGATTTCAGGCTCTCCATCGAAGAGTTTCGCACCGCGCTCACCTTCAAAGAGGATGAGGCGCTGGCGATTGCCGGACTTTCGATGATCAACTTTTACGAGAACCGCGCGCAGATCGCGCTCGCGGGTTTGCGCCGCGCCGTCTATCTCGACCCGAACGAACCCGACTACGTCTTTTCCTACGCGCAGGCGGCGGCGCGCTCCGAACGTTACCGTGAGGCGGCCGACGCCTACGAGGATTTCCTGCGCATCGCGCCGCGCACGGACGCCGACCGACGTGCGCGCATACGCGGCCTTATCAGTTTCCTCCGCTACCTCGGCTCACAACGCCAACTCTACATCACCGGCGGTTCGTCGCGCGCCGCCATCCCCTTCGAACTCGTCAACAGCCGCCCGATCATCAACGTGCGCATCAACGGCTCGAAGACGCCTTTGCGCTTCGTCGTCGATACGGGTTCGGGCATGTGCGTGCTCTCGACGCAGACGGCCGAACGCATGAACATCAAGCCGGTGGCGCAGGGCGGACTGGCGCGTGCGGTCGGCGGCGGCGGTCGCTTCGAGATCGTCTACGGCTTCCTCACCTCTCTGCAAATGGACGACGTGCGCATCGAGAACGTGCCGGTTTACATACGCCAGTTTCACAACCAGCAGGAGACGGTTGACGGCTACATCGGCCTGTCGGTGCTCGCCAAGTACGTCGCTTCTTTCGACTACGCCGGGCAGCAGATGACGCTCGTACGCCAGTCTGACAGAACCGCACCGCTTCCGCCGCGCACGTTCACAGACACTATCGTTCCGTTCAACTCGAATCACGTCGCGGCCGATCCGAACGCGCCGCCCTCGAACGCCGCGTTGGCCGCGACACCCTCGGCCGTGCGCGCCGCAACTGCCGCTCTGCCCGCGCCCTCGAAGGCCGATGCGACCGCGAGCGTGAAGCCTGATGCACAGAGCGGCGCGAAACGCATCTACGAGATTCCGATTCGCTCCACGTCGAGCGGTTTCTGGAGCAGTTCGGTTGTGCTCGAAGGCGTCGAAAAACCGCTCAACTTCATCGTCGATACTGGCGCGAGCATCTCCGTCGTCTCCGAAGAACTCGCCCGGAGCGCAGACATGTCCCGCTTCGAGCAGAAGACACGGCTCAAGGTCTTCGGCGCGGCCGGTGTGACCGAAGACGTGATCACGCTGCTGTTGCCGCGCGTCTCCCTCGGCGACTACACGCACGCGAATCTTCCGGCGGCCGTGCTCGACATGTCGGCCATCAACGAGACTTCGGGCTTCGAGCAGACGGGCATCATCGGCGGCAACATCCTGCGCCGCTTCCGCGTCACGTTCGACTTCCAACGCGGCCTCGTGCGGCTCGAACCGCCGACGACCACGACGCCGAGCGCGCCCGCCGCGCCGCAGACGCGCGACGCCAACATCACGCCTGCTTCGGGGGCTACCCCGTGAAGCAGAGCCTCTATCTGGAAACGTCCGTGGTCGGCGCGTATCTCGACAACGGCGAGCCTTTCCGGCGCGACTTAACGATACGCTGGTGGGAGCACGAGATGTCGGAATATCGCGCCACCATCTCGCCGCTCGTCGCACGCGAACTCGAACGCCTGCCAGAGCCGCACAGCACGGCCTACCTGAAACTCGTCGCGCCGCTCGAACAGCTTGAGATGTCCGACGAAGCGACCATCCTCGCCGAAGGCTACATCTCGCGCGGCATCTTTCATCGCAAGTACATCGCCGACGCACTGCACGTCGCGGTTGCCTCCGTGCACAAAATAGATTATCTAGTTACATGGAACTTCGGACATCTGGCGAACGTGCGCAGACAGGCGCGCATACGTCTCTTCAACACCGCCGCCGGATTCTTCGTTCCCATGATCGTCACACCGGAGTTTCTGGTATCGGAGTTGACGGAAAAGAATGATTAGTAATGAGTGACAGGTGACAAGATGAGAAAATTTCTTTAACTTGTCACCTGTCACTTGTCACTTATCACTGTTATTCTTATGTATCGCAAGCCGAGATTTTTGGAAGAGTTGCACGCCATCCGTGAAGAGATGTCGCGCGAGGCCGATTACGACGTGGAACTGTTTGCAGAGATGACGCGCACGGGCGCGCGCCCCGAGCACGGCCCCGAACGCAACATCCGCGGCTTCAAAAGTCGCGCCCCGCGCGCGGCGGCCGAAACGGAAGCCAAAGTGAAATCCATTCAACAGCGAAAGCGAGCGGCAAGATGAGAGGTCAGAGGTCAAAGATCAGTTAAAGACAAGAACTGATTTCTACTAACCTCTCACCTCTGACCTCTGTTTCATCATGGAAGAGACGTTTGAAGCCATCGGGCTGGAAGTGCCGAGCGAGAGAGATTTCAATCATCTCGCGGAGCGCGCGGGCGATCAGGGCGAGCCGTCGCAGTTGCTCAGGCGCGGCGCTGTGCTGCACGGCCGCTGTTGGAAACTGGGCGAGGGCCTGGAAGTCTGGACGGTGCTCTACGAATCGGGCACGGGCGACATCTTCTACGCCGATTGTCGCCCCGGTTTTCGCGCACGCTATACGCAGCGCATCAGCCCCTGGGCTCTGACCGAGTATGACGAAGAGGGCGAGGCCATCGTCCATGGCTACTGCGACGGGACGGAGACGGAAGTGCTCTTCGAGTTGCAGAACCTGACTGAGGTGGGCTTCGAAGGTTTCAGCGGTCAGGAGTTGCACGTCGGGCTGTGCGGGCTGGCGTATCGCGCTCGCGTCTGTGCGCGCGAGGAGAGGCCGCGCTGGCAGGCGCTCGAAGAGTGTGCCCCGGCGCGCGCCGCGCATGAAAACGATTGGAGCTTGTGCGGCCGCGTGCTCTCCTACAAACCTCTGCGCAACCCGCTCTCCGGCGGCGAACTCTACTGGGCCTATCTCGACCTCGGCCACTTCAAACTCGAAGTGCTCATCAACCAACGCTCTTTGCGTGGCGGCGCACTACAGGTCGGCGCGACGCTCGCCGCGGACGTGTGGCTGCAAGGCCACGTCCTCGACCGACGCGCCCTCCAATCACGCTACGAAGGTCTCGACCGCACCAGCACACAAGCCCAACTGTGGACACGGCTCAGACGGCGCAACTAAGATGAGATTCGCGCGATAGTCAAAGGGAAGTTTAGTTGAATGCCAGTCCTCAAGCGTCTCGTCCTCGCCGCCGCAATCATCTCCATCCTCGCGGCCGTCGGCCTCTATTTCTTTAACCAGTATTGGATTCATCGCTTCGACGCGCTCATCGCGCGGCAGGCGAGCGTCTACCGACTCGACCCAGACCTCGTCTGGAGCATCATCTACGAAGAGACCTATTTTCGCCCCTGGAAGATCGGCGAGGACGCGGAGATCGGGTTGATGCAGGTGACGCCCACCGTCGGGCGCGAGTGGGCGGCAGAGACCGGCATGCGCGAGTTTGCGCAGCAGATGGCGCGCGACCCGCAGAGCCTCCTTGCCGACCCGGAGCGCAACATACAGGTCGGCTGCTGGTATCTGGAAAAAATCTCGAAAGCCTATCGCGACCTGCCCGACGCGGAGGCGCGCATGGTCGCCGCCTACAACGCCGGGCCGAGCCGTGCCGCCGAGTGGAATCGCGTCGCGTCGAACGAGCCGCCGCTCACCGCCGCGCAGTTCATCGAACGCATCGACATCCCTTCGACCCGCGCCTACGTCTCTTCCATCCTCGCCCGCTACCGCGAACTGAAAACGGCCGAAGGCGCGAGCGTGCGACAAGGCAAGAAGTGACCTACCGGCAACTGCTCAAGGGTAATCCGAACTTCCGACACCTGTGGTCGGGGCAGGTGGTGTCGGAAGTGGGCGACTGGCTAAACAACATCGCCGTGCTCGCCCTCGCCCTCGAACTCGCGGGCGCAGGCCGACAGGGACGCGCCATCGCCATCTACGCCATCGCGCGCCACCTGCCGCTGTTTCTCTTCGGCCCCATTGCGGGCGTCGTCGTTGACCGCACGGACAGATGCCGCGTGATGATCGTGGCCGACATCTTGCGCGCAGTGCTCGCCGCGGGTTTTTTGCTCGCGCAATGGTTCTCTTCGCTTCCGGCGATCTACACGGTCGGCGCATCGCTCTTTGCCGTCTCGGCGTTTTTCAACGCGGCCAAGCGCGCGACCATTCCCGTCATCGCCACAGAACCGGACGAACTGCTCGCCGCCAACTCGCTCTCGGCTTCGACCACGGCGGCCACCATCGCCGTCGGTTCCGCGCTCGGCGGACTGGTCGCCACCTTCGTCAGCCGCGACCTCGTCTTCATCCTCAACGCCGCCACCTTTCTCGTCTCCGCCCTGTTGATCGCACGCATCCGCCTGCCGTCCAGACAACTCGCAATGGTCGAACCGCAGTTTCCTGACAAAGCCGCAGACGAAAATTCGCGTAGTCACGTCACGACCGTGTTCGGCCGCATGGTCGATGAACTCGGCCGCGCCGTGTTCGAGTTTCGAGAAGGGTTGCGCTACGTGCGTCGCGACGGCGTGCTCGCGGCGGTCTTCATCGTCGCGGCCGGTTGGGGCTTAGGCAACGGCGTGGCGCGTGCGCTCTACAGCGTCTTCGGCGCGCGGCTCGGCGAGTTGACGGCTGCGGCGTGGGCTGCGCGCCCGCGCGATTTCGGCATCTCCGTTTTGTTCGTGGCGATGGGTGCGGGCGGCGTGCTCGGCGCACCCGTCGCGCGTCGTCTGGGCGCGGCGAGCGACAGTCTGGGCGCACGCATGGGTCGCTCGCTCATATTCGATGGCTGCGGCCTCGTCGTCTTCACCTTGATGCCGAACTTGTGGACGGCGAGCCTCGTCCTCGTCGCGCGCGAGATGAACTTCGCCATCTGGTGGACGGCGCAGCAGACGCTCGTGATGCATCGGACGGACAACGCCTACGCCGGGCGCGTCTTCGCTTCTTACGAAACGCTGACCACCTTGATGATGGTCGCTTCGATGTACGTGGCGGGCGCTGGCGCAGACGCCTTCGGCATTCGCCCCGTCGCCGCGCTCGGCGGTTTTGTGATTGCCTTTTCCGGTCTCCTGTGGTTTCTACTGAGGCGTAGACACGAACGCGCGCCCGCTCCAACAGACGCGCGACACCTTTCGACATGAACTCTCCAGACACAACGCTGGCCGAGTCTCAGCCAGTCAAACTCTACTCTGCACGTTGGGTCGTGCCTATCGCCGCGCCTCAGATTGAAGACGGCGCAGTGGCCGTGGCGGGCACGCGCATTGTCGCCGTCGGCACGCGCGACGAACTCACGGCGCAATATGCCGAATCTCCCTGCGAAGACTTCGGCGCCGCGGCCATCATTCCGGGTCTGGTCAACTGTCACACCCATCTGGAACTGACTGCCATGCGCGGCTATCTCGAAGACGTGGAGGGCGACTTCTTCGCCTGGCTGCGCAAACTGACCATCGCACGCATGATGCGCATGACGGCCGACGATCTGCGCGTGTCCGCGACGTGGGGCGCAGTCGAGGCCGTGCGTGCAGGCGTGACGTGCCTGGGCGACGCCGCAAGCTACGGCGACGCGAGCATCGACGCGCTCCGCGAAGTGGGCTTGCGCGGCATCGTCTATCAGGAAGCGATCAACCCGGATGTGCGCGCGGCCGTCGAACAGTTGTCGAAGCTGCGCGCGGACGTTGCGCGCCTGCGCGCGTCTGAAAGCGAACTCGTCCGCGTCGGCGTCTCGCCGCACGCGCCCTACACCTTGAGCGAACCGTTGCTCGCGGGCGTGGCGGATTACGCGCGCGCCGAAAATTTGCCGCTGATGATTCACGCGGCCGAGTCGGCTGATGAAGACGAATTGTTGAAGCACGGCTGCGGCGCGTTTGCCGAAAGCCTTGCAGCGCGCGGCATCGAATGGCGTTCGCCGCGCATGTCGCCCGTTCAGTATCTCTCGACACGCGGCGTGCTCTCGCCGCAGACGCTTCTCGCGCATTGCGTTCGCGTCGATGCACACGACATTGAGACGATCAGGGAAGCGTGCGCCTCTGTGGCGCATTGCCCGAAGTCGAATCTCAAACTCGGCCACGGCCGCGCGCCCTTCGCGCAAATGTCCGAACTCAGACGCGGCTTCGGCAGCGATTCGGTCGCCAGCAACAACACCTGCGACCTGCTCGAAGAAGCTCGCTTCGCCACGCTGCTCGCACGCCTGCACCCGCACGAAGCGCGCGGCGAACATTCCGGCGAACCGAACGCCGAACCTTACTCCGCAGAGCACGCCCTCGCCGATGCGACGCGCGGCGGCGCGCACGCGCTCGGCTACGAAGGACAGACCGGCGAGCTCGTGCCCGGACACGAAGCCGACCTCGCAATCGTCAAACTCGACGGCGCGCACCAAATCCCGGTCTACGATCCGTCGCGCGCGCTCATCTTCTCCTCCTCGGCGCGCGACGTTGCGCTCACGCTCGTCGCAGGCCGCGAAGTCTACCGCGACGGCCGCGTCAACACCGTCGATGAAGAACACTTGCGCGCACGCATGACAGAAATAGCTCAAAAGGTAAATGGCGAATGGTAAACGGTAAATAGATAAGAACCGGCCTTTTACCATTCACCATTCACCATTTACCATTCACCATCTTATGAATGTACTCGTACTCAATTGCGGCAGTTCGTCGGTGAAGTTTCAACTGATTGCGACAGACCTTGAGCGGATCGCTGCGAACACGGACAGGCGTCTCGCGCATGGCGTGGCGGAGCGCATCGGCGGCGAGTCGATCATCACTTTGCAGGCCGAGGGCGCGGAGGCGCGACGTTCGACCGCGCCGCTCAGGGATACGCGCGCCGCCGTCGAGTTGATCATCCGCTGGGTCACGTCCGAAGGCTCCGGCATCGCGGAGGTGCAGAGCGTGGCGGACGTGCACGCCGTCGGACACCGCGTTGTCCACGGCGGCGAACGTTTCACACATTCGGTGTTGATTACCGAAGAGGTCTTGCGCGGCATAGAAGATTGCATCGACCTCGCGCCGCTCCACAATCCCGCGAACCTCAAAGGCATCGCGGCGGCGCGCGAAGTGTTCGGCGCGGGGCTACCGCAGGCCGCAGTCTTCGACACAGCTTTCCATCAGACCATCCCCGATTACGCTTATCTCTACGCGCTTCCTTATCAACTCTACCGTCGTTACCGCGTGCGCCGCTACGGTTTCCACGGCACGTCGCATCGCTACGTCGCTTATCGTTACCGCCGGATGCTAGGGCTGGAACGCGAGGCCACGAACGTCATCACGCTGCATCTCGGCAACGGCTGTTCGGTGGCCGCCATCCGCGCGGGCGATTCCATAGACACCTCGATGGGCATGACGCCGCTCGAAGGTCTCGTGATGGGCACGCGTTCAGGCGACATTGACCCGGCGATCATCGATTACGTGGCGGCGAAGGAAGGACTATCGGCGCAGGAGGTGGAGACGCTTTTGAACAAGCAGTCGGGGCTGCTCGGCATCTCCGGTTTGACGAACGACATGCGCGAGTTGCTGGACGAGGAACGCGAGTCGGACGACAGGCGTGCGCGTCTCGCCATCGAAATCTTCTGCTATCGCGCGCGCAAATACATCGGGGCTTATCTCGCCGCGTTGAACGGCGCGGACGCAATCGTCTTCACCGGCGGCATCGGCGAAAACTCTGCGGACATACGCGCGCGCATCTGCGACGGCCTCCAATGGCTCGGCCTTGAACTCGACCCCACACGCAACGCCGCGCACCACGGCGGACGGGAAGGACTCATCAGCACAGACGCTTCACGCCTCGCCGCCTACGTCATCCCCACGGACGAAGAACTGCTCATCGCACGCGACACCGTCCGCTGCGTCCAAGGCGTCACGCAGCGATATTGAAAAGTGGTAAACGGTAAATGGTAAATGGTGAATGGAAAGAACTGATTTCTTCCATTCACCATTCACCATTTACCATTCACCGCTTTTTACGTTTCTCGTTGCTGATCGCGGATGCGGAGGCGCTTCATCTCTTTGAGTTGCTCGTCGAGCGTCATGAGATGAAGGCGTAGGAAGATTCTGCCGTCCTTGTTGATCTTGGTGCTCTCGACGAAGTCTTTGCGGGCTTCCGTCTCGTCGCCGCGCAGCATGTGTGCGTAGGCGCGCGAGGCGTAGGCCAGAGAGGCGAGACTGCCTTCGGGTTTGAGTGCGAGGCCGTCTGTGAAATCGCGGATCGCGCCCGTGAGGTCGCCGTCGATGAGGCGCGCGCGCCCGCGTTTGAAATAGAGATCGGGATTGCCCTGATAACATTCGAGGGCTTTGTTGAAGTCGTAGATCGCACCGGGCATGTCGAGCTTGTTGGTGCGTATGAAGCCGCGATTGGAGTAGGCTTCGGCCACGCTGCGGTCGCCCTGCACGGAGAGCGGATCGAGATCGTAAGCCTGATTGAAGTCGTCAATCGCGCCGTTCAGATCGCCTTTGGCACGCCGCGCGCTGCCGCGCTTGACGTAGACTTCGGCCGCGCGCGGCTCAGAATCCAGAGCCTTGTTGTAATCCTCAATCGCTCCGTCGAGGTCGCCCCTGAGATAGCGGGTCGAGGCGCGTTTGACGTAATCCTTGGCCGTGCGTGGCGTCTGCGCCGGGGCGGTCGAGGCCAACAGCAACATGAACGTTAGTGCAAAAACTTTCATCACTCACCAACTCCTGCCCGGACGTGTCTGGGCAGCAACATAAGTGAGATGCGTTTCCGTTGTCAACGAATCTTAGGAAACGATGAAGGGAAGGCTGGTGAATAGTGAATGGTAAATGGTGAATGGAAAGAACTGATTTTCTTCCATTCACCATTTACCATTTACCATTTACCGTCTTTTTCTACACGGACGCGGCGATGGCTTCGTCGAAAATCTCAAGGGCGACATCGACGTTCTCGCGCGTGAGCGTGAGGGGGGGCGACCAGCGGATGGTGTTTGCGCCAGCGCCGAGGATGATCAGGCCGCGCTCGAAGCAGGCCGTCTCGATGCGGTCGCGTAGTTCGGGTGCTGCGTCCAGAGAGCCGCCGCCCGCGACGAACTCGACGCCGACCATCAAGCCCAGACCGCGCACGTCGCCGATGCAGTCGTGCTTCTGCTTCAACTTTTCCAGTCCCGCTTTCAGGTACGCGCCGACCTCGGCGCTGTTTGCGACGAGGCCACCTTCCAGAAGTTCGATGGTCTTCAAAGCGGCGGAGAGCGCGACGGGGTTGCCGCCGAAAGTCGAAGCGTGCGCGCCGGGTTTCCAGTCCATCAAATCGGCGCGCGCCACGCATGCGCCCATCGGCAGACCCGACGCGATGCCCTTGGCGAGACAGATGATGTCAGGCCGCAGATCGTGATGATCGCACGCAAACATTTTGCCCGTGCGACCCATGCCCGACTGCACTTCATCGACGATGAGCAGGATGCCTTCCCGGTCGCAGATGCGGCGCAAGCCGTGCAGGAACTCGCGCGGCGCAGGAACATATCCGCCCTCGCCTTGCACGACTTCGACGACAATGGCCGCCACTTCTTCGGGCGGCGTCGTCGTCTTGAACAGACGCTCCTCGATCCATGCGAGACAGTCGCGGCTGACAGACGCTTCGTCCGTCGGTTGTCCGGTGAACGGGTGGCGGAAAGCGTTCGGGTAGGGCACGTGCGTCACGTCGAGCACGCTGCGTTTGAAGCCCATGCGCTGCGCGATCTTGGATGAAGTGAGAGAGAGAGAACCGAGCGTGCGGCCGTGAAAGCTGTTGAAGAAGGCGATGAACTTCTGTCGCCCCGTCGCGTGCATGGCGAGTTTGAGTGCAGTCTCGATCGCTTCCGTGCCGCTGTTGGCGAAGTGCGTGCGCGTCGGCGAGGGGACGGGCACGATCTCGTCGAGTTTCTGCGCGAGGTCGGGCATCTGCCGGTAGTAATAATCCGTGCCGCACATGTGTATCAGTTCTGCGGCCTGTTCCTGAATGACGCGGACGATCTCCGGGTGACAATGGCCTGTGGAGCAGACGGCGACCCCGGCATTGCAATCGAGAAAGACGTTGCCGTCAACGTCCGTGACCCAGACCCCTTCGCCGCGTTCGGCGACGAGTTTGAAAGAGGGGCGCGGGTAAGAGGGCGTGACGAACTGTGCGTCGGCAGCGACGATCTGTTGACCCTTGGGGCCGGGTAGAGCGGTCTTGATCTCCGGCCGACGGGGCGGCGCGATAGTTGACATGGAATTTTCTCCTTCGTGAAAACGAAAACGGTGCGGATTTCAAATCTCAAGTTCGGATGTGAGATTCAAATTGTGCGAGGTCGCGACGGAAGGAAGAATGAGTAGCTACCCGGCGAAGATGTTCGCGCGGAGGTCGAGCGGTCGGAAATGCGGGAAGGGTGAACAGAGCATGGAAAAGTTATTTGTCAGTAGTCAGTTGTCCGTGGTCAGTTGTTTAAGACCGCGTTTTCGGCGGCTAGAGTATTTATCACAAACGACGGACGAATGACTACCGGCGGCGCACAAGTTTCTGCCGGCAACTGACAACTGACCGATGACTGGCAACTGACCACGGACAACTTCTTAGCGTCGCTTCCAGCGAACGCCGTCGCGTGTGTCTTCGAGGATGATGCCGCGCGCGGCGAGTTGATCGCGGATTTCGTCGCCGCGTGCGAAGTCGCGCCGGTGGCGTGCTTGCTGGCGCTCGTCGATGAGAGCTTGAATCTCTGCGTCGAGCATCTCGCGTTGCGGTTGGCCGAAGACATTGAGAACCGAGTTGAAGCGTTCGATGAGCGCGAGCAGATCGCTTTGGTCGTCTGCGCGCAAGGCGTGGCAATCGAGCGCGGTGTTCACTTCGCGCGTCAGATTGTGGACGGCGGCGAGCGCGACGGAGGTATTGAGATCGTCGTCCAGCCCATTCGTGAATTCTTCGAGGGCGCGGGCGGCCACGGCGCGCATCTGTGGATTGCTGCCCGGTTCGGTGCGCGCTTCGGAGAGGCGTGCGCGGAAGTCCTGCAAACTCGCCACGGTCTTCTCGTGGCCGCGCAGGCCGTCGAGCGTGAAGTTGATCTGCTTGCGATAGGGCGCGCTCAGGAGCGCGTAGCGAATGGCGGCGGGCGTAAAACCCTGCGCGGTGAGATCGCGGAAGGTGTAATAGTTGCCCTTCGATTTCGACATCGACTCGCCGTTAATCTTCAGGTGCTCGCCGTGCAGCCAGTATTTGACGAAGGGCTTGCCGGTCGCGCCTTCCGATTGCGCGATCTCGTTTTCGTGATGCGGGAAGATGAGATCGACGCCGCCGCAATGAATGTCGAACGTCTCGCCCAGATACTTCATGGACATCGCGGAGCACTCGATGTGCCAGCCGGGACGACCGCGTCCGAGCGCCGTGTCCCAAGCAGGCTCGTCCGCCGACTTCTGCGCTTTCCAGAGGACGAAATCGCGCGCGTCCTCTTTGTCGTACTTGTCCGTGTCCACGCGTTCGCTCGCGCCCGCGATGTTGCCCGCGAAGTTGATCTTCGAGAGCTTGCCGTATTCTGGAAACGAGGTGATGCGAAAATAGTAAGAGTCTTCGGATTCGTAGGCGCAGCTGCGCGCCATCAGGTCGCGGACGATGCCTTCCATCTCGGGGATATGTTGCGTGGCGCGCGGTGCGACTTCGGGTCGCTGGCAGCCGAGCGCGTCGAAGTCTTCCCAGAAGGCTGCGAGGTAAGGCGCGGTGTATTCGTCGAGCGAGATGCCTCGCTCGCCCGCCATCTGGATGATGCGGTCGTCCACGTCCGTGATGTTCGTGACGTGCTTGACGCGATAGCCCTTGAAGATGAGATAGCGCCGCAGGATATCAACGAAGACAGACGTGCGGAAGTTGCCGATGTGAGCGAAGTCCCACACGGTCGGGCCGCAGTTGTACATCCTCACTTCGCCCTCGACGAGCGGGTGGAATTCTTCGAGTTGGCCTGTGAGCGTGTTTTGAAACTTCAACATCTTCGTTTGCGCGCGAAGCGCACGGGCGGACGACTACCGCGCGGCGTCGCTATCGCCAGCGACGCCGGTTTGATTTTAATTTCGGAGCGCGAATTTACGGGAGCACGAAGTTGTAGCTGATGCTGCCGGAGACTTTGACCGGCAGCCCTTCAAATATCGTCGGCGAGAAGCGCGCCCCGTAGGCGGCATCCACGGCCGCGTCGCGCAACAACGGATGACCGGAGATGGCTTTCGCCGAAATCACGCGCCCGTTTTCGTCCACCAGCACACGCACCTCCACCGTGCCCGAAGCGTTGGCGGCGACGGCCGCTTGCGGATAGAGGGGCGCAGGCTTGCTGAGCGTCTTGTTGTTGAGCAGACCGCCGGAGATAGGAGCGCGCGTGAACGGGGCGGGCGGCGCGGGTGGTGCGAGCGGCGGCGCCTCGACCGTGGGCAGGGGCGGCAGCGGCGGCAGATCGTGCGCTTTGAATGAGCAATGGTTCGATCGTTTGATTCTCAAAACGTCGGGCGTGCGATAGGCGATCCAGAGCATGGTCGCGCTGACGCCGAGACCGAAAGTGAGAAGGGCAACTGCGAGTCGGACGAGAGTGCTTTGCATAACTTCACTTCCTTTTGGCTGAACGATGGCTCAAGTGGGGCGACGCGCGCCGTCGGCTGTAAATTGTCGCCCCCCAAGCGAGAGTCTAGGGAAGGACGGGCGGCTAGTCAAATTTTAGTTTCCCGCGGCGCGCTCACATGACGCGAGAGATTCTTCACGCTTCCGCGTCGAAACTCCTTTGCGCGAACGGACGCGCGAAATGCGATAGAAAATCAACGTCCGCGTTTGAAATGTTCGAAGCCGGAAGGACGCAGAACAGTTGTCCGCCCGTCTTGCGAAATTCTGATGCCTTCGCGCGCTTCCGTCACTTCGCCGATGCGCGTGAGGCGGACGCCGCCGAGCGTGCGCGGCAGACGCGCCGCGTCGCGCGGGCGCACGGTAAAGAGCAGTTCGAAGTCTTCGCCGCCATGCAGGGCGAGCGAGAGCGCGTCCCTTGTCAACTCGCGCGCGAGTCGTGTGCGATTGACTGCGGCGGCGCGTCTGAGCAGAGGGGCGACGGGGATGCGCGCCGCTTCGATGTGCGCGCCGACGCCGCTACGCTCGCACAGGTGCGCGAGGTCTGAAGAGAGGCCGTCGCTCAAATCGATCATGGCAGAGGCGAGACGCCGCTCGCCGAGCAGCGCGCCGCAACGGACGCGGGGCGCGGGACGCGACTGCCGCCGCATGAGTTCCGCAAGACCGGACAACGTGCGCTCGCGTGCCGCTTGCGTGCGCTGTGCGCCGGCGTGTTCCAGTAACTTCAAACCCGCCGCCGCGCCGCCGAGCGTGCCCGTGACGTAGATGTGATCGCCCGGACGCGCGCCCGAGCGCAGCACCGCGCGCCCGCGCGTCGTCTCGCCGATGACGATGGAGTCGATGACGATGCGTTCGGGCGTGCGCGATACGTCGCCGCCGATGAGAGCGACGTCGAACTCGCGCGCGGCCGAGAGAAAGCCTTCGTAGATGCCGTCGGCGTAGGACGAGTCGTAGATCGCTTGCGGCAGTCCGAGCGAGAGCAGCGCCCAACGCGGGCGCGCGCCCATCGCGGCCACGTCTGAGAGCGAGACGGCGAGAGCTTTGTAGCCGATGTCGTGCGGCAGAGCGTTGCACCGGAAGTCTACGTCTTCGACGAGCAGGTCTACCGTGATGACGGAATCAAGACCCGCGCGCCCGCGCAAGACGGCCGCGTCGTCGCCGATGCCGAGAACGAGTCCGTCGGCCTGCGCAGGGCGACCATCGAGCCGGGTCGTTCGTTCAGGATTGAGAACTTGTCTGGTCTGTGTGCGGGCGCGCGCATGTCCGGCCTGCGTCGCGGCGCGTGCTTCTTCGGCGCGTTGCTTGATGTGTGAGATGAAGTCGAATTCCGAACCGGCATGCGGGATGTCGGCGGAAGGCGTCGAGAGATGTGCGGCGCGGGCGGTGCTGGCTTGCCGCTTTGCTGCGTCGCGCATGGCCGTCGCCCTCTGTCGCTTCACAGGTTCCGGCGCATCGAGTCGAGCCCGGCGCGGATAGCTTCGAGCGAAGTGGAGAAAGAAAAGCGCAAGTGGCCTTCACCGTGTTCGCCGAAGACGACGCCGGGGACGGTGGCGACCTGCGCGCGGTCGAGCAGGATGTCTGCGGCGGCGCGGCTGTCGCGTTCGATGCGCGTCACGTCGGGGAAGGCATAGAACGCCCCTGCGGGCGGCGCGCAGGTGAAGCCGAGTTCGTTGAGTCCGGCGATCATCAGATCGCGGCGCTCAAGATATTCGGCGCGTATGGCGTTGAAGAAGTCGGGCGGGGAATTGACGGCGGCGAGCGCCGCCCATTGCGTCGGCGTGGAGACGCCGTTCGTCGAATAGAGCGTGGTCTTACGCAAGCCCGTCATCCACGGTTCGGCCGCCGCGACGTAGCCGATGCGCCAGCCCGTCATCGAATACGACTTCGAGAGCGTAAAGCATGTGATGGTGCGCTCCCACATTCCTTCGAGCGAAGCGATGGAGACGTGTCCGCCTTCGTAGACCAAATCTTCGTAAGCCTCGTCGGCGATGACGATGAGGTCGCGCTCGCGCGCGAAGGCGGCCACCGCTTCGGCCTCCGCACGCGTGAAGACAACGCCCGTCGGGTTCTGCGGCGTGTTGAAATAGATGGCTCGCGTCTGTGGCGTGGTGTGCTGCGCGAGCGTCCGCGCAAAGCCTTCGCGTCGCGCTTCTGCGGTCGAGACGAGAACGCCGCGCCCCTCGCAGCCCGCGATCAGGTCTTTGATGGGCGTCCAGTAAGGCGCGAACATGAGCACTTCTTCACCCGGATTGACGACCGACTGAAACGCGCCGAACAAGCCCTGCATGCCGCCGTTCTGCACGATCACGTCTTTAGCCTCGGCGGGGATACCGTTGCGCGTCCGAAGTTTTTCGGCGAGTGCGTCGCGTAGTTCCTGAATGCCGGAAGATGGAGCGTACCGCGTGCGGTTTTCGGCAAGCGCACGAGTCATCGCTTCTTTGACGTGCGCGGGTGTGTCGAGAAAAGGTTCGCCGCCTTCGAACTGGTAGACGGTCGCGCCCGCCGCGCGTAGTTCCATGATGCGGTTGCGAATCTTCACGATGTCGGAGAAGCCGACCGCCTCAAGACGAGTGGCGAGACGAAAGACAGACAGAGCGGTGGACACGATAGCGTCGAACCTCCAAATTTTTCGGACGTGGAAAAGAAGCGGGATTATAGCTTGCGCCAGCAGTGCGCGTCCAACCGCAGGCGCGGCGTCCCCGTTGACGAGAGCGTTGAGCATATCGTGTCAGGTCTAATCCATATCGTGCACGAAAACGGCGCTCGTTGTGCTCCGGCCGGGCGTCAATATTGTATTTTCGTTGCGACGTTAAAAAACGGCATTTGAATCTCCCCAAAAATTGCGGGTCGGGGTTAAACTCTTCACCTCTCTCCCTGAAAGACGATTTGCGGAACGTGACTTGCTCAAAGCATGTGCGGGTTACTTCCCGACTTACAGGCGAATTGAAGGAGAAGCTGAAAAATGAACTTGAACTTACAGAATAAGATTTTACCCGTCGCGCTCATCGCGGCGCTCCTGGGCGGCACGGTCGGCGCGCTCGTCATGCGCCCGAAGACCAACGATTTCAACGCGACTGCGAACGCCACGCGTTTAGCGCCCGTGGCGACCGATACGAACTCGCAGGCGGCGACGCTTCGTTACAACGACGCCGTCGCGACGAACAATAACGAGACGCCCGCGACGCTGAATGTTGCGAACACGGACAGCGAACAGGAATGCTATCGCGCGGGTTTCACCGAAGGATTCGCGGCCGCGCGTGAAGAGAGCAGCAAAGTCCGCGCGAGCAATCTGTCGAACGCCCGCACGACCGAACGCGTCGTCTATCGCGACGCTCCGGCTCGCCGCACGCGCGTCGCGCGCTCCGGCGCTTCGCGTCAGGCTTACTACGACTACGAGCCGCGCAAGCGTTCGTTCTGGTCGAAGCACCGCGATAAGTTGACCGTGGCGATGGGCGCGGGCGGCGGCGCTTTGATTGGCGGCCTGATCGGCGGCAAGAAGGGCGCGGCCATCGGTGCGCTCGGCGGCGGCGCGGGTTCGGCGCTGTACACGTACAAAATCCGCAACCGCAATAACCGTCGCTAAACGGACAGTCGATTCAGTCTGGACGGTGTGAGATGGATTGTGGCTCGAAGCGCGCGGCGCAACGTGCAACTACAGCTTTCCTGATCGCTCTGGCAGTAACTTCGTGGGCAGTCTCCATTCCGGGGACTGCCCATTCTTTCGTCCAGAGAGGACGCAATGCGAGTGCGGGCGTCGTGCCTGCCCCGGCGCGTTTCCGCGAAGAAGAGGGGCGGGGCTTGCTGGCGCGCGTGTGGGTCAACAATTCCGGCCCTTACAATTTCGCCATCGACACGGGCGCGGGCGCAACCATCATCTCGCGGCGCGTGGCGGCCGAAGCGAGAGTCGCGCTCTCCGGCGCGCGTTCCGTGACGCTCAGCGGCCTGAGCGGCGGGCGCGGCTCGCAGGGGCAGGAAGCCTCAATGCGCAGTCTCGCCATCGGTGCGCCCGAAAATCTGCTGCCCGCCAAGGGGTTCGCCATCGTCACAGACGCACTGCCCGAAGATCTCGACGGCGTGCTCGACCCGTCCGAGGCTTATCACCCGTTCGGCTTCACCATCAATCTACCCACAGACACCATCAGCGCCTTCGACCCGCGCACCACGCCCCTGCGCGGACAGCCCACGCCGCCGGGCGGCGCAATCGTCCCGTGGCTCTACGACGGCAGCAGCCGACGCCCCTTCGTCATGCTCGACACGGGACGCCGCGCACTGCTCGACACAGGCTCAGGCTTTGGCCTCGCCATCAACGAAACGGCCGCGCGCTCCTTCGGCATCAACGCGACGCGCGGGCGCGAGCGCGCCGGAGTGCGCGACCTGGGGCGCGGAAACGTCTCCGCGCGGCGCGTCGAACCGATCACGATTCAGATCGGTTCGCTCGTCCTGCGCCGCATCCCCACAGATTTGCTCTCCGGCGCATCCAGCAGCGCGCCCATCCTTCTGGGACGCGATGCCCTGCGCCCCTTCGAAATCACTTTCGACCCCCTGAGCCGCCTGATTCGCCTGCGCCCGGCCGAAGATTCGACGCGCCCTTGACGCTCGCACGAGACGGACGCGCCTCCAGCCGTCGTTCGAGTGAAGTCTCAACTCACACATCGAGGTCTGAAAGTGACCGCCGCGGCAGTCTCATTCACGAAAGCCTTGAAGACGCCGCCCGCAAGCCGCACACACGCTTAGTCTTAATTTCCCGAAAATTTATTGACACCCTGCGGCGGCCTGAGTAACATGGCGGCAGTCTTGCGTCGTCCCCGATGGGCGATGTGCCGAAAATCAGTTCAGTTTAAAGTCGCACGCGGGAGCTTCTGTAAACTCTCGCCGCACTTAGTCTCTATTGGGTCTCTATTGGCATCTCCATAAAGACATGAACCGCGCCGCCGTCTACATCCCCGAAAAGCTGTTCTTCAAGATCGGCGAAGTGTGCGACATCACGGGCGTGCAGGCGCACGTCCTGCGCTACTGGGAATCGGAATTTCCGATGCTCGCCCCGCAGAAGAATCGCGCCGGGCAGCGCACCTATCGCAAGCGCGATGTGGAGATGGCCTTGCGCATCAAGGAACTGCTCTACGAAGATCAGTACACCATCGCCGGGGCGAAGAAGAAACTGCTGAGCGAGATTCGCGGCGCGAGTAAACTCAAAGTCGTCACGCCCGACATGAACGCCGCGAGCGTCGCCGCCGAAGAGTTGCCGCAAGAGACGACCGCGACGCACGCCTCCGTGCCGCTGCCACAGCAACAGACCCCACCCGCGCAGCCCGCGCTCGCCGCGCCTTCATACGCGAGCGACGAAGAAGTCGCACCAACGGAACCCTCCGTGCCGCTCACGGACGAACGCCGCGCGGCGCTTCGTCGCCTGCGCGAACACATGCGCGAACTCATCTCTCTGCTCGATGCCTCGGAGAACAAAAATCCTTCGCGCCGCAAGTAGTTTCCCGCCGTCCGTCTCCAAGCGCCCCGCGCCATTTGACAAAAACAATTTTCCAGAGATACTTAAACGACACGACGGGATGTGGCGCAGCCTGGTAGCGCGCACCCTTGGGGTGGGTGAGGCCCCGAGTTCGAATCTCGGCATCCCGATTAGCCATGCAGAGAAAGGTCACTCAATCGAGTGGCCTTTCTCTGCATTACATCGTGCATCTGCGATTCGCTTCTCCCGCGTTGAAAATTGTGCTCGGAAAGTCTTGTTGACTAGAACAACGTCCAACCCATATCACTCGAAAGGTCGTGTCATGTTTCGTCTGCCATCTCGAAACTCTTTACCTCTGCTGCTCCTTCTCGTTCTGGCCTCTACGGTCGCGGCTCAACAAAAACCCTGCTTCACTTCCGAGCAGCGCGCGCTGGCCGAGCAGAAGGCGAAAGTCTGGCAGGAGCCTGACCCGAATTACGATCCGGTCTTAGGCTATAGTCCCGGCACAGGCCCTCGCCCCGGTGCTCCCGAAGTTGATACTGACGGACTCGCCAAGCCGTTCAAATGCGTGGCGAATAAAGACCCGCGCAAGGGCGCTGGCACGACGCCGAAATTTCACTGCTCCGTCGCCGGTGTTGTGGAAGAGGATGGCGATTTGCTCCGTTACAAAGTGAAGCCGCACTTCAAAGGGCAGACGAAGGAGAAGAGGAACGGCGAGATTTACGGCGAGTTTTTATCTTCGCGTTTCTCGCGTGCGCTCGGGTTCTTCGCAGACGACGAATGGGTCGCCGATGTCACCTGCCCGGACTGCGAGAAGAGTCTGACGAGCAGCTTTCAAGGGGCGCGCTTCGAGCCGTTTCAGCCCGCCGCCGGAATCGAACTACACCTGGGCACAGGACTCGACGTTGGCTGTAGCGGGAAGGACGGCGCGTCCATCGCCGGGGCGCTTCAGAAGTTGCTCCAGAATGGAGCGCCGCGCGCAGAGATCGATGCTTTCAAACTCTGGCTCGCCTTCATAGACCACGGCGACACGAAGACCGACAACCAGAAGTTCGCCTGTCTCAAATGGCAGAAGAACGGGGACGGCACGCTCGCCTGTGAACCCGGGCAGGCGTTCTTCTACGTGAGCGACATGGGTTCGACCTTCGGCTATTCGCGTTCCAGCGAGAACAAGGCGACGCTCAAAGGATGGCGCGGCAAAGACCCGATTCGCGTGAGCGGCGGGCGCTGCACCACGACGGCGAAGGACGTGGGAGACGCGAACATCACAGAGGCCGGTCGCCAGCTTTTGGCAAACAATCTCCAGCGCCTGCTCGACGCGGAGAAAAGCAACGGCACGATCACCAAAGTTTTTCGCGCCTCGCGCAATCACGAGCGCGACCAACCGGCAGAGGACTGGGCGGCGGAGTTCGAGCGCAAGGCGCGGATGATCATCGACGCGCGCTGCGGGAGCTAAGAGCGCGCGTGCGTTAGCAGAGGCTAGGAGCGAGCGCGTCGCCTATTCTCTCAGGTCGGCGATGACGATCTCTGAGGTCAGCGTTTTGTGGACGGGACACTTGTGCGCGATCTCCTGCAGGCGCGCGTGCTGTTCCGGACTGAGGTGTGCGCCTTCGATCTGGACGGAGCGTTCGATGCGGTGGACGAAGCCGTCGGATTTCGTCTCGCACCCGGCGCAATCCTGTGCATGAATGCGCTGCTGTCTGAGACGCACGGTGACGCGTTCGAGCGGCCAGTCTTTGCGTCGCGCATAGAGCGTGAGCGTCATCGAGATGCAACTGCCGAGCGCGGCGAGCAGCAGCGTGTAAGGGTCTGCGCCCGCGCCGTCGCCGCCGAGTTGCACGGGTTCGTCCGTGATGAAGGTCAGCCCGTCGCCGTAGCTTACCTCGTTTTGCAAGTTCACGCCGGAAGTGACGATCACGTCGGCCATAAATTTAGTCTCCTGCTCAACCGCTCGCCTTAAACGTCACAAATCGCCCACATATTACCAAATCTGGCAGAGGTCTTGACCTGCGCGCAGCATCGGGTCGCCCGCCTTGCAGTTGAAGGCGCGTGCGAAGGCGGGGAAGTTGGCGAGCGGGCCGTTGACGCGAAATTTCGGCAAAGGGTGCGGGTCGGTCTGCACGATCAGGCGTGCTGTAGTAACTTGCAGTTGCGCGTGACCTGCGGCTACACTTCGGGGCGTTCCACTTACAAAGAAAATTGGCGGCAGCGTCCGTAGGGCGTCGCCACACGAGCGAGAGGTTTCGAGGATGAAGATTCACGAGTATCAAGGCAAAGAGTTGTTGCGGAAGTTCGGCGTGCCTGTCCCGCGCGGGATCGTGGCGCACACGCCCGAAGAGGCTTTCAACGCGGCGAAGGAACTCGGCACGGACATCGTTGTCGTCAAGGCGCAGATTCACGCGGGCGGGCGCGGCAAAGGCGGCGGCGTCAAACTCGCCAAGTCGCCCGAAGAGGCACGCGAAGTGGCGAGCCAGATTCTCGGCATGCAACTCGTCACGCATCAGACGGGGCCGGAGGGACAAGAGGTGCGCGTTCTTCTGATCGAAGAGGGCTTGCCCATCGACCGGGAATTTTATCTCGGCATCGTGCTCGACCGCGCGACGGGGCGTCCCGTGTTTATGGCCTCGGCGGCGGGCGGCATGGACATCGAAGAGGTGGCCGCGCACACGCCGGAAAAGATTCTCAAAGAGACGATCGATCCGGCCGTCGGCTTTCGTCCCTTTCAGGCGCGCAAGCTCGCCTTCGGCCTCGGTCTTCCGGCAGACCTCGTGAATCAGGCGGCCAAGTTCATGCAGTCGCTCTACACAGCCTACGAGCAGTTGGACGCGTCGCTGCTGGAGATCAACCCGTTCCTCTTGACGAAAGACAAACGCCTCATCGCGCTCGACGCCAAAGTGAACTTCGACGACAACGCGATGTTCCGCCACAAAGAGTTTGCAGACCTGCGCGACCTGAACGAAGAGGAACCGCTTGAGATCGAAGCGTCGAAGTTCGACCTCAACTACATCAAGCTCGACGGCAACATCGCCTGCATGGTCAACGGTGCGGGGCTGGCGATGGCGACCATGGACATCATCAAACTCGCGGGCGGCGAACCGGCCAACTTTTTGGACGTGGGCGGCGGCGCATCGCAGGAGCGCGTGGAAGCGGCCTTCAAGATCCTGCTCGCGGACGAGAACGTGGAGGCCGTGCTCATCAACATCTTCGGTGGCATCGTGCGCTGCGACATGGTGGCACGCGGCGTCGTGGGCGCGGCGAAGAATCTGGGCTTGAATTTGCCGGTCGTCGTCCGTCTCGAAGGCACGAACGTCGAGGAAGGCCAGCGCGTCATCAGCGAATCCGGCCTCAACTTCACAGTCGCGCGCGGCATGCAGGACGCCGCCGAGAAGGTCGTCGCCTTAGCCGGACAGAGAGCAGCGTAGGGAAGGGATGAAGGATGAGGGATGAGGGATGAAGCAGGAAAAGCCTTCAAGACTATGACCGCGATATGACCGCGAGTTGTTTTAATTCATCCCTCATCCCTCATCCTTCATCCCTATAATGTTTATGCATCGTTGGCTGAAAATTCTCGTGCTCGTCAGTCGCTTCGCGTTGGCGGCGATGTGGTTGTTTGCGGCGGGGGCGAAGCTGTACACGTTCGAGGAGTTCAGTTTTAACTTGACGAACCTCGTGCGTGAGAGTTTGGCGACGCCTCTGGCGGTCACGGTCATCGCGGCGGAACTGCTGGCGGCCGTGCTGCTCATCGTCCCGCGCACGGCGCGACTCGGCGCGTTGTTAACAGCCGTGATGCTCATCGGCTTCGCGCTCTACGGCCTGTACTACGTTTACATGGCGAAGGGTGAGCCGCTCGAATGCGGCTGTTTCGGCGGCATCATCGGCAGCCAACTCGGCGTTAAGACCGCGCTCCGAAATCTGCTGTTGCTCATCCCCGCAGCCATCGTCATCTTCGGCACGCCGCGCCTCCGGCGTCGAAACGCATCGGAAAGTCATGCGGTCACAACTTGAAAGCCGCGCGTCTATGTCATGTCTATGAAGATACTAAGAAACTCAACTTTGTGTGTCGCCGCTTTGATGTCGGTCGGCGTGCGGCCTGCCGACGTGCGCGGCGCAGGTGAGGTGGGCGCGGCTGGAACGGTGGATGGACGCGCCGCACAGACAGACGGCACACAGGCAGGCGGCGCACAAGTGGTTGAGACGTTGAAGGTGAGCGTCGGGCGACAGGTTGCCGACGCCGGGCGCAGGTTGAGGATCGCATTCGTCGCCGTCCGCGAAGATTCGCGTTGCCCTGTGGACGTGCAGTGTATACAGGCGGGCAACGCGCGCATCCGCCTGCGTCTGAACCACGCCAGGGAGAGAACCAGGGTGATCGAACTCAACACGGACGCAGAGCCGCGCGAAGTGACTTACGCGAACTACACGATCAAGCTGATGAATCTCGCGCCGCGCCCCGTAGCTGACCGCCCGACGCGCCCGCGCGCTTACGTCGCAACGCTCGCTCTCTCAAAAAAAAGCTAACCGCTAAAAGCTAAAAATATGGCGACACTTTCTTTCTGGGGCGGAGTCGGCACAGTCACCGGCTCGAAGTATTTGATCGAAGGCGCGGCCGGGCGGGTGCTCGTCGATTGCGGGCTGTTTCAAGGTTTCAAAGAACTACGCGAGCGCAACTGGCAAGACCCCCCCTTCGACCCGACGACGCTCGACGCCGTGCTCATCACGCACGCGCACATAGACCACACGGGCTATCTGCCGCGTCTCGTCGCGCTCGGTTTCAAAGGCCCGGTCTATTGTTCGCGCGGCACGTCGGAACTGCTCAAGATCATGCTCCCCGACAGCGCCCGCTTGCAGGAAGAGGATGCCGCCTATCGCAATCGCCACAACCTCTCGCGCCACCAGCCGGCGCTTCCGCTCTACACCGAAGAAGATGCACGCGAAGCGCTTCAACTCATGCAGCCTTTGCCGAACACGGGCGAGTCTGCGGACGTTGCGCCGGGCATCCGCGCGGGCTTTCGCATCGCGGGGCACATTCTCGGTTCGAGTCTCGTCCTCGTCGAAGTAGACGGCGCGGGCGCAGACGGCAACGGCCGCACAATCCTTTTCTCAGGCGACCTCGGCCACTACGACCAGCCGATCATACGCGACCCCGTCTCGCCCCCTGCGTGCGACTACATGCTCGTCGAGTCAACTTACGGCGACCGCCTGCACGACCCGGCCGATCCGAAAACGGAACTCGCGCGCATCATCAACGAGACACACGCGCGCGGCGGCGTCCTGCTCATCCCGGCCTTCGCCATCGGGCGCACGCAGGAGTTGGTCTATCTCATACGCGAACTCGAAGACGAAAAACGTATCCCGACTCTCCCCGTTCGCGTGGATTCGCCGATGGCCGCCGCCGCCACGCAGGTCTACAGCCGCCGCACAGAGGAACAGGACGAGGAATACGCGAGCATCCTCAGGCAGAAGCGACACCCCTTGCGCACGCACTCGATGGTGACGGCCTCTTCGCGCGAAGAGTCGAAGCGCCTGAACGACGAGCGTGGCACGCGCATCATCATCTCCGCATCAGGGATGATGACGGGCGGGCGCGTGCTGCATCACGCGCAGCGTTTTTTGCCCGACGACAGATCGACCATTCTCTTCGTCGGCTATCAGGCGGCCGGGACGACGGGCCGGAAAATTCTGGACGGCGCACGCGAAGTCTCCATCTTCAAAAACATGATCCCGGTGCGCTGCCACATCGAGCGCATCGGCGGTTTCTCCGCGCACGCAGACTACGGCGAAGTGCTCCAATGGCTCGAAGGCATGCCCACAAGTCCGCGCCGCTCCTTCACCACGCACGGCGAACCTGAAGCCGCGCGCGCCATGGCCGAACACATCCACCGGAAATTCGGCTGGCGTGTGGATGCGCCCGAATACGGCGACGTGGTAGAGCTTGAATGACGAGTTGAAGACTGAAAAAGCGTCTTGGCGTTCGAGGCGAGAGCGGGCGTGGCGGACTTACTGCGAAGTGGCCTTTTCGAGTTCGTCCACGCGTTTGCCGAGAATGACGTGGTCGTAACGAATCTCGTAGAGTTCGCGTATGACGATGTCGAACTTCGTGTCGAGTTTCCTGATCTGCTCCTGCACGCCTTCCCAAAGGGGGCGCGCCTCTTGCAGCCGCCGATCAACTTTCTCTTCAAGAACCGTGAGGCGCGTATCGAGAGCCGCGATGTCGCCACGCATCGCAGACAGTTCCGCCTGCATCGTTGACAGCGCGCTCAGGACGCGTTCTTCAAAAGAGGCTTGAGGTAGATTTTGCGTGAGGTCTTCGCTCATCCGTGTTGCTTCCCTGGCGGGAAGCATACTGCGGCGACCTGGCGATTTCAATATGGTTTCAGTTAACGGAGCACTTAATCGAAACTTTCTTGATAAGAACATTGCAGGAGCGGTCGTTCTGAAACGCGCAAACGCCGTGCTATACTGCGCGGTCATTCCGAAGTAATTAAATAACACCTTACGAGGAGCAGACACCTTTGAGCGTTCTGGTTGATAAAAATACGCGCCTTGTCGTGCAGGGCATCACGGGCAAAGAGGGCAGTTTCCACACGAAGCAGATGGTGGAATACGGGACGCAGGTGGTCGGCGGCGTCACACCCGGCAAAGGCGGGACGACGCACGAAGGCATCCCCGTCTTCAACACCGTCGCCGAGGCCGTCCGAGAGGCGGGCGCGAACGTCTCGATCATCTACGTGCCGCCGCCCTTTGCCGCCGACGCCATTCTCGAAGCGGCCGACGCCGGAATGCCGCTCGTCGTCTGCATCACCGAAGGCATCCCGGCGCTCGACATGGTGCGCGTGAAGCGTTTTCTGGAAGGCAAGGGCACGCGCCTGATCGGACCGAACTGCCCCGGCATCATCTCGCCCGGCAAGTGTAAGATCGGCATCATGCCCGGCCATATCCACAGAGAGGGGCGCATCGGCGTCGTCTCGCGTTCGGGCACGTTGACGTATGAAGCGGTCGGGCAGTTGACCGCGCTCGGACTCGGTCAGTCAACCGCCATCGGCATCGGCGGCGACCCCGTCGTCGGCACGACGCACACCGACGCGCTCGCGCTCTTTGAAGCCGACCCCGAAACCGAAGGCATCGTGATGATCGGCGAGATCGGCGGCACGGCCGAAGAAGAGGCCGCCGCCTACGCCAAAGAGCACGTCTCGAAACCCATCGTCGCCTTCATCGCAGGGCAGACCGCCCCGCCGGGACGCCGCATGGGACACGCCGGAGCGATCATCGCGGGCGGCAAAGGCACTGCCGCCGAGAAGATGCAGGCGCTCGAAGCCGCAGGCATTCGCGTCGTCCACTCGCCCGCCGACATCGGCACGGCCATGCGCGACGCGCTCGGCGCAAAGGCTTCCGCTTAGACGTTGAGGTGACGTGATGGCTGACGAAGACAGGCTCTCACGCATGGAAGAGATCGTCGCTTCGCTGTTGCAAGCGGCGCGTGAGCAAAATCAGTTCAACCAACAGCGAGACAGGCAACTTGATTCGCTGTTGCAAGAGCGAGACAGGCAACTTGATTCGCTCTTGCAAGTGGCGCGCGAGCACAATCAAGTTCTACGCCAGCACAACGAGCGGTTTAATGAGCACGCGGAAGCGTTGCGCGCGACTGACGAGCGTTTAGCTGCTCTCGTCGAATTGGCGCGCCGACACGATGAGCGAATGGACGAGTTGCGCGAAGCGCAGGCCAACTCGGAACGTAAGATCGCCGCGCTGGCCGATGCGCAGATTCATACGGAGGAAGCAATCGCCAACCTCACGAGGCAAATTGCGGAACTCACCGCTCAGCAGGGACACACGGATCAACGTTTAGATGCCCTGATCGACATCGTGCGCGAGTCGCGCGAGGGCAAGCCGCCGCAAGAAGAGAGTTGAGAGACAAACCTGAGAAAGGTATCTTTAGAGAATAATCATGTCGGAACAAATCGGAAATCTTACTTTCGGAATCATCAAGCCGGACGCGGTGCGGAGCGGCCGCGCGGGCAGCATCATCCAACGGGTCACGGACAGTGGTTTCAAACTGCGTGGGATGAAACTGATTCACATGACGCGCAAAGAGGCCGAAGGCTTCTATGCAGTCCACCGCGAGCGGCCGTTCTTCGGCGAGTTGACCGAGTTCATGTCGAGCGCGCCGTGCATCGTGCTGGCTTTGGAGAAGGAGGGCGCGGTCAAGGCCTGGCGCGACCTGATGGGCGCGACCGACCCGGCCAAAGCAGACGAGGGCACGCTCCGCAAAGAGTTCGCCACCTCAATCGGCGAGAACGCCGTCCACGGCTCTGACTCCGAAGAGAACGCGCGCATCGAAATCGCATATTTCTTCAGTCAACTGGAATTGATCTAGAAGCTATTAGCTGTTAGCTGTTAGCTATTAGCTTAAAGAAAAACATAACCTGTCTGGCTAACAGCTAACGGCTAACAGCTAACAGCTCAAGAGGTTTCCATGTCCATCATCAGCGACATCGTGGAAAACACGAAAGCGATCATCAAGGGGATGAGCGTGACCTTCTCGTACATCCCGAAAGAGAAGTGGACGGTGCAGTACCCGGACGAGCCGGTGACGATGCAGCCGCGTTATCGCGGCCAGCACTTGCTCCACGTGGACGAACGCGGGCGCGAAAAGTGCGTGGCCTGTTTCCTGTGCGCGGCGGCCTGCCCGTCCGATTGCATCTACATCATCGCGGCCGACGACCCGCGCCCGCCCGAAGAGCGCACCGGCGTGGACGAACGCTTCGCCGAGGTCTACAACATCGACTACGGCCGCTGCATCTTCTGCGGCTACTGTGTCGAAGCGTGCCCGAAGGATGCCATCACGCACGGCTACAACTTCGAACTCTCCGTCTACAACCGCGCCGACCTGTTGAAGACCAAAGACGACCTGCTGATTACGAAGCAGAAACAGTCGCTCAACTATCGCGTCGCCTTCGCGGACGAAGACGTTGACTCGGAATACAAAGAGGTCTGACGGAAACGGAAAACTCCCAGCGGCCGACTTGAACTGAAAAGCCGTCGCGTGTTATTTGCACGCGACGGCTTTCCAGTCCTTACGCGCCGCAACTTTCGTTAACATGGCAAGTCCACTTTTGCAGACCCGCGAGGTCTCGAAGCATTACCGGATGGGCACGACGACCGTCGTGGCCTTAGACCGCGTTTCGGTCACTATCGCGGAGGGCGAGTTCGTGGCGCTCCTCGGCACTTCAGGCTCCGGCAAATCGACTTTGCTGAACTTGCTCGGCGGGCTTGATCACCCGACCGAGGGCGAAGTGATCTTCGACGGCCGCTCGCTCGCGCCGTTTACTAAGCGCGAGATGGCGCGTTATCGTCGGCAATCGGTCGGGATGATCTTTCAGAACTTCAATCTCATCACGACGATGACGGCCGCCGAAAACGTGGAACTCGCGCTGGCCTTCGGCGGCCTCGCCGGGCGCGAACGCGAGCGACGTGCACACGAACTATTGGAGCGTGTGGGCTTGGGCGAGCGCGCCACGCATCGCCCCTCGGAACTATCGGGCGGCGAGCAGCAGCGCGTCGCCATCGCACGCGCGCTCGCCAATCGACCACGCGCGCTTCTGGCAGACGAGCCGACCGGCAACCTCGACTCGACCCGCGCACAAGAACTGCTCTCGCTGCTCAGAGAGATGGTTGCCGCAGACAAACTGACCGTCCTCATGGTCACACACGACCGCGACCTCGCCGCACGCTTCGCCAACCGCACCATTCAGATGAGGGACGGCAGAGTAGAAGGGATGAAGGATGAGGGATGAAGTAAAAGCGATTGGCTTTCCGTTCATCTCTCATCCCTTATCCTTCATCCCTTAGTTTGGAGGTAAGAAATCATGGCCGATGTTTCTCAGGTAATGACGATTGAGGCGTTGCGTTCAGTGCCGCTGTTTGCGTCTCTGGACGACAGGGCGGCGCGGACTCTGCGCGATCTGATGACGGTGCGCGAAGCCGCTCCGGGGACGCTGCTGTTCAAGATGGGCGACCCCGGCGATGCGATGTACCTGCTCGAAAGCGGGCAGGTGCGCATCTACATCCACGATGGCGACGGCGAAAACCTGACGCTTGCCGAACTCGGCGACGGCGACTTCTTCGGCGAGATGGCGATTATCGACGGCAAGCCGCGTTCGGCCAACGCGGCCGTGGTCGAGCAGGCGTGTCTCGCCGTCCTCGCGCGCGAGGATTTCCTGCGCTTCGTGCGCGCCAATCCGGATGTGGCGTTGGAGATGGTCAGCGCCATCTCGGAACGCCTGCGGCGCACGGACGAACTGCTCAGCCAGCGCGTCTCGCGTAACGCTAACGAAGAGGAAGAAGCGCGCATGACGTGGGCTGACCACGTCGCCGATTCGCTCGCGGCCTTCGGCGGCAGTTGGCGTTTCATCACCTATTCGATTCTCTTTCTGGTCGGTTGGATTCTCTTGAACACCGTCATCAAGTCCGGCTTCGATCCGTTTCCTTACGAGTTGCTCGGTCTTCTGCTCGGCGTCGTCGCGGGCGTGCAAGCGCCGATCATCATGATGTCGCAGAACCGGCAGGCGGAGAAGGAACGACTGCGCGCCGACCTCGATTTTCAGATCAACTTGAAGAATGAACTCGCCATTTCGGAAGTGTTGCGCCGTCTCGACGTGCTCGAAAGCGAACGCCTGCCGCTTCTCTTCGCCGAGCAAAAAAACCTGCTCGCGGGCGCGCGTGCGAGAGGTGAC
This sequence comes from Pyrinomonadaceae bacterium, assembly GCA_035942855.1. Lineage (GTDB taxonomy): Bacteria > Acidobacteriota > Blastocatellia > Pyrinomonadales > Pyrinomonadaceae > JAIVJZ01. Next base: position 57,933 of record DASZCS010000013.1, on the reverse strand, counting down.
GCGGGCGAAGACGGAAAACTTCCGGCGGCTTGAACACACGCTCGCACGCGCGCAGGGAAACTCCCGAACGCGGCTTTTGGAGTTTGGCGTGAAGCGTCGTATCTTGGACATGCAAACGTTCGTATCTCAATTTTCGATTGACGGATTTTATCGTCGGCGGCAACGTGTCCGAGCGCAGGCTTCCGCAGTCTCGGCCTTCTTCCGCCCGGCTGAATTTTCACACGCATGATCAAAGCCATTCTGTTCGACTTCAACGGCGTCATCATCGACGACGAACCGCTGCAACTGAAAGCCGCGCAAGCCGCGCTCGCAGCCGAAGGCATCACGCTCACCGAGCAGGATTATTATGATTCGCTCGGCATGGACGACGCGACGTTCTTCCGCACGGCCTTCGCACGCGCCGGGCGCGAGGCCGACGGCGACGAGCTATACGCGCGCGTGCTACAGGAAAAGATCAGGCAGCACCGGGAACTCATCGCCGAAGAGTTGCCGCTCTTTCCCGGCGTCGTGACCTTCATCAAGGCGCTCGCGCGCCATTACCCGCTCGCCATCGTCAGCATGGCGCTCAGCGACGACATCCAGCACGTACTCGAACGCGCGGGACTGGAGAGAGCCTTCGCCGCCGTCGTCAGCGCCGAGGACGTGAGCGCCTGCAAGCCCGACCCGGCCTGCGTCAATCGCGCGCTCGAAAAATTGAACGAGGCGCGGAGCCGTGCCGGACAGCCCCCGCTCGCACCCGCCGAATGTCTCGTCATCGAAGACGCGCCGCCCGGCATCGTCGCCGCCCGTCGCGCCGGGATGCGCACGCTCGGCGTCACGAACACCGTCGATGAATCTGCCCTGCGCGCCGCCGGAGCTGATGTCGTCACACACAGCCTCGCCGACTGGACGGACGACGCCGTGCGACACGTCTTCAACAGGGATGAAGGATGAAGGATGAGGGATGAAGTAAGAAAAGCACTCACTGAGTTGAATGATTTCATTCATCCCTCATCCTTCATCCCTATTTTTTATGACACCTGAAAGTAAATTGTTGATGGTGGAGGCGCGGCGTCGTTTCGCGCGACTGGTGGCGCAGCCGGAGGCTTCGATTGAGTTGGCGCACGCGGCGCTGCTCGTGGCGGCAGAGGAGAGGCCGGGGCTGGATGTCGAACACTATCGCGCGCGTCTGTACGAGTTGGGGCTGGCTGCGCGTGAGCGCGTGGCAGAGGCTGGGGGCGCAAACTCCGTCGCCGCGCTCAATCAGTTTCTCTTCGAGGAGTTGGGCTTCACGGGGAACCAGAGCCATTACTACGACCCGCGCAACAGCCTGCTCTCCGACGTGATCGACCGACGCACGGGAATCCCGATCACGCTCTCGCTGCTGTACATGGAGATCGGGCGGCGCGCGGGTCTCAACGTCGAAGGCATCGGCCTGCCCGGTCATTTCATCGTGCGCGCGAAAGGACTGGACGGCGAGACAACTCTCGTCGATCCTTTCAACGGCCGCGTGATCGACACGGACGACTGCCAGGAACGGCTCGACACGATCTATGGCGGGCAAGCGCCTCTGACGGATGCGCACCTGCGCCCCGTCTCGACGCGCGAAATACTCGCGCGGCTGCTCCGCAACCTGAAAGGCATCTACGCGCAGGCCGGACTCTATCGGCGCGCACTCTCCGTCATCGAACGCATCCTGCTCGTTGCGCCCGGTGCTGTGGACGAGCGGCGCGACCGCGGCGCGCTGCTCGCGCAACTCGGTCGTTACGCCGAAGCCATCGTCGATCTGCAAGCCTATCTCGCCGCCACGCGCAACCCGCCCGACGCCGAACGCGTCACAGAGCAGTTGAAGCAGATGCAACTACAACTGGCAAGACTCAATTAAGTCCGACTTATGAAATTTTTCGATATTCTTCGTTTGGCGTTGCGGAATTTGCGTGAGGCGCGTCTGCGTGCGGGGTTGACGACGCTCGGCGTCGTGGTGGGCGTGTCGATGATCGTGACGATGATGTCTTTCGGGTTGGGATTGCAGCGCAACGCCGTCCAGCGTTTTCGCGATCTGGACTTGTTCAACGAGATCACCGTGAGCGGGCGGAGTCTGGTCGGTCTGCTGTCGTCTGCGATGGAGGACAGGGAAGGCGAGCGCGAGGGGCGCAGGCGAAGCCGCGGGGACAGATCGGACTCGAACCATCCGTCGCGGCAGAGATCGGCGCGCATGTTGAACGATGCGGCGCTGGCAGAGATGGCGGCGCTGCCGGGCGTGGCCTCGGTCGAACCGAACATAGATTTGACGACTTACGTGCGCGCCAACCAGCGTGCGCTGCTCAGACAGGTCGGCGGCGCGCTCGTGCCGAACGGGGCGACGCGTTTCAAGTCGTATCTGGCGGGGCGGATGATCAGTTCGCCGGAAGCGGACGAAGCGGTCGTTGACGAAACGTTTCTGCGTAGCTTCGGTTTCGAGAAAGCCGAGGACGCCGTCGGGCAGACGTTGGAACTGCTCGCGCCGGGCGGCGCGGGCGCTGAGAGCGAGGGGGGCGAGCGAAAGGACGGGGACGCGAACGTCGAAGCGGGCGCTGAGAATAAAGCCGACGCGCAACGTGAAGACGAGCGTGGCGAGGATGAAGGAGGTATGACTTTCTTCGGGCTGCCGCTCGGCGAAGAGTCTCCGCCGGAGACTGACGCACAGGGCGCGCTGGCCGTGCGCACGTTTCGCATCGTCGGCGTGTTGAAGACGGAGGTTGAAGGCGGGCCGCAGGGCGGTCGTAAGTTTCGCGGCATGATGCCGGTTTCCAGTATCTACATTTCTCTGCCCGCCGCGCGCGCATGGGCCGACAGGTATCGCAACTCGGTCAGCGAAGTGGCGTTTCGTTTGGCGCGCGAAAGCGGCATGCTCAAAGAGGGCGAGGCGGAAGGATACGCGATGGCCGTCGTGCGCGTGACCGACCCGGACGTGCTGCCCGACGTGCAAAAGCGCCTGGAAGAACTAGGCTTCGACAGTTTCTCCATCGTCGATCAGTTGAAAGAGTTGCGCACGGTCTTTCTCATACTCAACTCGGCGCTCGGACTGCTCGGCGGTATCTCTCTGCTCGTCGCTTCGTTCGGCATCGCCAACACGATGATCATGTCCATCCTCGAACGCACGCGCGAGATCGGCATCATGAAGGCCATCGGCGCGGAGGACAGGGAGATCAAGTTGATCTTCTTCGTCGAAGCGGGCTTGATCGGGTTGATGGGCGGCGTTGTGGGCGCGCTCGCGGCGTGGGCGATTGACGCCATCGCCAATCGTCTCGCCTATCGCTTTATCTTGCAGCCGCGCGGCGTCTCCTACGTGGACTTCTTCGCGCTGCCGCCCTACCTCTGGCTCGGCGCGATCCTCTTCGCCGTCGTCGTCGCCATCCTCGCCGCACTCTACCCCGCCGCACGCGCCGCACGCATCGACCCCGTAAAGGCGCTCAGACACGACTGAAGGGAGGGATGAAGGCGGAGGGATGAGGGATGAACAAGAATAGTTCAAGTTAATAAGCTTGAAGGCTTTTCTTATTCATCCCTCATCCCTCCGCCTTCATCCCTTCTTTCTAGCCTTCCGCTTCGCGTTGGATGGCGGCTTCGCCGCCGACGCGTGCGGCGGCGCGTGCGAGCAGGATGAGCACGACGATGGCGATGACGGTGGCGAGGACGGCGTAGGTGTAGAGAGCGGCGAGGCTCTCGCCCGTGCCGAGTAGTTGCTTGATGGTCTCTTTGATGGCTTCGTTCCAGGCGAGCGCGGCGACGAGGCCGAGCGAGGCTGAAGCGAGCGTGATCATGGTCTGGAAAAACATGCGTGCGTTGTTCATGACATCCTCCGAGGCGTTACGAATGAAGCGTGTTGGAACTTGCCTCAGTTCTTATGCCAACGGAGCTGCGTGCGTCAACGACTTTTTAGTGCGTGCTTCAGGCGATCGCGCCGCGACACCAACTGCACATGCGGTATTCCTCTTTGATGAAGAGGCCAATGAAGCAGAGCGGGAAGCAGGCGATGAGCAGTGCGAAGAAGACGACCCAGCCCGCCGTGCCGATGCGTTTGGCAACGATGGGCGGCGCGGTTGATTGACAGTGCGGGCAGCGGAAGTGCGTGGGCGCGGCGGCGGGCGCGAACCCCTGTGCGAGCGGTTGGACGGGTGCGGGCGGCGCGTCCGTGTTCCAGAGCGGCGTCCCTGTGAAAGAGCTTGGCCGTGGCGGCGCATACGCGGGCGGGACTGTTTGACTGTCGGCCGAGAGAGCCTGACCGCAGTAACGACAGATGCGTGCGATGTCTGCGTTCGGCTGGCCGCATTGGTGACAGAAGATCGTTGACATAAAGTTGTGAGGCGTCGGTCGATGCGTGAGCGAAATTCAGGAGCAGAGCGGCGGATGCGGCAGAGAAAAGGCGCGGAAGATGCGCTCGGCCGTCTCAATGCCCGCTTCGGCGAGTGTGATCTCGATGCCGGACAAGCCCTGCGGGTAACAGCGCGGCAGGCTGCGGCCGATGCCGATAGTGCCGATGCGACTGATGCCCGTCGGGCGCAGGTAAACTTTGCCGTCCGTCTTCTTCTTCGCCGTGCCGGGTTCGAGCACGACGTAATCGACGTAGTACTCGTCGGTACTATTCCGCCGTGTCGGGTCGTAGAGTCCAGACGCGCCGTTCTGCAATTCGAACCAGACCACGTAGGTCTTCGTCGTCTCGCTCTTGGCGCGCTTGTTCGCCTCGCCGCGCGACAAACGGCCGCCCGAAGCGATCTGCAAACTTGCACTGTCGCGCAGGCGTTGTACGACCGCACCCTGCACGAGGTCGTCCGCGTTCAGAGAGAGGCGCGACATCATCGCCGAATCGGAACTGGCGACGACGAGCGACACCTTCTCCGTCTCTTTCGGCTGCGGCGTGGGCGTCGTCTCCGGCTCGGCCGCCTTCGGCACGGGCGGGTCGCTCTTACGCGTCACCACCCGCCGCCCCGCCTGTCCGTAGACGATGACCGACACCGCCGAGACGAGAACCGCGCAACAGAAGACAACGAACAGACGGCGCGCACTGACGCTTCGCCGGTGAGTTGAAAATCTTGATTCGGGCATGACTAATTCACTTCCGCGCTATTTAAATTTCGCCGCCGTCGCAGCTTGAATAATAGACTGCGACCTGAGGCGCGCGAGTTGTCCGTTTTGTCGGGAGATGAACTTTACGCCCTCGCGCCGAGCGGTTTGCCGCAGCGGTTGCAAAACTTGGCCGACGGGTCGCGCTGCGTCGCGCCGCAGTTTTCGCAAGTAACGTTCGTGCGTCTGAGGTCTGCGCCGCAGGTGGCGCAGAAGGCCGAGCCGGTCGTGTTGGTCGCGCCGCACGTCCCGCAACTGCCGGGCATCGGCGGAACGTAGCCGCCCGCCTTGCGCGCGATGTGCGCCTCGATGATCTTCCAGGCGTCTTCCGTGAGCTTGTGTTGCCAGTATGCGCCGAGCGCAGGCAGCGCGAGCAGCAAGCCCGCCGAGAGCAGGACGGCGACGGCCGCCACGGCCGCCTTATCAAGCCACTTCTGCATCCCGATCTCGACGCGCGTGCCGCCGTGCTCCGGCGTGATCTTGATCGTCAGGGCCGCCGACAGCCCCGTCAGGTCGCGGAGCGTGCCGGACTTGCGCGCTTGCAGCACGGCCGTCTGCGCCACCTGCATTGATTGAACTTCGTAGTCGCCCTCGTCGAACAGGCGGCGTAACTCCGCGATCAAACTCTGCACGTCAACTTCGACGCCCGGATAGTATCTGTTGTCCATATGAAAACCTGGTGAGAGGGTAAAGGCGAAAGGCGAAAGGGGAAAACGAAACCCGCCCCGCACTTTTTTCTTTACCTTTTCCCCTGACCCCTTTCCCTTTAACCATTCTTCGCTTTGACGCGCCTTTTCGCGTAAACTCATTCTACGCTCAAATGCGCCTGACAGTTCAACGTGCACGCGCAATCTCGCTCTACTTGCTCCGGGGAGACACAGATGAAAGCACACCTGCGCGCAGCCCTCGCGCTGTTTCTGACGGCCAACTCGTTCGTCGCCGCGTTCAGTGCCGGCACACGCGCCCAAACGAGAGAGACAACTGCCACAGCGTCCACCACGCCGCTCGACGGTTTCACCCTCTCAGAGTCGAACACGCAGAGACAACTCGAAGAGCGTTTTCGCGCCGTGCCGCTCAACACTTCGGCGCGCGAACACCTGCGCACATTGACGCGCGAGCCGCACGTCTCCGGCACGCCCGAAGACTATCGCACGGCCATCTACGTCCGCGACCAACTGCGCCGCTACGGTATCAGCGCCGAACTCAGAGAGTATCAAGTGCTCTTGCCTTTTCCGAAACGCCCTACGGTGCTCGAACTCGTCGCGCCCCGCCGCCAGCGTCTCGCTTTGCAGGAAGCCGTCCTCCCGCAAGACCCTTCCTCGTCGCACGCGCGCATCATCCCGCTCTTTAACGGCTACTCCGCTTCGGGCGACGTGACCGCACCGCTCGTCTACGTCAACTACGGTTTGCCGGACGACTACGCGGCCTTGAAAAAGATCAAGGTGGACGTGCGTGGAAAGATCGTCATCGCGCGCTACGGTCGTTCGTTTCGCGGCGTCAAGGCGAAGGTGGCGGAAGAGAACGGCGCGGTCGGTCTGATCATCTATTCAGACCCGGCCGACGACGGCTACGTGCAGGGCGACGTTTACCCGAACGGCCCCTGGCGGCCGGAGACTTCCGCGCAGCGCGGCTCCGTGCTCTATCTCTTCCAATATCCCGGCGACCCGCTCACGCCCGGCCAGCCCGCGATCAACGGAACGACGCGGCGCAAACAAGACGACCCGACCCTGAACATCCCGCGTATCCCCGTCCAGCCAATCTCTTACGGCGACGCGCGCCGCCTGCTCGAACCCCTGCACGGCCCCGTGCGCCCCGCAGGATTTCAAGGCGGCCTGCCGTTCACCTATCACGTCGGCGGCACAGAGGACGTGCGCGTACACCTCAAGACCGAGATGGACATGCAAATCCGCACGATCTGGAATGTCATCGGCCGCATCGAGGGCGCTGAGGAACCCGACCGTTGGGTGGTGCTCGGCAATCACCGCGACGCGTGGACGTTCGGCGCGGTTGACCCGAACAGCGGCACGACCGCCATGCTCGAACTCGCGCGCGGCTTCGGCGAACTGCTGAAGGCGAACTGGCGACCGCGCCGCACGATCATCTTCGGCAGTTGGGACGGAGAAGAACAGGGACTCATCGGCTCGACCGAATGGGTGGAAGAGCACGCCGCCGAGTTGCGCGCAAAGGCCGTCGCTTACCTGAACATGGACTCGGCCGTCTCCGGCGCAAACTTCGGCGCGGCGAGCGTGCCGACGCTCTGGAAACTCATACGCGCGGCGGCGCGCGACGTGCGCGATCCGAAAACGGGCAAGAGCGTCTATCAGGCATGGCAGGATCGTGTGCGCGAGGAGCGTCCCGAAGCCGAGTTGACAGACGCATCCGCGGGCACGGACACGCCCATCGCAGAGGCGCGCATCAACGCGCTCGGTTCGGGTTCGGACTACACGCCCTTCCTCCAACACCTCGGCGTGCCGTCGCTCGACATGGGCTTCGGCGGCGACTACGGCGTCTATCATTCGGCCTACGATTCGTTCAACTGGATGGAGAAATTCGGCGACCCCGGCTTCAACTATCACGTCGCCGCCGCACACATCTGGGGCACGCTCACCCTGCGCCTCTCGAACGCACGCGCGCTCCCGTTCGACTACGCGGACTACGCTGCGGAACTCGGCGACTTCGTCAACGAGACGCACAAGACGGCCGCGCGCCGCAAACTCGCGGACGACTACGACAATCGTGCTCTACTCGAAGCCGTCAGAGAGTTGAGCGACGAAGCGGCGCGCGTCTCGGCGCGTCGCAACCAACTGCTCGAAGAGATCGAATCGCGTTTGCGCGCAGGCGACCGCGAGCCGCGCGCCATGCAAATCCTCAAGCGCATCAACGACAGTCTCATCGCAGCCGAACGCGCGCTCACGGACGAGCGCGGCCTGCTGAATCGCCCTTGGTACAGACATCAAATCTACGCGCCCGGACTCTACACGGGCTACGCCGCCCAACCGCTGCCCGATCTGCGACAGGCCATCGACGACCGCAACACCACGAACGCGCGCGAAGCCGCCGCACGCATCACCGCAGCGATCCGGCGTGCCGCCGCCGTGTTGAAAGAGGGAAGGGAAAGGTGACAGGGCAACACGAGGCGCAAGCGGAGTTGAGTTAGACGATCTCAAATTTCGACCCGGAGAACGTCTACAATTGGGAGAAGGTCTACAAGCGAGATGAAGGCCGCCGGATGTCTCAAAGAATCCGGCGGCCTTCGACGTTGTGCGGTGTGAATGCAGCGGTGCGTCAGCGGTGTGAGCGTGGCGGCGCGTCAGTTTTTCTTCTTCTCGCCCTTCTTCTCGTCTTTCTTCTCGGTGGTCTCTGTGGGCAGTCGCTTGGCCGCTTCGATGATCTCTTCGAGGTTGTCGATGGCTTGTTCGAGAGCTTCGCGTTCGTTCTCGGCTGCCGTGCCCGTGCGCAAGGCGGCGAGTTGGGGGAGGAATTGTGCGGAGGCTTCGGAGAGACGGCGCAGCGACTTCGGCACGAGCGAGCTGTCCGGCGTGCGCGCGGCAACGTCGTCTATGTTGTTGATGGCTTCGTCGAGGATGCGCGCGATGTCGCCGAGCAGTTGGGCGCGCGTGCCCTTCGGCAGTGCGCCCCACTTCTCCGCATCTTTAGCCACAAGAGCGGGAGTGCTGGCCGCCACGCCCGTCACAACGTCCACGCGCCGTTCGGCGATCTTGATGAAGACTGCGATTCGTTGGTCGAGCGCCTGCGTAACGCGCACCATATCCGTCTCCTCCTCCGTCAGATGTTCGCGCCTTTGCACGGCGGCATGCGCGACGGTGACGAGTGGCAAAGCGACGAGCGCGACGAGCGCGACGAGCAACAAAGCCCTGAGGCGTGCGAGACGAGAGTTGAAAGTGTTCATCGTGTGGCTCACTTAATTTCAGACTTTTCAATGAAGAGCGCGACCTGCAAACGCGCCGTTAGAGGCTCAACGCAGAACCGTGTCGCTGTAGAAGGCTTCGAGGGCTTCGGCGCGCAGGTCGCGTACGAGACGCACGAGCGCGAGCACGTTGCCCGCAAACTCGCCGGGCGTTACACGCCGCATGGCTTCGACGCGCGCGGCGTGCTTATGCAGAGACTGTTCGATGCGTTTGAAGAGATCGCGCGAACGGCTACTGCCGTCATTTGTGCGATACAGGTGTTGGATGGCGTCTTCCACCAACGCTTGATAAACGCCGAGTTCGGCCGTCGCGGCGTTGAACTGTTTGAGTTCCGTCTGCTGTTCGGCGCGCAGGAGCCTTGCCTCTGACAGTTCCAGGCTCAGACGCGTGCGCGCCTTCTCGTCGCGTGCCGAAGAGAGTTGCGTGCGCGCGTCCTGCGGAATGTAGACCATCGGAGGCGGCGCGACCTGCGGCGGCACGATCAACTCCTGCGCCTGCGCTTCGATTGACAGAGAAGCGGCGCACAGCAATGCCGACAAAAGCAAGAGCCGCTGGCGATAGACAATTGAACGGTTCATGTACGAATGTGTTTGACTGATCCCGATCGATAGATACTTCTTAATTCTTCTTACGCCGCTAATTCTTTTTACGCTTCGCGCCCTGCCCGTTCTTGATCTGGCGGCGCAGGTTGGGCAGGCGCAAGTTGACCTTCTCCATCTCCAGATTGTTCTGTGCGGGGTCGGCCTTTGCCAGAAACGTCTCGTAGGCCGTGAGCGCGAGTTCGTACTCGCCCGTCAGATCGTAGGCGCGCGCCAGCAGAAAATAGGTGACGGGCAGTTCGGGGCGCGCGCGGTTGAGCCATTGATATTCGACGAGAGCTTCGGGGTATTGCTTCAAACCGTCGAGGGCGGTCGCAAGGTTCGCGTGCGCCGCGTAGTTGTCGGGCGCGCTCTGGATGATGCGACGCAGGAGCGCGGCAGCCTCCTGAAAGCGACGCGCCTGCACGAGCGCCGCCGCGTAGCCGGTGGCGTAGTCGATGCTCGTCGGCGCGAGTTCGGCTGCGCGGCGAAAGTGGGCGAGCGACTTTTCGGGATCGGTGGTGCGATATTTTTCGCCCGCGAGCGCGTTGTAGCTGGCGAGGCGCGCGCGCAACTGCTCGGAGCCGGGCGCGGCGCTCAGAGATGCTTCAACATCTTTGATGGCGCGTTCGTAGTCGTCCGTGTCGGCGGCGAGTTCCGTGCGCTCCTCTATGGCCGGGACGTTGTTGGGTTCGAGTTGCAGGGCGCGTTCGATGCTTGCGGCGGCGGCCGTCTTGTCTCCGGCGAGCCGTTCGATGCGCGCGCGCGTTACCCACGCGTCGGCTCTGGCGTTCGCATCTGATGTGGCACGCCTGATTAGTTTGACGGCTTCATCTTTCGCGCCCGCGCGCAGGCGCAGAGAGGCGAGCGCCGTGAGGGCGTTGGTGTCTTTGGCATCTAGTTCGACGGCGCGTGTGAGGAAAGGCTCTGCTTTCGCGTCGTCGCCCGCGCGGACCAGCAGGAGTCCGAGCGCGGTATGCGGGAGCGACCAGTCGCGTCGTAGTTCGATGGCGCGGCGCAAAGACTTCTCCGCCTCGGGCAGTTGCTTGAGGGAGACGAGCGCGACGCCCTTTTGATATTCCGCTTCGGGAAATTCGGGGCGCAGTTTGATGGCCGCGTTGTAGAGTTCGACGGCGCGCTGGAGTTCGCCACGCGCGTGCACGTCCTGCGCGCGGTTGAACACTCGCACCGGATCGGCTTCGCTGTCGTCGTCCGCGTCGTCTGTCGTCTGCGCTTGCAGAGAGGCGGCGCAGAGGACGACAAGGATGAGCGACCAGACGAGAGGGCGCGCGTTGAAGTGAATCGAAAAAGAGTTCGAAAGTCTCAAACTGCTGTTGCTTTCGTTCGGATGTGAAATTTGTTTGCCGACGCGTGTCGCCGTCAGGAGTCGCCGGTCGTGCCGAAAGGCTGTTCTGCCGGGCGAGCATAGCACGCACTGCGAAGACGCGTCCACGACACGCTTTTTCCGGACGAACCCGAGCGCTCTGTATGGATGTTGGGTTGCGTCCTTCGAGATGCCTGCGATAACATGCGCGCTATCCTGATCTTCCAATTCAAACTTCGGGTCGTTTGCCGTCATCCGGGCGGCGAAGACCGAGACGGGCAAGTCGGCTTGACTTTCACGGAACGGACGCGGGTTTCAAGAGCGGAGCGAAGATGGCTGTGAGCGGTTCGGTAGTTGAAGAGATTCTGCGCGGCGATGCCGCCGGGTCGGAAACAATGCCGGAAACAGTTTCGACCGAAGCGGCCGAAAAGGAACTAGCCCTGCGCGCCCTGTTCCGCGAAATGCAGGCGGTCGTCGTGGCTTTCTCCGGCGGCGTCGATAGCTCATACGTGGCCTACGTCGCGGCGTCGGAACTCGGCCAGCAGGCGCTCTGCGTCACGGGCGAATCCGCCAGCCTCGCCGCTCACCAGCGCACGCAGGCCGCCGAGATCGCCGCGCGCTTTCAGTTTCGCCACGAAACCCTCGACACCGAAGAGATGACAGACCCGCGCTACACGGCCAACGCGGGCGACCGCTGTTATTTCTGCAAAACGGAACTCTACTCGAAACTCGCGCCCCTCGCCGCCGCGCGCGGCTTCAACTTTGTCGTCGACGGTTCGACCACGGACGACCTCGGCGACTATCGGCCGGGGCGCGCCGCAGCCGCCGAACACAATGTCCGCAGCCCGCTCGTCGAAGTCGGCATGTCGAAGCGAGAGGTGCGCGCGCTCAGCCGCTGCGCAGGTCTGCCGACGTGGGACGCCCCGGCCAGCCCTTGCCTCTCTTCGCGCATTGCCTACGGCACAACCGTCACGATCAAACGCCTGCGCGAAGTGGAGACGGGCGAAGAGATCATGCGCGCGCTCGGTTTCCGCGAGTTTCGCGTCAGGCATCACGACGAACTGGTGCGCCTCGAAATAGCCCCGGCGGAACTGGACAAAGCGCTCAGCCGCGAAGTCACGGACGAACTCGCGCGCCGCTTTCGCGCCCTCGGCTTCCGCTACGTCACGCTCGACCTGCACGGCTATCGCACGGGCGCTTTGAACGAAGTCTTAAATCAGTGAATGGTAAATGGTGAATGGAGGAAGACGGCTTCTGCTCCATTCACCATTTACCATTTACCGTTCGCCAATCAGGAGATGAACAATGGCTACTACGTTGGTTGAAGACGCACCGCCGGAAGCTAAAGAGACTAATCCGTTCGAGTCGATGATGTCGCGTTTCGACCGCGCGGCGAAGCTGCTCGACCTCAATCCCGATCTCTACGCCGTGATGCGCGTGCCGAACCGGGAACTGAAAGTCTACATCCCTGTGCGCATGGATTCGGGGCGCATACAGGTCTTCGAGGGATTTCGCGTGCAGCACAACTTCGCGCGCGGCCCAGCCAAGGGCGGCATACGCTACGCGCCCGATGTGACGATTGAAGAGGTGCGCGCGCTGGCCGCGTGGATGACCTGGAAGTGCGCGGTTGTCAACGTCCCGTTCGGCGGCGGCAAGGGCGGCGTCATCTGCGATCCCTGGCAGATGTCGCAGGGCGAGTTGGAGCGTCTGACGCGTCGTTACGCCGCAGAGCTAATCGACATCATCGGGCCGGAAAAAGACGTGCCCGCGCCCGACATGAACACCAACGAGCAGACGATGGCGTGGATCATGGACACCTACTCCATGCACGCGCGCCACACCGTCACGGCCGTTGTCACGGGCAAACCGATCGACCTCGGCGGCTCGCGCGGGCGGCGCGAGGCCACGGGTCGCGGCGTCCTCTTCGTCGTCAACGAGGCGATGAAGCGTTTCAAGATGACGCCGCCCTCCACCCGCGTGGTCGTGCAAGGCTCAGGCAACGTCGGCGGCATCGGCGCACAGTTGATGCACGAGGCCGGCTACAAGGTGATCGCCATCTCGGACATGCACGGCGGCATCTACAACCCGAACGGCATCGACATCCCGGCCGCGCTCGAACACCTGCGCGCGACCCGCTCGTTTGAGGAATACCCGGACGCCGAGCGCGTGACGAACGCCGAACTGTTGGAGATCGAGTGCGACGTGCTCGTCCCGGCGGCGACCGAAAACCAGATCACTTCGCAAAACGCCGAGCGGATCAACTGCAAGGTGCTGGCCGAGGGCGCGAACGGCCCGACGACGGCCGCCGCCGACGAAATCCTCCAGCGCAAGGGCATCTTCGTGATTCCAGATATTTTAGCCAACGCGGGCGGCGTCACCGTCTCCTATTTCGAATGGGTGCAGGATCGCATGGGCTACTTCTGGAAAGAGGACGTGGTCAACGAGCGTTTGCAGGACGTGATGGTTGCCAGTTTCAACGAACTGGTGAAGTTTGCCGAGAAACATAACGTGGACACGCGCACGGCCGCTTACATGCTCGCCATCGACCGCGTGGCCTACGACACACGCATGCGCGGCATCTACGCGTGACAAAAACGTGTAGGGATTTTTAATGCTAAGTGGTGAAAAAGTCTTGATTTCCGCGCCAATGTAGAGTATGGTCTGCCGGAAATTGTTATGTAGGAGCAGAGTCGGAAAGTGTAAGCTGACGATAAAGTTCCTACATTTCAAATTCTCGGCGTTGACATGGGCGTCGCTGTTTTGTATAAGCAGTAACGTCTTACAGTTAATCAGGCTTAAAGAAGAATACAGTTGAGAGGCGCAAAGAGGCAGGTTTTAAGCGCCCGCGAACACAGAATACGTGTTCGGCTCCTCTCGCTGCTCCGCTCCAGCTACAAGGCGTTTCGTTCGAGGGCGGTAGCAGTTTTACATTGACTCTGTTGTGTACGCTTGTAGTTGGAGCGTCTCCATCCTGTCCAAGTTGCAAGTGAATGTTCGTTGCGTCACGACCGAACGGTCGGACATCAGACTCACACGAACACACGCGCACAGACTTGGGTTCGGGATTGGCAGTCGCCCCTTCCCGCAAAATTACATTACTCATTTCGCAGGAGGAATGCGATGAGACTCGCGAGAAGAGCGCAAGTATTGGCGCTCACCCTGTTGGTGCTGTGTGCCGCAGTATCAGCTCAAACACTTCGGCCGGCGGATGATCCCAGAAACACCGCACCGACCGTAGGCACAGGTGGCCCCGTTGGCGGCCCCACCGGACTCTTCACCATCTACGACGGCCAGACGCTGCGTAAGGGTGAATTCACTTTCAGCGTCGCGTACAGCAACTTTGACCGCGACCCGGGTAACGTGGACATCACGGAAACCCCGCTCAGCTTCCAGATTGGTCTGTCGGATCATCTGGAACTGTTCTTCAACACGGACGGTTATCGCGGCGTCAGAGTTAACAACCCGGTAAACCTGTCTAGCTTCTACCTGCCGAACGTGGGGATTTTCACCGCGCGTTTGAATCAGAATACCGGCGCGTATAACGCGACCATCTTTCAGAGCGGCGGCGCTATCGTGCTCACGCCGGTCAATAATCTGAACATCCCCGCGCAGGCTTTCTACCGCCCGACCGGCAACCAGCCCTTCGTGCAGTTCCCGTTCGTGGGCGGTTCGGCGGGCAACTTCCAGAACGGCTTCCCGCCGAACAATTTTGGTCAGGTGTTCACCTTGGCCGGCCCGACGGGCAACAACGCCAGCGGCAACAACTTCGGCGCGGCGGCCAACTTCCCCGGCATCGGTTCGATCTTCGGCAGCATTCTGCCCGGCGTGGTGCTGACGGAGCGTCGCATCCCTGCGAACCTGACGTTCAACAACCTGATCGTGCCGGAAACGTTCACGACTGCTCCGACCTATTTGCCTGATGCGCCCTTCATCGGCCGTCTCTACGGCGAATCGGCCTTCAGCACCTTCAGCATCGGCGCGAAGTGGCGCTTGACCGACCCGAACAACCCGTTTGGCTTCGGTTTCATTCCGTTCTATCGCTTCTACGCCGACACGGCCGACGACCGCAACGGCTTCAACCAGTTGCAGCGCGGCGCGAGCCCCGGCGGCAATCTCGGCGACTTCGGTTTGGTCATGTTCGCCGACGGCCGCTTGAGCCGCAGCGTAAATCTCTCGGCTAACATCGGTTACATCCTGAACAGCAATCCGCGCAGCGAGCTTTTGGGCGACGCGGCCTTGATCGACCGTCCCGACGAACTGATCGCGGGCGTCGGCGTGGACTTCCCGGTCAACTCGAAGTTCCAGCCGATCCTCGAACTCAAGTCGGTGCAGTACGTGGGCGGCCGGACGCCGAACGCGTTCCAGAACAACCCGATCGATTTCCTGGCTGGCGTGCGTATCTTCCCGCGCCGGTGGATGGGTTTCAGCGCCGCTTACCGCGCGCACATGAACCAGCAGGGCGGCCGCATTTTCAACGACTTCGACCCGGCGGATTTCCCGCGCGGCTTCACCCGGTCTGATGAACCGCACGGCTTCCTCTTCCAGTTCTGGGCCGGTCGGCGCAACGAACGCGCTCCCACCGTCGTCCCGAACAACCCGCCGACGACGGCCGTTTCGGCCAGCCCGTCGAGAGTGGTCTTGGCGGCTGACTGCGGCCCCGATCAGCGTCCGCGCGAAGGCTGCGTGGCAACGGGCAGCACCGTCCAACTCGCGGCTAACGCCACCGACCCGGACGGCGACACGCTTCTTTACACCTGGTCAACCACCGGCGGCCGCATTACGGGCGACGGTGCGAACGTGACGTGGGACTTGTCGGGCGTCCAGCCCGGCACGTACACGGCCTCCGTGGAAGTTGACGACGGTTGCGGCTGTATCGCTTTCTCTTCGACGACCGTGACGGTCGAGCGTTGCGAGTGCGAAGCCATCCCGCCGCCGCCGACGCCTCAGCCGACGGTCGAAGCGACGCCTCAGCCGACGCCTCCGCCGCCGACGCCGACGCAGTTCGACACCTATGGCCGTATCGCTCGCAACGATGAGAAGGCGCGTCTCGACAACTTCGCCATCCAGTTGCAGAACGATCCGGGCGCGCAGGGCTACATCATCGCCTACGGCGGACGCCGTGGCCCGGCTGGTGAAGCTCAGACCCGTGCCGATTTCGCCAAGAACTACCTGGTGAACTCGCGCGGCATCGACCCGGGACGCCTCGTCACGGTTGACGGCGGATTCAGAGAAGAGGCCACCACCGAACTCTGGCTCGTGCCAAGTGGTGCGACACCGCCCACCGCGTCGCCAAACGTCGACGCCAGCGAGGTACAAACTACACGTCCGCCAAGACGCGCGCCGCGAAGACGCGGCCGCAGAGATGACGACGAGTAGCTCGGACAAGTTAACGCTCGCGCCGCGGCCGTCTGACGATGCGCCGCACGCGACCTAAACCGAAGCGCGGGCGATGTTTCTCCAACAGGAAGCATCGCCCGCTTCGCTTTTGCCCGCGCCCTCGCTCCGGCGCGATATTTCAATACAACTGCCCCGTTTGCGACGCGCATCTTAGAGAGCGTTGAATTTCTCCCAAAAAACCGACGAGCGGCCGCTAATGTGCACACACTCGTCAACGAAAGCATTGCCGGCACAATTACCCCCCTTTTGAGTTTTAGACGCCAGATGCCACAAAGGAAACTGATGACCCGGCCTATGAAAAAAATATCTCTGTACTTCGTTCTTTTAACTTTAATCGCCTCGCTCTCGTTGCCGCCGCGCGCGGCCTTTGCGGCCGAACACTTCATCGACACCACGCAGGACGCAGCCGACCGCACGCTCAGTTGGTCGGTCGCCGGGCCGATGGGCGGCGACGTGCGCGAACTCGTCATCGATCCGAGCGATCCGCAGCACCTTATTCTCGGCACGATTGACGGCCAGATTTATCAATCGCGCGACGGCGCGCGGACGTGGGCGCGGCTCGGCAATTTCAACCGGCCGGGCATCTATATCGATCACATCATCATCGACCCGCGCGACTCGAAGACCATGTATGTCGCCGCGCACAAACACAAAGAGCCGGGCGGCTTCTTCAAGACGACCGACGGCGGCGAAACGTGGCGCGAAGCCGTCGAGTTGAAGACCGAAGCGCTGCATTCGCTCGCACAGTCGCCTTCTAACCCGAACATTTTGATCACGGGTTCGAATCGCGGCGTCTATCGCTCGGAGGACTCCGGCGAGACCTGGACGCAACTGCCGACCTCGGCCTATCCAGACATCCGCAACATCGAGTCCATCGCCATCGACCCGCGCGACCCGGGCGACATCTACGTCGGCACATGGCACCTGCCCTGGAAGACAGAAGACGGCGGCCAGTCCTGGAAGTCGATCAAGACCGGCATGATCGACGACTCGGACGTGTTCGCTATCGAGATCGACGAGACGCGCCCCGATCACGTGATCGCTTCGGCATGTAGCGGTATTTATGAATCGCAGAACGCGGGCGCAAATTGGCGCAAGGTGCAGGGCATCCCTTCGCAGTCGCGCCGCACGCGCGACATCTTGCAGCACCCGGCCGTTCCTTCCACCATCTTCGCCGGAACGACCGAAGGCTTCTGGCGCTCCATCAACGGCGGCGATTCGTGGATGCTCACCACCTCGCGCACGCTCGAAATCAACGCCATCGCCGTCCACCGCAAAGAGCCGCAACTCGTCTACATCGGCACGAACAATTACGGCGTCATGGTTTCGCGCGATGGCGGCAAAAACTTTGTACCGAGTAACGAGGGCTACAGCGGGCGTCGCGCTTACGCCATCGCGCCCGACCGCGAGCGCCCCGGCCGCGTCTACGCGACGACCATCAACACGGCCACCGGCGGCGGCTTCTTCTTCGTCAGCAACGACAGCGGCGCAACGTGGCAGCCTTCCATGCGCAACATGCCGAGCCGCCTGATCGCTTATTCGATCCTGCAAGACCGCACAGACGGCAACATCATTTATCTCGGCACCAATCTCGGTATCTATCGCTCAACCGACCGCGGCTTGTCCTGGTCGCCCATCGGTGCGCCGAACGTACAATCGCCGACGGCCAAACCGACGAGGCGACGCGCTGCTCCAACTTCGACGCGTCGCCGCAGCACATCGGCGAGCGCCGCCGCGGCGCAAGAGTCGCGCCCCGCGCCGCCGATTCCCGTTCCCGCCAAACGCGCGGACGAGATGGTTAAGCGCGCGCAGGAGGCTCTGAACGCGGCCGGTTACAACGTCGGCACGCCGGACGGGCAGGCGGGCACGCGCACGGTCGCCGCGCTCAGGCAGTTTCAGACGGCGAAGGAACTGCCTGTGACGGGTAAGTTCGACGATGCGACTTTGACTGCGCTCGGCCTCGGCGGTGGCAAACAGTCGCTCGGCGTCGAGCAGGGAATTCAGACCGCGCCGATCTTCTTGACCGAGACAGTGAACGCGCTCGCCTATCTGCCGGAAGCCGACGGCAGTTTGAAGATTCTCGCGGCCACCAACAACGGCCTCTATCGCACGGCCGATCCGTTGAAGGGTTGGGAGAAGATGCCTTTCGGCGAGGGACTCGACGCGCGCACTTTGTCCGTCTCCACGAGCGCGCAGAATCCGCAGACCATCTACGTCGGCACTTCAACTTCGGGCGTGCTCGTCTCGCGCGACAGCGGGCAGACGTGGCGCGAGGTCGAAGGCATCCCGAAGCGCGTCCCCGTCAACATCATCGAACAAGACCCGCAACGCTCTGCTTATGTCTACGTGGGCACTTCGCACACGCTCTTCGTCTCGCACGACGGCGGTGAGAAGTGGACGCGGCGCGGCGGGAATCTGCCTATCGGCAGTTTCACGAGCATCCTGATCAATCCGAAGAACACCGACGAGATTTTCGTCGGCAGCGCCTACGAACGCGCAGATGGCAACGGTGTCTTTCATTCGATGGATGCCGGCAAGACCTGGAAGCGAGTTGACCCGGAACTGCCGAGCCGGCGCGTGTGGGCGCTCGCCTTCGACACGCACGAATCCGGCCGCCTGCTCATCGGCTCGCATTCGGCCGGCGTCTACGTCGCGCAACGCGACCTGACGGCGACGACAGCCGCCGCTCCTTCGCAACCTTGACGAGCAATTAAACAGCTCGCCCGCAACGACGAGCCACACAAGAGGGAAATGGTCAACGGAAATTTTGCTTCAAGCCGTTGACCATTTCCCTTTAACTTTGGAGATTCTCTGCGACCGTTGAATCGCGCGTCGCCGCTCGTGTCGCATATCGCCTTGACATGCTTGCGCGTAGGCGTGTACATTTTCGCCCTACCCGGTCAAGCGACTGGTGATTACCGGATCACGCGGGTGATCCACGGGCACGAGAGAAACCGAAACCTTTTTTTAAATTTTTTCAACTTCTAGCGGCTCGCAATCCCCGCCTCATCCCTTCCGGGTCGTTCCGGCAATCACCCCCACATCGCCAGCAGACTAGGCCGCGCGCCACGCATTCGGGAGGGCGCGGTTGAATCGCGCGTCGTGCGAGTCGTTAGGGTGCTTGACGGGGAGGTGCGAAAGTTCTGCAACGCGCCGCGAATTCGAGTAGGAGTCCAACAGCCCGCATGTCCACTGAAGATAACAAGCTGAGCGCAAGCGAAGCTACCAACGAAAACTCACAAACCGGCGCAGGTGACGGCAGCAGCAACGCCGCGACGCCCAGCGCTTCGGGCGAGCAGCAACAGCCGCGCGCCTCCTCACAGACGACGGCCAGTGCCGCAGCCGCCTCTTCGTCCGCCTCGTCCGCAGGCCGCGACGACGATGACGACGAACAACAGTCGGGTGGCGATTTCGATTTCGGCGCGATGCTCGACCAGTACGAGCAGGAGCAGGCGGCCTTTCAGGAAGGCTCGGTCGTGCGCGGCACTGTAGTCGGCATCAACGACCGCGGCGTGCTCATCGACTTCGGCTTCAAATCCGAAGGACTCGTCGATCAACAGGAGTTCACGGAGAACGGCCAGTTGACCGTCAAGCGCGGCGACGAAGTGGAAGTGCTCATCAAGAGCATGGAGTCGCAGGAAGGGCAGCCGATCCTGTCGCGCGCCGATGCCGTGCGCATGCGCGCGTGGGACGAACTGGAGAAAGCGCACCGCGACGGCACGCCCATCAAAGGCCGCATCATCGAGCGCGTCAAGGGCGGCCTGCGCGTGGACGTTGACGGCGTGGATGCCTTCTTGCCCGGCTCGCAGGTTGATTCGCGCCCCGTGCGCAATCTCGAAAGTTTTCGCGGCCAGGAGATCGAAGCGAAGGTCATCAAGCTCAACCGCAAGCGCTCGAACGTCGTCCTTTCGCGCAAGGCCATCCTTGACGAGCAGAACGAGGGACGCAAGGGCGAAACGCTCGACAATCTCGAAGAGAGTATCATCGTTGACGGCCAGATCAAGAACCTGACCGATTACGGCGCGTTCGTCGATCTGGGCGGCATAGACGGTTTGCTTCACGTCACCGATATGTCCTGGGGACGACTCCAAAACCCGGCGGAACTCTTCAAGGTCGGGGAGACCGTGCAGGTCAAGGTCTTGAAGTTCGACCGCGAGCGCGAGCGCGTGTCTCTGGGTTACAAACAGCTTCAGCCCGATCCCTGGGAATCGGTCGAGGAGCGTTTCACCATCGGCAGCCGCGTCAAGGGAACGGTGGCGAGCGTCACCGATTACGGCGCATTCATCGAACTCGAACCCGGCGTCGAAGGTCTCGTCCACGTCTCCGAGATGAGCTGGTCGAAGCGCATGAAGCATCCTTCGAAACTCGTCAATGTGGGCGATACGGTCGAGGCGGAAGTGCTCGGCGTCGATCCGAAAGCGCGGCGCATCAGCCTCGGCATGAAGCAGATGCAGGCCAACCCCTGGCAGACCTTGCGCGAGCGTTACCAGATCGGCACGCGCGTCTCGGGGCGCGTCCGCAACCTGACGGACTTTGGCGCGTTCATCGAAGTTGAAGACGGCGTTGACGGTCTCGTCCACGTCTCGGACATCTCCTGGAACAAGCGCATCAAGCATCCCGGCGAGGTCTTGAAGAAGGGACAGGAGATCGAAGCCGTCATCACCAACATCGACACGGAGAATCGTCGCCTGTCGCTTTCGATCAAAGACACCGAGCCGAGTTCCTGGGATCGCTTCGTCAACGAACACAAGCCGGGCGACATCGTGCGCGGGCGCATCACGCGCTTCGCCAACTTCGGCGCATTCGTCGAACTCGATGAAGGTCTGGAAGGCTTGTGCCACATCTCCGAACTGTCGGAGGAACGCGTGGACAAGCCGGAGGACGTGGCGCAGATCGGGCAGGAGATGGACTTCCGCGTGCTGCGCATCGAGCAGGACAACAAGAAGATCGGACTTTCGGCGCGTGCCGCCGCACACGACGAACCCGTCGTGGACACGAAGAGTTATTCGACGGAAGCGAAGGGCGGCATGGCGTCGCTCGCGGAACTCGGAAACTTCTTCGCCACCTCTGCGGGCGGCTCGTCGTCCGGCCGCGAGAGCGGCGGTTCTGCTGCGGCGTCGGGTGCTGAAAGCCGTGAGAAGACCACGGGCGCGGACGCAACCGGCGACGAATCGAACGCTGGAGGAGGCACGGGCAGCGCGGAGACAACCGCGCCGACGGCTTCCAACGCGTCAGATGCCGCCAGCGACTCTGCGTCCGACGCCTCGGCCTCCGGCGCGGGCGACGTTGCACCGGCCACGGGCGGCGACGCCGATGCTTCGACAGGCGATGGCAGCGACGCTACGGGCATGCCCGACGAAAATCGCAGCTAGACGCCAGCACGTTTTCAGGCTCAAGCAAAAGCTCAAAGCCCCGCGCCCTTCGACTCATCTTCCCGGATGAGACAAGGACGCGGGGCTTAGACTTTAACGCGAAACTCATTCTTCATTCATCCTTCATCGTCGCGGCATAGCCCTCGCAGCGCCGCCGCTCGCTCCTGTAAGCTATTGCCTGAGAGTTATTTCCGTCTTGCGGGGAACTGATAACTTCTGCTACTGTACAGTGCAGTTTTCCAGATTCCGGCTATGTCGCGTCGTGCCCGTCGGTTATTCTGCGACAGCCCGTTTTGAGTGGTGAAGCGTGAAAGGTAAATGTATGACGAAAGCGGAATTGGTCGAGGATGTCGCGCGCGCGGCCGAATTGACCAAGAAGGATGCGGAGCGTCTGGTCGAGATCGTCTTCGAGAGCATCATCGAGACGCTCAATCAAGGCGAAAAGATCGAACTGCGCGGCTTTGGCAGTTTCCGCGTGCGCGAACGCGGCGCGCGGCGCGGCCGTAATCCCAAAACCGGCGACCCCGTTGACATCCCCGCCAAGCGCGTCCCCTATTTCAAACCCGGCAAAGAGATGAAAGAGTTGATCAACGAAGACTCGACGGCCGGTTCAAACGGCGGCACGGACGGCGAAGCAAACGACACGGGCGGCGCGAACACCGCCGGACAAGACGACGCAAACAGCAGCGGCGGCAACAGCACGGGCGGCGGCAACAGCGGCAACGAGATGCCCCCGATCCATTAAACCAGACGGCAGCACGAAGGAAACCGGCGAACGTGGACAGGTTGTGGACGCCCTGGCGCTATCAATACATCACGGGCGAGAGCGGCGAAAAGACCGGCGCAGACCTCTCTTCAAACTCCTGCATCTTCTGCACACTATCGCAACAAGACCCCACTGAGGACGAGCGCAACTACATCCTTCATCGCGCACGGCACAACTTCATCGTCCTCAATCTCTACCCTTACACCTCCGGTCATCTCCTGATCATCCCCTACGAGCACACTTCAGAACTCGACCGCGTTTCAAAAGAGGCGACTGACGAGTTGATGGATTTGGCGAAGCGCGCCCAAACCCTTCTGCGCGAAGCCTACCGCCCCGACGGCTTCAACCTCGGCATGAACCTCGGCCGCGCAGCCGGAGCGGGCGTCGCCGCGCACCTGCATCTACACGTCATGCCCCGCTGGGCGGGCGACGCCAACTTCATGTCCACCGTCGGCGAAACGCGCGTCCTCCCCGAAGACCTCTCCACGACTTATCAAAAACTACACGGAAAGTTTTAGAAGTGGTAAGTGGTAAATGGTAAATGGTGAATGGAAAGAACTGATTTCTTCCATTCACCATTTACCATTTACCATTTACTTTCTCGTTACTGCTTCGTCTTCGACTTCGCCGCCTTTGCTGATCGGGACTTCGGTAGTTTTGTAGCCGATGCCGCGTTCTTCCGTGTCGAGTTCGGGTTGCGGGAGTTGTGGAAGCGCGCCGGTGACGGCGGGTGGGTTGAAGCCGGGATAGTCGATGCGCGCGTGGTAGATGGCGACGAGCGAGGCGATCATGGATTCTTTGATCGTCGTCAACTCGCGCAGGGAGAGATCGCATTCGTCGAGTTGGCCGTCGCTGACGATGGCGTCAAAGATTTTGCTGACGATGCTGCGGATGTTCTCCGGGTCGGGGCGCGCGAGCGAACGCGCCGCTGCCTCGCAAGAGTCCGCCAGCATCATGATCGCGGATTCCTTAAACTGCGGCTTCGGCCCCGGATAACGAAAGTCCGCTTCGTTTACGCGATCGCCATGAATAGACTGCGCCTGCGCCTTGCGCAGGAAATAGTGGAGCGTGCGCGTGCCGTGATGCTGCGGGATAAAGTCTGCGATTTTAGCAGGCAAGCCAATCTCTCTGGCGAGCTTCAAGCCGTAGGTCACGTGGCTCGTGATGATCTTCGCGCTGCTCGAAGGACGCAGGCGGTCGTGCGGATTCACGCCCGTCTGGTTCTCGACGAACATGTCGGGCGCGGCGAGTTTGCCGATGTCGTGATAGAGCGCGCCGATGCGTGCGAGCAGCACGTTTGCGCCGATGGAGCGGCAGGCTTCCTCAGTCAGTTGGCTGACGGCGTGCGAGTGTTGATTCGTGCCGGGCGCACGCAGGGCGAGTTGGCCGAGCACGGGCAAATCCGCGTTCGATAGTTCGAGCAGTTTAACGTCCGTCAGGATGCCGAAGACCGATTCGCTGACGGGCAGCGCACCCGCCGTGAAGATGGTCGTGAACAATCCGCCGAGCAGTCCGCAGCCGACGGCCAGAAGGATCGTGCCGAGCGTCAGCGGTTCCTGCGCCGCGAGGATGACGGCGAGCGCGGCCGCAGAGTTGACGGCGGCGACGAAGAGTCCTGCGAGCGTGACCGACTGGCGCTCGCTGTAGCGACCGATGCCGTAGATGGCCGCCGACGAAGAGACCATTGAGTAGCACGCCATCAACATGCCGTTCGGCGAAACCAGCCCGGCGAAAAGCGCCGTGATGATGCCCGCCAGAAGCGCCAGTTGCACGTCCATCAAGAGCGCAACCAGAAGCGTGGCGACGGCGAAGGGAATGGCTAAACCCCAGAGCGAAGCGTCGTTCCAAGGGGCGACGACCGATTGCGCGGCGATAGTCTCGGCCAGGATCGCCCCGGTGCGCAGAAGGATCGTCTGGACGAGTATGGCCGAAGCGACAAGGGTGAAGGCGCGCGCTTTCGAGAGCGGAAGCGTCCGCGTCAGGCTGCGATGTTCGACAAACTTCCACGCGCCGAAATAGAGCGCGCCGACGAGCAGAAAGATGCCGATAAAGTGTTGCGGACGCCGCCCGGTGTCGCCGTACTTACTGATGGCCTCGAACTGCGCGAGCATCTTCGGCGTGACCGTGTCGCCCACGCGCGCGACGACCTGATTGCGCTTGAGCGTAATGAGCGTGGGTGGCGCGTTCGGCAAGACGGCGCGCGCTTCTCTCGTCGCGCGTTCGTCGATGGCCGTGATGTCTGCGGGCGAGACGACGCTGGCGCGCACCACGTCGCCCTCGCTGTAGGTTTGCGCGCGCAACTGCGTGTGAATTTGCGCGAGCAGCAGCGCGGTGACGAGCGAAAGCAGCGTAAAGCAGATGATGAAGAGAGTGGTGGGGCGAAACCAGTCGCGCAGGCGCACGAGCCTTTGGAGGACTGCGCGGCGCGTCTCGGTGAAGCGGTTGGTGAACTTGGGGCGACGACCCCGAATCGTCTTCATAAAACGTTATTTTGAATGATGCGTGGCGCGCTCTCCAGCGGCGTATGTGCGGCGGCGCGTGTGCGCGTCGGTCGCCCCGTGCTCGCTCGTCAGGTCGCGCGCCAAGACTGCCCCGGCCATCTCAAGCATCGGTCGCAGCGTGCGCGCGTCCGTGGCCGAGACGGCGATGCACTGGCGCGACCCCGTAGCGCACGTCTGTCTGAGGATCGCGTCGAGCGTGTCCGTGTCAACCAAGTCGGCTTTGTTGAAGACGACGAGACGCGGGATGTTCGAGAAGTCGAGGTCGGTCAAAATCTTGTCCACGGATTCGAGTTGCTGTTCCCAACGCGGGTTGGCGGCGTCGATCAGGTGGATGAGAAGATCGCTGTCGGCAATCTCTTCGAGCGTGGCGCGAAAGGCTGCGATCAGGTCTGGCGGCAAGTCGCGTATGAAACCGACGGTGTCGTTGAGAATAACTTCCTGCTCGTAAGGCAGACGCAGGCGGCGCGAGGTCGGGTCGAGCGTGGCGAACATGCGTTGCTCGGCGTGGACGCTTGAGGCCGTCAGCGTGTTGAGCAGAGTTGACTTGCCCGCGTTCGTGTAGCCGACAATGGAGATGATCGGCAGTTCGCGGCGCGTGCGCTCCTTGCGTCGTTCCTGTCGGCGACTGCGCAGCGTCTCGATCTCTTTTTCGAGACGGTTGATGCGGTCGCGCACGCGGCGGCGGTCAGTCTCCAACTTCGTCTCGCCGGGGCCGCGCCCGCCGATGCCGCCCGCGAGGCGCGAGAAGGCGGAGTCCTGCCCCGTAATGAGTCGCGGCAAGAGATACTTCAACTGCGCGAGTTCCACTTGAATCTTGCCCTCGCGCGATTCGGCGCGCTGGGCGAAGATGTCGAGGATGAGTTGGGCGCGGTCGATGACCTTCAGGTCTGTGGCTTCGGAGAGCGAGCGAACTTGCGCGGGCGATAGCTCGCGGTCGAAGACGATGAGGTCAGCGCCGAGGCGCAGGGCACGCACGATCAGTTCGTCGAGTTTGCCGCGCCCGAGAACCGTGCGCGGGTCGATGTTGGGGCGTCGCTGGATGATGTGGTCGAGCACCATCAGATTGGCCGAGGCGGCGAGTTCGCGCAGTTCGGCCATAGACTCTTCCGAGTCGGTGCTCGAACCCGTGGCGACGCCGACGAGGATGGCGCGGTCGCGTCCTTCGGCGCGGCGCGTGGTGCGACGGTTGCGCGCCATCTCGTCTTCGAGCGAGTTGATGAGCGCGAGAAAGTCCACGTCGAGCTGCGACGGAATCTGCGGGTCGAGAAAGACGTATGGGTCTGTGTCGTCGCCGTCTTCCAGATGCTCAGCCGTGGTCGGCAAAAGATGCGCGGCGCGGACGAGGCCGGGTAGGCCGGTGCGTTCCTCCACGTTGACGACGGCCATCAAATCGAGCCGGAGCAAGGCGAGGTCGGTCAGGTCGTCCTGCGTCAACTCTTCGCCGCGCAGGTGCGTGTGAACGCAGCGCAGGCCGCGAAAGCGGTCGGCGGCGACGCGCGTGCGGCGCAGGTCGGGCAACTCGATGCGTTTGGCGTCGCCGACGATGACCGATTCGATGTAGCCCTTGCGGTCGATGAGCGCGCCGATCTGTCGCCCCGTTTCGTGCGAGAGTTCGGAGAGTTGACGCGCAAACTCCGGCGTCACGATCTGCTGCGGCGGGATGCGTCGCGAGTAGAGTTTTTCGATGCGGCGGAGTTGGTTGGGCTTCAACCCGTGCGTGTTGCCGTGTACGTTGCTGATATGAACTACCCTCCTTGCCCGGCGTCCTCAACGCGGGGCACATACTCTCAGATGCGACAAACGGCCGCCACGCACGCTTGCGCGCGGTGTGTGCGGCTTGAAGTTACAGTGAGAGGGATGCGAGCGGTATGAGACGGACGCCGTGAGAAGCCTTGTGATGTTGCCTTGCGAAAACACTTCGCTGCGGTCTTAATGAAGCCGCGCCTTGCAGCCCCGACTCTTCGCCGGGGCGCGCTTTGAAAATTTTCAGGGAAAGTTTCGGCGCGCGCTTTCTCGGTCGATGACTCGCTAAATCAAAAAGTCGTCAGGCGCGGATTATAACATAGCCTTCGCGCAGGCAAGCAGCCGTGGCCGTCCCGGCTCAGCGGTGAAGACGAGAGCTGGCGGCGGCGCAAAGAAAGAGCGGAGAAATAAACGTTGTCGGGCGGAAAAAGCGCGTGATAAGATGCGCGCCGCGCACATCACTTTCTCTGTAGCAGCCTCAACACCTGCTCTTGTCCTCAACCCACAACCCGCAAAAGGAGAAGCCCATGAGCCTGTATTTCAGAATCGCAGCCGTCAGCACACTCCTGATTTTCTCGGTCTTAGGTCAGAGTGGAAAGTTAAAGACGCCCTCTCCGCGCAATGGCGGCGGTAAAGGCGCTGTGGAAGCCTACAACAAGTCTCCCTGCTTTCCGGAAGAAGTGCAGGAGTGCCAGGCTTCGGGCGGCACGTTCAACTGGAAAAACTGCACCTGCCAATGGTGGTAACGGGACGCGCGCGTGAGCAAAGCGCGCCCCGCCGAATGTAAACCAGAGGGCGAGCCTCGCTGCATAGCGACGGCTCGCCTTTCTCTTTGTCGCCGCCCGCGCCTGTGTGGGTTGCATGGACACGATTCGGACGCAAGACGTATGATTAAAAGCTATTAGCTATCAGCTGTTAGCCATTAGCTTTCGGACAAGACCGGTCGCGCTTTTGCGTCTACAGGGCTGATGGCTAATAGCTAACTGCTTTCCACGGAGAAACAAGATGGGCGAGCGAAGTGTGATTACGCGGATTGACCCGGCGGCGACGATTCCGGGCGGCGAGGTCGTGATCGAATGCGATAACTACGATACGAGCAACCTGCGCGCGTGCCGCGCCATGTTCGACGGCGAGCGCAGTTGGCTCGTCGGCGCGACGCCGCGCCGCGTGCTGGCGATTGCGCCGGAGTCCAGTTGGGGCGGCGAAGTCGAAGTGCGTTTGCAGGGCGGCGACCGCGAGCAGAGCGCGCCGTCGCGCATCAAGGTGGGGAAGAAACTGGCGGAAGACCTGCACATGGTCGCCAACCCCGCCTTCGATCCGGACGACGGCTCGCTCTACGTGACGCGCTCCGGCGCACGCGGGCAGAAAGAACCGATCTCGCTTTTCCGACTCGACCAGAACGGCGTCATCCAAGACGTGACGGGCGACATCACGAACCCGACGGGGCTGGCCTTCGATCCGCAGGGGCAGTTGTTCGTCACCAGCCGTCACGACGAGATCGTCTATCGCCTCACACATTTCAACGAAGCCGTGCCGTTTGCGCGCAACCTCGGCGTCGCCACCGGCCTCGCCTTCGACCGGCAGGGGCGTATGTACGTCGGCGACCGCACGGGCACGATCTATCGCGTCAACTCCATCGGCGAAGTGCAGCCGTGGGCGCAACTCGAACCTTCCGTGGCGGCCTATCACCTCGCCTTCGGGCCGGACGAAGCTCTCTACGTGACGGGGCCGACCGTGTCGAGCTACGACGCCGTGATGCGCGTCGATCCGAACGGCAAGGCGGAAGTCTTCTTCCGCGGCCTCGGGCGTCCCGGCGGGCTGGCCTTCGACTCGGAAGGATTTCTTTACGTCGCCGCCTCGTATCGAGCGCGGCGCGGCATCATCCGTATCTCGCCCGACGCGATGGACGCGCGCCTCGTCGTCGCCGGAATGAATGTCATCGGCCTTGCCTTCAGCGCGCAGGGCGACATGGCCGTCGCCACCAACGAAGCAGTCTACAGTCTCCCCCTGGACATTCACGGAACACTCTTGAAGTGAGCCGCGAGAGACGCGGAGTGAAAAATGAGAGATGAGAATTGAGCATCGGGTAGCGAGCGGTTTGTCGCCGCATGTGCGGCTGCTGATAGCTGACTGCTAACAGCTAATGGCTCAGTTTTGACACCCCTGCGAGCGCATGTTAGTGTGACGGTTCGTGCTGGAAGCAGAGAAAAATGCTGGTGAGTTGAGTTATGGATGAAGCCCGCATCGGACAATTTATTCTCTACATGGTGGCGCTCATCTTTTCGTTGTCAGTCCACGAAGCGATGCACGCCTGGATGTCGAATCGCTTCGGCGACGATCTGGCCTATCATCAGGGGCGCGTCTCTCTGAGTCCCGTCACGCACGTCGATCCCATCGGCACGCTCCTGTTCCCGGCCATCGCTTTTTTCACAGGTGCGCCGCTCCTCGGTTGGGCGCGGCCGACGCCCGTGAACCCTCTGCGCTGGCGCGAGAAGCGCAAGGCGAACTTCTGGGTTTCGATTGCGGGCGTGATAGGAAACTTCACCATCGCCGTCGTCGTCGGACTCATCATCCGCGCGCTCTATCATGCGGGACGCATTCCGGTCGATCCCAACGATTCGACGATGGAAGCGATTGCGGCTTTGCTGCAAGTCTTCTTTGAGATGAACATCGGGCTGGCGGTCTTCAATTTGTTCCCGATTCCGCCGCTCGACGGCAGCAAGATTCTCGCCAGCATCCTGCCCGAAAGTTTCGGCTCGGCGATCGAATCCATCGAGCAGTACGGGTTCATACTCTTGATGCTCGCGTTGATTACGGGCGTGTTCGGCGCGGTCTTTCGCGTCGTCATCCCTCTGGCGTGGGACATTCTTTTCATCGGAACTCGCCTATAGTTAGTCATGAAACGAATCTTCAGCGGCGCACAGCCGACCGGCAACATCCACATCGGCAACTACCTCGGCGCGCTGCGTAACTGGGTCGAACTCCAACACGAGTACGAAAGCCTTTTCTGCATCGTCAATCTACACGCGATCACTCTGCCGCAAGACCCCGAAGCGCTCGCGCAGAAGACGCGCGACCTCGTGCGCATCTATCTGGCCTCGGGCGTCGATCCGAAAGTCTCCCTCATCTTCATCCAATCGGACGTGCCCGCGCACGCCGAGTTGGCCTGGATACTCAACTGCGTCACGCGCATCAGCGAACTTGAACGCATGACGCAGTTCAAAGACAAAGCGGGGAAGCACCGCGAGTCGGTCGGCGCGGGACTGTTGAACTATCCCGTCTTGATGGCCTCCGACATTCTGCTCTACCAGACAGACCTCGTGCCCGTCGGCCAAGACCAGAAGCAGCACCTGGAACTAACGCGCGACCTCGCCATGCGCTTCAACCGCGACTACGGCGAGACGTTCCGCGTGCCCGAACCCTTCATCCCGAAGGTCGGCGCGAAGATCATGTCTCTGAGCGACGCGGCGAAGAAGATGTCGAAGTCGGACGAAAACGCGAACGGCAGCATTCAGTTGCTCGACGACGAGGAGACCGTGCGCCGCAAGTTCAAACGCGCCGTCACCGATTCGGGCACGGACATACGCTTCGACGAGACGCGCCCGGCTATCACCAATCTCCTGACCATCTATCAACTCCTGACCGGCAAACAGCCCGCCGAGGTCGAAGCGAATTTCGCGGACAAGGGCTACGCCGCGTTGAAATCGGAACTGGCCGACGTGACGATTGAATTCCTGCGCCCGCTGCAAGAGCGCATCCACAGTTACAGCGACGCTGAACTCGAACGGATTCTCGACGAAGGGCGCGAGCGGGCTGAGGAGATCGCGCGCACGACGCTCGAAGATGTGAAGGCGCGGCTCGGAATCGTCGGCGCGCGCGGGCGAGGTGCTTAAAGAAGATGTCGGAGCATGAGTTGAAAGAGCAAACGGTCGAAGACACGGCGGGCGACGCGTCGGCGGATGGATCGTCGGTGGTGTCCGTCGCCCCCGTCGCTTCCGCTGCTTCCGCGCCTGCTGCATCGTCCGAAACTGCGCAGTCCTTGAACGTCGCGGGCGCGCGACCTGAGATTGTTTCGGAAGGCAGCGAGGGCGGCGAGGAGTTGAAGCTGTACCTCGGCGAGTTTGCGGGGCCGCTCGATTTGTTGCTCTACCTGATCCGGCAAGAGCAGGTTGACATCTACGACATCCCCATCGCGCGCATCACCGACGAGTATCTGCGCTACCTGCGCCTGATGCAGGACATGGACATCGCCGTCGCCAGCGAGTTTCTGGTGATGGCCGCGCAACTCATAGAGATCAAGTCGAAGATGCTCTTGCCGCCCGACCCGCTCGCTGAGGCGTCCGAGGCGGCGGGCGAAGACCCGCGCAAAGAACTGATCAATCAACTGCTCGAACACCAGAAGTTCAAGGCCGCCGCGCAGATGCTCTGGTCACGCGCAACCGTGGAACAGGCCGTCTACGTGCGCGCGCCGATTGAGACCGACAAGTCGAACCCGGAAGTGTCGGCGGGCGTGTTTGATCTGCTGAAAGTGTTTCAGGAAATTCTCGCGCGCAAGAAGCAGGAAGTCTTGATGGAGATCGAGCGCGACGAGATCACGATGACCGAGATGCTCGAACGCCTGCGCAACATGATCCTGTCGACGGGTGAACTCAACCTGCGCCACTTCTTCGAGCGTGCACAGACGCGCCGCGAACTCGTGCTCGCTTTCCTCTCGGTGCTTGAGATCGTCCGCACCTCAGAGATCGTGCTCGTGCAGGAGAAGACGTTCGGCGACATCGTGGCGCGCGTCCAATAACTAGAGGCGCGCGTTAACAACTAGAGAAGATGATAAGCGATGAGTAGAGAAGAAGAGGACAGAGAGAACGAATCCGCCGCCGATGCTTTCGGCGCGGACGGCGACGCAGAGTTGGCCGACGCCGTGTCCGACGATGCGGAAGCGGCGGGCGACGCCGAAAGCTCCAGCGCGGATGAGGGCGCGCGGAGTCTTGCGTCGGTTGACGACGCGGACGGCTTTGAAGAAGACGACGCGGGAGCGGGCGACGAAGAAGACGAGGTAGTCATACACGATGCCGACGCCGAGGACGCAGCGGAGAAGTTGGCCGCGATGCGCCGCGAGATGGCGGAGAAGGCCGAAAGCGGCGAGAGCGTCGAAGCGGACGACATCGCGCCCGGCGGTTCGCGCAGCATGGCCGAACTCATCTCGATCATCGAATCGTTGATCTTCGTCTCGGACGAGCCTCTGCCCGCGAAGACGCTCGCCGAAGTGCTGAAAGAAGATCGCGGCTGGGTCGAAGTGGCGGTCGAAGAGTTGGCGAAAGAGTTCAACGAGCGGAACGGCGGCCTGATGCTGCGCGAAGTGGCTGGCGGTTGGCAGTTCGCCACGCGTCCCGAAAATCACGAACACGTCCGCGCCTTCCTCAAGTCGCGCCCCTCGGCCAAACTCTCGCTCGCCGCGCTCGAAACGCTAGCCGTCATCGCCTACAAACAGCCGATCACCGTTCCCGAAATTTTGGAGATACGCGGCGTGCAATCCTCTTCGGCCATCAAGACGCTTCTGGACAAACGCCTCATCGTCTCGAAAGGCCGCAAGGAGACGGTCGGCCGCCCGATGATGTACGGCACATCAAAAGAGTTCCTGCTTCAATTCGGACTACGCGATTTGTCCGAACTTCCCAACGTCGAAGACTTCGAGGACTTAGCGACCGGCGGAGCGTGAAGTATAGCTGTTAGCGATTAGCTGTTAGCTATCAGCAAGACAAAAGCCAACAGCTAATCGCTAATAGCTAACAGCTAACAGCTATTTATGGAAGAACGTTTACAAAAATTGATCGCGGCGGCGGGTTTGGCTTCGCGGCGTCACGCGGAAGAGTTGATCGCGGCGGGCGAGGTGACGGTCAACGGGCGAGTCGTCACCGAACCGGGCACGAAGGCCGACCCGGCGCGCGACCACATCAAGGTGCGCGGCCGTCTGATCAATCCGCTTTTGGAAGCGCGCGAAAAAGTTTACGTCCTGCTCAATAAGCCGCGCGGTTATCTGGCGAGTTTGTCCGACCCGGAAGAACGCCCGCTCGTAACGGAACTCGTGCCCGCCTCGCTCGGCCGCCTGCATCCGGTCGGGCGTCTGGATTTCAACACAGAGGGGCTGTTGATTCTGACGAACGACGGCGAGTTGACCAACTACGTCACGGCGGCGCGAAACGGCGTAGCAAAGGTTTACGAAGTGAAGGTGAAGGGCGTGCCGCCGGAGACTGCGGTTGAACGCCTGAGGCGCGGCATACGCCTCGATGACGGAACGCATACCGCGCCCGCGCAGGTCACGCAGACGGGCGAGACCGAGACGAACGCCTGGTTTGAAGTGATCCTGCACGAAGGGCGCAACCAGCAGATCAGGCGCATGTTCGACGCCATCGGCCATTCGGTCTTGAAGCTGCGGCGCACGCGCATCGGCGATTTGCAGGACGAACGCCTTCCCGTCGGGGCGTGGCGTCTGCTTCATCCGGCGGAAGTGGCGCGTTTGAAACCGCGCGCGGCGAAGAAGAGAAGCGCGACGCCGGACAGACAATCCGGTGCGCGGGCGGCGACGAAAGGGGAGAGTAAATCGACGACAAAAGCGGCCGCGAAAAACGCCTCGCAGAAGGGCGCAAGAGCAGGCGCTAAAAGTCGCGGCGCGGGTACGGGTCGGCGGCGAAGTTAAGGTACAATGTTCGGTCAGACGAACGACGGCGCTAGAGACGGATAGTTGCTGGTAAGGTCTGTCACTGTCCGTCTTTTTTTGCGTGTACTCACCGGGGGCTTTTTAGACAGGGCATGGATTTCGAACTAAACGACGAACAACAACAGGTACGCATGAGCGTGCGCGAATTCGCAGAGGGCGAGATCGCGCCGCACGTCAGAGAGTGGGACGAGCGGCAGCATTTTCCGGTCGAGTTGTTGCCGAAACTGGCCGAACTCGGTTTGATGGGCGTCATCTTTCCGGAGGATTACGGCGGCGCGGGGATGGGCTACGTCGAGTACGCCACGATCATCGAGGAGCTTTCGCGCGTCGATGGCTCGGTCGGCATCTCCGTGGCCGCGCACAATTCGCTCTGCTCGAATCACATCTACATGTTCGGCACTGAGGAACAGAAACAGAAGTACCTCGTGCCGCTCGCGCGCGGCGAAAAACTCGGCGCGTGGGGATTGACCGAAGCGGGCGCGGGTTCCGACGCTTCAGGCACGCGCACCACGGCCGTCAAGAAGAACAACGGTTGGGTCGTCAACGGCTCGAAGAACTTCATCACGCACGCCGTCCACGGCGACGTGTGCGTGGCCGTCGCTTCAACCGACCGGGCGATGCGCTCGAAGGGCATCACCGCCTTCATCTTCGAAAAGGGAATGAAAGGCTTCATGCCCGGCAAGAAGGAAGACAAGCTGGGCTTGCGCGCGTCGGAAACGGCGAGCGTTATTTTTGAAGACTGTTTCATCTCCGACGGACAGCGGCTCGGCCCCGAAGGTCTGGGCTTCATACAGGCGATGCAGATTCTCGACGGCGGGCGCATCTCCATCGCCGCCCTCGCCGTCGGCATCGCGCAGGGCGCGTATGAGTCGGCCTTGAAATACTCGAAAGAGCGCCAGCAGTTCGGAAAACCCATTTCGGAGTTTCAGGCGATCCAGTTCAAACTCTCCGACATGGCGACGCAGATCGACGCCGCGCGCCTCCTGATGTATCGCGCCGCCTATTTGAAAGACAAGGGGCGGAAGGTGACGAAAGAATCCGCGATGGCGAAACTCTACGCCTCGGAGATCAGCGTCAAGGTGTGCGAAGAAGCGATCCAGATACACGGCGGCTACGGCTACACGAAAGACTACCCGCCCGAAAAATACTGGCGCGACTCGAAACTCTGCACCATCGGCGAAGGCACTTCGGAAATCCAACGCATGGTCATCGCCAGACAACTGCTGAACGCATAGAGGTCAGAGGTCAGAGGTCAGAGGTCAGTTAAAAACTGTCTTCTCTGACCTCTGGCCTCTAACCTCTGACCTCTCATCAATGAGTACAGCGACGCCGACAACCGAACTTGAGCGCATCCTCGCTGGTGAGGCGAGGGCGGTGGCGCGTGCCATTTCGAAGGTTGAGGATAACACTGCGGACGCGGCCGGGTTGATGAAGGCTGTTTTCCCGCACACAGGGCGCGGCCTCGTTGTCGGCGTGACGGGCGCACCGGGCGCGGGCAAGTCTTCGCTGGTTGATCGGCTGGCCGGATTTTATCGCGGGCAGGGCGAGCGCGTCGGCATCGTGTGCATCGATCCTTCGAGCCCGTTTTCGGGCGGCGCGATTCTCGGAGATCGCATCAGAATGCAGACGCTCGGGCTTGACCCGAACGTCTTCATCCGTTCGATGGCGACGCGCGGCAACCTCGGCGGTCTTTCGCGTGCGACGATTGACGCCGTGGCGATTTTAGACGCGGCGGGTTTTCAGAAGATCATCGTGGAGACGGTCGGGGTCGGGCAGGACGAAGTTGAGATCGTGAAGACGGCGGACGTGTCGGTCGTCGTGCTTGTGCCCGGCATGGGCGACGACGTGCAGGCGCTCAAGGCTGGTATCATGGAGATCAGCGACGTTTTCGTCATCAACAAGGCCGACCGCGAAGGCGTCCATCGCACCGAGAAGGAACTCGAAGCCATGCTCTCGCTGACGATGCGCCCGGATTTGTGGCAGCCTCCGATTGTGAAGACCGTGGCGATCGAAAACAAAGGTATCGAAGATTTGGCTGCCGCGATTTCGAGCTACCGCGAATTCCAGCAACAGGCCCCGGCGAGCCACGAGCGTCGTGCCTCAATCGCGCGCTGGCGCATTCTCGAACTGCTCCGCGACGAACTCGTCACGCGAGCCATGTCACGCGACAGCGCGAACGCGCAACTCGACACGCTCGCCGCAGAAGTGGCCGACAAACGGCGCGACCCCTATTCGGCCGTGGAAGAAATTTTGAAAGCTGTTAGCTATTAGCTATTAGCTATCAGCCTTTTTGAGTCCGGTCGAAATTTGAAAGATACTTCGTTACCGTGTAGCAGCGAATGTTTTGAGCTAATAGCTAACGGCTAATAGCTTCTAATAACGGCTTCCCATGAAAATCGAGCATATCGGAATTGCGACTCACGAAATTGAAGAGTCGTTGAAGTTTTGGCGCGACGCGCTTGGGTTGCGCGTGGTGGAGACGGAAGTGGTGGCAGAGCAGGGCGTGCGCGTAGCGATGCTGCCCTTGGGCGAGCCGCGCGTGGAGTTACTTGAGCCGACGAGCGATGCGTCTCCGGTCGCCAAGTTTTTGCAGAAGCGCGGCGCAGGCGTTCATCACATCGCCGTGCGCGTCGAAGACATACGCGCCTCGCTCAGTCAATTGAAAGAAGCGGGCGCGCGTTTGATTGACGAGACGCCGCGCGTGGGCGCGGGCGGATGCCTCGTGGCCTTCGTGCATCCGGCGTCTGCGGGCGGCGTTCTGCTCGAACTCGTCGAACACACGGAGGCGAGCGCACACGCATCGCATGCGGCCATACACGAATCTGAAAAAAGGGACGGGTAGAATTTTGAAGTTGACAACGAGACTCATCCTCGCGCTCGCCTTCCTCTCGATAATTCCGGCGAGCATCCATGCGCAACAACCCGGACGCGGGCGCACGACAGCAAGCGGCGGCAGAACCGGCGCGGCGCGTCCGCAACGAAACGCGCCGCCCGCGACGACGCCTGCGGCGTCCGCTGCCGCCACCACGCGGCGCGGAGCGAACCTGACGGCGTTAGACTTGTCCCTGCTCGTCGAAGAACTGGGCGTCGCGCCGCAGGCGCGCGCGCAACTCGCGGGCGATGCGGAGGGGCGGAAAACTTTCGTCAACGATCTGCGCGAGATGTTCGCCGTGGCCGAAGAGGCGAGAGCCACCGGCCTGGCCGAACGCGCAGACACGAAACTACAGTTGGAACTCTCGCGCGCCTTCGTCATCGCGCGCAGGTATTCGAAGACGCGGCAGGAAGCGGGCGCAACGTCGCCCGAACAGGTCGTCTCCAAAGAAGAGATCGCGGCCTTCGTCAAAGAGCCGGGGCAGGAGGCGAAGTTTCAGGAGTTTCTGCAAGATTACCTGAAGAACCAGCAGCAAGGGCAGGCGACGACGCTGACGGACGCCGAGCGCGACAATTTGCGACAGCAATGGGCGAACATCATGCTGAGCGCGCGCAAGGGCATCGCGGCAGGTCTGGAAAAGGAGCGCGCCACCGAAGTGATGTTGAAGTATCAACACGCGCGCCTTTTGGCCGGAGCGTATTACAGAGAAGTTTTGAACGCGCGCACGAAAGCCAGCGATCAGGAGATCGACGCCTATATCGCCGCGCATCCCGAACTCAGCACCGACAAATCGAAGGCGAAGGCCGAAGAGGTGTTGGCGAAACTGCGTGCGGGCGGCGACTTCGCCGCGCTCGCCAAAGAACATTCCGGCGACCCGAGCAACAAGGACAACGGCGGCGACCTCGGCTGGTTCGGGCGCGGCGTGATGGTCAAGCCTTTCGAGGACGCGGCCTTCGCCTTGAAGCCGGGAGAGTTGAGCGGCATCGTCGAGACGCAGTTCGGTTATCACATCATCAAACTGGACGAGCGGCGCATGCAGGACAGTCCGACGGGGCAGCCCGCCGAACAGGTTCACGCGCGGCACATATTGATCTCGACGGGGCAGCCGGGAGCGCGTCCGCAGTCGCCGCGTGAACGCGCGCGTGCGGCCATCGAAGAAGAGAAGCGCGGGAAAGTGCTCCGCGAGATCGTCGCGCGTCAACCCGGCATCGTCGTGGCCGGAGAGTTCGACGCCAACCCTAACGCCGCGACGCTCAAGGCCGCCAATGCACAGAGCGCGAGCGGCAAGACTACAGCGCCCGCCGCGACGAACGCGTCGACACCGGCGGAAAATAAGAGCACAGGCGCACGCACACGGGCGGGAAGTTCGAGACGAAGACGGCCGTAGAGCCGCGCAGGCAAGAGCAGCATTAGTGAACTGCTGCGCGCACGAATGAACGAAACACCACGAAAGGCAATCGCACGGTTATTAGAAGAGGATACGTTATGATCACTTGTGAGAAATGTGGAACGCAAAGTTTGGAAAATCAGCGCACCTGTCCCGGCTGCGGCGCGGAATTGAATATTGACGCTGCGAACGAAACGTCTGCCGCGCAACCTGCCTGGCCCGGCGAAGAGACTTCGGCGGCCTTAGATGCGGGCGCGGCGCACGCGAGCGAATCGAACGCCGCCGCAGCGGGAGTCGCGGCGTCTTCCGCCGCATCTTCCGTCTCGGCTGCGACGGCCACGACGAAAGCAGGTGCGTCTCAGAAAGCGCCGAAGCGCGGTTTGAGTTCGTTGACGAAGGCTCTGATCGTGGCGGGCATCGCCATCCTCGCGGCGGGCGGTCTGCTGTTCTGGCAGGTGAAGGCACGCAAGGACAGCGTGATGGCGCGTCTTTCGCCGGAAGACATGTCCGAGATCGTCAAGACGATGATGCCGCCGCAGCAACTCGCCATGCTCGCCAACAACGAGGAGGAGCGCAAGGACATCGCCAAGCAGTTTCGACAGTTGCTCGCCCTCGCGCAGGACGCGCGCGCAGCCGGGCTGGCCGACACGCCGGACATGAAGCGGCAACTCGAAGTCGTGCGCACCTTCGTGCTCGCGCAGGTCTACGCGAAGAAGCAGCAGGAAGGCGGCGCAACCTCGCAGGAGCAGATCGCGCCGAAAGCAGAGGTCGAAGCTTTCCTGAAAGAAGCCGGACAGGACGCGAAGTTTGAAGACTTCGTTAAGGACGTGCAGGGCCTCGGTCTGTTGCCCTCGGGGCAAGGTTTGACCGACGAGCAAAAGCAGCGCATCAAGAGCGAACTCTGGGGGCCGACGCAGGTGCTCTCGCGCAAAGCCGTCGCCGCCGGAATGGACAAAGAGCGCGGCACGCAGTTGTTGATTCAATTCCAGCAGGCGCAGGTGCTCGCGCAGAAGCACGCGCCGAAAATTCTGGAGCAGACGAAGGCCAGCGATCAGGAGATCGACGCCTACATCGCGCAGCATCCCGAGTTTGACACCAAGCAGACGCGCGCCAAGGCTGAAGACGTGCTCAAGCGCGCGCGCGCCGGTGAAGATTTCGCCGCGCTCGCCAAAGAGTTTTCCACCGATCCGAGCAACAAGGACAAGGGCGGCGACCTCGGCTGGTTCAAGCGCGGCGCGATGGTGAAGCCTTTCGAGGACGCGGCCTTCGCACTGCAACCCGGACAGATCAGCGACATCGTCGAGACACCCTTCGGCTTCCACATCATCCAGACGCAGGAACGCCGCACGGCGAAGGACGAAGAGGGCAAAGACGCC
This sequence comes from Pyrinomonadaceae bacterium, assembly GCA_035942855.1. GTDB lineage: Bacteria > Acidobacteriota > Blastocatellia > Pyrinomonadales > Pyrinomonadaceae > JAIVJZ01. Next base: position 18,891 of record DASZCS010000013.1, on the reverse strand, counting down.
GAAGAGATACACGCGCGCCACATCCTGATCAGCGCCGAGGACAAGGGCGGGCAGCAGGCCAATCCGTTCGCGCCGCCGCAGTCGCCGCGCGAGAAGGCGCGCGCCGCAGTGGAAAAAGAGAAGCGCGACAAACTGCTCGACGAGATCGCGAAGCGCACGGGCGTCACCGTGCCGGAAGACTTCAAAGTGGAAGTGCCGCCGATGCCGCCGCAGCAGCAGATGAGGCAACCGCCCGCAGGCGCAGGCGACCCGCACGGGGGCGAGCTGGTGGACGACCCATCAGCCGAACCACCGCCCGCGCCCGCTCCCACGAAGGAAGACGCGAAGAAGCCCGCGGGGAATAAATAGCTGTTAGCTGTTAGCTGTTAGCTATTAGCTTTCAGCAAAGCAGACTGCGCGCCGACACGCGTGCGACAGTTGAAGGTTAACATTCAACAGGCGTTGGCCGACGGCTAACAGCTAATAGCTAACAGCTAACAGCTAAGAATGCTTTTCGGCGATTATCGCGTGGAGATCGTGCCGGACGCGGAGTTTCGTCTGGATGGCGGCGCGATGTTCGGGGTCGTGCCGCGTGCGCTGTGGTCTGAGACGTGTCCGCCTGACGAAGAGAACCGCATACGGCTGACCGCCAACTGCCTGTTCGTCGAAGCGGGGCGCGAGCGGATCATCGTCGAGACGGGGATCGGCGACAAGTGGTCTCGGAAGCACGAAGCGATGTACGGCATCGTGCGGCAAAGGTCGCTGGCCGAGTCGGTCAAAGCCGTCACAGGTTACGACGCGACGGAGATCACTATCGTCGTCAACACGCACCTGCACTTTGACCACGCGGGCGGCAATACGACGCTCGATGCCTCGACCGGCAACATCGTCCCCGCGTTTCCGAACGCGCGCTATTTTGTCTCGCGCGACGAATACGCGCACGCAGAGTCGCCGCACGAACGCGACCGTGCCAGTTACCTGTCGGAGAATTGGCGGCCGCTCGTGCAGTCGGGGCAGTTGGAGTTGAAAGAGGCGGATTACGAGGTTGTGCCCGGCCTGCGCATGGAGACTGTCGCGGGACACTCGCGCACGATGCAGTGCACACGGCTTACGCGCGGAGGGCAGACGCTCTACGGCTTCGCCGATCTCGTGCCGATGCGCGCACACGTCGCGCTCGCCTGGATCATGGGCTACGACCTGTATCCGGTCGAGACGCTCGAAGCCAAGCGGCGTCTGCTGCCGCAAGCCGCGCGCGAACATTGGCTCTGCCTGTTTTACCACGAACCCGAAACGCCCCTCTGCCGCGTCGTCGAGACACTAGGCAAGTTGCGGGCTATCCCTTACGAGCAAACACGAGTAGACGCATGACAACAGCAAAGATCGGCATCATCGGCGGCAGCGGCCTCTACCAGATGCCGGAATTGAAAGAGATCGAAGAGGTGCGGGTTGACACGCCGTTCGGCAGCCCGTCTGACGCCTTCATCGTCGGCACTTTGGAAGGAGTGCGCGTCGCGTTCCTCCCGCGTCACGGGCGCGGGCATCGCTTCACGCCGACGGAGTTGCCGTTTCGCGCCAACATCTACGCGATGAAACTGCTCGGCGTCGAACGCATCCTGTCGGCCTCGGCCGTCGGCTCTTTGCAGGAGCAATACGCGCCGCTCGACATGGTGATCCCCGCGCAGTTCTTCGACCGCACGCGCGCACGCGCGCACGAGTCAACCTTCTTCGGCGAAGGGATCGTCGCGCACATCACGTTCGCGCATCCGGTCTGCGACGAACTCGGCGGCGTGCTGGAAGAATCTTGCCGCGCGGCCGAGGTGAACGTGCATCGCGGCGGGACTTACCTGTGCATGGAAGGCCCCGCGTTTTCGACGAAGGCCGAATCGAACGTCTATCGCTCGTGGGGCATGGACGTGATCGGCATGACGAATTTGCAGGAGGCCAAACTGGCGCGCGAGGCCGAAATCTGTTACGCCACGCTCGCCCTCGTCACCGATTACGACTGCTGGCACGAAGAACACGACGCCGTCTCGGTCGAAACCGTCATCGAATACCTGAACAAGAACGTCCGCAACGCGCAACTCGTCATGCGCGAGGCCGTCAAACGTTTGAACGAGGCGGAGCGCGGCTGCTCCTGCGGCGCGGCGCTCAAAAATGCCATCTTCACCTCGCCCGATCTCTGGCCGGAAGCGACAACGAAGAAGCTCGAAGCGATCATCAAAAAGTACAGTGACAAGTGAAGGTGGTAAATAGTGAATGGTGAATGGTAAATGGAAAGAAATTATTTTTTACCATTCACTATTCACCCATCTTCAAAGAGAGGTGTTTATGAAGAAATTTTTGTTGGCATGTTGCGTGGTCGGTTTGGCGCTCGGCGCGGCGCGGGCGCAGGATGCGTCGAAACCCGTGGAGAAGCCCGCCGGACAGGATTTGGGGGCGCAGGCTTTGCCCGACGAGTTGTTGATTGCGGATGCGAAGAAGAATTTGAAGGCGGCGCAGTTGTACTACACGCGCAAGGCTTACGTCGGCGCGCTGCAACGCTGCGAGGAGACGATGGCCGTCTATCAACGCTTCAACAAGTTCGACGAGGTGCTCTACATCGCCGGGATGTCGAGCGCGCGCCTGTCGCGCAAGGAGGGTAAGCAGCAGCCTCCCGCCGTGATGACCCCGGAAAAATATCTCATCCTCGCGCGTCAATACCTGACGCAACTCGTCAACGAGCACCCGAAGAGTTCGTTCCGCAAACGCGCCGAAGAGGAACTGCGCGTTATCGGCGAAGCCGCGCCGCAGGCTCAAGAGAAATGAAATAGTCCGTGATCAAAACAGGCGGACAGAGCACAGTCTTTACCATTTCACACACAGGAGAAAACATAAGGTGTCATTGCTGGTTGTTGGTTCGGTAGCGTTCGACGCGGTGGAGACGCCGTTCGGCAAGCGCGAGCGGATGCTCGGCGGTTCGGCCACGCATTTTTCGCTCTCGGCCAGTTTCTTCACGGACGTGCGCGTCGTCGGCGTCGTCGGCGCGGATTTCGGCGCGGCCGAGTTGGACGTGTTCGCACGCCATGATATTGACACGAGCGACCTCGAACGCGTCGCCGACGGAAACACCTTCTTCTGGCGCGGGCGTTACGATTACGACTTGAACACGGCGCACACGCTCGACACGCAACTGAACGTCTTCGCCGACTTCAAGCCGAAGCTCTCCGACGAATCGCGCCGCTCGCGCTTCGTCTTCCTCGGAAACATCCAGCCCGACCTGCAAACGGAAGTGCGCGAGCAGGTGTCGGGCGCGGAACTCGTCGCGCTCGACACGATGAACTACTGGATCAACACCGTGCCCGATGCAGTGATGCAAGCCATCAGTGGTGTCAACGTCGTCATTATCAACGACGCAGAGGCGCGGCAGTTGTCCGGCGAGCCGAACTTGATCCGCGCCGCGCGCAAGATTCTGGACGCAGGGCCGCAGGCACTCGTCATCAAGCGCGGCGAGTACGGCGCGGCACTCTTCACGCGCGATTCTTATTTCGCCATTCCCGCCTACCCGCTCGAATCCGTCTTCGACCCGACGGGCGCGGGCGACACCTTCGCCGGCGGCTTCATGGGTTATCTGGCGAGCCACGAGACGATTGACGATGCGACGATGCGCCGCGCGATGATATACGGCTCGGTAATGGCCTCTTTCAACGTCGAAGAGTTCGGCACGGAGCGCGTTGACCGCCTCACGCACGAAGAAATCAACGAGCGCTTCCGCACGTTCAAACGCATGACCCACTTCGAAGAGATTCCCTTTGAGCGCGCCGTGCGCGCTGCGAAATAGCACCGAAGGATAAAGGTGAGGGGTAAAGGGGACGGGGAAGAGAATCCATCTCTTGACCTCTCCCCTTTACCCCTTCCCCTTTCACCCCTTAAACTAAGCGCGTCATAACAATCACGAAAATTTAGCCGAGGAAAACTTATGTTCTGTCCCGTGTGTGAAGCGGAGTATGAAAAGGGCGTCGAGCGTTGCCCGGATCACGACGTAGAGTTGGTCGAAGAGTTGTCGCCGGAGACTTCGCGCGACCGGAGCGAAGCGCGTTTCGTGCCGCTGCACAACATCGGCTCGCCCTCCGAGGCCGAGATGGTGCACGACATATTGACGCAGAACGGTGTGCGCTCGGCCGTCCAGTCGGGCGGCTCGGATGCTTTCTCGCCGCTCCTGTCCACAACTGCGCCCGGCGCGGTCGTGCTCGTCGATGAGCGCGACTTTGACCGCGCATTGGAACTCTACAACTCCTTCTTCGGCGCGGACACCACACCGCTCACCGGCACGACGCTCGAAGAGGACGAAGAGATAGCATCAGACGATGCGGACGACACTGATGATACGGACGATACGGACGACGGCGCGCGTGAGAGTCGCTAAAGCGTTAGCCGAAAGTCGCGGCCGCGTGTGAATCGTCCGTATCGCGTGCGGCTTCTCGCGGGCGAGATGCGGGGTGGAAGTCATGCAAGAGGCAAACGATGTCGCGATCACTGTGATGTTGACGGCGGGCAGCCGCGAAGAGGCCGTGCGGCTCGCGGAGATGATGGTCGGCGCGCGTCTCGCGGCCTGTGTGCAGATACTTCCCGAAATCGAATCCGTCTATCACTGGAAAGGCGAAGTGCGGCGCGACCCGGAAGTGCTGCTCTTGGCGAAGACGACGGAGGCGCGCTTCTCCTTGCTCGAACGCGAAGTGCGCGCCCTCCACAGCTACGAGACACCTGAGATCGTCGCGCTCCCTATCACGGCCGCCTCAGCTCCCTACCTCGAATGGCTCACCGCCACGCTCAAAGGCAGCGACGAATAACAAAAAACTGGAAACCACGCGCACGACACGAATTCACACGAAGAAGAGGTTCGTGTGAATTCGTGTCGTGTGCGTGGTTTCCAGTTTTTGTGAGCGACTCAATCTTGTCTCAAGCGATGTCGGTTGAGACGGTCTTGTCCATTTTGCGCAGGGCGTCCTGACTGCGGACGACGATCTCGACGGCTTCGGCGGGCGAGTCCGTAACGTGCAGGAGGAAGAGGTCGTTCTCGGAAATGTTTTTCTCCGCGAGCACCGCGCCTTTGAGCCATTCCATCATCCCGCCCCAGAATTCTTTGCCGACGAGGACGACCGGAAAGTTGCGTACCTTGCGCGTCTGGATGAGCGTGAGCGCTTCGAACAGTTCGTCGAGCGTGCCGAAGCCGCCGGGAAAGATGATGAAGGCGGTGCTGTATTTGACGAACATCGTCTTGCGCACGAAGAAGTAGTTGAAGCTGAGCGAGCGCGTCAGGTATTTGTTGGCTCCCTGCTCGAAGGGCAGTTCGATGTTGCAGCCGACGGAGACGCCTTTGGCCTCGAATGCGCCGCGGTTGGCCGCTTCCATGATGCCGGGGCCGCCGCCCGTGATGACGGCGTAGCCCGCACGCACGAGCAGCGCGGCCGTCTCTTGCGCGGCCGCGTAGTGCGGGCTGTCGGGCGTCGTGCGCGCCGAGCCGAAGATGGAGACGCCGCGCGTCACCGTCGCCAGTTCGTCGAAGCCCGCGACGAACTCGCCCATGATGCGAAACACGCGCCACGTGTCCGTGTGCTTGAACTCATCCAGCTTCGGAGTCTCAAGCAACTGCTCGTCCTGCGTGACGTGCGCGCCCTTACGATTTCGATTGTTTGTCTTTGCCATTGAGGTCAGAGGTCAGTGGTCAGAGGTCAGAGGTGAGTAGAAACCAGTTTTTGTTTTCACTGATCTCTGACCTCTAACCTCTGACCTCTGCTTTTAGAACGCCATGATGTTGTAGCCGCAATCGACGTGGATGACTTCGCCGGTGATGCCGGAGGAGAGCGGGCTACAGAGGAAGAGCGCGGTGTTGCCGACCTCGCCGGCTTCGACGTTGCGACGAAGCGGGGCGCGTTCGGCGTGGTGCTTGAGCATCGCGCTCAGGTTGCCGACGCCGCGCGCGGCCAAAGTGTTGATCGGCCCGGCGCTGATGGCGTTGACGCGTATGTTGTGTTTGCCAAGGTCGCTCGCCAGATAACGCGTGCTTGCTTCGAGTGCGGCCTTGGCGACGCCCATTACGTTGTAATTGGGCACGACCTTCTCCGCGCCGTAATAGCTCATCGAGACGATGCTGCCGCCTTCGGTCATCAAAGGCGCGGCGGCGCGCGCCAGAGTCGCCAAAGAGTAGGCGCTGATCTCAAGCGCCGTCTGGAAGGCTTCGAGCGTCGTGTTGAGGTACTCGCCTTCCAGAGCCTCGCGCGGTGCAAAGGCGAGACTGTGGACGAGAAAGTCCAAACGGCCGAACTCCTCCTTGACGCGCGCAAACGTCGCTTCGACCTCTTCCGGGTGCACCACATCGCACTGCGACAAGACAGCGCCCGGCAAGTCCTTCGTCAAACTCTCCACGTTCTCGCGCAGCCGCTCGTTCTGATACGTGAACGCCAGCCGCGCCCCCGCGCCCGACAAAGCGACGGCCGAAGCCCACGCAATCGAACGCTTGTTCGCCACGCCGAACACGATGCCGAATTTATTTTCCAACATTCAGGGAGTCTCCAAAATAGTGAGCGGTGAGCAGTAAGCAGTGAGCAGTAAGAAAACTGTTTTGACTGCTTACTGCTCACTGCTTGCTGCTCACATTCTCTACGCTGCCGCGATTTCGGGTGCGCCGTTCATCAGGCGCGCGTACTGGTCTGTTTCGACCCACTTCAAAATCTCTGAAGTACGCCAGACGGGGAAGGGGTGCGATAGGCCGCTCGTGATGATGTCAGCCCAGAAACGGTCGAGCGCGCTCTCGTCGTAGTTCTTCTGGAAGTCGCGCGCCTGCACTAGAAATTGCTCGTAGTCAACTTTCGACGCAAACGTGCCGCCGCAGAGTTTCATCATCGTGCGGCCAATCACGTCCGCGTCCTGTGTGACGAGCAGCGCGGCGCGGTCGCAAGACAACTCGGCACGGCGCGACCAGGCGAGAAGCGCCGTGCGCATCGTGCTCGACAAAATCTGCGCGACGAGGCTCGCTATCGGCGCGGCGGCGATAGCCACGTTCGCCAGAGCTTCGAGCAGGTGCGCGACCGTCAGGTACAAGACGTGCTCCGCATGTATGTGACCGACTTCGTGTGCGACGACGGCGAGCACTTCTTCGTCCGTCAGGCGTTCGAGCAAGCCGGAATAGAGCACGATGACGGGGCGTTCGACGCCGCCCGTGAACGCGTTGACTAAGGGCGACTGCTGCACGAACAGTTCCGGCATATCGACGCCGAGCGTCGTGCAAGCCACCTGCAACTTCGCGTAAAGGTCTGGGCACTGCTTGGGCGTGACGCGCACGGCGCTCGCCGTGAAGATGACGCGGATGGCCGATTCGCCCGTCACGGAGAGAAGTTTTTTGACGGCCGTGTCGATGCCGGGGATGGCGCGCAGGGTGGCGAGCGCGCGGCTGTCGGCCGGGTGGATGTAAGAGTCTTTATCGAGTTCGGCGAATTTTTTGTGCGGTTCGCCAAAGAGCGTCAGGCGGCAACGACCGCATTTAGCGTTGCCCACCGCATCGAGGCGTGTCTGATTCAACTGCCCGCAATAACGGCAGCGCACGGGCGTCCCGGTCTGCTCGCCGCCGTTGATGGATTCAATCTCAGCCATGTGTTCAACCCTTCATTACTGCAAACGAATTTTCGGGGAGACCGCTGTTGCGCAGCAAGTATCAACGATTGCGCGGCGCGACTGCAAGCGCGCGAGCGTGTAGCGCGCCCGTCACTTGATCATAACTTCGAGCGTGTAAGTCGCGTTGCCCCGTGTGCCGCTGACCTCGATGATGTAGTCGCCGTTTTGCGGCAGCGTGCCGCTCCAATCGGTTGAGTCTTCTCCCTCGCCTGCCAGCGTGTCGCCCTGCGGCGTGTAGATGTCGAAGACCGCGTTATTCTCAACCGAAGTGATGTGGACGATTATCTCCTGCCCCTTGCGCGCGCCGAGCAGGTAACGATCAACCGTGCCGCGCACGACCGAGTTCTTCAACACAGCCGTCGTGCGCCCGCGCGCGAAACGCACACGCTTCGTCAAACCCTTTTGCACGGCGAACGCGCACGTCGCCGCCAACAGCAACGCGAACAACGCGGCCGTCAGTTTTACTTTGAACGTTTGCTTCGTCATGGAAATTTTCAACTCGCTCCCTTGCTCAATGTTTGAAGTGTCGAATCCTAGTGAAGACCATCGCCAGATTGTGTTCGTTCGCGGCGGCAATCGTCTCTTCGTCGCGCACGGAGCCGCCGGGTTGAATAAGCGCGGTGATGCCGTGTTTGGCCGCTTCGTCGATGCCGTCGCGGAAGGGGAAGAAGGCGTCGGAAGCGAGCACCGAGCCTGCGACGGGCAACTGCGCGCGCATCGCGCCGATGCGCACCGAATCGACGCGCGACATCTGCCCCGCACCGACGCCCACGGTCTGCCCCGCGCGCGCGTAGACGATGGCGTTCGACTTCGTATGCTTACAGACCGTCCACGCGAAAAGCAGCGCGTCGATCTCTTCCTCAGTCGGCGGCCGACGCGAGACGACTTTCAACGCGTCGCGAGTCAACTTATGCAGGTCGCGCGTCTGCACGAGCAGTCCGCCGCCGATCTTTTTGTAGTCGTAATTGAGAATCGCGGCCGTCTCATCAAGCACGGCGGCCTCGTCCGTTTGCGGTGCGGCGGCACGCAGGACGCGCAGGTTTTTCTTAGCGCGCAGGGTTGATAGTGCCGCTTCATCGTAGTCGGGGGCGATGACGACTTCGGTGAAAATCTCCGTGAGGGCGCGCGCCGCCTCTTCGTCAATTTTGCGATTGAAGGCGACGATGCCGCCGAAGGCCGAGACGGGATCGGTGGCGAGCGCGCGGCGGTAGGCTTCCGCAGGCGACGCACCAAGCGCTGCGCCCGCAGGGTTCGTGTGTTTGATGATGGCGCAGGCCGTCTGTTCGAAGTCGGAGACGAGTTGCCAGGCGGCGTCCGCGTCAACGTAGTTGTTGAAAGACATCTCCTTGCCGGAGAGCAGGGCGGCGTGCGCCACGCCGGACGCGTCTTCACCTTCGATCTCGTAGAGCGCGGCGGCCTGATGCGGGTTCTCGCCGTAGCGCAAATCGGAGAGTTTGTTGAGAGACAGGTCGGCGTATTCGTCAAACTCGGAATCCGACGCGTCGTCCGCCTCCTTGCTCGCGTCGCCCGCAGCGGCAAACGCGCCCGCGAGCACGTCCGCATAAGTTTCCAATGTGTCAACGACCGATTCGACGGGCGGATAGATGGCCCAATCTTCATCTTCCGCCAGCCCGGCCTGCGCGCCCAGATAGGCAAAGACTTTGGAGTCGTAGAAGGCCGTCCGCATGAAGGCGAGGCGCGCGAGTTGGGCGCGCGTGGCGAGCGAGAGCGCGCCGTCATGCTGCTGCATCTCGCCGAGCACGCGTTCATAGAGTTCGGGCGCGGTTACGACGGCCACGTCCGCGTAGTTCTTAGCGGCCGAACGCACCATGGCAGGGCCGCCGATGTCGATCTGTTCGATGGCTTCGCCGAGCGTCGTGCCTGCGCGTGCGATAGTTTGCTCGAAGGGATAGAGGTTGATCACAACCATGTCTATCGGCTGGATGTTGTGTTCGGCGATGGAGCGCATGTGCTCCGCGTTATCGCGGACGGCCAGCAACCCGCCGTGGATGCGCGGGTGAAGAGTTTTGACGCGCCCGTCGAGCATTTCGGGAAAGCCCGTGGCCTCGGACACGTCCTGCACGTCCAGCCCCGCTTCACGCAACGTTTTCGCAGTCCCGCCCGTGCTCAACAACTCGATGCCGAAACCATTGAGCGCACGCGCAAACTCCACCAGCCCCGTTTTGTCTGACACGCTTAACAGCGCGCGCCGAATTGTTCGCAATCCTTCGTTCTGTTCAATCATATTTTTAAGTGACAAGTGACGAGTGACAGGTGACAAGATAAAACAGTGAATCGTGAATCGTAAATCGTTGAAGAAGGGTAAATGGTCAATCGTCAATGGTGAATAGAGTCAATCCGATTTTCTCTATTCACGATTGACGCTCACCATTCGCGTCTCTTTTTAACTTGTCACTCGTCACTTGTCACTCGTCACTGTTTTTTGCACTGTGTTTTCTCGAAGCAGGCGGACGCGGAGGCGTCTGTGCTGCGGGGTGAGCGTCACTTGAAGGCGTTGGTTGTTATGGGAGCGTGTTGCGGCGTCGAGGTAGTAGCCGAGGATGTATTGGCTTTGTAAATCTTCGGTGATGGCGCGAAAGATGGGGGCGAGGTCGTGAGAGGCGCGCGGGTCGAGCGCGGCGCGTGCGTCGCCGAGTTGGAAATAGTGGCCGCCGGTCTGCTCTGCCAGTTCACGAAACCCTTTGGCAGGGCGGCGTAGGACGAGTTGGCCGTCGCGCGGCGTGAACAGTGGAAAGTGTATGACGTAGATGGAGACGCCGCGCAGGCGCGCGTCGGCGACGACGGAGGCGGGCGGTGTGCGGCTGGCCGTGTCCAGCCCGTCGCTGAAGAGTAGAACGATGCGGCGTTCGCGTGCTTCGCTGCCGGCGGCGTCAAAGGCGCGGACGGCTGCCGAGGCGGCGTCGAAGATGGCCGTCGGGCGGTTCGGGCGTGCGTCGAGTTGAAACGCAGTGCGCGCGCGTTCGATGTCGGCGGTGAAGGGAAGCGCGAGTTGGGCTTGATCGGCAAAGGCGAGGACGGCGATGCGCGAGTTGCGGCCGAAGCGCGTGAACATGGCGAGCGCGGCCTCGGTCTGTCGCGCGATGTGCTGGCGCGCGCTGCCGGAAGTGTCGAGCGCGAAAAGCATGCGGACGCGTTCAGCGCCCGTGGAGAAATAGTCGAGTTTGACGAGGCGTTCGCCGTGGCGCACTTCGAAGTCCTGAAGCGTCAAGTTGGCCTGTCGTCTGCCGCGCCCGTCGGTGACGACGACCGGGACGGTAACGAGGTCTGTATTGACGCGCAGTATCTCATCGTCTACAGGCGCGTCCGTCGTCGGTGGCGTAGTTTGCGCGCGGACTTGTGCGGCGAGAAGGACGGCGAAAGAGAGTGCGAACGTGGAGAACAGGAACTTGGAGCGGGCGGCGCGTCGGGAGACGTGTCGCCGCGAGCGTACTGGATGGGGAAGGGTCATTCGGCCGTCAGACTAAAACAGAAAGCGCCCGAAGAACAGGATCCACAGGATGACCGCAATAGTGATGATGATGATCTTTACGAGACTCACGATTTGAACCTCAAAACGGGTAGAGGCCGGAAGCTGTTTTCACCAGCGAGGGCTGCATTTTATAGATGCCTTGCGAGAAGTGTCAACGCTGCCCGCCGGAGTGGCCTGCCGCACACCTGATTTTTGCCCGGACAGCAAAACTTTAGACGTTTGGCCGCCCCGTAAAGTTCCAAGTTTTATCGGGAAAAAGGGAGGGAATGCGATGAAGTAGGAACGATGAACGATGAAGTAGAAGACGGAATCCAGAAAACGGGAAATAGAATCCGAAAAACAGGAAACAGGAGTTGTAACTAAAATGCGCGGGTTTTAGTTTCGACTCCTGTTTCCGATTCCTGTTTTCCGTTCATCCTTCATCGTTCCTACTTCATCGTTTACTTGAATCGCACGGAGAGTCGGCCGCTGAAGAGGCGCGGGAAGCCGACGTGCGTGCCGCTGAAGACGGATTCGAAGTTGTAGAGAAACAGCGTGTCGGTCAAATTCTGCACGTCGAATTGCACGTTGAGCGAGGCGCGTCGTTCGCGCAGCAAGTCTGCGCCGATGGAGAAATTGAGCAGGGTGCGCGGTTTGACGCGCCCGCGCGCGAAGTCGATTTCGTTGTAGAGGCGCGGGTCGAAGCCTGCGGCCGTGAAATCTTCGAGCGTCGTGCCGGGTTCCACGTCAATCGGGTAGCCGGAATCGTAGCGGCCGCCGAACATGGCGTAGATGCCTGAGCGCTGGTGGTTGTAGCTGAGTTGAAACTGCGCGGAGTTGCGCTGGTCGTGGTCGTTGGCAAACTTGAGGCCGGGCACATCCAGACTCTCGACCGCTTCGCCGAGGAACAGCCCGCCGTTGATCGGCGTGACGCCGTAAGCGCGCGCGTTGGCGTAGGAAGCAAAGGCGCGGAAGCCCCTGAGATCGGCGGTTTCAAGTCGCAGTTCCTCGCCCGTCACGCGGCCGGAAGAGATGGTGATGGGGAAGATGATCCCTGTGTCGAAGAACTGATCCTTGTCGCCGAAATTGATGATGCGCTTTTGATAGACCGTCAGGTTCAGGCGCAGGAAACGGGAGAGCGCCTGTTGCGCGCCGACTTCGTAGACGTGTTGCTTGTCGGGCAGAATCGGGCGCGCACCCGCTTGATCTTGTAAGACGGCGAGGGGCGAGAGCGCGGCGGCCTCCGCCGAACTGGCGAGCAGTAGATTCTCGGCCGGAGGCGGTTGGAAGATGCGATTGTAAGAGGCGCGCAGGGTCGTCTGCGTGCGCGGGATGAAATAGGCCACGCCGATGCGCGGGCTGAGTGCGTCCTCCTGAATGATCAGCTTGTAGTTGTCGTAGCGCACTCCGGCGTCAATCGTGAAATTGCGAAACGGCGAAAAGCGATCCTGTACGTAGACGCTAAACGTGCGCCCGGTGCGGCGTCCGTCGAAGCGGAAAGGGTTGGCGGCGTTGAACGAGTTGATCGGGTTCGGCACGATTTCGCCGTCTTCGTCGGTGAAGTCTTCGAAGGGCGCGGTCGGGTAGAAACTGAAATTTTCGCGGACGGGCGTGACGGTGATCTGGCCGCCGATTTTGATGTTGTGCGCGCCGCGTGTGAGCGACAGGGCCGCGATGCCGCCCGTGTTTTGCAGCGTGCGGTCTTGAAAGGCAACGACGGGCGTGGACGAAGGATTACTCGTCAGACGCGCCGTGCCGTAACGATTGAAGAAAGAGAACTGGCCGAAGGTGTTCGGCGAAAAGATGCGCTCGTAGGTGATGAACTCCGAGTGGTCGCGGAGTCTCTGTCGCTGATCCTGTCCGGCCAGTTCCTGTTCGAGACGATTGGGCACTTGAAAATTCGTGCCGCCTGCGAGGAACGTGCCGCGCAGCGTGTCGTTCGGCGAGAGTTGATAGTCGAGGCGCAGGAAGCCTTTAGCGGTGCGGCCGAAGTTGTGAAAATTTTCGATGGTCGGCGGGTCGAGAAAACGTTGCGAGGTGGTGGTTGACAGATTGGTCAACAGGCCGAGTTTGTCGGTGCGCGTGGAGAAGTTGACGCCGATTTCGCCGGTCGAGAAACTGCCGCCGGAGAGCGTGACGCTGCCTTGCGTCGGCGTCTCGCGCCCCGAACGCGTGTTGACGTTGATGACGCCGCCGAGTTTATCGCCGAACTCCGCGGAGATACCGCCGGTCAGAACTTCGACGGTGCGCAAAGTGCGCGCGTCGAGGCTGGTGGCGAAGATGGCCGAGAGGTTATCCGTGATCGGAATGCCATCGACGACGTACTGCACCTGCGATTCGGAGCCGCGCGGGTGGAGGCGTCCGTTGTCGTCGGGAGCGAAGCCGGGCGCGCTCGCCACGATGGCTTCGATGCCGCGCGAGGGAACCGCGCCGAGCGGGCGTTCGAGCAAAGTCTGCGAGATGTTCGTGTCGGAAGAAGTCTTGTCGGCTTCGATGAGCGAAGCGTTTTCCGTGATGGTGACGGTTTCGTTCGCGACGGCGACCGAGAGTGCGAAGTCTACGTTGATCGGAATGGCCGTCTCCACGTCGATGGATTTTTCGACGGTTTGGAAACCGGCGGCCTCGACGCGCACGGTGTAGATGTGGAAGGGAATGTTTAAGAATCTATACTCGCCCTGTGGATCGGTCTGCGCCGTTTGTTGATAGCCGCTTGTAGGGTCGGCGATGCGGACTGACGCGCCGGGGACGAGCGCGCCGCCGGGGTCGCGCACAGTGCCTTGCACCGTGCCGATGTGTGTTTGCGCAAGCGACGCGGCGCAGAAGGCAAAAGCCAGCGCAGCGGCTGCGGTGAATCTATAAATGCTTTGCAAAATCATGTGGAGCCTCGCTTCAATTCTGAACGGCATGTGCCGCCGAACGCTCGGCCGGAAAATGCGTCTCGTCCGGTTTGTGTGAAACCGGGGCGAGGGCAAAAAGGCTTTGAGCGTCCGTGATTCTTTAATGCGTCGAGCGTTTCGTCAGTGTGGACGAAGCATTCGAGGGTTAATGCACTTAGAGAAGAGAAGTGAAGGGAGGCGCGCGTCCGCGTGAGAAGGTTCGCGGGGCGGAGTAGGCTTTGAAGTTTGCGGCAAGGTCGTGGGCGACATACGCGGGCGGTTGCAGCGCGTAAGGCGTAGCGTGCAGCAGACCGTGCGCGAGTTGTTGATGAAACTGGCAGAGCAGGCAGTTTTTACCCGAAGGTAAAAGCTTGCTCGCCAGGTCGGCTGTCCGCGCGTTGTCGAGAGTTGTTCCGAGCGTCGGGTCTGACGGGCGATAGACGGTATGGCTATGCACCAGTCCGCACGTCGCCCCGTAGAAGACGAGGAACAGGAGCAGACTGTTCAGCGCGCGCGCGAAAACTTTGCGGCGGCGTGGCGACCCAATTTTAATGCTGCTGGGCACTGCTTCGAGCATTGTGTTACAGTCGGAAAACAAAGGGAGCGTTGGGGGAACTATAGACGCTCGCATGCACAAGTGTCAAAGACATCTCTACCGCAACTCGTAACCCGCTCCCCGCACGGCCATCTCAATCAAAGTATGCTTCACGACGGCCTGAGCGGCCGATACCGAATCGCGCTCGTCCGACGTAAAATCGACTCGCTTCGAAGCGCACGAAGACGAAAGCACTGCGTAAGTCTCCGGTTGCGCCTGTGTTTCGTTTGCGTTGTGCTGCTCTTGATGACGTGCGCGAGTCTCGACGCCCGGGCGCAGTCTCTGCGGACAGAGTTTCTGAGCGCGCGCATCAGCGTCGTATCGGTGACGCCTCCGCGCGTTCGTGTCGAGGCGGAGCGGGCGCAGGGCTCGAAGTCCTGGTCGTTTCGCAGCGCCTACGCGGGGCTGAATAATCTCGGCGAACGCATCGAAAATTTGTCATTGACAGACGCACGGGGCGTCGAAGTAGTCGCGCGCAAACTCGCTCCCGGCGAATACGCGGCCGAGCGCGAGGCGACGAAGATCAGTTACGAACTCAAACTCGATGCTCCGCGCAATACGAACGACGCGGCGCACGCTTCCTGGCTGACGGCTGTGCGTGGCGTGTTGATGCCCGGCGACCTGCTGCCGCTTCCGGCCACTCGTGCCAAATTGATCCTGACGCTGCCCCCCGACTGGAAGGTCGCCACGCTCGAAACTCGAAACGGCGAAGGACAATTTGAGATCGAGGATGCCGAATCTTCAGTCTTTTTCGTCGGGAGCGATTTGCGTCTGACGCAAGCGAACGCGGGCGGCTTGAAGTTTACTTACGCGACGGCGGGCGAATGGGCTTTCGCAGATCAGGACGTGGCCGCCGTCGTCCGCGATATTGTCGAACGGCACGCGCGCACGACGGGCAGCATCCCGCGCCGGAGCGCGCTCGTCGTGCTCGCGCCTTTTCCGCAAACGGCCGACGCTTCGCGTTGGAGCGCGGAGACGCGCGGCGGCACGGTCTTCTTTCTTTCGGGACGTGCCAACTCGAAAGCCGCAGGTCTGGCACGTTTGTCAGTCCCGCTGGCGCACGAGATTTTTCATCTCTGGATTCCGAACGCGCTGAACTTGAGCGGCGACTACGCCTGGTTCTACGAAGGCTTCACCGTCTATCAATCGACGCGCGTGAGCGTGGAACTCGGATACTTAACTTTTCAAGACTATCTTGATTCGCTCGCACGAGCTTACGATAATTACCTCGCGCAAAGGGAGCAGGATAGACTTTCTCTGGTCGAAGCCTCCGCGCGCCGCTGGAGCGACGGTGGCAGCTTGGTCTATCACAAGGGGATGCTCGTGGCCGCGCTCTACGATCTTAACGTCAAGTGGAACAGTCGCGGCAAGCACGGTCTCGAAGACGTGTATCGCACGCTGTTTCGACAACGCCGAACCGGCGCGGACAGACCCGACGGGAATGCAACTGTCATCGCAGCGCTTAATAGCGTCGCGGGCGGTAGCGATTTGTCGAAACGATACGTTGAGAGCACAGGCGCGCTCGATTTAACAGAAGCTCTGAACACGTTCGGCTTGAAGTTGGAACGCTTCGGAGCCAGGACGCGTATCAGAGTGGTCGACGCGCCGACTCGCGCCCAACGCGATTTATTGCGCGGGATGGGCTACAATTAGACAGACTTTGGAAGCACGCAGCTTCCGAGTTCGAACGCAAATTCAAACTTATTCTGCCTCGAATACCGATTCGAAATCTCCCCGCAACCCGAGAGCAGACTTCGTAGTTGTCATCATTCGCATGAACATTTCTGGCGTCGCCCAAAATCTCGATTCCAACTCTCGTCGAGTTTCCCCGTCTCTTTTACTCTTCTTGTTATTGGCTGTGGCATTAGCCTCCGCCGGTTGCACGACTCTCGCCAGCAAAACCGACACGGGCGTCGTCATCGCGCGCCGCGCGCAGGTGCGCAGTTCGATTGCCGTCGTGGCGGCCGACTTATCTGAAGTGGTGCGTGGCGATGTTGTGGACATCTTGGATTCGACGACGGCCGAGAACGGCGAGCGTTGGTTGCGCGTCCGCGCGCATGATGCAGAGAACACGGAAGGGTGGATCGAAGCACGCAACATCATGCCGCAGGATTTGCTGGATCGTTCAGTGCAGGTTGCTGCCGAGGACAAAGACATCCCCGCTCAGGCCACAGGACAACTCCGCGCTAGCACGAATCTGCGTTCGTCAGCAGATCGAAGCAGTGCCGATAACATCCTGCTCAAATTAGAGAGCGGCGCTCATTTCGAGATCGTCGGTTGGAAGCGTGTGCCAAAACCCAAAACGTCGGAGACGACGGAGAGCGACGATGCGCCGAAGGCTGGCGCGGCCACGCAGGGACGTAGCAAACAAGTGGGCGACGCGGAGAAGGAAGCTGAGGAGTTGAACGAGCTCTGGTACAAAGTTCGACTCCCGAAAGCCATCTCGCCTGCGCCCGCCGGTTGGGTCTATGCCAAACAGGTTGAATTGACCGTGCCAAGCGACATTATCTTTTATCGCACGGGGCGCGAGTTCGTCGCCTGGCAGAGGCTTGACGAAACGGCCGACGCAGGCCAGTCCGCGCCGAAAGACAAGGACGCGGCGAAAGAAGTGCAGGCGGGAAGTTGGGTGATATTGGAAAAGAGCAGTTACGATAAGCCAAGTTCGCTGGATGAGCCGGACTTTGACCGCATCTTCGTGCTCGGCTACGACAAGAGCAGGCAAGAACACTACACGGCCTATCGTAGCCCCGACCTGCACGGGCGGCTGCCGCTCCGAGTCGAGAACAACAACGGGGAGAAGTTTTTTACGGTCAAGGCTGATGATAACGGCCAGTTGGTTGACGTGCGCTATAAAGTTTATCGAGACGACAGGGGAAATCTGCGTGTCGATGCGCAGGGGACACTGCCGAAAAGTCAGAAAAAGAAGTAGTTGAGCGCCGTTTTCCGTCGCTTCTCAAGCGAGGCGCGCGGACGAAAATTGGTAGTCTGAAATTTTTTTGCTAGAGGGTGTTGACAAATAAAAGATTCTGTCTATAATGCCCATTCGCCTGAAACACGGCAATTGACATTCCAAGCGACAACAGGATGCGTTGGTCAACAGCCGCTTCTCTTTCCCGGAGATGTTTGGGAAGAAGGGCGGTTGTTTCGTCGGCGCAAAAAGTCGTCCGGTCGAAGCAACTCGGAAAGAGTTGTAGCCGTCTAAGGCAGGCCCGCTTGACAAGTTGAACGCAATCACGTAAGGTTGCGGTTTGCTTGAGACGAAAAATTTTCGTCTGTGGGGCAACGGAATTGAGTCCATGCGCAACTAAGTATGGATTCGGAAATTGAGAAACCGATCTTTGAAAACTAGATAGAGCGTGTCCATGTTAATAACCTTTGAGAGTTGGAGCGCCTGAGCTTAGGCTCGGCGCAGATAAAACTCGAGAAGAGTCATTATCGGATACTTTTACCAGTAGAAGATAATGTTCCAGAGATACAAATTCTTAACGAGAGTTTGATCCTGGCTCAGAATCAACGCTGGCGGCGTGCCTCAGACATGCAAGTCGAACGAGAACCTCCCTTCGGGGAGGGGAAAGTGGCGCACGGGTGAGTAACACGTGGGTAATTTACCTTCGGGTGGGGAACAACAGCCGGAAACGGCTGCTAATACCGCATAATGCAGCGGCTCGACATCGAGACAGTTGTTAAAGCGGGGGATCGCAAGACCTCGCGCCTGAAGAGAAGCCCGCGGCAGATTAGCTAGTTGGTAGGGTAATGGCCTACCAAGGCGACGATCTGTAACCGGCCTGAGAGGGCGGTCGGTCACACTGACACTGACATACGGGTCAGACTCCTACGGGAGGCAGCAGTCGGGAATTTTGGGCAATGGGCGAAAGCCTGACCCAGCAACGCCGCGTGAAGGATGAAGCTTTTCGGAGTGTAAACTTCACAAGAATGGGAAGAATAAGTTTAGGATAATACCCTAAACGATGACGGTACCATTTGTAAGCTCCGGCTAACTCCGTGCCAGCAGCCGCGGTAATACGGGGGGAGCAAGCGTTGTTCGGATTTACTGGGCGTAAAGGGCGCGTAGGCGGCGCGACAAGTCACTTGTGAAATCTCTGAGCTCAACTCAGAACGGTCAAGTGATACTGTCGTGCTAGAGTGCGGAAGGGGCAACTGGAATTCTTGGTGTAGCGGTGAAATGCGTAGATATCAAGAGGAACACCTGCGGCGAAGGCGGGTTGCTGGGCCGACACTGACGCTGAGGCGCGAAAGCTAGGGGAGCGAACGGGATTAGATACCCCGGTAGTCCTAGCCTTAAACGATGAATGCTTGGTGTCCGG